>NZ_JBVVQG010000012.1:0-163015 GCF_055811095.1 Mesorhizobium sp. WSM4833
AAGCCAAGGTCCGGGCGGCCACCCGGACCTTGGCTCAATCGCTCTAATCCCACGAAATCTCTCTCGTGTAGATACAAGGTGTCGAGCGAAGCTCGACGGAGTGGGGGTCGACCCCTTGGGCGCAAGGCGAGGCTTGCGCCTGGTGCTCTTCCTATATCCGTTCGCGGTGATTGCCAGGTGGTTCCCCCACTCCGTCTCGGCTTCGCCGAGCCACCTCTCCCCCCCTCCGATGGGAGAGGAAAGGAGCCTGGCTGGGCGGCGTTGACATCGACGAACTATCTTTCTGCTCGAGGCTGCAAGATGTGGCGCGCCCCGCCTGAATCTGGGGCGCGCCACGGGCGCAGGGAGATACGCCCTATTCCTTCAGCACTGCCCCTACTTCTTCAGCACCGCATTGGCCTTGGCGGCTGCGTCTTTCAAACCGGCCTCGGGGTCGCCGCCGAGATAGATCTTCTGCATGGCGTCCGACGTGATCTGGGCGACCTCTTCCCAGCCCGGGATGACCGGCGCGAAGCGGGCGTCGGGCAGCAGAGCGGTGAACGCGGCCAGATCGGCATTGTTGACGTAGTAGTCCATCTTGGCCTCTTCCTTGTTCACCGGCAGGAAGCCTTCGCCCTGTGTGAACTTGGCACGCTGCTCCGTGGTGAACAGGAAATCGAGCAGCTTCCAGGCCTCGTCCTTGTTCTTGGAGTTCTTGAACATGATGATGGAATCGGTGACGCCATAGGTGCCGCGCGCGCCGGTCGGTCCAGCGGGAATGGCCGCAACGCCGTATTTCAGGTTCGGCGCCTCGTCCTTGATCTGGTTGGACAGGAAGGGTGCGGTGATCATCATGCCGACCTTGCCCTGCTTGAATAGGTTCTGCACGTCCTCGCGGTTGTTGGAGGTGACGCCGGGTTCGGTCAGGCCTTCGTCGATCATCGACTTGTAGAGTTTGGCGGCTTCAAGCGCGCCGGGCGTGCTCAGGCCCGAAGTGCCGTCCTTGTTGAGGATTTCCGTGCCGTAGGACCACATCGCATAGTAGTAATAGACGTCGGTCTCGATCTCCTTGCCCTGCAGGCCGAAGCCGAACGTGCCGGACCCCAGAGCCTTGATCTTGCGCGCATCTTCCTGCAACTCGGTCCAGTTTGCCGGTGGCTTGGCGATGCCGGCCTTCTCGAACAGCTCCTTGTTGTAGTACATGGCGCGCGCCGAGGCAGCGATCGGCAGGCCGTAGGTCTTGCCATCCATGATCGAGGGCGACAGGAAGGTGTCGATGAAGCGGTCCTTGAAGTCGGGCTTGATGTAGCCGTCGAGCGGCTCGGCGACATCCTGCTGGACGAAGTCGATCAGCCAGCGCGTGCCGATGATCGACAGATCGGCATTGGTGCCGGCGGTGATGTCGGTGGTCAGCTTCTGCAGCAGCACATCCCACGGCACCACTTCGAACTTGACCGTGATGCCGGGGTTCGCCGCCTCGAATTCCTTCTTGACGCTGTCGAAATATGGGCCAGTCTTGGCGCTGTACTCGGCCACGGTGACCCGCACCTCGCCCGCATCCGCCTGCGCCGCAATTGCCAGCATGCTCATTCCGGCCATCAGGCCGACAGTCCATTTTGCAAGACTCATTTGAACTCTCCCATTTTGATTTTTGCGCCTGCGCGCCTCTTCGTTACCCAAGCAGAAGATTTATGTGACTTTCCTACATTATCGAGGATTTGAAGGCTTGCAAGCAGATTATTCTGTTGCTTAATTACATTTTGTGGACTAGGCCTGATCCGACCTGTCGAAGATCCCGGAGGATGACGCACGGTGGTTTCGCAAACGGAACTCGAAGGCAGGGCCGAATTCGAGGGCAAGACTGTCGTTGTGACGGGTGCGGGCGGCGGCCTCGGCACGGCCATCGTGGCGCTGATGGCGCAAAGGGGCGCCAGGGTCGTAGGCTGCGACCAGTCGAGCGAGGCGTTGAAGAGCCCGCATTTTGCCGCCCGCCACGTCTTCGATCTTCTCGACAAGGCGTCGATAGCCACGGCGATCGCCGCCATCCTCGACCGGGACGGTGTGCCCGACATTCTCATCAACAATGCCGGCTGGACGCGCGCCGAGACGCTCCCCGCGCTCAACCCCGACAGGATTGAGCAGGAACTCGACCTCAACCTGACCGGCGTGATGAATTTCGCCGATCCGCTGGTCAAGGCGATGGCCAGCCGTGGCTCTGGCAGCGTCGTCTTCATCTCCTCGGTCAACGCCATCGCGCATTTCGGCAATCCCGCCTATGCCGCGGCCAAGGCCGGCATCAACGCCTATGCCAAGGCGATCGCCGTCGAGCTCGGCCGCAGCGGCCTGCGCGCCAATGTCGTCTGCCCCGGATCGATCCGCACCGCCGCCTGGGACCACCGCCTTGCCAAGGATCCCGAAATCCTCGGCAAATTGCAGCGGCTCTATCCGCTCGGTCGCATCGTCAACGCTGCGGAAGTGGCGGAAGCCGTCGCTTTCCTTGCGTCCGATCGCGCATCGGGAGTAACAGGCGTGGTGATGCCCGTGGACGCGGGACTGACCGCCGGTTGCCTGCCCTTCATCGACGACATATTGGGAGCGTGAGCATGACCGACGTCGAGTTCCGCGACCTGTCGAAATCCTTCGGGCAGCACAAGATCCTCGAGAACATCAGCCTCGATATCAAGAGCGGCGAGTTCGTCGTCCTGGTCGGGCCGTCCGGCTGCGGCAAGTCGACCTTGCTGCGCATGCTCGCCGGCCTGGAGACGATCACTTCCGGCGATCTGTTGATCGGCGGCGTGCGCGCCAACGCGCTGCCGCCGCAGCAGCGCAACATCGCCATGGTGTTCCAGTCCTATGCGCTGTTTCCGCATCTGAAGGCATCGGACAATATCGGTTTCGGCCCGAAGATACGCGGCGAGACGCGCACGGTAATCGATGAGAAGGTTAAGAAGGCGTCCGGGGTCCTCAATCTCTTCTCCTATCTCGACCGCTATCCCCGCCAGCTGTCGGGCGGCCAGCGCCAGCGCGTCGCCATGGGCCGCGCCATCGTGCGCGAACCGTCTGTGTTCCTGTTCGACGAACCGCTGTCCAATCTCGACGCACAATTGCGCGTGCAGATGCGAGTCGAGATCAAGGCGCTGCACCAGCGGCTGAAGTCGACGATCGTCTACGTCACCCACGACCAGATCGAGGCTATGACCATGGCCGACCGCATCGTCGTGATGGATCGCGGCAGGATCCAGCAGGTCGGGGCGCCGCTGGAGCTCTATGACAGGCCGGCCAACAAGTTCGTCGCCTCCTTCCTCGGCTCGCCGTCGATGAGTTTCGTCTCGGGTTCGCTCAAGACGACGCTTGAGAAAACCTGGTTCGAATCGGCCGGCGGCGGGCGGCTGGCGCTTGCCGGCAAACAGGTGCCGGCGGACAGCGCGGTGGAGGCCGGCATCCGGCCCGAGCATTTTGTCATCGGCGAGGCTGTCGACGCGATGGCGATCAGGGTGGATGTCGTCGAGCCCACCGGCTCCGAAACACATGTCTATGGCGCTATCGGTGCTGATACGGTACGCGCCGTATTCCGTGACAGGGTGCCGGTCAGGCCGGGAGACCTGCTGCCGGTCTCGGTCGATCCCGGCAACATCCATCTGTTCGACAAGGCGACGGGCCTGCCTCTATGAAAATATCAGCATGAAGACGCCGGCCGACATCATCACGCGCCTGCAGCTGATGTCGCAGGACGGAACGAAGTCGGATCGCAAGCTGGCCGGCTTCGTGCTGGCAGACCTCGACTTCGTTTCCAAGGCGGCGATTTCGGAAATTGCCGCGCGCGTCGGTATCAGCGAGCCGACGGTGACGCGGTTCTGCCGCAACCTCGGCTGCGAGGGCCTGCGCGACTTCAAATTCTATCTGGCGCAAGCCATCGCCATCGGCGGCCAGTATCTGTCGCCGGAGCCGTTGAGCCGCGATGCCCGCGAACAGCGCATCGCTTCCGCCATCACCGAAGCGGCGATATCGGCCATCCAGCGCGCCAGCGAAAACCTCGACATGACGACGCTGGTCGCCGTCGCCGCACGCATCGCGGTTTCCGGCAATGTGCTGTGCATCGGCTCCGGTGGCATTTCGTCGATGATGGCGACCGAAATGCAGAACCGGCTGTTCAGGCTTGGCGTGTCGGTGCTGGCGCAGATCGACGGACAGTTGCAGCGCATGTACGCCGCCGTCGCCACCCCCGACACCACGCTGATCGCCTTCTCCGTCTCCGGCTATGCACGATCGGTCATCGATGCGGTGCAGGTCGCCCAGCAATATGGCGCCACGACGATCGCCATCACCCCGCCGGACTCCGCGCTCGCCAAGGTCGCCGACACGGTTATCCATTTCCAGTCGCTGGAAGACGGCAATATCTACAAGCCGACATCGTCGCGCTATGCGCTGCTGTCGATCGTCGACATGATCGTCACCTCGGTCGCCGAGACGCGCGGACCAAGGGTTCTGGAAAATCTGCGCCGCATCAAGCAGAGCGTCAACACGTTGAAAGTTGACGATCCGCGTTTGCCGCTGGGGGATTGACCCTCCGGCAAGGACATCAGGCCTGATGGCCGAGCGCCTCGATGCTTTTCGCCAGCGTCTCCGGATCGCCTTCAATGCGCACGGTCTTCAGCCGCGCCGTGCCGCCGGCGACAACCGAGACGGCGGACCCCGGCACGCCAATCGCCTTGGCAATCAGCTTTTCGAGCGCATGATTGGCGGCGCCGTTTTCCGGCACGGCGCGGACGCGCGCTTTCAGATGGCTTCGCTCGTCCGCCGTGGTCTCGAAACCTTCGAGCCTGTCCAGCGCAGCCTTCGGCGTCAGCCGGACAAACAGCTCGACGCCATCATCGCCCAGGCGAAACGGCGCGCTCATACGATCATCGGCCTCACAGGACCAGAGGCGCCACACTGGTCAATATGAACTGCCGCAGGAAGAACAGGATCAGAAGCAGGATGATCGGCGAGATGTCGATGCCGCCAAGGTCCGGCATGAAACGGCGGATCGGCCGCAACGCCGGTTCGGTCAGCCGATAGAGCATGTTGCCGATGGAACCGACGAACTGATTGCGCGAGTTGACGACGTTGAAGGCGTAAAGCCAGGAAAAGATCGCCGATGCGATGATGATCCACCAGTAGAGGTCGAGCGCCATGACGATTGTCTGAATGAGGGCGAGCATGCCGGTCTCCAATTGTTGCCGACATGTAGCCATTGCACGCGAAACCGGCAAGGGCCGCCTGCCACGGTGCGCCGGTACGGCTGCCAGGCCACTGGATTTCGGCAAACCTCCGCCTTGACAGGAAACCGCGGCGCCCGATAAATGCGCCCATCCGCTGGACGGGGCTGTAGCTCAGCTGGGAGAGCGCGTCGTTCGCAATGACGAGGTCAGGAGTTCGATCCTCCTCAGCTCCACCAGCGGATTAATTCCTCGCTCTCCGCGCCATATGCACTCCGCGACGCTCGTCCGGGCTTGCCTCCACGGCTGGCATTTGCCGTGCCGGCGCGCCTAAAAGGCCGCGCGCCGCGCCGTCTGTTTTCGCAATCTCCGGCAAGACTTTTGTCAATTGGACTTATGGCGGAAGCGCTCGTCGATTGTTTCCGTTTTTTTTGCAAACCGCCCCACTAAATTGACGTTACCAAATCAGTTTTTTCTGTGCGTTGTGGCCAAGGCGTTTCGGCGGGGGCGACCGGAGACGCTATATGGATTTCGAGTCGAAATGAAAAATCCGCCTGCGGAAGCAAAGACGTGTCAATTCGCGAGAATCTCGCTGCAAACCTTAGACGGCTGTGCAAGGACCATGCCTCCGTAAGCGCGGTATGCCGTGAGCTGCACATCAATCGCACCCAGTTCGAACGCTACCTGCAAGGGCAGACCGTTCCCAACAAGGCCACAGCCAAGCTGATATGCGACTACTTTCGCATCGACGAGGCGGAACTGTACCAGGATCCCGGCACACCCGAGCCAGTGATGCGCGGCCTGCCGCCGGTGTCCGAGAGCCTGTTCAACCAGATGATCCGCCCTCCCAGCCCTTCGATCGCGGGCGGCACCTATTTCACCTATTTCTCGATCCCGGGCCGCCTCGACCTCCTGGTGCGCTCGGTTACCTTCGTGCGGCGCGAAGCCGAACTGGTCACCTTTCGACGGGTCACCGGGTGGTCGGAGCGCCGGGGATCGACCTGGGCACGAGCGCGCGGCAATCACTATGGCGTGGCGATCTCGCGGCTGAACTGGATTTATTTCAGCGGCATCAATCGCCGCCAGACCGGAGAGCCGTCGCTGATCTCCGTGCAATGGGCTCCCATCTCCGAACCGGTGCTGATGGGCAAGGCCATGCTTCTGACGGAGGCCGGCCCGGCATTCGTGTCCGTCATCATGCGGCGCGACATTGCCAACATCCACGCAAGGGATGCCATCAGCATGGCGCATGTCATCAGTCTCGACGATCCGGGCGTCGACCAACTGGTTGTCAGCCTCACCCGGGACGGGTTGGGCTAATCCCTCGGATCGCCGTGTCTTACGCCAATTAAGAATAAGCGTACGCCGATAAAGCGTACGCCAACGATTGTCTACTCTGTATCTGAATAAAATCGATATTTTACACTTTGGTACCAAGAAAGATAATCCACGCATCCGCCTTCGACTCGTGGTTTTACTATAATTTTAACAAACCATTAACTCTTCCGACCTTACCTTTCTTCGCGCGGATCCCGTTCCGGGGGTCCTTCAACGGATCCCAGATTGGGGTCAGGAAAGGGATAAAAATGGCCAAGAAAGTGACCAATACTCCGAAGCTGACGATTGCCGCCGGCACGCAGACCGTCTTCTTTTCGCAGGGCATGCACTACAACAAGCGCTGAAGCCGTTCTGCGCCGACGAGCGGTTCGCTTGTCGGCGCCTCGGCTCCGCAGATGGCATCCAGCTTCATGAAAATGCGCTCTTCGAAAACGCTTGTTTTCTACCCTGGCCCGAACAAGGTCACGGCATGCAACTTCCTGACCAGAAGCGTATTTGAATGCAGCCCTGATATGGTCGGCCTTCTCGCATCGTGGGACAAATGGGCATCGACGGCGGACATTGCCCGCGCCCATGGCTGGTCGAAGTCCGAGCTGAAAGCTGTCGTTCCCCGGTTGCTCGATTTTTCCGCCCTGGTCACCGCCGGATCGCCTCTCGCCGAGCAGGAGGAACAGTTTTCGGGACAATGGAGTTGGGGGCTTCCGACGGCGCTGATGCATTTCTGCGTCCAGGACAGCGAATACATGACCATCGAGCAAGCGGAAGAGCGGCAGATAGAACGCGCCGGCCATACGCCGCAGCCGGACCTCCTGCTCAAGAATTCCGCCGGCGCCATCCAGCTGCCGAATGCACTGGAAGACAACGAACTTCTTGGCTTGATGGCGCGGCGCCGCACCAACCGCACGGCGGCTCAGCCCACCATCACGGCCAAACAGCTTTCCGATTGCCTGTTCGCAGGGCTCGGCATCATCGGTGAGACCGCCAATTGCGTCGGCACCCTGCCGCTTGGCATGACCCCTTCCGGCGGCGCGCGAAATCCCTATGAGGCCTATGTGGTCGCGCTCGGCGTCGATGGCCTCGAACCCGGTGTCTATCACTATTCCGCCGCCGACCACGACCTTGGCAGGATTTCCGCGAACCATCTGCCGAAGATCTCCGAACTGGTCGGCGGACAGGAGTGGGCTGACGCCATGCCGTGCCTGATCCTGCTTTGCGCCAGGCTCGACCGCACGATGTGGAAATATGAGGACGCCAACGCCTATCGTGTGGTGCTGATCGAGGCCGGCCATATCGGCCAGAACATCATGCTGGCGGCGACTAATCATGGCCTGTCGGCGTGCCCGACGGCCGCGCTCAGTCATTCCGCGATCAAGCGGCTGCTTGGTCTCGACAGCCTCACCGACGCACCGATCTATGCCTTGACCCTCTCGACCCCGGAAAGAGATCCCTCCACCGCGGGCCAATCCATCAATTAGTCGACCAACAATGTGTATTCGGCCAGTAACGCGTTCCCAGGGTATAACCAGAGACAGGAGCAGCACGTGCCAAATCAATCCTTACGCCAGTCGGAAATCGATAGTCTTCAATATATTTCGTCGATGACCAATGAGCTCGTGCAAATGGCCGAAGCAAGCCGTTTTCCGATGATCTCCTATCTGCTGGGCATGGCCTATGCAGAGGCCTTCGACGTTCTTCGCGGCGCACGGCCAGCCAGACACGCGCAGCTCAGCGGCAACCCGCTGCACCCCAAGGCGCAGGCAAAAGACAATCGCGCCGCCCAGCCACGGAGAGCCTAACGAGATGCAATCGTCAGCATGCGCGGTGGCCGGCTCGACCTCGCGGCCAAACCGCTGGGAGACGCTGTGCGCACTGCAAAGCCTGCTGCCGCTGCTGAAGAAAGCCGCGACGGACCTGCGCCGCGCCGACATGGTCTACTGGTTCGAGCAGGCAGATGCCGAGGTCGCCAACATCATCAGGGGCCACCCCTCCGATGCAACCGCAATCCCGGCCCTGATTGCATCCTGCCCGCAGGACCGGCATCCGGTCGCGCTAGCTTGATGCATGTCGCCCGCCAAAACGCCACGCGCTCATTGGCGCCGCTGAAAATGCTCTGCTCACCAGTTTTTCAATTTCAGACCGGAACCTATTGCGCGTCTGGAATGCCAAGGGGGACCTGCACATGAACATGATAGCCAACATCAGAAGCGTCGATGCCAGGGAAAGCATTTTCAGCCGGCTCGACGTCTTGATCGTCAGGCGGCCGCCATCGCCTGACGCCGCGCGGATCAAGGCCCGCCAACTCGTCTCGATGGCGATTGCCGACAGCTGCCAGGCCGACAGTCTCTGGGGTACAGTGGACGCCTTCTACGCCCATTTCGACTTCATGATGCAGACCATCGAAATCAACGGCGCCGATGCCCCGGGCCTCGAGCTGTTGCGCACGAAATGCCGTTTCTATCTCGAACAGGTCGAGGCCCTGAGCCTGTCGCTGGCCTACTGACAGGCCGCTTCGATCAAATTCGATCCTAGTTGCGCAGGCTGAACACGAACGGCGCTGTACGGCTCAGACGCGAACCGAGTTCCGGCGGCGGTGCCGGCACCGTGGCGCCTTGCAGCACGGCGAGCGCCGCACGGTCCAGATCCGCATCCCCGGAGGAACGAGAGAGCCTGGCAGACAGGACCCGGCCGGACGAGTCGACCGTGAAGGCGACATACGGCCTGCCTTCCACGCCTCGGGCCTTGGCAGAACTGGGATAGCGCGTGTGCCGCTTGATCCAGGCACCCAGACGGGAGTCCCATTTGCTGGAGTCGCCGGAGCGCGACGTCGATTCCGCTGCCTTCGGCGCGGCGGTCCTGGCCGCGGGCCGTGCGTCGGCGCTGGCGACGGTTGCCGTCTTCGGCGGAGCCGCCTTCTCCTTCTTAAGCCGCGGCTTGGGCTTCTCGACAGGTTTTTTCGCCTTGGCCTCGACCGGTTTCTTGTCTTTGACAATTTCGACCGGTTTCGGCTGCGGCAAGGGAATGACGACGTCTGGCGTGACAGCCTCGACAACATCCGGGATGACCTCATCCGGCGGCGGCTGATCGGCCTGTTCAGCCGTTTCGGTCCGGTTGGGTTCGGCCTCGTCGGGCGCGACCGCTTCCGGCGGCTCGACAACCGGCTCCGCCTTTTCGACCGGTTCTTCAGGTGTCGGCTCGGTCGTCGGTGTCGGTTCGGTCTGATCTGGCGTCACCGCGTCCAGCGCGGCGACCTGTTCTTGTACGGCCGGCATCACCACCGTCGGCGCCATCTCGATCACCTGGGCCGGTGGCGGACCGCCGTCCGCTTCGGTGACCATGGTGAGATTCTGCACTGCATAGGCGACCGCGACATGGGCTCCGAGGACCAGCGCGGCAGCACCGGCCCACAAGCCAAGGTCGCGCCAGCCGAAGCGCGACATCTGGACCGAGGGCACGGCGACCGCTTGCGTCATGGCGCCGCCGCACCGGTGGCTGTGGGCGCGGGGGCATTGGACGCGGGAGCCGTCTCCAGGCCGACCAGCGCGATCTTCAGATAGCCGGCGCCGCGCAACAGGTTCATCGCCTCCATCAGGTCGCCATAGGCGACCGCCTTGTCGGCGCGCAGGAAGATGCGCGTCTGCTTGTCACCCTTGGTCTTGGCGTCCAGCGTCGCGGCGAAAGCCGGGCGTGGCACGCCGTCATTGCCGATCGCCAGCGTCAGATCGTCCTTCAGCGTCAGGAACAGCGGTGTCTCGGGCCTCGGCGCGGGCGTTGTGGTCGAACCCGGCAGGTCGACATTGACATCCACCGTGGCCAGCGGTGCCGCGACCATGAAGATGATCAACAGCACCAGGATGACATCGATGAACGGGGTGACGTTGATCTCGTGGCTTTCCTCGAGATCGTCATCCATGGTCTGTCGGATTCTGCTTCCCATGGCGCTACTCCGCCGCCAGTGGCGCGGCCGGCGCGACGGTGCGGAAGTCTAGGTCGCGGCTGACCAGTCGTTCGACCCCTGCCGAGGCATCGGCGAGGATCTGCCGATAGCCGGCTATCGAGCGGGCGAAGACGTTGTAGATGACGACGGCCGGTATGGCCGCGACCAGGCCCATCGCGGTGGCCAGCAGCGCTTCGGCGATGCCCGGCGCGACCACGGCGAGATTGGTGGTCTGCGCCTGCGAGATGCCGATGAAGGCGTTCATGATGCCCCAGACCGTGCCGAACAGGCCGACGAAGGGCGCGGTCGAGCCGATCGTCGCCAGCACGCCGGTGCCGCGTGACATGCGCCGCGCCGCCGCCGCCTCGATGCGCGACAGGCGCGACGTAACCCGTTCCTTGAGGCCATCGCCTGAGACATGATCGAGGGCGCCGGCTGAGAGTGCGGTCTCCTCCTCGGCCGCCCGCACCAGCAGCGCGCCCGGGCCGCCGCTGCGGTCGAGGGTACTGCTGGCCTGCTTCAGCGTGGCGGCCTTGCCGATCGCCCGCACGGCGCGACGGATGCGCAGCTTGCCGCCGAAAAGCTCCAGCGACTTGGCCAGCCATATCGTCCAGGTGACGAGGGAGGCAAAGGCCAGCCCGATCATCACCGCCTTGACGACGATATCGGCCGCCATGAACATGCCCCATGGCGACAGGTCATGCGGCAAGGTCAATTCCATCGCCGTCGAAGGTCCGGCCTCGGCTGGCGCGGCCGTGTTCGGCTGGGTGCCCGGCTGCGAAGGCGCCATCGTGGCCGGCGGAGCGACTGCCGGTGCGGCGGGCGCCGGCGCAATCGGCGCTGGGGCCGTGGGAGCAGCCGGGGTGGGGGCATCAATCGCCGGCGCGGCACCGGCCGGTTGCTCCTGGGCCATCGCGCTGCCGGCCGACAGGATGACGGATGCGACCAACGCCGCCAACAAACCAGTTCTCGACAACAGCTTCTTCCTTGTTCTCACAGCGGCCAGCCGCCTTCTATTTCCCGCCGCCGCATCAGATCTCGTCACTGCACATAGCCGACAGGCTGACCGGTGACGGGGTGCGCGAACACGCCCATCTCCACGCCGAAAATGCCTTTCAGCACATCGCTGCGCATGATTTCGCCGGGCGTGCCGCGCGTCAGCAGCTTGCCGTCCTTGAGCGCGATCAGCTCGTCGCAGTAGCGCGCCGCCATGTTGGGATCGTGCAGCACGACGACGACGCACAGGTCGCGTTTGCGGCTGAGCTCCTTGACCAGCCCGAGCACCTCGACCTGATGGGCGATGTCGAGTGCTGAGATCGGCTCGTCGAGCAGCATGACGCCGGCGTTCTGCGCCACCAGCATGGCGAGCCAGGCGCGCTGGCGCTCGCCGCCCGACAATTCGTCCACCAGCCGGTCGGCAAAACCTTCCATGTCGGTCAGGGCCAGCGCCTCCTCGACATGCTGCCTGTCCTGCGCGCGGAAACGGCCAAGCGCGCCGTGCCAGGGATAGCGTCCCAACGTCGCCAGTTCGCGCACGGTCAGGCCAGTCGCCGCCGGTGTCGTCTGCGGCAGATAGGCAAGCGCGCGGGCAAATTCGCGGGCGCCCCATTGCGGCAGCGGACGCTTGGCGAAAGTGATGGCGCCTGAACTCGCCGGCTGCTGGCGCGCCATGAGCTTGATCAGCGTCGACTTGCCCGAACCATTGTGGCCGATCAGCCCATAGACGCGCGAGCGCTCCAGTTCGAGCGAGACCGGACCGAGCAGCGTCCGCTCGCCGACGGCAAAGCGCACCGCGTCGATATGGAAGGCAGTCTGGGCATCAATTCCAGCCATGCTCATGGCTTTTCTCCAGTGCGGCCGCCCGCATTTCCAGATTCCGGCTTTCGACGGCTCATGCCCGGTTGACTATGAAACATGACCTTACTAGTCAACATTGAAGATGACTGCAACGATCAACAAATCGTCGCGACCGGCAATATCGACATGAAATTTGGAAAAGGGGGCGCAGGATGATCTCGGGACGTGGACTGATTTGGCAGGACCGGATGGCGCGAAAGCGCCTGCTGATCGCAGCGGTGTCGGTGCCGGCCCTGCTTGGCTGCGGCCATGCCCTGGCCCAGGAGACGGTCACCACCACCCTGGACCCGATCAACGTCCAGGAACGTGTCGAAAGCGCCTTCGGGCCGGTCAAGGGCTACGTGGCCACCAAGGGCTCCACCGGCACCAAGACCGACACGCCGCTGATCGAGACGCCCCAGTCGATATCGGTGATCACCAAGGACCAGATGGAAGCACAGGCGATCGACAACCTCGGCGGCGTTCTGCGCTACACGCCCGGCGCCACCGGCGATCTCTACGGCACCGACAATCGCGGCCTCGGCCTGCAGTTGCGCGGCATTTCGAACGCCAACGGCGTCTTCTACAGGGACGGGCTACAGCTCAAGGAGAGCAATTTCACCCTGTTCACCGCACTCGATTCCTATGGCGCGGAACGCTACGAGGTGCTGCGCGGAACGCTACGAGGTGCTGCGCGGACCAGCGTCGGTGCTCTACGGCCAGGCTAGCCCCGGCGGCATCATCAACTATGTCAGCAAGCGGCCGACCGAGGAAAACCTGCGCGAGATCGAACTCGGTGGCGGCAGCTTCAATCGCTATGAAGGCAAGTTCGATTTCAGCGGTGCCGTGAACGCCGACAAGTCGCTGCTGTTTCGCCTCACCGGTGCCGCTCACATGGGCGACACGCAGACCGATTTCGTCAAGGACGACCGCATCTTCATCGCCCCGGCGATCACCTGGCAGCCCGATGCCGACACCAGCCTGACCATCCTCGCCAACTATCAGCGCGACCGCTCGGGATGGGCGATGCAGTACCTGCCTGCTTACGGCACGGTCGTACCGGGCAAGGACGGCAAGTACCTGCCGAACAGCATGTTCGTCGGCGAACCCGGCTTCGACTCCTACAACAACGACCAGGCCTCGATCGGCTACGAATTCGATCACCGTTTCAACGAAACCTGGCAGGTGCGACAGCATGCCCGCTACGTCCACCTCACTCACACCGAGGAGGGCGTCTTTGGTGGCGGACTGACGGACTCGAACGGCCTGGAACCTTCAAGCGGCGACTACTACCGTTACGCAGATGCCGGCGGCACCAAACTCAGCGGCGTCACCATCGACAACCAGGCACAAGCCGATTTCGACACCGGGCCGCTTGCCCACACGCTGCTCGTCGGCCTCGACTACAAACGCTACACTTACCGCGACTATGCCTCGGAAGGGACCGTCGAGGACGGTTTCAACATCTTCGATCCGGTTTACGGGTACCCGATCACCGATCTGACGCCCTACACCGATACCGACACCACCCAGCAGCAGGTCGGTCTCTATGCCCAGGACCAGGTCAAGTTCGGCAACTGGCGGCTGACCCTTGGCGGCCGCCAGGATTGGTCGGATGCCAAGGTCTACGACAATCTGGCCGGCGGCTACATTCCCGAGCAGAAGGACAACGCCTTCACCAGCCGCGCCGGCCTGGTCTATCTCGCAGACAACGGCCTGGCACCCTATGTCAGCTATTCCGAGTCGTTCCAGCCGGTGGCCGGCGCCGATAGCGACGGCAATCTGTTCGTGCCCGAGACCGGCAGGCAGTACGAGATCGGCCTGAAGTACCAGCCGACTGGCTGGAATTCCTTCATTACGGCATCGGTTTTCGACCTGACCCGACAGAATGTCGTGCGTTCCGGTAATGAGGGCTCACCCAACGATCTGTTCCAGACCGGTGAGATCCGTTCGCGCGGCGTGGAACTGGAAGCCGTGGCGAGCCTGGATGCGGGCCTCGATCTGAGAGCGGCCTACACCTACCTCGACACGAAGATCACCAGGGCGACCGCTGTCGAAGACGTCAACGGCGTCTGGGTCAGCAACGAGGGCAACACGCCCTTCGGCGTGCCGGCCCATTCCGCATCGCTTTGGGCCAATTACACCTTCATGAGCGGCAAGCTCGAAGGTCTCGGCCTGGGCGCCGGTGTCCGCTATGTCGGCTCGACCTATGGCGACGACGCCAACAGCTTCAAGGTTCCGTCGGTCGTGCTCGCCGACGCGGCGGTGCATTACGCCTGGCAGAACGCCACGCTCAGCCTCAATGCCAGCAATCTGTTCGACAAACGCTACGTCGCCTCCTGCTTCTCCTCGGGCTTCGGCTGCTTCTACGGCGAGGGCCGCAGGATCAACGGTTCGGTGAAATACACATGGTAGAAGCAATGTGGCGGGCCGGCCCAAAATGGCGGCGCTGACACGGCGCCAGTATCTTGCCGGCCTCGCCGCGACCGGTCTCGCTTTGCCGGGCGGCACGGCACGCGCGGCACCTGCCCGCGTCGTCTGCCTGGAATGGACATCGGCCGAAATGGTGGTCTCGCTCGGCGTGTCGCCGCTCGCCGTCGGCGACACCAGGGGTTATGGCGACTGGGTCCAGGGCCCGGCGCTGCCGCAGGCCACCATCGACCTGGGGTCGCGCAGCGAGCCCAATCTCGAACTGCTTCGGGAATTGCGGCCCGACCTGATCGTCGGCGCCTATGGCTATGGCTTGGACGAGAACAGCTTCACCAGATTGGCGCCGACCTTCAATGTGCCGTTCTACAGCGGCAAGGCTCCACCTTACGCGCAGGCGCAGCAGGTGACGCTGCAACTTGGCAACATGCTTGGCCGTGGGACGGAAGCAGAAAACCTTGTCGGGCGCACCGAAGCCTCGATCGCCCAAGCGCGTGCCAGGCTGGAGCGGGCGGTGCAAAAACCGGTCTGCGTCGTCAGCATGTTCGACGATCGCCATGTCCGCGTCTACGGCGCCGGCAGCCTGCTGCAGGACGTCCTCGACCGGCTCGGCCTCGTCAATGCCTGGACCGGCGCCACCGATGAATGGGGTTTTTCGACGGTCGGCATCGAGGAACTGGTCGCCGTCGGCGAGGCGCAACTGATCTCGCTCGATCCGATCCCGCCGCACGTCAGGATCAGGATCGCCCGCAACTCGCTCTGGGCCAATCTGCCCTGCGTCCGGAACGGCCAGGTGCGGACCATTCCGCCGGTCTGGCCGTTCGGCGGTCTCACTGCCGCCGCGCGTTTCGCCGAATTCGTGGCAGCGGCATGATCACTCAGGCAATGTCCCTGCCGCGACAGCGCGACGGCATCGGCGCGCTCATCCTGCTAGTTGCCGTGCCCGCGGGTCTGGCGCTGGTGCTGAGCGTCATCGATCTCATCCACCTTCTGCCGGCGCACCTGTGGTGGCAGGCGCTCACCGCCCCCGACACATCCGATCCAGTGCAGTTGCTGTATCGCTATGCTTTCCTGCCACGTGTCGCCGTCAGCGTGCTGGCCGGCGCGGCGCTCGGTCTCGCCGGTGTCGTCATGCAGCATGTGCTGCGCAACCCGCTGGCCGAGCCGACCACGATCGGCACCAATGCCGGAGCAAGCCTCGCTTTGGCGGCCGCCACCCTCTACGCACCATGGCTGCTGGAAGGCGGCCGTGAAGGGGTGGCGCTGGCTGGCGGCGCTCTCGCCACATCAGCCGTTTTCGCACTGGCGCGCGGGCGCAGCTTTTCGCCAGTGTCGATCATCATCGCCGGCCTCGTCGTCAGCCTCAGTTTCGGTTCGGCCGGCGCGCTGCTGATGGCGCTCAACCGCGAATACACCGAGGAGCTGTTCATCTGGCAGAGCGGCTCGCTGGTGCAGAATGGCGATGCGGCCGTCGTTGCTCTGGCACCGTGGCTGCTGGCCGGCATCTTCGCCGCGTTCCTGCTCTGGCGACCGCTACGCCTGCTCGATCTCAGCGACGACGGCGCGGCATCGCTCGGCACCCGCCCGGCCGTCATCCGCCTTGCCGGCATGGCTGTCGCCGTCTCGCTTGGCGCGTTGGTCATCGCCGAGGTCGGCGTCATCGGGTTCGTGGCGCTCGCTGCCCCGGCGCTGGCGCGGCTGGCCGGAGCGCGCACGCTTGGCCGCCGCCTGGTCTGGTCGCCGCTGGTCGGCGGCGCCCTGCTCTGGCTCACCGACCGTCTGGTGCAGCATCTGCCGTTCGCCGGCGAAATCCCCGCCGGCACCGCGACCGCTTTGCTCGGCGCGCCGCTGCTGCTGTTCCTGTTGCCGCGAATGCGAACCACCCCCGAAAGGCAGGCCGATATGATGTCGTCCGTACGCCTGCCGACAAACGGCCTGCCGTTGATCGCCGGCCTGCTGGCGCTCATCCTCGCGGTTGTCGTCGCAATGGGCTTTGGCCGTGGCGCAGGCGGTTGGCACTGGATCGCATCCGAGGATTTGACCGAGCTGCTTGCCCTGCGCGCGCCTCGCGTCGTCGTCGCCCTGTCGGCGGGCGTCCTGCTCGCGGTCGCTGGCACGCTGATGCAGCGCATGACCGGCAACCCGATGGCCGCACCCGAAGTGCTCGGCATTTCCGGCGGCGCCTCTTTCGGCGTGCTGGCGCTGCTGTTGCTCAGCGACGGCTTCGACCGCGCGGCAATGCTCGGCGCCGCACTCGCGGGCGCCTTGCTGGCGCTGACGATCGTCGTGCTGGTCGGGCGGCGCAATGCACTGTCGCCGGCGCGGCTGCTGCTTGCCGGCGTCGCCGTGGCGACGGTCGCGTCGGCCTTCGCCGCGCTGCTTCTGGCCAGCGGCGATCCGCGCACGGGCTTCCTGCTCGCCTGGCTATCGGGATCGACCTATCGCGCAACGCCCAATGATGCCTTCACTGCCGCTGCGGTCGCGGTCGCCGTCCTCGCGCTGGCGCCGCTGACGGCGCGCTGGCTCGATATAGTGCCGCTCGGCGAAACTGCCGCGCGTGGCCTTGGCCTGCGGCTTGGACGGGTTCGCGCCATTCTGCTGGCACTTACCGCGCTGGCCACCGCAACCGCGACATTGGTCATCGGCCCGCTGAGCTTCGTCGGCCTGATGGCGCCGCATCTCGCGCGCATGCTCGGCTTCCGCCGTGCCGTGCCGCAGCTTCTGGCCTCGGCCATGACAGGCGGGCTGATCCTCGTTGCCGCCGACTGGGCAGGCCGGACGCTGATCTTTCCCTGGCAAGTGCCGGCCGGGCTCATCGCCGCCTTCGTCGGCGGCCCCTATTTCATGGCGCTGATGTGGCAAGGCAGGCAATGAAGTCGGCCCTGGCATATTGCCGGCCCTGCCCTGCCGATTGTAAGCAGCGCCCATCGATGGCGGCCGGTGCCCTCGCCGCGTCCATCAAGACAGCTTGCGGTTCACCTCGATGATCAGACGTTTCCTGTCCTATTACGCGCCCTGGAAGGGGCTGTTCGCGCTCGACTTCTCCTGCGCGGTGCTGGCCGGCCTGCTCGAACTCGGCTTTCCCATGGCGGTCCGCACCTTCGTCGACCAGCTCCTGCCACGGCAGGACTGGACGCTGATCATCATCGCCTCGGCTGGGCTGCTGGTAATCTATCTGCTCAACACGGTGCTGATGGCGGTCGTCACCTATTGGGGCCACATGCTTGGCATCAACATCGAGACCGAGATGCGGCGCAAGAGCTTCGATCATCTGCAGAAACTGTCGTTCCGCTTCTACGACAACCACAAGACCGGCCATCTCGTCGGTCGCGTCACCAAGGATCTCGAGGAGATCGGCGAGATCGCGCATCATGGCCCCGAGGACCTGTTCATCGCCATCATGACGTTCGCCGGCGCCTTCGTGCTGATGTTCACGGTCAACATGCATCTGGCGCTGATCACGGCGGTGATCGTGCCTCTGATCGCCTGGGTGACGATGCGCTACGGCGACCGCATGGAGCGCAACTGGCAGGCGCTCTACCGGCGTGTCGGCGATTTCAACGTCCGCATCGAGGAGAATGTCGGCGGCATGCGCGTCGTCCAGGCCTTCGCCAACGAGGAGCATGAGCGCACGCTGTTCGCGCATGACAACCAGCGCTACCGCCAGACCAAGCTCGACGCCTACCGCATCATGTCGGCCAGCAATTCGCTGAACTACATGGGCATAAGGCTGATCCAGCTCGTGGTCATGATTGCCGGCAGCTACCTCGTCATCACGGGAGGCCTGAGCAATGGCGGCTTCGTCGGCTTCCTGCTTTTGGTCGGCGTCTTCGTGCGGCCGATCGAGAAGATCAATTCGGTGATCGAGACCTATCCAAAAGGCATTGCCGGCTTCCGCCGCTACACAGAGTTGCTCGACACCGAACCCGACATCGCCGACCGGGCCGGTGCCGTTACCGCCAGCGGCCTCAAGGGCTCCATCGAATATCGCGGTGTGAGCTTCGGCTACGGCGACGGCAAGCCGGTGCTCAGGGATATCGATCTCACCATCGGCGCCGGCGAAACCATCGCCTTCGTCGGGCCGTCGGGTGCCGGCAAGACCACCATATGCTCGCTGCTGCCGCGGTTCTACGAAGTCAGCGCCGGGCGGATCAGCATCGACGGCATCGATATCAGGGACATGACGCTCGCTTCGCTGCGCGGCCAGATCGGCATCGTCCAGCAGGATGTCTTCCTGTTCGGCGGCTCAATCCGCGAAAACATCGCCTATGGCCGTCTAGGCGCCTCCGACGACGCCATCGCCGATGCCGCGCGGCGGGCGCAGCTCGACGGCATGATATCAGGCCTGCCGGCCGGTTATGACACGATCATCGGCGAGCGCGGCGTAAAACTGTCCGGCGGCCAAAAGCAGCGGCTGGCGATTGCCCGTATGTTCTTGAAGAACCCGCCGATCCTGATCCTCGACGAGGCGACGTCGGCGCTCGACACCGAGACCGAGCGCGAAATCCAGAAATCGCTGGCCGAACTTGCCGAAGGCCGAACCACGCTGGTCATCGCACACCGGCTGGCCACGATCCGCGGCGCCGACCGCATCGTCGTCGTCTCGGAGTCGGGCGTCGTCGAGCAGGGGTCGCACAGCGAACTGATCCGTGCCGGCGGCATCTATCGACGCCTGCACGACGCCCAGCATCTGGTGTCATCGCGTTGATCCACTATGGTAGCGGCCAAGCAGGGAGCCCCCGGATGATCAAGGCAACGCCCTTCGACTTTCCCTTTGACGGCAGGCTGGTGGCCGAAAACACCGCGCTGATCGTCATCGACCTGCAGCAGGATTTCCTGTCGACGACGGGCTACTTCGCCAGGCAGGGCTATGATCCGTCGCCTCTGAGAGCGATCCTGCCGACGGTGAGCCGGCTGATCGCGGCCGCGCGCAAGGCCGGCGTCAGGGTCATCCATACCAGGCAGGGCTATAGGGCCGACATGGCCGATATGACGCCTTACGAAAAATGGCGCCGCAAGCGCTCCGGTCTCGACGGCACCGATATCCTGCTGCGCTCGGGCACGGGGTTCCAGATCGTTCCGGAGATCGACGTGGCACCGCACGACATCATCGTCGACAAGACCTGCAACAGCGCCTTCATTTATACGGATTTCGAGCTTGTGCTCCGCGCGCAAGGCATCACGCATCTCATGTTTTCCGGATGCACGACGGATGTCTGCGTCCACACCACGCTGCGCGAAGCCTGCGACCGCAACTTTCAATGCCTGACGATTTCCGACGCCTGCGCCAGCGGCGACAAACAAGCCCACGAGGCCGCGCTTCATATGGTGACGGTCGAAGATGGCGTCTTCGGCGCGCTGGCGGATTCGGGCGCTGTCATTGAAGGCCTGTCGCGGCTTGGCGACAGGCCAGAGGCAACAAAAGGCTGAAGGACTTCAGCCCGTTGCGCGCGTCTCCAATCCTGCACGAGACGCATATGCCCCAGGCTGGAATGCCTCGTGTTCGCGACGCGCCAGCGAATTGCGCAGCAGGGCGATCGTTTCCCGGCCGAGCGTTGCGATCTCGCGTGGCGTGTCGACACCGACAATCATGAATTCATCGATCCCGAGGGCTGCATAGGCAAGCAGCGACAGGGCGGCCTGGGCTGGCGGCCCGGCAACATCGACCGCCTTGTGACCGGAGGCGGAAGCACCTTGGTGAATCCCGACCGGAAGCGCGAAGCGCAGCTTGCCGGCCCGGCCATGTTCGGCGGCGGAGCGGCGCACCCGCTCCATCAATTGCCGGATCTCGTCGATCGAGCCCGGCGCCAGTTCAAAGACATCGGCATGTCGGCCGGCCACCTTGAGCGCCGTTCCGGACTGCCCGCCCATGCGGATGACCAGGTCGGCGCCGTGCGGTCCCTTGCGCGGCACGTAGCCGCCCTTGATGCTGTAGAACGTTCCTTCGTGGTCGAAGGGCCGGTCGTTCGACCACAGCCGCTTCAGCAGCACCAGATATTCGTCTATTCGCTGCCAGATGACGGTGTGCCCGACCGGCCGTGTTTCGGCGTCGGCATCGCTCAGCGGCTCGCTGATCATTCTCAGCGCCAGGCGTCCGCCGCTTTGCCTGTCGATCGACGCCAGTTGGCGGGCCGCCACGGTCGGTTCGACCACGCCCGCCCAATGGGTGAGCACGACTTCCAGCGACGAGGTGCGATCGAGCACCTGGGCCGCAAGATCCATGTTGGTCAGCAGTCCGGCCGAATCGTCGACGACGATCTTGCGGAAGCCGCCGTCCTCGATCAGCCCGAGCTTGGTCGCGGTCTCGGCAAAGTCGTAGAAAAAGGGAACCGCGGCATCGGCGGTCTTGCCGGGAATATGCGTGAACTCGATCGGCATTGCCATGTCCTCCGTGGTGTCGGGCGCGCGAAAGCACGCCGAGGATTCGGTTCATTCAACTCCAATTGCCTGTAAGTGGTGGGGCAGCTAACCCCGGTCGATCTGACGACTCAGGGAATAAGACCCAGAACAACGGCCCCGGTGAACACGAACGCAAGGGCAAAGACGAGATAGGCGAAAGCCCCGGCATAGGCCGGGCGGAAGGTCTGGGCATTGGCCGCCCGCTGACCACTGCGATCCGTCTGGGCGTTCTGGATATAGGACATATCGACCTCCGTCTCGTCGGTTAATCTATAAAACTTGTAGACTTTGTCGATTGCTATTTTTCGGTCAAATCTAGAATAATTTTCTCTTAGGTGATGGGAAGTTGGTAGCCACTTGCTTACAGGGGCACTCGGGCGGCCGATCCGTATGGCGCGTCCGTTTTCGGGTCTGCGTCCGAATGGACCTATGGCCTTGCCCTCGCGGCATTCAATTCGTGGATTGGCCGCCCGTCGCCGGCGCGGTAGCATCGCCCAACCAGCAAAGCGAAATCGTCACATAGGGGCAGAAAAAATGGGCACAAGACTGGCCGGCAAGGTCGCCATCATTTCGGGCGGCGCGACGGGAATGGGTGGAGCAGCCTCGGAGCTGTTCGCCGCCGAAGGCGCCAAGGTGGCGATCATCGACCGCAACGGCGAGGCGGCCGCCGCAACCGCAGCGACAATCAGGGCACGCGGCCATGTCGCCGAGCATTTTGTCGCCGACGTCTCCGACGAGGCACAGGTCGAAGCCGCCGTGAAGGGTGCTATCGAAAAACTCGGGCCCATCACCGTGCTGTTCAACCACGCCGGCACCATCGTGATAAAGCCCTTCCTGGAGACCACGGTGCAGGAATGGGATTGGCTGCATGCCGTCAATGTGCGCTCGATGTTCCTGATGACGCGCGCCGTTTTGCCCGGCATGATTGCGGCGGGCGGCGGCTCGATCGTCTGCACCTCGTCGATCTCGGCGGTGGCGGCTACTCCCAACGAAGTGCTCTATGACACCACCAAGGGCGCTTGCCACATGTTCGCCCGCGCCATCGCCGTCGAGTTCCGCGACCGCAACATCCGCTGCAACGCCGTCTGCCCGGGCTTCATCCGCACGCCGCACGGCCTGCGCGAGGTTGCCGACCTCGGCAGGCTCGGCGTCGATGTCTCGGACGCAGCGCTGGCCGCGCAGCAGGGCCGCATCGGCGAGCCGGAAGAGGTGGCGAGGGCGGCGCTTTACCTGGCCAGCGACGAGTCGAGCTTCGTCAACGGCACGCATCTGTTCGTCGACAACGGTTTTACCGCGATGTGAGGCGACGCCTGGCGCCCTTCCTCTCCCCCGTCGATCGGGGGAGAGGAAATGGCACCAAGCCCTGCTTGCTAACGCTCCTCCCTGCGAAATGGCTTGAGCAGCGCCGACGGTGCCACCGCGTTGCGCGACATCACAGCCATGGCGACGATGGTGAAGATGAACGGCAGCATCAGGAACGCCTCGTAGGGGATGTGTCCGAGCCCGCTCGCCTGCATGCGCAGCTGCAAGGCATCGACGAAGGCGAACAGAAGTGCCGCACCCGCCGAGCGCCATGGATCCCAGCGGCCGAAGACGACCAGCGCGATCGCCACCCAGCCGCGCCCCGACACCACGCCGAAGGTGAAGGCGTTGAACTGCGCCATCGACAGGAAGGCGCCGGCCAGCCCCATCAGCGCGCCGCCGAGGACAACCGCCTGAAAGCGCGTGGCGATGACGCTGACACCGGCCGAATCGGCAGCACGCGGATTTTCACCGACCATGCGCACCGACAGGCCCCATGGCGTGCGGTAGAGTATGACAGCGGCCAACGGAATGGCCAGGATCGCCATGTAGACCAGCGCGAACTGGTTGAACACCGCCGGCCCGAGCACCGGAATGTCGGACAGGATCGGGATCGGCAGCGTCTGAAAACCATTGATGTTGGGCGGCACAGACTGCTGGCCGAAGATCAGCCGGTAGAGGAAATAGGCAAGGCCCGACGAGAACAGCGTCACGCCGATGCCGCAGACATGCTGGCTGAGGCCGAGCACCACCGTGAACAACGCATGCAGCGCGCCCATCAGCATGCCGGTCAGCACCGCCGCCAGCACGCCGAGCCACAGGCTGCCGCTGAGGCTGGCAGCGGTGAAGCCTGTCATCGCCGACAAAAGCATGATGCCTTCGATGCCGAGATTGAGCACGCCGGCCCGTTCCGAGAACATTTCGCCCAGCGTTGCAAAAGCCAGCGGCGTGGCGATACGAATGATCGCGGCCAGAAAACCGACCTGGAAGATCTGTTCGAACACCGCGCTCATCGGGCAACCCCGACGCGGCGGATGCGATAGGCGGTGAACAGCAGCGCCACCAGCATGGCGAGCAGTGCAGTGCCCTGGATGACATCGCTGAGGAAGGCCGGCACGCCGGTCGCCCGCGACATCGCCTCGGCGCCGGTCATCACGGCGGCAAGGAAGATCGCCGCCGGCACGACGCCAAGCGGGTTGAGCCGCGCCAGCATGGCCACGACGATGCCGGAATAGCCGTAGCCCGGCGAGATGTCGCTCATCACCTGGAAATGCACGCCGCCGACCTCGCCGACGCCGGCCAGTCCGGCCAGCGCGCCGGACAGCAGCGCTGTCGAGATCAGCACGCGCTCGACATGGATGCCGCCATATCTGGCCGCTTCCGGGTTTTCGCCGGTGACCCTTATCCTGAAGCCGAGCGTGGTGCGCACGATCAGGAACCAGATCAGCGGTGCCGCCAGCAGCGCCACGATAACGCCGAGATGCAGCCTTGTACCTTCGATCAGCACAGGGAAATTGGCCGAATCCTCTATCGGCGGCGAGATCGGATAGCCGCTGAAGGAGTCCTTCCACGGTCCTTCGATCAGCGCCATCAGCGCGTAGTAGATGACCGAGTTGAGCAGCAGCGAACTGACGACATCGTCGACCTTGAATTTTACCCTGAGGGTCGCCGGCACCAGCGCGACCGCGGCCCCGGCCGCAGCGCCTGCGACCGCCATCAACACCATGGCGAGCGGTCCCGGCATCGGGATGGCGCCGACAAAGCAGCTGGCCACCGCGCCGGCCAGCAATTGACCCTCGGCGCCGATGTTCCAGAATTTTGCCCGGAAGGCGACCGCCACCGCCAGTCCGGTGAAGATCATCGGCGCGGCGCGCACCATCGTTTCGGTGATCGCATAGCTGTCGCCCAGCGAGGCCGTGAACATCACGCCATACGCATCGAGCACGCCGGCGCCGGCCAGCGCGATCAGGCCGCTGCACAGGACAAGCGTAGCGCCGATAGCCAGCAGCGGCAAAGCGAGGTTGAACCAGGCCGGCGTAGAGGTGCGGACTTCCAGGCGAAACATCAGCTGTGCCCCTCCGCCCCGGTCATCATCAGGCCGAGCTGTGCGATCGTTGCATCGGCGCTGTCGAGCGTGCCGACAATGCGGCCCTCATACATCACCGCGATGCGATCGCAGAGCACCAGCAGCTCTTCCAGATCCTCGCCGATGACGATGATGCCGCAGCCCTTGGCCCGCATGTCGAGGAACTTTTCGTGGATGAAACGCGCCGCGCCGATATCGAGCCCGCGCGTCGGTTGCGAGACGATCAGAACCTTCGGGTCGAAAGCGAGTTCGCGCGCCAGAAGGGCCTTCTGCAGATTGCCGCCGGACAGCGCTCCCGCGCGGGTCATAGGCCCAGGGCACCTGATATCATAGGCCTTGATCTGCTCTTCCGCGAAGGCGCGGATCGTATCCGGCTTGAGCAGGCCCTTGCTGCTGAACGCGGCGGTGCCGATGCGCGGCAACACCATCGAATCCGCGAGCGGCAGGTTGGTAACCAGCCCCGTCGTCATACGGTCTTCCGGGATACGGCCGAGACCGAGCGCCTGCACCTCGCGGGGCGAAAAGCGTGAGACTTTCTGGCCGGCGATCGTCATCCGGCCGGCGTCAGGTACGCGCACGCCGGAGATGACCTCCGCCAGCGCGCGCTGGCCATTGCCCGACACGCCGGCAATGCCGAGGATTTCGCCTGCACGCACGGCAAGCGACACGTCGCGCAGCGCCGTACCCGAATGACGCGAGGTGGAAATGCCGTCGAGGGTCAGCACCGCAGCACCCGGCGTCGATGGTCCCCGCGCCGGCGGCACGATCTCATGGCCGCACATCAGTTGCGCCATTGCGGACGATGTCGTGTTGGCGGGATCGTCGACGCGGCCGGCGACGCGCCCATGCCGCAGCACTGTGCAGCGATGCGTCAGTGCCCGCACCTCGTTGAGCTTGTGCGAGATGAAGATGATGCCGAGCCCTTGCGCCGCCATCGACCGCAACGCCGAAAACAGCCCGTCGACCTCGCTCGGCGCCAGCACCGCCGTCGGCTCGTCGAGGATCAAGAGCCTGGCGCCGCGAAACAGTGCCTTGACGATTTCGAGCCGCTGCTGCTCGCCGACCGACAGCGCCGAGACCGGAAGATCGGGATCAAGCGTCAGCCCATGCTGGCGGCCGATCTCGGCCAGCCGCGCCAGCCCGCCGGCGCGGTCGATCCGCCCTGTCTTGCCGGGAATGCCTATCAGCAGGTTCTCCAGCACCGTCAGCCTTGGCGCCAGATGAAAATGCTGGTGCACCATGCCGATGCCGGCGGCTAGCGCATCGGCGGAACTTGTGATCCGCACCGGCCTGCCCTGGATGAGAATCTCGCCGGCGTCGGGCGCATAGGCGCCGAACAGCACGTTCATCAGCGTCGTCTTGCCGGCGCCGTTCTCGCCCAGCAGCCCGAGGATCTCGCCCGGCGCGACGCTAAGGTCGACAGCCTCGTTCGCCTTGACGGCGCCGAAGCTCTTGGTGATGCCGCGCATTTCGATGAGGGGGGCGGACAAGGGGGCTCCTGAACGTACGGGCTTTGCGATTCAGCTTTGATTGAGAGGAATGCGCTGCACCCCCCTCTGGCCTGCCGGCCATCTCCCCCTCAAGGGGGAGATTGGATGTCATATCGGCTTTCGCCAATTTTCTACGTCGAACAGTGCCGCCGACGAAGCTGCCAATCTCCCCCCTTGAGGGGGAGATGTCCGGCAGGACAGAGGGGGGCGCCTAGCACCAGCCCCTCAAACCAGAACTCAATCCGAAACCGGCGTGTTCTCGTCCACGTCGACGCGGAAATTGCCTTCGAGGATCTCGGCTTTCTTCTTTTCGACCAGCTCCTTCACATCAGCCGGCAGCGTCTTGTCGAACTTGTGGTAAGGCGCCAGATGCGAGCCGCCCTTGGCCATGCGCGAGAAGTCGCCATAGTCCTGCGCGGTGAAGACGCCGGCCTTGACCAGCTTGATCGCCTGTTCGACCGTCGGATACATGTCCCAGACCGGGCCGGTGATGACCGTATCCGGGCCGAGACTCGACTGGTCGGACATGTTGGAGATGGCAAGGATCTTCTTGTCGACCGCCGCTTCGATGACACCGAAGCGCTCGGCATAGATGACGTCGACGCCGGCGTCGATCTGCGCGACCGCCGCTTCCTTGGCCTTGGGCGGATCGAAGAACGAGCCGATGAAGGCGACCTTCTTCTTGATGTTCGGGTTGACCTCCTTGGCGCCGGCGAAGAAGGCGTTGACCAGCCGGTTCACTTCCGGAATGCCCATCGCCGCGACGGCGCCGATCGTGCCCGACTTCGACATCTTGCCGGCGATCATGCCGGAGAGATAGGCGGGCTCGTGGATCCAGTTGTCGAACACGCCGAAATTCGGTTCTGCGGGCCCAGCACCGGAGCCGAACAGCCAGGCGGTCTTCGGGAACTGCTTGGCGGTGCGGCGCGATTCACGCTCGGCGGCGAAGGCATCACCCAGCACCAGCTGGTAGCCGCCTTGCGCGTATTCGCGCATGACGCGGCTGAAATCGGCGGTCTGCACCTTCTCCGACCATTTGTATTCGATGCCGAGTTCCTTCTCGGCTTTCTGCAGGGCGACATGGATCTGGTTGTCCCATGGCTCCTCGATCGGCGTGGCAAAGATCGCCGCCACCTTCAGTTTCTTGTCCTTGCCGAAGGCTGCACCCGGCAGCACTGCCGCAGCCAGGCCAAGCGCGCCCAACTCCAGCACATTGCGTCGCGAAAGCCCTTCGCGTGCGGATTGAAATCTGTTCTTTCGGTTTTCCATTGCATTCCCCTCTGTTCGACAGCCGTGTCGAGCCGGCTGTTCTAAAAATCAGACGAGGAACTATGGAACGGGTCCGGACTTTTGTCCACGTGGTCAAATTTGACCGCACCGGATTCTCGAAGTCAGCCGGAGAGACTTGCCGATCAGACCCGTTCCAGTGCGATCGCGATGCCCTGGCCGACGCCGATGCACATGGTGGCAAGCGCATACCGGCCGCCGCGCTCGCGAAGCTCCAGTGCCGCCGTGCCGGATATGCGGGCGCCCGACATGCCCAGGGGATGGCCAAGCGCGATGGCGCCGCCATTCGGGTTGACGTGTTCGGCGTCCTCGGCAATGCCGAGCTGGCGCAGCACGGCGATGCCTTGCGAGGCAAAGGCTTCGTTGAGCTCGATGACGTCGAACTGTTTTGGCGTCAGGCCAAGCCGCGCGCAGAGTTTTTGCGTCGCCGGCACCGGGCCGATGCCCATGATGCGCGGCGCCACGCCGGCGGCAGCCCCGCCGAGGATGCGGGCGATCGGCGTCAGCCCATACTTTTTCACCGCCGCCTCGGAGGCAACGATCAGCACCGCCGCGCCGTCATTGACGCCGGAGGCGTTGCCGGCCGTCACCGTGCCGCCCTGCCGGAACGGCGTCGGCAGCTTGGCCAGCGCCTCGACCGTTGAGCCCGCGCGGGGGTGTTCATCCTTGCTGACAATGAGCGCATCGCCCTTGCGCTGCAGGATGGTCACTGGGGTGATCTCCTTTGCCAATCTTCCATTGGCTTGTGCGGCGACGGCCTTGTTCTGGCTGCGCACTGCGAAGGCGTCCTGGTCGGCCCGCGACACCGAAAAATCCTCGGCGACGTTCTCGCCGGTTTCCGGCATGGAATCGACGCCATACTGCTTCTTCATCAGCGGGTTGACGAAGCGCCAGCCGATGGTGGTGTCGTAAATCTCGGCATTGCGCGAGAACGCCGTGTCGGCCTTGGGCATGACGAAGGGTGCCCGGCTCATCGATTCGACGCCGCCCGCGATCATCAGCTCCGCCTCGCCGGCCTTGATGGCTCGGGCGGCAATGGTCAGCGCATCCATGCCGGAGCCGCACAGGCGATTGACGGTCGAGCCCGGGACCTCCTTTGGCAGCCCTGCCAGCAGCAGCGCCATGCGCGCTACGTTGCGATTGTCCTCGCCGGCCTGGTTGGCGCAGCCATAGACGACATCGTCGATCGCCTGCCAGTCGATGCCCGGATTGCGCTCGGCCAGCGCCCTCAGCGGTATCGCGCCAAGATCGTCCGATCGCACCGAAGACAGCGAGCCACCGAAGCGGCCGATCGGCGTGCGGATGTAGTCGCAGATATAGGCCTCGGCCATGTCATGCAGCCTTTGCTTTTCCGGTTCCCTCATGCGCCGCCTTGGTGCGGGCCTGCAGGTCGCGCAATGTCTTCAATTCGAGTTCGCTTGGCGCCGGTGTTTCGTCAAGCGCCTCCGCGAACTTTACCACCCAGCCACAGCTCTCCTGCACCTGCTGGCGGGTGACGCCCGGATGCAACGACACGACGGTGAATTCCTTGGTCACGGGATCCGGCTTCCAGATGGCGAGATCGGTGATCAGCAAGGTCGGACCTGATGTGTCGATGCCAAGCCGCTTGCGATGATCGCCACCCTCGCCATGGCCGAAGGAGGTGAAGAAGTCGATCTTCTCGACCATGCCGCGCGTGGTCTGCGCCATTGTGATGTAGATCTGCTTCGACGAGGTCGCGATCTCCGGCGCGCCGCCGCCGCCGGGCAGCCTGGTCTTGGGATGGAAATAGTCGCCGATGACCGTGGTGTTGATGTTGCCGAACTTGTCGAGCTGCGCCGCCCCCAAAAAACCGATCGAGATGCGGCCGCCCTGCAGCCAGTAGCGGAACATCTCCGGCACCGCGACGGTGGTGACGGCGGTCTCGCACAATTCGCCGTCGCCGATCGACAGCGGCAGCACGTCGGGCGCGGTGCCGATCGTGCCGCTCTCGTAGATCAGCGTGATGTCAGGCGCATGTGTCAGCCGCGCCACATTGCAGGCGGCGGATGGCGCGCCGATGCCGACGAAGCAGACATCGTCATTCCTGAGCGCCCTGCTGGCGGCGATCGTCATCATCTCGTTGGGGGTGAAACCCAATGGATTGTCGCTCATGCCGCTTTCCTCAAATGCTCGACCCGGGCCGCGAAATCGCCGGCGCTCTTCTCCAAGACATTGGCCTGCATCCACGCCTGGAATTTTTCACGGTCGGCAGCGATCTCGTCCCATTCGAGATAGGCGGCATTGTCACGCGCATAATAGCCATGTGCGTAGGACGGGTGCGAGCCGCCTGGCACGACGGATATCGCCGCGATCGTCCAGCGCGGCAGCACGGTCAGATTGGGGTGCAGATCGTCGAAATTATCGACCACTTCCTCCACCGTCACCACCGCTCGCTTGGCCGCCAGCACCGCTTCCTTCTGGATGCCGATGATGCCTTCGACCAGCACATTGCCTTGTCTGTCGGCCTTCTGCGCATGGATGAAGGTGACGTCAGGCCTGATCGAAGGAACAGCCGCCAGCACCTCGCCGGTGAACGGACAGGTGACAGACTTGATGTTCGGATTGACCGCCGCGAGGCCAGCACCGCGATAGCCGCGAAACACCGCGCAGGGCAGACCGGCCGCGCCCGCCTCATAGGCATTGGCCATGCCGGCATGGCTGTGCTCCTCGATCTCGATCGATCTGGGGAAACCGTTCTCGATGGCGTCGCGGGCGCGCCGCAGCAGGCCGACGCCGGGATTGCCGACATAGGAGAAGACGATTTTCTTCGCCATGCCCATACCGATCATCTGGTCGTAGATCAGGTCCGGCGTCATGCGGACCAGGGTCAGGTCGCGAAAACCCTGACGGATCGCCTCATGCGCCGCCGCCGTCGGGATCAGATGGGTGAAACCCTCGAAGGCGACCGTGTCATCATCGTTCAAATTCTCCGCAACGGCCTGTTTGAGCGGCAGGAACTTGATCATCGCATCGACTCCGGGTTCAAAAAGTTCGTATTGCGAACATATGTTTTGTATGCGATACTCTCTACGCTGGGCGAGGGCGCGGAGTCAATCCTGGCGTCGATGTCGTTCCGCGGAGTTGAGATGGACGAAGAAGCCGCTTCCCGTGATCATGTCGGCTCGCTCGAGCGCGGCCTTGCCGTCATGGAGATCCTGGCTCGGCATCCCTCGGGCATGACGCTGACCGAAATGGCCGAGGAAGCGGGCCTGACCCGCGCCGGCGCCCGCCGCTTTCTGCTGACGCTCACCGCCACCGGCTATGCAACGCAAGCCGGCCGCGTGTTCTCGCTGTCGCCACGCTTGCTGACGATCGCCCGCACCTGGCTCGGCGGCGCCTCGCTCTGGACCTTCGCCGCACCCATCATGCGCGCTGTCGCCGCACAGCTGAACGAGGCCTGTTCGGCGGCGATCCTGTCGGGTGCCGATGTCGTCTATGTCGCCCGTATTCCCGGCCGCCGCATCCTCAGCGTGTCGCTCGATGTCGGCACCAGGCTGCCGGCCTATTGCACCTCGATGGGACGCATCCTGCTTGCCGGTCTGACGCCTCAGGAATTGGACGCATTCCTCGGCCAGGCGACGATCGAGAGACGGACGCCGAAGACGATCACCGACAGGCGTTTGTTAGCCAACGCCATCGGCAAGGCGAAAGCGGACGGCTTTGCCATCGTCGACGAGGAACTGGAACTCGGCCTGCGCTCGATCGCCGTGCCGATCCGCGACCGGGCAGAGCGCACGGTCGCGGCCATCAACGTCTCGACGCAGTCGGCGCGGTTTTCGGTCGCGGAGATGGAACGGGAGATTCTGCCGGCGCTGCTGGAGGCCAGGCAGCGGATTGAAGATTTTTTTGTGGTTTAAGAGGCCTTCTCCAACAACCTTCACCGTCGGCGGGACAGCGCCCCCCTCTGCCCTGCCGGGCATCTCCCCCTCTTGGGGGGAGATCGGACGTCACGCCGGCTTTCGCCAATCTCCAACGACGCAGGAATGGGCGAAGCCACCAATCTGCCAATCTCCCCCCTTGAGGGGGAGATGTCCGGCAGGACTGAGGGGGGCGCGAAGGATCGCGGCGTTTTGCAATTCGCCGCCGCCCCGCCGACCCTCAATGCTTGATGCGATCCCGCATGGCATACCACAGCATGCCCAGCACATAGAGCGGACCGCGCAGCGCCGTGCCGCCGGGGAATGGCATCGGGGTGAGCGTCGAGAACAGATCGAGCCGCGAGGCGTCGCCGGCGATCGCCTCGGCCAGGAGCTTGCCCGACAGCGTCGACAGGATGACGCCCTTGCCGGAATAGCCATGCGCGAAATAGACCTCGCCATAGTGCCCGACATGCGGCAGCCTGGATGTCGTCACCGACACCAGCCCGCCCCAGGCATGATCGATGCGGCAGCCCTGAAGTTGCGGAAAGGTGGCCTCCATATGCGGCCGCACGAAGCCGGCGATATCGGCCGGCGGTGACGGCGTGTAGCGCTCGCCGCCGCCGAACAGCAGCCGGCCGTCCGCCGACATCCGGTAATAGTTGACGACGAAGCGTGTGTCGGACACCGCGACATTGGCCGGGATGACATTGCGCTTGCCCTCCAGCGGCTCGGTGGCGACGATGTAGTTGCCGACCGGCATGATGCGGCTGTTGACGCGCGGCTCCAGCCCATCGAGCAGAGCGTCACCGGCCAGCACGACATGTTTGGCACGCACCGATCCCTTTGCCGTCGAGATCCGGATCGAAGGCTCACGCTCCAGCTTCACCGCCACCGAATTCTCATGGATGACGACGCCGGCAGCAATCGCCGCGCGGGCAAGGCCGAGCGTGTAGTTCAGCGGATGCATGTGGCCGCCGAGCGGCTCATACATCGCGCCATGATATAATGTGTCGACCTTGGCTCGGGCCTGCGCCGCCGACAGGATCTCGACATCGCGGAATTTCATCACGCTTTCAAGGCACTTGGCCTCTTCCTCGAGATCCTTGAGGTCGGAACCGTTGACCGCGCCGACCAGATGACCGGTCAGCTTGAGATCGCAATCGATGGCATGGCGCTCGATGATGTCGAGCACCAGCCCGCGCGCCTCGAACGCAAGATCGAACAGCACCTTTGCCCGCTCCGGCCCGTAGAGCTTGACCAGGCCCTTGGCGCCCTTGCGCAGGCCGGGGATCATCTGGCCGCCATTGCGGCCCGACGCGCCCCAGCCGATCTTGCCGCCTTCGAGCAGCACCACCTTCAGCCCGCGCTCGGCGGCGTGAAGGGCGGCCGACAGGCCGGTGCAGCCGCCGCCGACGACCACCAGGTCGGTGTCGACATCGCCGACCAGCGCCGGATGGTCCGGCGCCGGATTGGCGGTGGCGACATAATAGGATTTGCCGATATCGAGGCCCGAATTGAAGCCCGTTGAACTGGAAGCCATGATCACACCTTCAGCAGAAGGTGGTCGCGTTCCCAGCTCGTCACCACGCCCTGGAACAGGTCGAGCTCGACACTCTTGACGCGCAGATAGGTCTGGAAGAAATCCTCGCCAAGCAGTTCCCGCACCGGCTCGCATGCCTCGAAACGATCGAGCGCCTCCTCCATTGTTTTCGGCAGCGTGCTCTTGATCTTGTAGGCATTGCCCGACGCCTCGGGCGAGCGCGCCAGTTTCTGCTCCACGCCGAGATAGCCGGCAAGCAGCGAGCCGGCAATCGCCAGGTAAGGATTGGAATCCGCGCCCGGAAGCCGGTTCTCCACCCGCCGCGCGGCGCGGCCGCCGGCCGGCACGCGCAGGCCGCAGGAGCGGTTGTCATGCGACCATTCGATGTTGGCCGGCGCGCTGTGGTTCGGCCTGATGCGGCGGAACGAGTTCACGTTGGGCGCGAACAGCGGCATGATTTCGGGGACATATTTCTGCAGGCCGCCGATGAAGTGGCCAAACATTGCGGTGTCGGCATCGTCGCTGCCGGCAAACAAAGTCCTGCCGGCCTCGTCGATGACCGACATGTGCAGATGCATCGAGCTGCCGGCCTGTGCGGCGATCGGCTTGGCCATGAAGGTGGCGTGCATGCCGCTTTGCTGCGCGGCCTGGCGCGTCAGCCGCTTGAACAGCAGCACCTTGTCGGCCAGCGGCAGCGCATCGCCATGCAGGAAGTTGATCTCCAACTGCGCGGTTCCCGACTCATGGATCAACGTGTCGAGCGGCAGGCCGGCCGCCGCCGCATAATCGTAAATGCGGCGGATCACCGGCTCGAACTCCTCGAGCCCGGCCATATCGTAGGGATGCTGCACGGTCTCGGCGCGGCCATTGGCGCCGACCGGGGCGGTCAGCGGACGGTCCGGATCCGGATTGGGCGCGGTGAGATAGAATTCCACCTCGGGCGCCACCACCGCCCGCCAGCCGCGCTTGGCGTAGAGATCGAGCACGGCGCGCAGCACATGGCGCGGCGAGGCCATCCAGGGCCGGTCGTCCATATGGAAGGCATCGGCAAAGACATAGGCCTTGCCGGGAGCGGCACCCGGCGCCAGGCAGAGCGTCGATACATCGGGCACCATGCGCATGTCCGGATCCGAATAGGCAAAACCCTCGTCGATCGAGCCGGAATAGCGGCCGTCGATGCTGACCAGGAAAGCGCTGCTCGGCAGATAGAGCGCGCGGTCTTCAAGCGCCTGGAGGAATTTGGCCGTCGGCAAGGCCTTGCCGCGCAGGACGCCGTTCATGTCGGGCACCAGGCACTCGACTTCGTTGATGCCGTGCCGGGCCAGCCAGGCCTTGGCATCGTTGCCGCTGGAGAGTGAGATGTTCGTGTTGTTGTCAGGCATTTTCGTTCAAACCCGTATCAGAGAGAGTATGGCTTGCGCGGCCGCATCCGTTCCGGGCTTCAGCGCCATTTGGGCTGCATTGTCCTTGAGGCGGGCGCGCATGGCATCGTCGGCCAGCAGGCCGAGAATGGCTCTCTCCAACACTCCTTCGGTCCAGCCGTCACGGCCGATATGGTCGCCGGTGCCGGTCTCTTCGGCACGGCGCGCATTGTCGTGACCGTCCCAGCAATAGGGCATGATCAGCGACGGCACGCCGAAGCGCAGCGCTTCGCAAAAGCTGTTGTTGCCACCGTGATGGATGAACAGGTCCGACTTCGCCACCACCGAGGGCTGCGGAAACCAGGCGTCGAGATAGACATTGTCGGGCACTGCGCGATAGGCGTCGCGCAGGCCGCCGGCATTGACGATAAAGCGGGCCGGCAGCCTGTCGAACACCACCAGCATGCGCTCGATCAGGCCGACATCCATGGCGCCCAGGCTGCCGAAGCTGACATAGACCAGCGGCCCGCCATTGCGCGGGAACACCGGCACCTCGAACGGCCCTTCCGAACGCACGCAGCCCTCGAGATAGACGAAGCGCGCGGGGTCGAGCGGCTCGGCACGCTCGCGGCGCACGATCGTCGGCGTCAGCAGCAGGTTGAGATCGGGCGACGTCTCGAGGAACTGACCCTTCGGCAGCGGCCCCAGTCCGGCATCCGCCCGGAAGCGGTTGAAGCGGTCATGCGCCGGCGCGCAAGCCGCCAGATACCTGGCCTCGAACGCCGCGCGTTGCGGGTCGTCCACGCCAAGCCCCGACAGATAGGGCGGCACATTGGCGTCCGGCAGCTCGGTCTCGGCGCAGGAGACGACGCGCACCCACGGACAGCCGGCTGCGGCGATCGCCGGGAACATGATGACATTGTCGAGCACCACGGCATCCGGCTTGAGCCGTGCCAGCAATTGGCGCAGCGGCGCCTCGGCATTGACCGCGGTGTCGACGATGGCCTGCCAGGTCGGAGCGACATAGGTCTCGAGCTGGTCGATCGGGCTCAGCCTGAAATGCGGCAGGTGCCGGCGCACGAAAGCCTGCCAGTAGCTCTGGCGTTGGCTCTCGCTCAGCGGCTCGTCGGTTGGCAGCTGGTATTCCTGGAAACCATAGTCGGCAAAGACGCCGGAGAAACCGGCATGGCAGATGAAGACGGGCCGGGCGCCTTTCGCACGCAGAGCCTGCGCGATGCCGACGCAATTCAACGCCGCGCCGAAGCTTGCTTCGGGAAACAGCGCGATGGTCGGGCTGGCTTTACGCGTCAATTAATCCTCGTCATTCCGGCCGGCTGATCGTGCCGAACAGCGCGGGAGCCCCGCGGCTGGCCGCTTGCGGTCGCTGGTTGCGGGAGAGCCGCAGATGAATGCGAAGCAGATCGGCAGCCACCTCATACTGCAGGCTTTCAAGATGGTCGAGTATGACAAGGTGTTCGCGCAGCGATTGCCGCAATCGGAAGACGTTGACGCCGGCATAGATGCCCGGCAGCCGGCGCAGCCTGAGGTGATCGGCGAGCGCGTCGGCGATGAAGCGGTTGGCGCTGCCCTCGGCGAGCATGCCGTGAAAATCGATGTCCAATCGCTGGAACTCGCGTGTGTCGAAGGCGGCGTCCGGCAACGTCACCAGCGCTTCCATAGCCTGGCGCAACGTCGCCGCCCGCGCGCCGTCCAGCCTGAAGCCGGGCGTCAGGATGGCCGCGGGCTCGAGCAGCAAGCGGAACTCGTAGCTGTCGCCTTGCGCTTCCGGATCGTCGGGCGTGCGCCGAAACAGCCAGGACTGGCCAGGCGCACGATCCAGCAGATTCTCTTCGGTCAGTTTGTTCAACGCTTTTAATACCGTCTTGCGCTCGGCACTGTAGCGCCGCATCAATCCCGCGACGGTCACCGTCTGGTCCAGTCGCCGCGCCGAGCGGTCGCGCAGGATCGCCTCGGCCAACTCGTCCTCCTCGGCAGCGGGCAATTCCGTGGCGACCGAAGCCTGCGCGGTGAGGTCGATGGCCAGATGATAACCGGTGTCAGCCTCCCAGCGCACGACGCCCCGTTCCGCGAGCAGGCCGAGTGCCGCCCGCACCGGCGTGCGCGAGACATTGCACAGCGACGCGATCTGCTGCTCGGGCAAGCGTGCGCCGGGCGCGAAGCCGCGCTGGCGCGCCACATCCAGGATGCGCTGCGCCAGATCAAGATGGTTGGTGCGGGGTCGTCTGGCTGCGGCTTGCATGGCTGGTCCAGCGGAAAACGGATGACCGCATTGCTTTGACCGATCGCCCGAACGGACGCAATCGGCCAGTTTCCTCGGTCGTTTGACAAATTATGGATTGACGTACTTTTTTCTGCAATAGTACTGTCAACACAATCGGCGAGAAAAGACCGAGGGAACAGGATCGAGGCAGCGGCAAGGGTCGCAAGCGTTGGTCCGGCGAATGAAATTCGACGATCAACCGAATGGGAGTCTGTCATGACCGCTACCAGCCTGCGGCGCCGTGCGCTGAAAACATCTTCGATCGCACTTGGCCTGGCCTTGGCGCTGTCCGCGCCGGCGACGGCTGCCGACCTCGTCATTTCCAACTGGGACGGCTACATGGCACCCGACGCCATGGCCGCCTTCAAGACCGCAACCGGCGTTTCGGGCGAAGTGGTGGTGCATGCCACCAATGAAGAGATCATGGGCAAGCTGATCGCCGCCGGCGGCAAGGGCTATGACGTGGTCTTTGTCTCCTCACCCTTCGCCGAGGTGCTGAACAAGCTCGGCCTGACCGAGCCGATCGACCACGCCAAGATCCCCAACCTCGCCAACCTCTATCCGGAAGCAGCCAAGCTGCCGCACGATGTCGGCAATGCCTTCTCGGTGCCCTACACCTGGGGCACCACCGGCCTCTGCTATCGCTCGGATCTGATGAAGGTCGCACCGGCCAGCTGGAGCGACCTGCTCGCGCCCTCCGACGAATTGAAGGGCAAGACCACCATGCTGGCGACCGACCGCTGGCTGCTGGCCGCCGGCCAGCTCGACAAGGGCTATTCGGTCAACGAAACCGATCCGGCCAAGATGGCCGAGGTCAAGGATCTGCTGATCTCGGCCAAGAAGACCCTGCTCGCCTATGACGACACCACCTTCTATTCCAAGCTGGTGTCCGGCGAGGCACTGATGGTGCAGGCCTGGGACGGCTGGTGCAATTACGGCATCGCCGAAAAGCCGGAGATCAAATACGTCATTCCCAAGGAAGGTTCGGACCTCTGGGTCGACACGATGGTGGTGATGAAGGCCTCCGCCAACAAGGACGCCGCCTTCCAGTTCATCAACTTCATGCTCGACGCCAAGAACCACGCCTGGGCGGCGCAGAACATCGACTACAAGGTGCCGAACAAGCCGGCCATGGAGAGCCTGCCGGCCGATTTTCTGGCAAAATTCCCCAACATGGCGATGCCGGTGGCCGATCTCGTCAAATTCGAGCAGTTGCGTGACGTCGGCGACGCCCAGCGCGACTATTCGAAGATCGTCAGCGAGATCAAGGCTGCGCAGTAAGCGGAAGCTCCAACAGCATCCTGGAAGCAAGCTTGCGTTCCGTGTCGCCCCCCTCTGGCCTGCCGGCCATCTCCCCCTCAAGGGGGGAGATTGGCTGTGGCATCGCTTTCGCCAATCTTCGACTTTTGAGGGCAGGCGAGACATTGGAGCTGCTGATCTCCCCCCTTGAGGGGGAGATGCCCGGCAGGGCAGAGGGGGGTACTTCGTGAAGCACCAACCCTCCCGCTCGTCCCTCCTGATGGCCCCGGCGCTGGCCTGGCTCGCGGCCTTGATGGTGGTGCCGTGCGCGCTGGTACTGGCGCTCGCCTTCTTCCGGCGTGGCATCTATGGCGGCATCGAATACACCTTCACGCTGGAGAATTTCGGCCTGGTCTTCGACCCGCTCTATGCCGGCATCTTCCTCAATTCGGCGCGCATCGCCAGCACCGCGACCCTGATCGCGGTGGTGATCGGCTATGCTGCCGCCTACGCGATATCGGCGGCACCGCGCCGGTGGCAGCCAGTGTTCCTGTTCTTCGCCGTGCTGCCGTTCTGGTCCAACTATCTGATCCGCACCTATGCCTGGATCGTGCTGCTCAACCGCGAAGGCCTGATTACCCAGCTGCTGCGCTGGTTCGGCTACACCGGCGAGCCGCCGTCGATGCTCTACACCGAAGGCGCCGTCATCGCCGGCCTGGTCTATAACTACCTGCCCTTCGTCATCCTCGCCTGCTACGCGCCGCTGTCGCGGCTCAACCCGGAACTCGCCGAGGCCTCGCGTGATCTCGGCGCTTCGGCAGCCACCACGTTCCGTCGTGTCATCCTGCCGCTGACCGTACCGGGCATCGCCGCCGGCGCGGTCTTCGTCTTCGTGCTGTCGATCGGTAATTTCGTCACGCCCGCGCTGCTCGGCGGCGGCCGCTTCCAGATGATCGGCAACCTCGTCTACGACCAGTTCCTGACCGCCAACGACTGGCCTTTCGGGGCGGCACTGGCGATGGCGCTGATTGCCATCATGCTTCTGGTACTGATGGCGCAAGCGCTGGCCGCCAATCGCGCCTCGGGTCACGTCACGCAAGCCGGCGGAGACACCGATGGCTGAGCGCTCCCCTGCCACGCGGCGCACGCTCTGGCTCGTGCTTAGCCTGGTCTTCGCTTTCCTCTACATCCCGATCGCCGTGCTGGTGGCGCTGTCCTTCAACGAAGGCGGGTTGCCGACGGCATGGTCGGGATTCTCCCTGAAATGGTATGTCTCGCTGGCCTCGAACAGCGCCATCCTCTCCGCGGCCCTCAACACGCTGATCGTGGCGCTGGTCTCGACCGCGATCGCCACTCTGCTCGGCACGCTGCTGGCGATCGGCATCGAGATGCGCCGGCAATACGGCAAGGCCCTCGAAGCGCTGATTTTCGCACCGATGATCATTCCCGACATCGTGCTGGCGATCGCGCTGCTCTCGTTCTTCTCCATGCTCAACCTGACAATGGGCCTGCACACCATCATCCTCGCCCATGTCGTCTTCAACCTCGCCTTCGTCTGCTCGGTGGTGCGCGCGCGGCTGAAGAGTTTCGACTGGTCGATCGTCGAGGCCTCCGCCGATCTCGGCGCCTCCGCGCTCACCACCTTCCGGCGGGTGACATTGCCGGTCATCGCGCCGGCGGTGATTGCAGGGGCGCTGCTCGCCTTCACGCTCTCGGTCGACGAGTTCATCATCGCCTTCTTCACCGCTGGCGCCGGCCGCGCCTCGACGACGCTGCCGATGCAGATCTACGCCATGATCCGCTTCGGCATCACGCCGGAGATCAACGCGCTGGCGACCATCGTCATGGCGGTCTCGATCACCGCGCTGACCCTGTCGCAGCGGCTCAACCGTGGGATCATCGGCCAATGAGCGAACCCCGCACGCTGCTGGCCATCGATCATGTGTCGAAGAATTTCGGCACGGTGACGGCTGTCGACGGCATCTCGCTCGACATCCGCGAGAACGAGTTCTTCGCTTTGCTCGGCCCGTCCGGCTGCGGCAAGACCACGCTCTTGCGCATGCTGGCCGGTTTCGAGACGCCCAATGACGGGCGCATCCTGCTCGACGGACGTGACATCGCCAAAACCCCGCCCAACAAGCGGCCGGTCAATCTCATGTTCCAATCCTATGCGCTGTTTCCACATATGAGCGTTCGCGCCAATGTCTCCTACGGCCTGGAGATGGAACGTTTGCCGGTGGCCGAAATCCGCTCCCGCGTCGATGCCATCCTGGCGACGACCGAGCTCGTCCCCTTCGCCGACCGCAAGCCGGAGCAATTGTCGGGCGGCCAGAAGCAGCGCGTCGCGCTCGCCCGCGCGCTGGTCAAGCGGCCCCGGCTGCTGCTGCTCGACGAGCCGCTCGGCGCGCTCGACAAGAAACTGCGCGGCGCCATGCAGCTGGAATTGAAGCGCCTGCAGCACGAGGTCGGCATCACCTTCGTCATCGTCACCCATGACCAGGAGGAATCGCTCGTCATGGCCGACCGCATGGCGGTGCTGAAAGACGGCAGATTGCTGCAATGCGACACGCCGCACGCGATCTACGAACACCCCGCCGATCGCTTCGTCGCCGACTTCATCGGCGTGATGAATTTCGTGCCGGGCCAAGCCGCCGCCGATGGCGTTGTGGCCACGAATGGCGCACGCATATCAGGCAAGGTTCCGGCGACGCTCTCGCCCGGCACATCCGCTGTCGCTTCGGTGCGCCCTGAGCGCATCCGGCTATTCCCATCGGCGGAAACCGCCAACCGCATCACCGGCACGGTCGAGGCGCTGGCCTATCAGGGGCTTGACCTGCAGCTGCATGTCCGCACGCCCCTGTCGCCAAAGCCGTTCCTGGTGCGCGTCACCGCAGATGCCGCCGACCGCCGGCCGGTCTCGTCGGGCGACCAGGTCGAACTCGGCTGGGATGCCGCCGATGTCAGAATTTTCGCAGAATGACAGGAGAAGCCTGATGGCGCAGAAGACGATCGCGTTTTTTCCAGAAGCCGCCTACGGCCCGGCGCTCAATTCCGTCGGCATCGCCCAGGCAGTCGAAGCGCGCGGCCACAAGGCGGTGTTCCTGTCCGACCCAGGCTTCGTCGATGTCTACAAGGGCTACGGCTTCGAGGCGCATCCGGTGAACCTGTCGGAGCCGATGCCGCCCGAGCAGATGGCGAAATTCTGGGAGGATTTCATCAACGGCCATATCCCGAACTTCCGCAAATCGCCCTACGACCAGGTCGACAACTACGTCAAGGATTGCTGGACGGCGATCGTCGACAGCGCCAAATGGGCGCAGAAAGATCTGCCGCGCGTTCTCTCAGCCATCAAGCCGGATGTGATCTGCGTCGACAACGTCATCCTGTTCCCGGCCATCAAGCAGTACGGCAAGCCGTGGGTGCGCGTCATCTCGTGTTCGGAAAACGAGATCGAGGACGAGGACATCCCGCCCCATCTCTCCGGCTGCGGCGAGAACGACCATGCCGGCCACCAGCGCTACCGCGACCACTTCAATGCGGTGATCAAGCCGATCCATGACGACTTCAACGCCTTCCTCACCGCCAACCACGAGGCGCCCTATCCGATCGGCCAGTTCTTCGAAGCCTCGCCCTATTTGAACCTGCTGCTCTACCCGGAAGCGGCAAAATTCAAGCGCCGCCATCCGCTCGACCCGGCAAAATTCCAGTATCTCGAAGGCTGCGTGCGGCAGGAAAAGCCCTATGCGGTGCCGACCTTCGCCAAAAACAATGATGGGCCGCTGCTCTACGTCTCCTTCGGCAGCCTCGGCGCCGGCGATGTCGAGCTGCTGAAGCGCATCATCGCGACATTGGGCAAGACGCGCTACAGGGCTCTGGTCAATGTCGGCGGCTACAAGGACCAGTACACGGACGTGCCCGGCAACGTCATTGTCGACAGCTGGTTTCCGCAGCCCTCGGTCATCCCGCAGGTCGACGCCGTCATCCACCATGGCGGCAACAACTCGTTCACCGAGTGCCTCTATTTCGGCAAACCGGCCATCATCATGCCCTATGTCTGGGACGGCCACGACAACGCCACCCGCGTCGAGGAAACCGGCCACGGTTTCGGCATGCCGCGCTACGACTGGACCGATGCCGAGCTGGTTGCCAGGATCGAGACCTGCCTGACCGACCCGAAGATGAAAGCCAAGCTGGCGAAGACATCGGCGCAGATGCACGCGCAGAATGGGCCGGAGAAAGCGGCCGGGTTGCTGGAGACGCTGCTGTGACCTCCTCCGCCCCACACCTCCACCAGGCCACCACCCGAACCGACCTCGTCGACTGGGGCGTCCAACCCGACGCATTGGAAGGAGCTTCGCGCTCCACCGGCAGGCTCGTGCACAAAGGGCCAAACAACCAGCCGGAATCCGGCATTTGGGTCTGCACGCCAGGCCGCTGGCGCCTCAGTATGCCGCGCGACGAATTGTGCCATTTCGTCGCCGGCCGCGCGACCTACCGGTCGGATGTCGGTGAGGTGATAGAAGTCTCCACCGGCACCGTGGTCATGTTCCCTGCCGGCTGGAGAGGCGAATGCACCGTGCATGAGACGATGCGCAACGTCTACATGCTGGCGTGACCACGGAGCTTGATGACATGTCGACACCGCACTGGCCGAAGGCTTCGGCCGTGGAATTGGAAGACTGGGGCGCGGGCAGCAACACGCTCGCCGGTTCGCCGCGCGCTTCGGGCAAGATCCTGGCGCAGAACCCGGACGGATCGAGCGAATGCGGCCTGTGGACGTGCACGCCGGGCACGCGCAAGGTCACCTTTGGCGCCGACGAATTCTGCCACTTCCTGTCGGGACGCGGCAGCTATGTCCATGACGACGGCGAGGAGATCGCGGTCGAGGCCGGCACGCTGGTATTCTTCCCCGCCGGCTGGACCGGCATCTCCATCATCACGCAAACGCTGACCAAGGCCTTCATGTGCCGCTGAGCACTCATTTCCAAGGAATCGATATGACAACCCCCATCATGAAATCCCCGCTTACCATTACCGACCTCGTCGACTGGGGCGTCATCCCGACCATGATCGAGGGCCAATCCCATACCTCGGGCAAGCTGCTGTACAAGGGGCCGGAAGGCCGCTCCGAATGCGGGCTTTGGGTCTGCACTCCGGGCAAATGGCACTGCCATGTCACCCGCGACGAGTTCTGCCATTTCCTCGAAGGGCGCTGCACCTATGTGCATGAATCCGGCGAGGTCATCGAGATCGAGCCGGATACGGCAGCGTTCTTCCCGCAGGACTGGAAGGGCGTCTGCACCGTCCATGAGACAATCAAGAAGGTCTACATGATCCGCTGAGCCTTCTCGATAATTCTGCCCTGCCGGACACCTGACGCGGCTTTCTGCGCTTCCGGTGCTCACGGACTAAATGTCCGCTGCGCTCCGGTTCTCGAAAGCCACGCCATCTGCCTCGGCAGGACGAATTCTCAAAAAGGCTCCATAAATGGAGAAGGACAAAATGGATTTCTCTCCTGACCGGCCTACCTTCTTCGTCAATCCGGACTACCGGCCGATGACCGGCGCGGCAAAACCGGTGATCGATCCGGCGACGCTGGAAACCGTCGGCGCCATTGCCGCCGCCAGCGACGGCGAGATCGACGCTGTGCTCACGGCGGCAACCAGGGCGCAGGCCGCCTGGAAGAAGCTCGACGCCAAGAGCCGGGCCAAGCAACTGCATGCCGTCGCCAACGCCATCGAGGCGGCGGACTTCACGCGTTGCGCCGAGCTGATGGTGCGCGAGATGGGCAAACCCTACCCCGAAGCGATCGGCGAGATCGCCAATTGCGCGCCGATCTTCCGCTACTATGCCGAGATGGCGCGCGACGATGCCGGCAAGATCGCCGGCACGACGCAGGCCGGTTCGTTCCAGTATGTGCGCTACGAACCTTACGGCGTCTCCGTACACATCATGCCCTACAATTTCCCGATCCTGCTGATGTGCTGGACGGTCGCCGCATCGCTCGCCGCCGGCAATGCCTGCATCATCAAGCCGGCCGAGGCGACGACGCTCTCGACGCTGGACTACATGACCGTGTTCCGCTCGCTGCCAGAGGGGCTGGTCTCCTGCCTGCCCGGCGGAGCGGCCACAGCACAGGCGCTGATCGCCTCCGACCGCACCCATGCCGTTGCCTTCACCGGCTCGGTCGCCGCAGGCAAGGCGGTGGCGGTGGCCTGCGCCGAACGCATGAAGCCGTGCGTCATCGAGGCCGGCGGCAGTGACCCGCTGATCATCAGCGAGCACGCGCCGCTCGAGATCGCGGCGGCCGGCAGCGTCACCGCCGCCTTCCACCTCACCGGCCAGGTCTGCACTTCGGCCGAGCGCTTCTTCGTCGTCGATTCCGTGCATGACCGCTTCGTCGCGCTGTTCGCCGAAAGGACGCGGGCGCTGCGCATCGGCAACGGCATGGACAAGACCGAGATCGGCCCGCTGGTCAGCGAAAGCGCGCGGACCAAAGTCATGCGCCTTGTCGACGATGCGATCGCTCATGGCGCCGTCGCAGTCACCGGCGGGCGTATCCCGCCTGCGTACAATGTCGGCTGGTTCTACGAACCGACGATCCTGACCGGCGTCACCCCTGATATGGCGATCGTGCGCGAAGAGTGTTTTGGACCCGTCGCCGCCATCTGCCGGGTCAGGGATTTCGACGAGGCGATCCGGCTTGCCAATGACAGCCCGTTCGGGCTCGGCGCTTCGGTGTTCACATCGGATCTGGCCGAAGCCCACGAGGCGGCGGAACGGCTCGAAGCCGGCATGGTCTGGGTCAACAACCCGCTGATCGACAATGACGCCCTGCCGTTCGGCGGCTGGAAGGCCTCCGGCCTCGGCCGCGAACTCGGACGCCAGGGCCTCGACGCTTTCCGCCGCTCCAAGATGGTGATCATTGACCACAAGCCTGCGATCCAGGACTGGTGGTACCCCTACCCCGACAGCTGGTTTCGCGAGACCGGCGGCCGCAAGCATGTCTGAGTGTTTCGAGCCTGGCTATCCCTGGACGCCAGCTCGGTGGCTATCCCTGGATAGCCAGCCCGACCATGAGCGGGAAAAGGCAATGCCGCCGAGTGAAACCCGCGGCATTGCCTTTGACTGACCACTACCGTTTCGGCGGCGGTTCGTTACGGCGTCGTTTCCGTCTGCATCGCGGCAGCCGTCTGGTCGATCTTGCCGGCAAGGACGTCTTGAGCCCAGGACGTGACCGCAGCGTCGACGGGCTTGTTGGCCATATCCGCCAATGCCGCGTCGAGCGATGCATCATCGGTGCCGACCGCGGCCGCAGCAGCAGCAGCGTTGTCGGCAGCGACCTCGGCCTGCAGAGCAGCTATCTTCCCAGGCAGGGCCGCCTGATCTTCGGGCGACATCGCGGCAATCTGATCGGGTGTCAGGGACGTCAGCGCATCCAGCTTAGCCTGTGCTGCGTCGGCGGCGGCCTGAGCGACCTTGGCTTTGGCGGACTGCGTCACGAATGCCTGAAGGGCGGCGAATTTCTTGCTCTTCGAGTTCATATAGGCATTGATGTTGCGCTTCAGCGAGCTCACCCGGCCAAGCTTGGCGTGGATGTTCTTGCCTTTGGGCACGGACGAGACCTTGGTGGTCTTGTCGACCGTGGTGTCGTCCGCTTTGGCCACCTGGCCGGGGGCCGACGACGACTTGCCGTGCGAAGCGCCGCTCTTGCCATTGCCGCCGTTGCCATTGCTACCGCCGTTGCCGTGCCCGTTGCCTCCGGCATTGCCACCGCCACCGCCGTGCCCATTGCCGGCGAGCGCCGGAGATGCCAGGAGCGCCAATGCAGCAAGCGCCGCCAGCAGAGTTTTCCGGTTTGTCATGGTAATCTCCTCGGGAATCGTCGCCCTGGCCCGACCGCTAAGCGACCGTCCTATGAGGAATTGCTAATAGTGCAGAGTAAACTTTAGACAAATGCTGTCTCAATACGCGATCTGGCACCCGGCCAGAAACTTAACCGACTGATATCAAACACAAATTCACGCTCTTGGACGGCCATGGCACTGAAGTCCCATGCCGGCAGGACTATAGTCCTGCCGGCATGCAGCGGCATGGGTGAAAGTCTTTGCGTGGTATATCGGACAAGCTTTGAAAACAGGGGAGTTGATAGCGAAAGCAAAAGGCTCAGCCGATACTTTCACCGCCGTCGATTACCAGCGCCTGGCCGGTCATGAAGGATGAACGGTCGGAGACAAGGAACAGGATCGCTTCGGCGATCTCATCGGCGCTGGCCCAGCGGCCCATCGGGATCTTGGTGCGGACATAGGTTTCGATCGCCCCGCGTCCGCCCATCTGGGCGATGAACGGTTCGTTGAACGGCGTGTCGACCCATCCCGGGCAGAGCGCGTTGACGCGCACATTGTGCCGGGCATAGTCGAGCGACATCTGCCGTGTCATTGCCACCACCGCATGTTTGGAAGTTGCGTAGGCAATCATCTCGCGGTCGTAGAACACGCCCGAATTGGAGGCGGTGTTGAGGATGACCCCGCCGCCCTGCGCGATCATCGAGGGCATGACCTGTCTCGCCGCCAGGAACTGCGCCCGCACATTGACCCGCCACGAGGCATCCATGCCGCCGACCTCCACTTCGGTCAGCGTGCCGCCGATCTGGATGCCGGCGTGATTGTGCAGGATGTCGATGCGCCCATGCCTGTCGAGCGTGCCGGCAATGAGCTGTTCGACCGCCGCATCATCAGCGACATCGGTCGTGATCGCCTCGGCTTGGCCACCGATCGCGCGGATGTCCGAAGCCGTTGCTTCCCCGGCGGCCTGATCCCTGTCGGCGATGACGACCACCGCGCCTTCCCTGCCCATGATCATGGCGCCGGCGCGCCCGATGCCGGAGCCGGCGCCTGTCACCACGGCGATGCGGTCTTTGAGGATCATGATGCGGCTTTCAGTTCGACGGCTTGCGCTGGCGCAACTGCCATTGGGCAAGCACCACAAGCAGCACGGAAGCGACGAGCACGATCGTCGCGATGGCGTTGATCTCCGGCGTCACGCCGCGCCGGATCGACGCGAAGACATAGATCGGCAGCGTCGTCTGCGCGCCGGCGACGAAGAAGGCGATGATGAAATCGTCGAAGGAGAAGGTGAAGGCGAGCAGGAAGCCGGCAACGACCGCCGGCATGATCTGCGGCAGCACGATCGAGCGGAACGTCGTCAACGGCGTCGCGTAGAGATCGCTCGACGCCTCGACCAGATTGCGGTCGAGGCTGCCGAGCCGCGTGCCGACGATCATCGTCACCAGCGCCATCGAGAACAGCCCGTGCGCCGCGATGATCGAACCGTAGCCGAGCGCCAGCCGCGGCGGCTGGTCGTCGGGCCAGATCGAGGCGAGGAACGGATTGACGACGGTGAACAATTGGACGAGCGCGACCAGAGTCGAAATGCCGATGACGACGCCCGGAACGACGATCGCGGCGCCCAGAAGTGCGTCGAAGACCGCGCGGGTCCGCACGCCGACGCGCGCCAGGCCGAGTGCCGCCGCGGTGCCGCACAGCGCCGCCAGCAAGGCGCTGGTGGTGGCGATGAACAGGCTGTTCTTCAGCGCTTCGACCAGGAACGGGTTCGCCAATGCCTTGCCGTACCATTGCACCGAAAAGCCGGTGAACTCGCTGGCATGGTGGCCGGCGTTGAAAGAAAACAGCACCACCAGCGCGATCGGCAGATAGAGGAAAGCGAACACCGCAATGACGAAAGCCCGCATCAGATCAGATCCACCCGGCGCGCGCCCGAAACTCGGGTCGAAATGCGGTTTGCGGCAATCAGCACCACCACCGAGACCAGCACCAGCGTGATGGCGATGGCCGATCCGAACGGCCAGTTGCGCGATTGCAGGAACAGATCGACCAGCGCATTGCCGATGAAGAACACCTTGCCGCCGCCAAGCAGCGTCGGGATCAGATATTCGCCGAGCAGCAGGATCATCACCAGCGAGAAGCCGGTCATGACGCCCGGCAGCGACAGTTTCAGTGTCACGCCGAGGAAGGTCGAAAGCGGTGTCGCGCCGAGATCGGCGGAGGCCTCCAGCAGCCTGCGGTCAAGCCGTTCGAGGCTGACATAGACCGGCAGGATCATCAGCGGCAGGTAGCCATAGACGATGCCGAGCAGCACCGCGCCCGGCGTGTTGATCAGCCTGACATCCTCGATGCCGACAAAGGCGAGCAGCGCCGGAATGCCGCGCCCGCCCAGAATGTACATCCAGGCATAGGTCCGCATCAGCAGGCTGGTCCAGAACGGAATGACGACCAGCGCGAGCAGGATCAGCCGCCAGCGCTGCGGCGCGCGCAAGGCGAGATAGTAGGCAACGGGATAAGCGACGAGAAGGCAGGCGAGCGCTCCCACCGGCGCCAGCACCATCGTGTTCCAGAAGGCGGTCGCCCGCGCCGGAAGATTGGCATATTGCGCCAGCGTAAAGGCGGCCTGATAGCCGCCTTCCGGTGCGCGTTCGCCGACGCTGAACACGGCGATGGCGATGAACGGCAGCACCAGGAACACCACCAGCCACGCTGTCGCCGGACCGAGCAGCATGGCGGTCAGAAAATTCCTACGAAGACGGCTGCCGTGCATGGAAAGATTGCCCCGGTGCCGGCGGGCATAAACCCGCCGGTCAAATTATCTGAGTCGAATTTGAGGCCGCCTGGCTCAGGCCGACTTGAAGCGCGCCATCAGTTCGGCACGGCCGGGGTCGGTCAACGTTGCCGCCGCGCCGAATTCCAGCGGCGTCAACAGGTCGGCTGCCGGATAGAGGATCGGGTTGTCGAGCACCTCCTTGGGCAGCAGCTTGTTGACGCGCGCATCGGTCGACGGCGCACCATTGGCCAAATGCTCCTTCACCGCCACCTGCGGATTCATTAGGTAGTTGAGCAGCGCGTAACCGGCGGGCTTGTTCGGCGCGTCTTTCGGAATGGCATAGAAATCGGTCCAGATCTCGCCGCCTTCCTTGCCCAGCACATAGGCGATCTCGGGAATGTCGCGATGCAGCTGCGCGCCGTCATTCGTCCAGCACATGGTCATCCACGCGTCGCCGGCGCGCATCCCCGGCTGGTAGTCGGAGGAGACCGCGAACAGATGCGGCTTGACCTTCAGCAGCAGCTCCTCCGCCTTGGCCAGTTCGTCCTGCTTGAGCGAATTGAACGAGTAGCCGTAATATTTCAGCGCATTGCCGATCGTGGTCAGCTGGTAGTCATGCACCATGGTACGGCTGTCGCCTTCCGCCATGGCGGTGTCCCAGAACTCCTTCCAGCTGGTCATCGGCTTGGTCAGCTTCTTGGTGTTGACGGCAAAGCCGGTGGTGCCCCAGTTCTTCGGCACGGCGTAGATCGTCCCATCGATCGTGCCCTCCGAGGTGAAGCGCGGATCCTCTTGCGAGCCGTCGAAATTCGGCAGCTTCGCCATCTCCAGCGGCTCGATGATGCCGAGCTTCTTGTAGGTCGAGATCGTGTAATTGGTCGGCACGAACAGGCTCCAGCCCGAGGCCCCGGCCTGCAGCTTGGCCAGCATCTCCTCATTGGAGCCGAACACGTTGACCTCGACGGCGACGCCGGTGTCCTTCTTGAAGTTCTCGAAGGTCGCCGGGTCATGATAGTTCGGCCAGGTGGCGATCGACATGCGATCGCCAAGGCTTTCCGCGGCAAAGGCCGGTGTCGGCATGATGCCGATCTCGCGCGCCATCACCGCAGTGGCAATGCCAAGGCCGGTGAGACCGAGAAAGTCGCGGCGGCCGATCGAGCCGCGCTTCAAACGCATCAGCTGGTCGACGAAATTCTCGGGGCTTATCGGCAGTCCGTCACGATATGATTTCGACATGTTTATCTACCCTCTGGTTGGCCCCGTTGTTCTTGGTCTCCGCAAACGCCAGCGGCGTTCCGGAGGCAAAGCCGATGGCGACGGGTTCACCCGGCTTGAAGAGATTGCCGTGACCGATCAGGTGATCGGCTTTGGCCAGCAGCGTTCCGATGCCCTTGACCTCGATCGCGTATTCCGCCGTCGAGCCCAGGAATATCCGGTTGCGGACGATGCCCTTGAATGGGCCGCTTGCCTGGGCGCCGAGACTGAGCGATTCAGGACGCAGGCTGACCGAAACGACCTCGCCCTGCTGCAAGGCGGTCCGTTTGCGCGCCGCAATGACGGTGCCGTCGGCAAGCGCCACTTCCACCAGATCGCCGGTATGCCCGGCGACGGTACCGCTCAAAAGATTGGTCTTGCCGACGAAATCGGCAACAAACAAGTCGGCCGGTTCGTCATAGATCTCGCTCGGCTGCCCGAGCTGGACGATGCGGCCGCCATTCATGACGCAGACGAAATCGCTCATCGACAGCGCTTCCTCCTGGTCGTGCGTGACCAGCACGAAGGTGATGCCGATCTCGCGCTGCAGGTTCTGCAGCTCGATCTGCATGTCGGTGCGCAGCTTCTTGTCGAGCGCCGCCAGCGGCTCATCGAGCAAGAGCACCGCCGGCTTGTTGACCAGGGCGCGGGCAAGCGCCACACGCTGCTGCTGGCCGCCCGACAGTTCGTGGATCTTGCGGCGGCCATAGCCGGCGAGCCGCACCATTTCGAGCGCCTCGCCCGCCCTTGAGGCGATCTCGCGCGAAGACAGCCTTGGCCGCGCCTGGCGCAGCCCGTAAGCGACATTGTCCTCGACATCGAGATGCGGAAACAGCGCGTATTGCTGGAACACCATGTTGACCGGCCGCCGGTAGGGCGGCGTGCCGGCCATGTCCTGGCCGCGAATGAACACCTGGCCTTCGCTCGGCTGTTCGAAGCCGCCGATCATGCGCAGGCAGGTGGTCTTGCCGCAGCCGGAGGGACCGAGCAGCGCGACAAAGGCGGAGGGCGGGACAGCGAGATCGATGCCGCTGACCGCGGTCACCGCGCCATAGCGCTTGGTGACGCCGCGAAACTCGATGTCGGGCACTGCGGTCAAGGCTGATGGCTCCAGCAACAGGGCAATATCGGAACGCTACCAGAGCCAATGGCGGCTAGTATATACCTCTCAGGTGGTATATCTGGTCTATTTTCTCGTTTAAGGGGGTAGCATTGTCCCGCAGCGACGAATACAGCCGGCTCGCCACGCTCGTCGCGACGACGCGGGAGACCAGCGGCGATCTCTTTGGCCAGGCGCTGGTCGAGTGGCTGCGGCAGCACGTTAGATTCGATCACTGCGTGATCTTCGGCTATCGCGGCGCCTCGCGCCCGCCGCTGCTGTTCGAGACCTTCTCGCCCACCGAGAGCCATGTGTTCGTCGCGCTCTATCAGGAAGGGCCGTATCTGCTCGATCCGTTCCATCACGCTGCGGTCGAGCGCAAGGAAGGGTTCTGGCGCATGCGCGAGCTGGCGCCGGACCGTTTCTATGCCAGCGAGTATTTCCGCTCCTATTACAGCCAGACCAGGCTGGCCGAGGAGGTCGGCTTCTTCGTGCCGCTGCCGGGCAAGGATGCGCTGGTGTTGTCGCTGATGCGGCTGCGCGCTTCAGGCCCTTTCGGCACCGCCGATGCCAGATTGCTGCGCGACATGGCTCCCGCGGTGATCAGCTTCATCAGGTTGCGCTGGCCTGCTCTTCCGGCCGACGAAACGGCGGAAGCGAAGCAGGACGAGACGGCCGCTATGGTCAACGAGTTCGACCGCGCCCATATCTGGCAGAGCCTGTCGCTGACGCCGCGCGAAAAGCATGTCGTCGACCTGGTGTTGCAGGGGCATTCGACGGAGTCGATCGCCCGCGCCATGCGCATCGTGCCGGGAACCGTGAAGGTCCATCGCCGCAACATCTACCGCAAGCTCAAGATCAATTCGCAGGCCGGCCTGTTCGCGCGCTTCGTCGAGATCATCGATGCACGGATCCGGTAGGCTCTCTAACCGCCGGCTTCCCACGACCCGGTCTCGGCCATCCGCTTCAGCAACGGCGCCGGCTTGAACACATCCTTGCCCGTCCGTTGATGCCAGTATTCGAGCCGCTCGATGATCCTGGCCGGACCTTCAAGGCCAACCCAGAACATCGGTCCGCCCTTGCCGATGGGAAAGCCGTAGCCATTGACCCAGACGACATCGATGTCGGACGCACGGGCCGCTATGCCTTCCTCCAGGATCTTGGCGCCCTCGTTGATCAGGGGGTAAAGCGTGCGCTCTACGATTTCCTCCGCACTGATCGCACGCGGTGCGATACCGTTCTCGGCGGCCTTGTCGCGGATCAGCGCTTCAACCTCGGGATCCGGCACTGGCGTGCGCGCGCCAGCCTCATAGAGATAAAAACCCCGGCCGGTCTTCTGGCCGAAGCGTCCTTGTTCGCACAGCGTGTCGGCGATCACGGCTTTCTGGCCGCGTGCCTTGCGGTTGCGCCAGCCAATGTCGAGGCCGGCGAGATCGCCCATCTGGAATGGCCCCATCGGCCAGCCGAAATCGGTGAACACCTGGTCGATCTGGCTGGGCGTTGCGCCTTCCAGAAGAAGCGCTTCCGATTCCGAGCCCCGCGCGGCAAGCATGCGGTTGCCGACGAAGCCGTGGCAGATGCCGACCACGACGGCCACCTTGCCGATCCGCCTCGCCAGGTCGACTGATGTCGCCAGCGCATCGGGCGCGGTCTTCTCGGCGCGCACGATCTCCAAGAGCTTCATGACATTGGCCGGCGAAAAGAAATGCAGGCCGAGCACATCCTGCGGCCGCGAGGTCGAGGCAGCGATTTCGTTGATGTCGAGATAGGAGGTGTTGGTGGCGAGGATCGCGCCGGGCTTGGCCACGGCTTCGAGCTTGCCGAAAACCTCCTTCTTGACCGCCATGTCTTCGAACACCGCCTCGACGATCAGGTCGCAATCGGCGAGATCGGCATAGTCGGTGGAGCCCTTGAACTGGGCGAGCCGCTGTTGCTTGGCGTCCTCGCCGAGCGAACCGCGCCTGACGGACACCGAGTAGTTCCTGTCGATGGTCGCCAAGCCGCGTTGCAGGGCCTCGTGGCTGGTTTCCAGCAAAATCACGGAATAGCCGCCATTGGCGAAGGCCATGGCAATGCCGCCCCCCATCGTACCGGCGCCGATGACGCCGACGCGGGCGATCCTCCGCTTGACGATGTCCTTGCTCGGAAGCTTTGCCGCCTCACGTTCGGCGAAGAACAGATGCCGCTGCGCCCGCGACTGGTCGCTGGCGACCAGTTTGACGAACAGCGCACGCTCTGCCGCCAGCGCCGCATCGAAGGGCAGCGTGACGGCATTGCGCACCGACTGCGCGCAAGCGATCGGCGCCTCGAGCCCGCGCGCTTTCTTGGCAAGATCCGCAGCCTCGGCGTCGAACGCCGCGAGATCGGTCTGCTTGAGACCATCATTGCGATCGCACACCGGCGTGAAGGGACCACCCTTGCGGGCGATTTCCCCAGCGAAGTTCACGGCATGCGTGGTCAGATCGCCTTCGAAGACGGCATCGACGAGACCGGCGGCGTGCGCCTCGGTCGCGCCGATCGGCGCACCTGAGACGATCATCTTCAACGCCTTCACCGCGCCGACAAGGCGCGGCAACCGTACCGTGCCACCGCCACCGGGCAGCAGGCCGAGTTTGACTTCCGGCAGGCCGAGCTTGGCGCCGGCATCGGCAACACGGAAATGGCAGCCCAGCGCCAGCTCCAGCCCGCCGCCGAGCGCGGTGCCGTGGATGGCTGCGACCGTCGGCTTGGCGATGGTTTCCAGCGTCGCCACGATGGCGCGCAGTTCGGGCTGCTGCATCGGCTTGCCGAACTCGGTGATGTCGGCGCCGGCGACAAAGGTCCGGCCGGCGCATGCAATGACGATGGCGGCAACCGACGCATCGTCGCGCAATTCGACCAGCGCCTGCATCAGCGGTTCGCGGACATGGAAGCTCAGCGCGTTGACCGGCGGATTGTCGATGGTGACGACGGCAACGTCGCCGTCGCGGCTGACCTTCACAAAATCGGACACGCAAACCTCCCAGCATTATTCAGCGGCCGTGGCCACGCGAACGGGATTTACAGCGCCATAACGTCGAAGGGAACCGGATGTCGGCCTGGCACAATGATTACAGGCCTTGAAGGTGTCTGGGACGACGAAGGCGGAGACTACCGCAGCGCCTTCTGCCCGCCCGCCGCCGTGATCACCCCGACAATGATCAGCCCCGTCAGCAGCAACCGCACCCCGGCGCTCACCCCAAACGTGTTGAGCATGGTCAAAAGCAGCACCAGGAACAAAGCCGCGCCCCAGACGCCGGGGACATTGGCCTTGCCGCCGGCGACCGACGTGCCGCCAATGACGACGACGGCGATCGAGGCCAGCAGGTATTCGTTGCCGATGTCGACATTGGCGCCGCGGAAATAGCCGGCGAGCAGCGCGCCGTCGATGCCGCCGAGCGCGCCCGACAGAGTGTAGGTGAGGAAGCGAATGCGTCCGACATTGACGCCGGCGAGCCAGGCGGCGCGGATGTTCTGCCCGATCGCCAGCACCGAGCGGCCATAGATCATACGCTGCAGCGCGATGGCCGCGCCGACGGTGAACAATACCGTGAGGATTGCCAGCACCGGAATGCCCAGCACCTGCCAGTTGGCGAAATCGGCGAAGCCCGGCGGCGGCTTGATCTGCAACCCGCGGCCATAGCTGATGTCGATCGACTGGATGATGAAGCTGGCCGATAGCGTGGCGATGATCGGCGGGATGCGCAGCGCCCAGATCAGCAGGTAGTTGGCGGCGCCGATCGCCGCCCCGCAGGCAAGTGCCGCCAAAAGCCCGACCGCGATCATGGAATCGTTGCCGTCCATCACCTTCATCGCGACGGCGCTGGCAAGGCCGATATTGGCCGGCAGCGACAGGTCGACATTGCCTGGTCCCAGCGTGATGACGAACATCTGGCCGACGCCGACAATGACGGTGAATACCGCCAGCGAAAGGGCTGCCGTCACCATGCCACCCCCGCCATAGCCGCCGGTGAAGGCGATCGTCGCCAGCCACACCAGCAAGGCGCCAATGAACGACCAGATCCAGGGTTTGGTAAGCAGCGATCTCACCGATGTCATCGCTCACCTCTCCTTGCGGCTGATCAGCACGCGCGCCGCCAGCACGATGATCAGGATGGCGCCGTTGGCGGCCACCTGCCAGTCCGGCGGGATGTGCATGAAGGTGAGCAGCGGCGAGGCGGCCAGCGCCAGCGTCAGCGCGCCGATCACCGCACCGATCGGCGACACCCGGCCGCCGACGAATTCGCCGCCGCCGAGGATGACGCCGGCGATCGCCAGCAGCGTGTAGCCATTGCCGATATTGGCATCGGCCGAAGTGGTGATGCCGATCAGCGCCATGCCGGACAGCACGCCGAACAGGCCGGCGAGCGCAAACAGCACGATCTTGGTTCGGAGCAGCGACCAGCCGGCGCGACCGAGTGCCGCCGGATTGCCGCCCGAGCCGCGCAGGATCACGCCATAGGAGGTGCGCATCAGGCCAAAATGGACGATAAGGCCGATCAGCAGCGCCGCAATGATCGGGAACGGCACAAAAGGCGGCTTGAACGCCATCAGCCCGAGCAGCCAGTCCGGCGCCTTGCCGCCCGGTTTGGGCAGGACGAGAATCGCGAGCCCCTGCCAGACGAAGCTCATGCCGAGCGTCACCACGATCGAAGGCAAATTGCGCAGATGGATCAGTGCGCCGAGCAGCGCATAGACGCCGATCGATCCGAGCAGGATGGCGGCGCCGAGCAGCGGCGCGTCCTTCAGCCAGGTCGCGGTGACACAGCCGACGAAGCCGACGAAAGTGCCGATCGACAGGTCGAGCTCGTTTCCGGCAATGACGAACATCTGCGCGATCGTCGCCAGCGCGATCGGGATCGCCAGGTTCAGCATCAGGCTGAAGCCGAAATAGCTGATGGCGCGCGGGTTGAGCCAGGCGATGGCGAGCAGCACCAGCGCCAGCGACAGCGCCGGCAGCAGCCCGCGCAGCAGGCGCGCACGGGCCAGCGCGCCACGTTCGGCGGAAGTCCTGGCAGCGGTGTCGAGGCTGGCGGCCGTCATCTCAGGCCGCATCGCCGAAGGAGGACTGGATGATCTTCTCTTCGGTCAACTCGTCGCGACGCAGATTGGCGACGATGCGGCCGTTCTTGAAGACATAGATGTGGTCGCAATTGTCGAGCTCTTCGGTTTCCGTGGTGTACCAGAGGAAGGTACGGCCTCGGGCAGCCTCCTCGCGCACGAGGTCGTAGACCTCCAGCTTGGTGCCGATGTCGACGCCGCGCATCGGGTCGTCCATCAGCACGATCTGTGCATCCGAGCCGAGCGCACGCGCAAACAGCGCCTTCTGCTGGTTGCCGCCCGATAGCGAGAAAATGTTGTTGTTCATATCAGGCGTACGGATGCCGATCTTCTTCTGCCAAAATGCGGCAAGCTCGGCCTCACGCTGCGGCGAGATCAGCAGCCCGCTGCGCAGCCGCGCCAGCGAGCGGATGCCGATGTTCTCAGCAATCGACCATTGCGGAAAGATGCCATCCGACTGGCGGTCGCCGGCGACCAGCGCCACCGGCGCTGTCACCTCGATGCCGGCCCGGGCGCGCGATGCCCCGCTAAAGATCGCCAGCAGCAGGTCTGTCTGGCCATGTCCGGCCAGCCCGGCAAGGCCGATGATCTCCCCGGCGCAGGCGACGAGGTCGGTGCCGTCCTTCTGCGCGGCGGGCCGCGCCCGGACCCTCAGCGGACTGGCGGCGGGCTTGGCGGCAGCGATTTGCGCCGCGATCTTCTGGCGCGCTTCCGCGCCGCCCATCGCCGTCACCAGCCGGTTACGGTCGAAGGCGGTGGCGGCGTCGGCGACAACCACCTTGCCGTCGCGCATCACCACGATGCGGTCGGCGTTGCGCAGCACCTCGCCCAGCACATGCGAGATCAGGATGCAGCTTTTGCCGCCGGCGACGAAGCGGCGCACGAAGGCCAGCAACTGGCCCGCCGTATGCGCGTCGAGCGACGATGTCGGCTCGTCGAGGATGACGAGGTCGAGACGATCCTGCGTGACGGTGAAGGCGCGCGCCACTTCGACCATCTGGCGACGGCCGATCGACAGGTCGCCGACAATGTCCGACGCCGAGATGCTATGACCCGGAAAGATCTCGTCGAGCTTGGCGGCGATCAGCTCGGCCGCCTTGCGCCGCCAGCCGAAGCCATGCAGCGAAGCGTGGTTGATGCGTGTGTTCTCGGCGACGCTGAGATTGGGGCACAGCGACAGCTCCTGGAAGACGCAGCGTATGCCAAGCTGCTGCGCGCGCGACACCGAGTAGTTGTCCTCGATGTCGCCATGCACGCCGATCTGCCCGCTGTCGGGCACCAGCGTGCCCGCCACCATGTGCATCAGCGTCGATTTGCCGGCGCCATTGTGGCCGACGAGCCCGACGCATTCGCCGGGTCCGACGTGAAAATCCACGCCGGCCAGCGCGCGAACGGCGCCGAAATGCTTTTCGGCGCCGTTCAGTCTGATGATGTCAGCGTTACCCCTGGGCATGCTCAACGATACTCGCTTGGCGATACGGACGGCAACGCTTGGCCGACATTCACTTGATGTTGGCTTTGATGGCCGCGATCGCGTCTTCCTGCGTGTATTCGTGGCTGGCGACGCCGCCCTTGGGGATCTTTGGCAGCTCGGCCTCGAAATCGTCCTGGGTGAAGGCCAGATACGGCACCAGCAGGTCATGCGGGATGTCGGTGCGGCCGTCGAGCACCTGCTGCGCCACCCAGAAGGCGAGCGACGACACGCCGGGCGCGATCGACGCCGACCAGGTCTGGTAGCCGTCCTTGTCCTTCTGCTCCTTCCACCACTGCAACTCGTCCTGGCGGTTGCCCATGATGATGGTCGGGCGCGGCTTGCCAGCGGCGGCGAAGGCCTGTGCGGCGCCGTAACCGTCGCCGCCCTGATCGACGACGCCGACGATGTCGGGCAGCGACGGCAGGATGGTCGCCACCGCCTTTTGCGCCGTCGTCTGGTCCCAGTCGCCGGTCACCGAACCGACGATCTTGAACTCGGGATGGGCGGCGACGCCTTCGAGGATGCCGGCATGGATGGCATCATCAATCGAGGTGCCGGCAAGGCCGCGGATTTCAAGCAGATTGCCGCCCTTGGGCTGGAACTTGGCCATCTGCTCGACTTCCTGCTTGCCCATGTCCTTGAAGTCGACGACGACGCGGTAGGCGCAAGGCTCGGTCACGGTGCCATCGAAGGAGACGACGACGATGCCGGCATCGCAGGCCTGCTTGATGGCGCCGTTGAGCGCATCCGGCGAGGCAGCGTTGATGACGATCGCGTCATAGCCCTGCAGGATCAGGTTCTGCACCTGCGCCGCTTGCGTCGGCACCTCCTTGTCGGCGGTGGTGAAGATGTCGGCCGCGCCGACCACCTTGTCGGCGACCGCCTTCTTGGTGACGATGCCATAGCTGTCGAGCATCGCCTGTCGCCAGGAATTGCCGGCATAATTGTTGGAAAAAGCAATCTTCTTGCCACTGGTGTCGGCCAGCGCCGTGCCCGAAGCGAGCATTGCCGCCAGAGCGCCCAGAACGAACAGTTTCTTCATGTCGTTATCCTCCCAGATGTGTTGACTGCTGCATTCCCACCGGCTTTGACCCCGGCCTCACTCCCAACTCTGATTTGAGCACGGATTGTCGCGAGCTCAAAACAGTCTCAATCCCGGCACGCGCACCCTGAGCCGGTACAGCGACGTCGACGCGGCAATGTAGAGGCTTTGCAAATCGTCGTCGCCGAAGGTGAAATTCGCGCAATCTTCAGGCGTCCGGATGACGCCAAGAATGGTGCCCGACGCGTCGAAAATGTGGATGCCGCCGGGTCCGGTGCAGTAAAGATTGCCGCGGCTGTCGATCTTCATGCCGTCGGGCGCTCCCGGCCCCTCGCCCTCGGTTACTGCCCACACCGCGCCGCCATTGAGGTCGCCATTGGCTTCGACGCCGAACACCCTGATGTGCCCGCGTTCGGTGTCGTTGATGAACAGCCGCGACTCGTCCAGCGAAAAGCACAGCCCGTTCGGCTGCCCGAAATCGTCGGCCAGCAATGTCAGCCGGGCGCCGTCGCCATCGATGCGGTAGACGCCCTGGAACGGCAGCTCCTGCGGGCGTGGCACGCCATAGAACTCCCTCCGGCCATAGCCCGGATCGGTGAAGTAGATCGATCCGCCGGTGGCAACGACGATATCGTTCGGGCTGTTGAGCTGCTTGCCCTGATGGTGCGTGGCAAGCACTGTTGCGCTGCCGTTGGGCTCGGCGCGGGTCACGCGGCTCGTTGCGTGCTCGCAGGTGACCAGCCGCCCCTGGCGGTCCAGCGTGTTGCCATTGGCCTTGTGGCTCGGCTCGCGGAACAGCTCGATCTCGCCCTCGGCACTGCGGCGATACATCCGGCTTTCCGGAATGTCGGAGAAGACCAGCCATTTCTCATAGGGATGCCAGACCGGCCCTTCGAGGAAGCCGAAGCCGCTCGCCACCATCTCAATGGTCGCATCGCCGACGACGTCGTCGAAACCGGAATGACGCGCACGCGCCGGCACCGACATCATCGGCTCCCGGCGCGAACAGCCGTGCTACTCCGCATGGTGACGAATGGCATGAGCGCTTCCCGATACAGTCTTCTTGTTGGGGCAGAGCGTAGGCGCGGTCCCGACGAGCCGATACGGGTCAAAGCGCACGGGCGACTGTGCATTTGCACAGTCGCCCGTGCCTATCGAGCGTAGAATACCGGCGACGTCAGATCAGGGCCGGCGAACACTTCGCAAAAGCGCGGTCAAGGTTGCGCTCGCGCACGCCACCGCCACGAGCACGACAACGCCGGCAGAGTTGGATTTTTGCCCTGCGCGAAATGAGTCGTGCTGCGCGGGCAGAGGGCTGTGAACCAAGGTTTTCAGATCGGACCGGCTGCCGTGGCGAACGGAATAGGCGCGCGTGAACTCGGCACCGAGGAGGAAAATCTCCGACGAGTAGTAAACCCAGAGCAATATCACGAGCAGTCCGCCGGCGGCGCCATACGACGACGCAATCGCGCTGGTGCCGATATACCAGCCGATAAGCGATTTTCCCAATGTGAACAGGGCCGCGGTCCCGACAGCGCCAATTGCCACATCGCGCCATTCCAGGGTTCGATCGGGCAAAACCTTGTAAATGGCGGCAAACATCACGGCGATAAGCGCAAACGAAACGACGCCGTTGATCCCGCTGAGTATGATCGTTCCAAACGGCAGATGGGCGTTGATGAAAGCGCCCAGTGCCGAAATCGCGGCGCTTGCGATGAGAGAGACCAGCAACAGGAACCCGAGTGCGGCCACCAACCCCAGACTGGCGGCCCGTGCCCGCACCAGACGCGACAGGGAATTGCCTTGCGGTTCGATCTTCCAGATTGTGTTCAACGACTGCTGCATTTCGCCGAAGACGCCAGACGCGGCCACCAGCAAAGTGACAAGCCCTATGATCGCGGCCCAGGTGCCGTACAGCCTGCCGGATGCACTTTCCAGCGCAGTCTTGAGGAGATCGGCGCTTTCCGGTCCCATCAGCCCTGATATCTGCGCGGACAAGGCCAATTGTGCGGCATCGTGGCCGAAGACGAGACCAGCAATCGCAACCACGATCAGCAAGATCGGCGCCAGCGAGGTGGCGGCATAAAAGGCCATCGCCGCACCATGGCTGAGCGCATTGTCGTCGATGAAACCGACGACGCTTTCGCGCACCAGGTGCCATGAATCTGCAAATGAGGGTCGCACTTCGGATCCGCAGGCGTTGAGTTGGCGTTCACTAGCAATGCGCCGGACCTTCCGATGTTCCGGCTTGTGGCCGCCGCTGTTTCAGTGCTCCGCCAGCCAGGCGTCGAGCCGGTCCTGTTCGCGGCGCAGTGCGTCGATGTTGATCAGGCCACGCGCCATGGCGAGATAGATCGCCCGCGTCCGCGAGTTGAACACGGAAGCATCGCCGGTGCCGTCCTCCGCCGGCACGATGCCGAGCTTGTCGTAGCAGTGCTTGATGCGGCTCTGCGCACCACGGATCGACAGGCCGCGACGTGCCGCGATCGCCCGGTCGGTCAGGCCGAGCGCGATGTCGATCAGGCTTTCATATTCGCCGTCGGTAATGCCCTCGAACTTGTCCTGAACGCGATGCTGGATGCCGCGGATCTCGCGGTCGATGATGCAGTGGCCTTCGCGGAAAACCCCGCGCAGGGCGGACCGCATGCCTTCCTCCGTTGCCGATTTCAGCACATAACCGTAGACAGAGCCGGGCGGGACGATGCGCGCCACGCCGCGCACATAGGCTTCGTCGGCGAAATTCGACCAGAACAGGATGTGCGTGCCGGCGCGGCGGTTCCAGATCGCCCTGGCAACTTCGATTCCCGTCGCCTTCGGCATCTGCAAATCGAGCACGACATGCAGTGGCTCGCGCTCAGTCGCCAGGTTGATGGCGTCCTCGCCGTCGCTCGCTTCGATCACCTCGACGTCACCGGGCCACAATTGCTCCACGGTCCGCCGCGCGAAGCTACGGTGGAGCCCGTCATTCTCGGCGATCATCACAAGCATCACATGGCCTCCGATACGGCGAGTTCGCCAGGCATTGTTGCAGCCGCCGCCAGTTCCCGTGATGGCTGGCGGTCGATCTCGACGACGACACGGGTGCCGCCGTTCTTGCGGCCGGCCTGGCCGATGCGCAGCCGCGCCCCGATAAGGGCTGCCCGAGTGTGCATATGGCCGATGCCGCCATACGCGGCCGGGTCAACGGCGCCGCAGCCCTGGCCGTCATCCGTCACGATCACCCGCAGCACGCTCGCGGTCGACGCCAGCAGCACGTCGATGCGGTGCGGCGCGGCATGGCGAACGGCATTGTTGATCGCTTCCTGCACGATCCGGTAGAGCGCGGTCCGCACTGGCTCCGACAGGGTGTCGGCGCCGCCGTCGCTGGTGTCGGCGATGCGTACGGCGATCGGCGGCTTGGCCCTGGCGACGCTGCGGTTGAGATGCGCCTCGACCGCATCGCGCAGGCCGAACAGTTCAAGCACGCTCGGCCGCATGTCGTCGACGATGTGGCGCAGTTCCGTCAGGCAGCCGGCGACCTCCTTCTCGAGATCGGCAAGCTGTGCTGCCCGCGCCACGCCCTGGCCGCGAAGTGCCGAGAGCTGGCGCGCGATCCGGGCGAGATCGGCAAGCGTCTGGTCGTGCAGGTCCATGGCCATGCGCCGGCGTTCGCGCTCCATGCCTTCGGTCAATTGCGAGGCGCCGACGCGCAGCAGCTCGACGCGATTTCGCGCCTCGCTCTCGGCCAGCATAGCGCGGCGCGCCTCCTCGGTCTGGATCAGCGCGAAGATGTAGGGCGCGATCAGGTCGGCGCATTGTTGCGCGACCGCGACATCGGCAAGCGTGTAGCAGTCGACCTCGTGCCGGCTGATGTTGAGCGCGCCGATGATGCCGCCGCGCGCCCTGAGCGGCACGACGATGCGGCTGCGCAGCCTGGCGGCGAAGATCGGACCATCGATAGCGGTGGCGAAATGGAACCGCTCGTCGCTCAGCGCGTCGTCGGCGAGCAGATAGGGGACTTCGCCCCACAGCACCGAGCGGATCGGGCTGACTTCGGTCGGCAGCGGATGCTGGGCAAGCTCGCTCCAGCTGGTGTGGAAGCCGGCTTCGTAACAGGCGTGCCGGCGCCCATCATGCGACAGCACCGCCAGATCCATGTGGTCGTGCGGGATGAGCGAGCCGATCTCGATGGCTGTCGCGCGGAACGCCGTGCCGGGATCGATATGGCCGGCAAGCGCCCGCGATATCGCCAGCAGCCGGTCGATCAGGACCAGGGACACTTCCGCCATTGCTTTCACGATCCTCCCGTGCCGGGAAATAGTGGACGCATGCCGCCGCCGCTGTCAACGACGGCGCCTTTGGACATAGGAATTTTTTCTTGACTCGATGACCTCAGCTATGGTACATTTTCGTCCATGGTGCTGATTTGCGCCGGTGACCCGCCGCACTGGCGGGTTTTTCGTTTGCTGCTCCGTCAGCGCAGGCGAAAGCTCCGAAGAAACCCGTTAGCCCTAGTTCGTTGCCCTGCCGTCGGCCCGCGATCAACTTGCGGTGCAATGATTGTAAAGGGTTCGCGTCATGGTCTAGGGAGGAGGCCAGGAGACCGAAACAGAATGCCAGTGACGCCAAACGTTGCTCCGGGCGCCCCGGGAATTCCGGCGCGCTGGACGTCAAGCGCCAAGAGCGGCGTCGGAACGTCGCTTTCGCCGGCCGGCCGGATCTGGTTCACGATCAGCCACGGCATCCTCAACGAAATCTACTATCCGCGCGTCGACAGTGCCTGCACCCGCGACCTCGGCCTCATCGTCACCGGCGCCGCCGGCTATTTCTCGGAAGAAAAGCGCGATGCCACGCACAGCATCGAACCGTTCGAGGACGGCGTACCCGCCTACCGGCTGGTCAACACGGCGAACGACGGCGCCTGGCGGATCGAAAAGCGCATCCTCGCCGATCCGGCGCGCCCGGCGCTGCTGCAGGAAATCACCTTCACGGCGCTGAGGGGCGTCGCTGACGATTATCGCGTCTACGCGCTTCTGGCGCCGCATCTGGTCAATGCCGGCATGGGCAACACCGCCTGGGTCGGCGAGCACGAGGGAAAGCCCGTGCTGTTCGCCTCGGGGCGCGGCTCCTGCCTGGCGCTGGCCTCGTCGCTGCCCTGGCGGACCGGCTCGGCCGGCTATGTCGGTTTTTCCGACGGTTGGCAGCAACTGCACAACACAGGTGAGCTCGATGCTGCATACCAGCGGGCCGAGGACGGCAATGTCGCGCTGACCGGCGAGATCGGCTTTTCCGCGGCCACGACCAAGGCTTTGCTGGCGCTGGGATTTGGCGCGACGCCCGAGGAGGCTGCGGAACATGCTTTCGCCAGCCTGAAGCAGGGTTTTGAACCCGCGGCGAACTCCTACCTCCAGCACTGGCGCAACTGGCAAAAGGGCCTGCTGCCGCTCGACCGGCACGCGGTGCCCGGGATCAACTTCTATCGCGTCTCGACGGCGGTACTGGCGACGCACCGGTCGATCGCCACACCGGGCGCCGCGGTCGCCAGCCTGTCGATCCCGTGGGGCTTCGACAAGGGCGACGACGACCTCGGCGGCTACCATCTGGTCTGGCCGCGCGATCTGGTCGAGACGGCCGGCGGCTTTCTTGCTGCCGGCGACGCCGCCTCGGCGTTGCAAATCCTCGACTATCTCGGCTCCATCCAGCAGCCGGATGGCCACTGGCCGCAGAACGCCTGGCTCGACGGATCGGCCTATTGGCCCGGCATCCAGATGGACGAATGCGCCTTTCCGCTGCTGCTGGCCGAAGCTTTGCACCGCGCCGGCCATTTGCCGCACGCCAGGCTCGCAGTCTTTCTGCCGATGATCGAGCGCGCTGCCGGGTTCGTCGTGCGCAACGGGCCGGTCACCGGCGAGGACCGCTGGGAAGAGGATGCCGGCTACAGCCCGTTCACGCTCGCCGTCGAAATCGCCGCACTGCTTGCCGCAGCCGACCTGCTCGACGCCTGTGGCAAGCCGGACGCGGCGACCTATCTGCGCGAGACATCAGACGTCTGGAACGACCAGGTCGAGCGCTGGACCTACGTCACCGGCACGGCGATCTGCGGTCAAGTCGGCGTCGACGGCTACTATGTCCGCATCGCGCCGCCCGACGGCGCCGAGGCCGGTTCGCCGAAGGACGGCTATGTTCCGATCAAGAACCGGCCGCCCGGCGACACCGACCGGCCGGCCGAGCAAATCGTCAGTCCGGATGCGCTTGCACTTGTCCGCTTCGGCCTGCGGGCGGCCGACGACCCGCGCATGACAGACACGGTCAAGGTCATCGACGCGCAATTGCGCTGCGATCTGCCGCAAGGGCCGCTCTGGTATCGCTACAACGGCGACGGCTATGGCGAGCATGAAGATGGCGCACCTTTCGACGGCACCGGCCAGGGTCGCCCCTGGCCGCTGCTGGCCGGCGAACGCGCCCACTATGAGCTGGCGGCCGGGCGTAGGGAAAAGGCCGCCAGCCTGCTGGCAGCGCTGGAAGGCTCGGCCGGACCGGGCGGCCTGTTGCCGGAGCAGGTCTGGGACGGCGCCGATATGCCGGAGCGCGAACTGCTGCACGGCCGCCCCTCGGGCAGCGCCATGCCGCTGGTCTGGGCGCATTCGGAGCATATCAAGCTGTTGCGCTCGCTGCGCGACGGCGCGGTCTTCGACATGCCCCCGCAAGGCGTCAAGCGCTATATCGAGGACAAGACCGTATCGCCGTTCAGGACATGGCGGTTCAACAACAAGATCCGCACGGTCCCGGCCGGCAAGACGTTGCGCGTCGAACTGTTGGCCCCGGCTACAGTCCATTGGAGCACCGACAACTGGGCGACCGCCCACGACAGCCAGACGGTGGAGAACGATTTCGGCATCCATCTTGCCGATCTGCCCGTCTCTGGCCTTCCCAAGGGAAGCACGCTGACCTTCACTTTTTTCTGGCCCGGGGCCGGCGATTGGGAGAATGTCGACTTCTCCGTCATCTCAGGCGACCAGGACAGCCAGCAGACCTTCCCTCGATAACCCCGCAAATCTCCTAGAAAACAGGGACGAAACCATGCAGATCGGAATGATGGGACTGGGCCGGATGGGCGCCAACATGGTCCGGCGCCTGATGCGCGACGGCCACGAATGCGTCGTCTACGACATCAACCCGGCCAGCGTCGCGGCCCTGGTGACCGACGGCGCGTCAGGGGCGGCCTCGATGGAAGAATTCATCGGCAAGCTGGCCAAGCCGCGCTGTGTGTGGCTGATGCTGCCGGCGGCGATCACCGGCAGGATCATCGACCAGGTGGCGGCCCTGATGGAGCCCGGCGACATCGTCGTCGACGGCGGCAATTCCTATTATCACGACGCCGTCGATCAGGCCGCGAAACTGGCCGGCAAGGGCATCCATCTTGTCGATGTCGGCACCAGCGGCGGCGTCTGGGGACTGGAGCGTGGCTACTGCCTGATGATCGGCGGTCCCGACGTGGCGGTGCAGCACCTCGATTCGATCTTCGCCACGCTGGCGCCGGGCGCCGATGCCGGCTCCAATCCGTCCAGGGATGCCGGGACCGCGCCCTTCGGCTATCTGCATTGCGGACCGAGCGGCGCCGGCCACTTCGTCAAGATGGTGCACAACGGCATCGAGTACGGCGTCATGGCCGCCTATGCCGAAGGCATGAACATCCTGAAATCGGCCAATGCCGGCAAGCGGCAACGGACGGCGGACGCCGAGACCAGCCCGCTGGAAAACCCGCAATACTATCAGTTCGACATCGACCTTCCCCAGGTGGCCGAGGTCTGGCGGCATGGCAGCGTTATCGGCTCCTGGCTGCTTGACCTGACGGCCGGCGCCTTGAAAAGCGATCCGGGCCTGGTGAATTTCGGCGGCCGCGTTTCGGATTCCGGCGAAGGCCGCTGGACGCTGAAGGCGGCCATCGACACCGGCGTGCCGGCTCCGGTGCTGTCCTCGGCGCTGTTCGACCGCTTCTCCTCGCAGGGCGAATCCGAATTCGCCGACAAGCTGCTCTCCGCCATGCGCTATGCCTTTGGCGGCCATGTCGAGAAGCCGAAGGCCGGCAAGTGAGGACAGCGGGGGAGACACGCGCATGAGCCAGGAACGGTCCGACACGCTGGTGCTCTTCGGGGCAACCGGCGACCTCGCCCACAAGAAGATATTTCCAGCCCTTTACCAGATGGTCGCCAAGGGCACGCTTACCGAACCGGTGATCGGCGTCGCCTTCGACGCCTGGGACCTCAAGCAATTGCAGGCGCGCGCGCGTGACGGCATCGTCAATGCGCTCGGCAAGATCGACGAAAAAGCCTTCGCCAAATTCGCCTCGCTGCTGCGCTACGTCAGCGGCGACTACCGTGACGGAGCGACGTTCGAGAAGCTGAAGAGCGCGCTCGGCACCGCACAGCGGCCCCTGCACTACATGGCGGTGCCGCCGACCATGTTCGAGACCGTCGTCCAGGGGCTGGAGCAGTCGGGCACCGCGCATGGCGCGCGGCTGATGGTGGAAAAGCCCTTCGGTCACGATCTGCAATCGGCGCGCTGGCTGAACCGGGTCCTGCATCTGGTGTTCGACGAGCAGTCGATCTTCCGCATCGACCACTACCTGGGCAAGGAAGCGATCCAGAACCTGCTCTATTTCCGCTTCGCCAATTCCTTCCTCGAGCCGATCTGGAACCGCAACTACGTCGAGAGCGTGCAGATCACCATGGCCGAGGATTTCGGCGTCGAGGGACGTGGCCGCTTCTATGACGATGTCGGCTGCATCAGGGACGTCATCGAGAACCATCTGCTCAACATCCTGTTGCTGCTTGCCATGGAGCCGCCTGTCGGCCGCTCCGCCGACGATCTGATCGACGAGAAGGTGCAGGTGCTGCGCGCGATCAGGACGCTGACCAAAGACGATGTCGTGCGCGGCCAGTTCACCGGCTATCTCACTGAACCCGGCGTGGCGCCGAACTCGCCCGTCGAGACCTTCGCGGCGGTGCGTTTCTTCGTCGACACCTGGCGCTGGCAGGACGTGCCGTTTTTCATCCGCGCCGGCAAGAACATGCCGGTGCATGTCACCGAAGTGGTGGTGCGGCTGAAGCGGCCGCCGCTCGATGTCTTCGATCCGATCAAGCCCGCCGACCAGAACTACGTCCGCTTCCGCATCGACCCACAGGTGGTGATCGCCATCGGAGCACAGCGCAAGGCGCCGGGCGACGACATGATCGGCGAGCAGGTCGAACTGACGGCGCTCGACGACTCGAAGGGCGACATGCCGCCCTATGAGCGCTTGATAGGCGACGCCATGAACGGCAACGGCCAGCTGTTCACCCGCCAGGACGCCAGCGAACTGGCCTGGCGCATCGTCGGCCCGGTGCTTGGCGACACCACGCCGCCGCACCTCTACGAGCCGCTGACATGGGGACCGGCGGACGTCATGGCCGGGTTCGGGCCACCCAATGGCTGGATCGATCCGGTGAAGTGAGAGGAACCACGCGATGGCCAAGGCAGTGAAGCAACCAGCATCGGGCACCGAGACGCCGGATACTGAAAAGATCGTGCTCACGATCGACATCGGCGGCTCGCACGTCAAGATCCTCACCAGCGCCGGCGGCGCGGAGCGCCGCGCCGATTCGGGGCCGGGGCTGACGCCGCAACAGATGATCGATACCGTGAAGAAGCTCGCCGAAGGCCTGTCCTACGACGTCGTCTCGATGGGCTATCCCGGTCCGGTCAACCACAACAGGCCGCTCGCCGACCCCGCCAATCTCGGCAAGGGCTGGGCTGGATTCGACTTTGCGGGCGCGTTCGGCAAACCGGTGAAAGTGGTCAATGACGCGCTGATGCAGGCCATCGGCAGCTACGAGGGCGGGCGCATGCTGTTCCTCGGGCTCGGCACCGGGCTCGGTGCGGCGATGATTGCCGACAACGTCGCCCAACCGATGGAACTCGCGCATCTGCCCTACAAGAAGGGCAAGAGCTTCGAGGATTATGTCGGCGAACGCGGCCTGGAAAAGCGCGGCAAGAAGAAATGGCGCAAATACGTCTTCGACGTCGTCGACCGGCTCCGTGCCGCCATGCAGCCTGACTATGTCGTCATTGGCGGCGGCAACGTCGACAAGCTCGATGAATTGCCCGCCGACTCCAGGCGCGGCGACAACACACGCGCCTTCGAAGGCGGGTTTCGTTTGTGGCGCGACAAGGCGCTGATAGTCTGATACTGTTATTGTTTAATATAGTTGTTCAAAATAACGTGTGACCTGCCATCAAGTCGTTGCAATACGCAGATTTGCCGACTAGGAATTCCGCGCTACAACAACGCCAATTCGTCCCGTGGACGCACGAAGGACGCCATAGCATTTTGATTTCGCGCATGATCCTTTCCGGAAGTCGAATCCGATTTTCAGGTCATTCGCTGTAGACGGAGAAATAGAGTGACCGACGATAGCAACAGTGCCCGTAAAGACATCGATCTGCTCGAGCTGACCGCCCACATCGTGTCCGCTTACGTCGAGAAGAACCGCTTGCCTGCCTCCGGCCTGGCCGACCTCATCGCCAGCGTCAGCGCGTCGATAAGCGGGCTCGGCAAGCCTGCGGTCCCGGTGGCTGCCCCACTGGTCCCGGCGGTCAATCCCAAGAAGTCGGTGACGCCCGATTTCATCATCTGCCTCGAAGACGGCAAGAAGTTCAAATCGCTGAAGCGTCATATCGGTGTGCATTTCGGCCTGACGCCGGACGCCTATCGCGCCAAATGGGGCTTGCCGTCGGACTATCCGATGGTCGCCCCCAACTACGCGGCCTCGCGTTCGCTGCTGGCGAAGTCGATCGGCCTCGGCCGCAAGGCCGCCCCCGTCAGGGCGCCCGCCAAGGGCAGGAAGGCCAAGGCCTCGGCCTGAACATTCAGTCCTGAGCCAACAGTTAGGACGACTGGAACAGAAGCCTGCCGGCGAATCCGCCTTGGCAGGCTTCCTATTTTTATGGCTTGGATAGGTGGACGGGTTCCTAGAGCAATTCCAGGAAAAGTGTGAAACGGTTTTCCGTCCGGAATTGCGTAAAAAACAAGGAATTAGAGCGGGTCGCCGTTTCCGTGAAACGGTGAACTGCTCTTGGGGAGTGAGCCATGAACTACACCAGGATGGTGATTGAGAAAGAGGCGCCGGAAGAATACGGCTACGACCGTATCCGCTACAATCTTTCGGAAAGTTCGATCGCCGACCAGAAGCTCTCCGACATCGGCCTGTCGCTGCCCGATCTCACGCTTTTCTATGGCGAGCATCGCGGCGACAAGCAGTTGCGTGCACTGATATCGGCGCAGGATGCCGGCATTTCGCCGGATGATGTGCTGGTCACCGCCGGTGCCGCGGGCGCGCTGTTCATCATCTCGACCTCGCTTTTGTCGGCCAACGACCATCTCGTCGTCATCAGGCCCAACTACGCCACCAACATCGAAACCCCAAGGGCGATCGGCTGCGCCATCAGCTTTGTCGACCTGGCCTTCGAGGAAGGCTTCGCCATCGATGTCGAACGCGTCAAGGCCGCGATTCGGCCGGACACGAAGCTGATCAGCGTTACCTGCCCGCACAACCCGACCGGCACGATGATGAGCCGAGCCGAGCTCGATGCGCTGGTGGCGCTTGCCGAGGCTCGCGGCTGCCATCTGCTGGTCGACGAGACCTATCGCGACCTCTCCTACGGCAGGCGGCTGCCGACGGCTGCCTCACTGAGCCCGAAGGCGATCAGCGTCTCGTCATTGTCCAAGGCCTTCGGCATTCCCGGCATCCGCATCGGCTGGCTGATCACCAGGGATGCGGTGCTTCAGGAAAAATTCCTCGCCGCAAAGGAGCAGATTGGCATCTGCGGCAGCGTCATCGACGAAGGCATTGCCCGCGGCATGCTCGAGCGCCGGGACGCCTTCCTGGCGACACTGCTGCCCGAAATGGCCAAGCGCCGCGACATCGTCCAGGCCTGGATCGACCGCGAACCGCTGGTCGACTGGATCAGGCCCGAAGGCGGTGTCGTAGGCTTCCCGCGCCTCGATGTCGAACCCGGCTTCGACCTCGACCGGTTCTATGCGAACCTGCTGGAGAACCATGGAACCTATGTCGGACCCGGCCACTGGTTCGAGATGGAAAAACGCTTCTTCCGCGTCGGCTTCGGCTGGCCGACGGAAGCCGAATTGCGCGGCGGCCTCGACGCCATCTCCGTCGCGCTGCGGCAGTAACTTCCGCGTGCTGGCGATGGAACGGGCTGAAAATTCCTTGATCCAGCACTGATTTTGACGCATATCCGCGGCGAACTGAGCTAAAAGTTCCGCCAGCCGGACCAGCGCCCATCGTGGAAGTGCCCCGCCAGCTGACGCCACTGCAAAGGGGCCTCTTAAATCATGACCGCCGAACAGATATCACCGGACCAGCGCTATGCCGCGTTCCGCCACCGCTCCTTCCTGAGTTATTGGGCGGCGCGTTTCCTCACCACATTCGCCACCATGATCGTGTCCGTCGCGGTCGGCTGGCAGATGTACGATTTGACCCGCGACCCGCTCGATCTCGGCCTGGTCGGCATCGTCCAATTCCTGCCGTCGCTGCTTCTGGTGCTGGTCACCGGTGTCGTCGCCGACCGCTTCGGCCGCCGCCTGATCATGGCGCTGGCGGTCGTGGTGGAGGCGATGTGCGCGCTGGCGCTGCTGTTCCTGGCGCTGCGCGGCATCAGCGGGCCGCTGCCGATCTTCTGCGTGCTTGCCATGTTCGGCGTCGCCCGCGCCTTCTTCGGTCCGGCCTCGGCCTCGCTGTTCGCCAATCTGGTGCCGCCTCAGGATTTCGCCAACGCCATCGCCTGGAATTCATCGGCCTGGCAGACGGCGACCATCGTCGGACCCGTCGCCGGCGGCCTGCTCTACGGCGTGTCGCCGGAAGCGGCCTACGGAACCGCCGCTGTCCTGATGCTTGTGTCCGGGCTGCTGATCTTCACCATCCCGAAGCCGTCGCAGCGCACCGAGTCGGACAAGCCGACGATGCAGCACCTGCTCGGCGGGTTCAGCTACATCTGGAGCGAGAAGATCGTGCTCGGCGCCATCTCGCTCGATCTGTTCGCCGTGCTCCTGTCCGGCGCCTCGGCGCTGCTGCCGGTCTATGCGCGCGACATCCTCCAGCTCGGCCCGTGGGGCCTCGGCCTGCTGCGCTCGGCGCCCAGCATCGGCGCCATTTGCGTCGCCATCTGGCTGGCCGGGCATCCACTTCGCAACCACGCGGGCATGATCATGCTGTCCGCCGCAGCCTCGTTCGGCGCCTTCACCGTGGTTTTCGGCCTGTCGACCATCACCTGGCTGTCGATCGTGGCATTGGTCTTCCTTGGCGCCACCGATATGTTCAGCGTCTACATCAGGGAGACGCTGATCCAGCTGTGGACGCCCGACGAGGTGCGCGGCCGCGTCAACGCCGTTAACCAGGTCTTTGTCGGCGCCTCCAACGAGGTCGGCGAATTCCGCGCCGGCACGATGGCCGCACTGATCGGCACGGTGCCGGCCGTGGTGATCGGCGGCATCGGCGCCATCGCCGTCGCGGGCCTGTGGGTGGTGCTGTTTCCGCAACTGCGCAAGGTGCGCCACCTCAACGGGCGCAACTGATCTTCCCACGGTTGACAGCCGACGTGCCTAGCCCATGCCACAGGAGCTCTCATGATCACTTGCTACCTGAAATACGTCATCGACCCCTACAAGCTTGCCGAGTTCGAAGATTATGGTCGTCGCTGGATAGCTCTGGTCAACCGCCTCGGCGGAAACCATCACGGCTATTTCCTTCCAAGCGAAGGGGCGAGCAACATCGCCTATGCCATGTTCAGCTTCCCGAGCCTTGCCGACTACGAGGACTATCGCAAACGGATGGCTGCCGACCCGGAATGCCAGGAAGTGTTCGAAATGGAAAAACGCAATCGCAGCATTCTCAGCTACGAGCGCAGCTTCCTGCGGCCGGTGCTCGAACCTTAATGCATGTCGCCCAAAAGTGGCCCCGGTTTTGGGAGAACGACATGCATGAAGACAAAGACCTAAAGCGGGTCGCCTGAAATCCGTTCAGACGACGGTTCAGCTATCTGCTCGGCTTGCCGAAGATCATCCGCAAAAACTCGTCCAGCCAGCGCTTGAGATGCATGTCCCAGATCAGCCGGCCGCCGAGATGATCGCGGCCGGGCTGGGCACCGGGCAATTCGAAGCGATGCGCGCCGCGCACCACCCAGCGCTGCATCATCACCCTGGTCAGTTCGCCATGGAACTGGATGCCCCAGGCATTGTCGCCGTAGCGGAAGGCCTGGTTGGGATAGGTTTCGGCCGTCGCCAGCAGCGTCGCGTCCCTGGGCAGCGAAAAACCCTCGCGGTGGAACTGGTAGACCATCTCCGGCCAGTGCATCAGTTGCTTGCCGGCTTCGGTCGCCTTCAGGGGATACCAGCCAACCTCGACCAGCCCTTCACCATGACCCTCGACCTTGCCGCCGAGACAGTTGACCAGCATCTGCGCGCCGAGACAGATGCCGAGACATGGCCGGTTCTCCCTCAGCGGTATTTCCAGCCAGTTGGTCTCGCGGCGGACGAACTCGTCGTCGTCATTGGCGCTCATCGGGCCGCCGAACACCACCGTGCCGGCGTGGTCGTCCAGTGTTTCGGGCAAGGCGTCGCCAAGCGGCGGCCGGCGGATGTCGAGATCGAAACCTTCTTCCAGCAACATATGGCCGACACGCCCCGGGCTCGAACTCTCCTGATGCAGCACGATCAGGATCTTTGGCTTCGAACTCGTTTGGCGTGGCATGGGAAGGCGAAGATCCTATTCGTCGCTCGATGTTCCGGTGGCGCCGGGCGCGTGCGCCGCCGCCTTGCGGCGCGCCTCGACGCGATCGTGGCGTTCGACGCCGATCAGCTCGGCGACGCGCCAGACGGTGTTGTCCTCGAGCTCGTGCAACTCGCCGTCGGCATAGACGATTTCCCACATCAGGCCGATGAAGGCCTTGCGCGCATCGGCATCGAGATGGCGCTTCAGGACGCTGGTGAAGGCATAGAGATCGATCGCCTCGTTGTCGGCCCGCTCGCCGGCAGCGGCCAACGCTTCGAGTTCGGCGCCGCTGATCGAGTAGCTCTCGGCCAGCACCGCCTTGAACCGCTCCCACTCGACATCCTGGCGCACGCCATCGGCGTTCATCACATGGTAGAGCAGCGCCGAGGCGGCGACACGCGGATCGTCCGTGCTGGCATGCGTGCCGGCACCGGCCGGCAAATCCCTGAGAAACGACAGAACGCGTTCAAACATAGATCCATACCCCAACGGCCTGACGGCCTGCCCAACTCAAAACAACCGAAACCGGCGCGGCGATTTCTCCGCTTCCTCGTCCGGATCGACGCCGGGATCGTCCGGCAGCCGCGCAAGCTCCTCGGCCGGCTCGACGCCTTCGGCATCGCTCGGCACCGCGGCGAAGGCCGCTGCCGTGATTGGCCTGACATGATCTTCTTCGCGACTTTCAGCTTGCTTGCCCGCCGACGTCTCGCCACCGGCGTCGTCGATCACTTCGATCGGCCTTTTTTCGCTCGTCGGCTTTGCCAATGCTTCAATAACCGGTGCCGCACCCGCTGGCGCGTCATCATGGCTGTCGATCAACTGGCCAAGACGCTCCATCGGCGCGCGCCACTCGAAGGCGTCGAGCCGGCCGGTGATCGGCGATACCGGAGCCCAGCGTTCCGATACCACGCCGTCTGCGACCCAGGCCGGATCGCGCGGCGCCCGCAGCGCCCTGGACAACAGCTGCCGAACTTTGCCCTGATCGCCGGTCTCGGCCTCCTCGATGTCGGCGAGCAGCAGATAGGCGCCCTCGCGACGGTCCATCCGGATCGCCGCCTCGGCCTCGCGGCGGGCGGTCGCGAAATCCTGCGCGTCGAGCGCGGCGCGCGCCACCGTCATCGACGATTCGGCGTGGTTCTTCTTCATCTCCTGCAGCTTCTTCGCCCGGTTGAGGCGGTCGAGCACCGCGTCGCCCGGCCTTGCATGGGTATAGAGCTCGGCGATCTCCGGATGCGGCTCGGCCTTCCACGCCGCCTCGAGTATCTTCGAGCCCTTGCGCACATCGTTCTGCTTGAACAGTGCGGCCGCGGCGGCCACGGCGGCGGGCGCAAAGTCGGGCCTGAGCTTGTTGGCCTCGATCGCGGCCGTCCTGGCGGCGGCGGGATCGCTGTCGGCAAGCGCCTGCGCCTTGGCGGTCAGCAGCACGGCGCGGCGGCGGTTGGCGGCATCGCGTTCGATCTGCCGTGTCGCTTTCTGCGCGTCGACCAGTTTCAGGGCGCCGTCCCAGTCGCCGCGCGCGGTCAGCTCTTCCAGCGTCGATTCCGCCGCCCAGGCCAGCTGCGGCGCCACAGCGGCGGCGCGGCCGGCATAATGCCTGGCGGCGTTGCGGTCGCCGAGCCGTTCGGCTTCCAGATAAAGCCCGCGCAAACCCAGCAGCCGCATTTCGGGATCGTCGAGCATGCTCTCGAATTTCTGCCGCGCGCCTTCATGATCGCCTTCGAGCAGCGACGCCTGCGCTTCGAGCAGGTGGATCAGCGGCTCCTGGTCGGAACGGATCAGCTTGGCGGCTTCCTTGGTCTTCTTGCGGGCCAGCGCGCCATCACCGGCGCCGGCGGCAATCATGCCGGTCGACAGCGCCTGATAGCCACGATCGCGGCGGCGGACACGGAAATAGCGCGAGATGGTGTAGGGGCTGTTCCACAGCGACTTGAGCAGCCACCACAGGATCATCACCGCAGCGACCACGGCAACGACAGCCACCGCCGCCACCATCAGGCTGACCTGGTATTGATAGCCGTTGAAAGTGACGACCATGTCGCCCGGCCGGTCGGCCAGCCAGGCAAAGCCCAGCCCGAGCGCGAAAACGACGATGAGGAAGGCGAGCAGGCGGATCATTGTGTTGCCCTCATGCCTTCATCGCGCCCGAGATCAGCGCATCGACCTGGGTTTCGACCTCGATGCGCGCCTTCAGCTTACCGGCAAAGTCGGCGCCCGCGGCCTTGGCGGCCTCGGGCAGCGTTTCATACTCGCTGAGTGCCTTGGCGTAGTCGCCCTGGTTGACCGCCGCCTCCATGCGCGCGACGGTTTCCGGTGCGCCGGCGCCTTCGACGGCGCCGATCGGCCTGACCTTGACCAGCGATTGCGCGCTCGACAGAAGGCTCTGAACGAAGCCGGCATTCTCATCGACAGGCGTCGCCGCCGTGACCATGGCATTGGCGGCGGCATCAGCCTGCGATGCGATCTCGGCGCGGGTCGGAACGCCCTTTTCGGCATAGGGGCGCAGTGCCGCAAGCTGCGGCGCATCAGGCGAAATCGCGGCGAGGGTTTCGAGTTCGGCCGAAAACGGCCCGCCACGCTCAAGCGCCGCCTTCAAGGCCGACGCCGCGATGGCAAGCGCGATCTTCGGCTGTCCGGCCGCCGCCTCGACCTTGCCGGACAGCTGCGACACAGACTGCTCCAGCGCTTTCAGCCGACCATCCTGCGCGGTCGCCGCCTCGCCGGCCGACTTCACCTGCGCGTCGAGGCCTGCCAGTTTTTCGGTGAGCGGACCAAGATCGACCGGCGCCGCGCTGCCCGCCTTGCCGAGGGCGGCGACCGCCGTCTCGATCTGCGCGACCTTGTCGCCCAGTGCGGTGACGCCGACCGCGTCGCCTGCTCCACCTTTCTCGACAGCCGATTTCAGCGCCGCGACATCGGCCTTGACCTGCTCCAGGCCCGAGGACAGCCCGACCATCTTCGCCGCTGCATCGCCATTGCCGCCGGCGTCCTTCAAGCCGGCGATTTCGGTCTTCAGCGAGGCGATGTCGCCATTGACGCCCTCGAGCGGGACGCCGGCACCGGAACCCGGCGCGCCGAGCAGGCCGGCAAATTGCAGCCCGCCGGCGCCGACCAGCGCGATGACGCCGCCGATGATGCCGGCGGCGATGCCGTTGAGGCCGCCACGCTTTTCAGGGGCTGGCGCCATTTTCTCGTCCCGTGTCTCGGGTTTTGCCTTGTTGCCGTCGGTCTGCGCTGCCGACGCGTCGTCGAAACCGTAGTCGAAGGTTTTGGCGCGGTTGGGCGGCGCATCCGAACCGGGATAAGGCAGCTCTGGCTCGGCGGCTTTGGCTCCGCCATCCGCCGGCGCCTGCCCTTCCGCACCTGCGGCGCCATCGGCATGCTCCCAGGGCTCAAGATCGGTCTGGTCGGCATGAACCGGCTCTTCGGGAACTTCGGGCTGCGAAGCGTTCGCTGCTTCCTCGGCCTTCGCCTCGTCGGTCTGAGCCTCCTGCGTGGCGGCGTCCTCGTCGGCGATGCGTGAGACGGCGCCCGGCTCGAGATCGATGGTCACCGGCTCGCGGCGGCTTTTCGAGTGTCGCATCTTCGGCGTCTTGACCATGCCTGGGCTCCGCACATTCGCTTCGTCTCAACGCCTGGCGGCGCATGATGGTTCAGAAAGGGTCTAGCACATCACCAAGCGGTGAAAAGGGGCGGTGTGATGACGCGGCTCAGCGCGGCGCCTGCAAAAGCGCCAGCAATGCCTCCTCGTCAGGTTGCGCGGCAATGCGGATCCTTTCGCCGGCGGCATCGTCGAAGGCTGCGGCGATCCGCGTGGAAAGCGCAAAAACCCATGTTTTTTCGAAGAGACCGCGCAGAGCGGGCCGTCTTGCCAAGGTCTGCATCGCCGCCGCCGCGTTGGCTGAATAGAGCAATACCGCGTCGGCAGGTTGCCCCGACAGGCGTTCGAGGATGACTTCGTCCGGATAACCTACTGTCAGCGTGTCATAGGTCTCGACGGCGTGGACCCGAACGCCCGCCGTCCCGAGCCTCTGTTCGAACGCCGGAAACCGCACGCGCCCACACAGGTAGACAATCGTCTTTCCAGAAAAATCGGCAGCGAGAACGTCGGCCAGCGCCTCGGCATCGCCCGGGCCTTCACTGACCGACAAAAACCCCGCTTTGCGGGCAGCTTCCGCAGTCCGCCTGCCGACGGCATGACAAGGCAAGGCGGCGAGCGTCGCGATGATTTCTTCCGGCGCATGGCGCATGGCATTGGCGCTTGTGACGGCCACCGCGACGGCATCGTCCGGGATCAGTCCGGCAGCGGCGGGCAACGCCTTTGTTTCGGTCAGGGGCAAAAGAACCGGCTGGAAACCTGCCTCCTCCAGCCGATGCGCTGTGCGCGAAGCACCCGGTTCCGGCCTGGTCACCAGGACGCGAAGCATTTCAGAGCCAGCCGTCGAAGAACTTTTCGCCGGCCCTGGCGCGCACGCTCCGGGCCGCTTCGCCGCCGATGCGGGCGGCGTCTTGCGCCGATCCCTGCAGCTCGACCGTGTGCGACTGCGTCCCGTCGGGCGAGATGATCAGCCCGGCAAAAGACAGTTTTCCGGCCTCGATCGCCGCATAGCCGGCGATCGGTGTACGGCAGGAGCCGTCGAGCGCCGCCAGGAAGGCACGCTCGCAGGCCAGCGCCTGGCCGGTCGGCACATCATGGACGGCTGCCAGCATCTTTTCGACATCGCGGTCGCCGAAACGGGTTTCGATGCCGATCGCGCCTTGCCCCGGCGCCGGCGGGAAGACATCGAGCGGTATCAGGTCGGTGACGACATGCTCGAGCCCAAGCCGCTTCAGCCCGGCATAGGCCAGGATCGTGCCGGCGGCGACGCCTTCCTCGAGCTTGCGCAGCCGCGTCTGCACATTGCCGCGGAACATCACCACGTCGAGATCCGGCCGCATCCGGCGGATCAGCGCTTGCCGCCGTAGCGACGACGAGCCGACTTTCGCCCCGCGCGGCAGTTCGGCGATCGTCTTCGCCGCTTTGCCGACAAAGGCGTCGCGTGCGTCCTCGCGCGGCAGGAAGGCCGACAGTTCGAGGCCGTCGGGCAGTTGCGTCGGCATGTCTTTCGACGAATGCACGGCGATGTCGATCCGGCCGGCCAGCAGCGCCTCCTCGATCTCCTTGGTGAACAGGCCCTTGCCGCCGGCTTCCGACAGCGGCCGGTCCTGAATGCGGTCGCCGCTGGTCGAGATGACGACCACCTCGAACGCCTCCGCCGGCATGCCATGCGCGGCCATCAGCCGCGCCTGCGTTTCATGCGCCTGCGCCAGCGCCAGCGGGCTGCCGCGTGTTCCGATTCTCAAGATTGTTTGCATGGCGCGCAGTCCGTGATAACCCCCCGGCAAGCGAGGCTTTTCCGGGGTTCTCCTAACGGGGAAAGCCCCATGATACAATCTTTAGGGACAGCGACGAATTGATCCGCGTGCTGGGCATAGAGACGAGTTGTGACGAGACCGCCGCCAGCGTGGTGGCCATCGACGGCGACGCCGCGCCAAAAATCCTGTCCAACATCGTGCTCAGCCAGATCGAGGAGCATGCCGCTTTCGGCGGCGTCGTGCCGGAAATCGCCGCGCGCGCCCATGTCGAGGCGCTGGACGGCATCATCGAGGCGGCGCTTGCCGATTCGGGTACAGCACTAGCCGATATCGACGCGATTGCCGCCACCGCCGGCCCCGGACTGGTCGGCGGGCTGATCGTCGGGCTGATGACCGCCAAGGCAATCGCCGCGGCGGCGAACAAGCCGCTGATCGCCATCAACCACCTCGAAGGCCATGCGCTGACCGCAAGGCTGACCGACGGGCTCGACTTTCCCTATCTCTTGCTGCTGGTCTCCGGCGGCCATACGCAAATCGTCGCCGTGCGGGGTGTCGGCGACTACCAGCGCTGGGCAACGACTATCGACGACGCGCTCGGCGAAGCCTTCGACAAGACGGCCAAGATGCTCGGCCTGCCCTATCCCGGCGGACCGAATGTCGAGAAGGCGGCACAGGCCGGCAACGCCTCGCGCTTTGCCTTTCCGCGTCCGATGAAGGGCTCGGCCCAGCCCGACTTCTCCTTCTCCGGCCTCAAGACCGCCGTGCGCCAGGCGGCGAGCGCCATTGCGCCGCTGAGCGACCAGGACGTCGCCGACATCTGCGCCTCGTTCCAGGCAGCCGTAGCCGATGCTCTGGCCGACCGTGTTTCTCGCGCGCTGACGCGCTTTCGCGAGACATTTCCCGGCACTAGGAACGCAGCCCTCGTCGTTGCCGGTGGTGTCGCCGCCAACCGCACGATCAAGGCCATGCTGGAGCGGCTCTGCGCCGAGACCGGCTTCACCTTCATTGCGCCGCCACTGAAACTTTGCACCGACAATGCGGCGATGATCGCCTGGGCCGGCATCGAGCGGCTGCGCGAGGGCATGGCGCAAGAGAACGGCTTCGATTTCGTGCCGCGCTCGCGCTGGCCGCTGGACAGCATCTCGGCGCCGATGGTCGGCTCCGGCCGGCGCGGAGCCAAGGCATGAACGAGGTGGCAATGAGCGGCAAAGACACCGCGCCAAGCGGCTGGCGCGTTGCCGTGCTCGGCGGCGGCGCCTGGGGCACTGCCTTGGCCTTGGCCATGCTGCGCGCCGGCCATTTCGTCCGCCTTTACGCGCGCGATCCGGAGACCGTCGCCGCGATCGACCGCGGCGAAAATCCACGCTACCTGCCGGGCATTACGCTCCAGCCCGGCATCGTGGCGACGAGCAACATCCAGGCCACGCTCGACGGTGCCGATTGCGTGCTGGCGGTGACGCCGGCGCAGTCGCTGCGGGCGACGCTGGCGGCCGCGAAGGACCATATGCCGGCCGGTATCCCGCTGGTTCTGTGCGCCAAGGGCATCGAAAGCGAGACTGGCGCGTTGCTATCGGCGATTGTCGAAGAAATCCTGCCGCTCAATCCGGTTGCCGTTTTGTCGGGCCCGAGCTTCGCCACCGACGTCGCCCGCGGCCTGCCGACGGCCGTTGTGGTCGCCGCCCGCGACGAGGCATTGGCCGCCGATCTCGCCGCCCGCTTTTCCGCCGAAAACCTGCGCTGCTATTCGAACGACGACCTGATCGGCGTCGAGATCGGCGGCGCCTTGAAGAACGTCTTTGCCATTGCCGCAGGTGCCGTCACCGGGGCGGGTCTCGGCGCCAGCGCCCAGGCCGCCATGGTGACGCGCGGCTTTGTCGAATTGCGCCGCATCGGCGCTGCCTTCGGCGCCAGGCCCGAAACGCTGATGGGGCTTTCCGGCCTTGGCGACCTGCTGCTGACCTGCTCGTCCACCCAGTCGCGCAATTTCGCCTATGGGTTGGCGCTCGGGCAAGGCAAGCCACTTGCCGGATTGCCGCTGGCAGAAGGCGTGCCGACGGCGGCGATCGCAGCCCGCATTGCCACCGAGCGCAACATCGACGCGCCGATCATTGCCGCCGTCGCCGCCATACTGGATGGCACCATCACCGTCCGGCAGGCCGTGACGGCGTTGATGACCCGGCCGCTGAAGACCGAAACCAACGATTGATCCCCACGACTTGAACGATCAGGAGAAAAAATGCTGTTTGCTGTGATTTGCAAGGACAAGCCCGGAAGCCTGCAGGTGCGCCTCGACACGCGGCCCGAGCATGTTGCCTTTCTCGAGGGGTTGAACGGCGACAAGAAGCTGGCATTCGCCGGTCCGTTCCTTGACACTGAAGGCAAGTCCAATGGCAGCCTCGTGGTCGTCGAAGCGCCCGACCTGGCTGGCGCCCAGGCTCTGTCGGCCGCCGACCCCTACGCCAAGGCCGGGCTGTTCGAAAGCGTCGAAGTCCGCCCGTGGAACTGGACGTTCAACAAGCCGGCGGCTAGTTAAATCCCGGTCGCCAGCGCGACTCCAAGGAGGAGAAAGACATGAACTACTGGCTGTTCAAATCCGAGCCATTCAAGTTCTCCTTCGAGATGCTGAAGGCCAAGGGCAAGGCCGGCACGCAATGGGACGGCGTGCGCAACTACGCGGCGCGCAACAACATGAAGGCGATGCAGATCGGCGATCTCGGCTTCTTCTACCACTCCAACGAGGGGCTGAACATCGTCGGCATCGCTGAAGTCTGCGCGCTTGCCCATCCCGACACCACGTCGGACGATCCGCGCTGGGAATGCGTCGACATCCGCGCCGTAAGGGATGTACCGAACCCGCCGACGCTGGAACAGGTGAAGGCCAATCCCAGGCTTGCCGACATGGCGCTGGTGCGGCTCGGACGGCTTTCCGTGCAGCCGGTGACGCCGGCCGAATGGAAGGAAGTCTGCCGCATGGGCGGCTTGACGCCGGCTCCGTGACGGCGCTCACGCCCAACAGCGCCAAACAGTTCATTCTCGACAACACGGCGCTGATGGCGCCGCCGCACGTGCCGGAGATCCTGCTTCATCTTGCCGACGAAGCGCATGACCTGTGGCAGCGGACCGAGGAAGAGCTGGTCGAAATCGGCCTGCCGCCGCCCTTCTGGGCCTTTGCCTGGGCCGGCGGCCAGGGCCTTGCCCGCTATGTCCTGGACAATTCCGGCACGGTGCGTGGCAAGCACGTGCTCGACTTCGCTTCCGGCTCCGGCCTTGTCGCCATCGCCGCTGCCAAGGCCGGTGCCGCCAAGGTGATCGCCTCCGACATCGACCCGTTCTGCGCCACCGCGATCCGGCTCAACAGCGAGATCAACGGTATCGGGACCGAATTCCTCGGCACGGATTGCATCGGCACCGATGCAGGTTGGGACATGGTCCTGGCCGGTGATGTTTTCTATGACAAATCTTTCGCTGACCGGCTGGTGCCATGGTTCGCAACGCTGAAGGCGCGCGGCGCCGAAATCCTTGTCGGCGATCCCGGCCGGTCGTATCTGCCGAAGACAGGGCTGGAGCCGCTTGCGGTCTATGAAGTGGCCGTCACGCGGGCGCTGGAGGATGCGCTGGTCAAGCGCACGACCGTCTGGCGGTTCGCTTGACGCGATCGCCGAACAGGCGTTCCATCATATCCAAATCAGAGGGGGGAGCTCATGGATTTTTCAGCAGTGAACTGGCTGGCGGTGGTCGCTGCCGCAATCGTGGCGTGGCTGTTCGGCGCCGCCTGGTACATGAGCCTGAGCAAGGCGTGGCTGAAGGCCGCCAAGCTCGATCCGGCCACGATGAAGAAGTCGCCGCTGCCCTTCGTCGTCAGCTTCATCGCCGAACTGGTCATGGCCACGATAATGGCGCTGGTCGTCGGCGCGATGACCGGCGGCGAGCCGACATGGCTCGCCGGACTTGTCTTCGGCTTCGTGCTCTGGCTGGGTTTCGTCGCCACGACGCTCTCGGTCAACCATCGCTACGAGAATTTCGGCTGGGACCTGACCCTCATCGACGGCGGCCACTGGCTCGGCGTGCTGCTGATCATCGGCGCCGTGATCGGCTGGTTCGGCGCGGTGGCAAGCTGAGTCAAGAAGGGAGTAGGGCAGTAAGGCAGTAGGGGAATAGGGGAGCAGACGGCACCGACGCCTATCCCTACTGCCCTACTGCCCTACTGCCTACTGCCCTACTGCCCTACTGCCCTACTGCCCTACTGCCCTACTGCCCTACTGCCCTACTGCCCTACTGCCCTACTGCCCTTTATCCGTGGTCCGCGTCTTGGCGACTTCCTCTAGCATCCATTCGCGAAAGGCGACGATGCGTGGATCGTCGGCGGTATTTTCGGGATAGACCAGGAAATAGGCGAACTCGGGCGCCACGCGCAGGCCGAGTTCGAAAGGCTGCACCAGCCTGCCCTGGGAAAGGTCGTTCGCCACCATGGCGAAATCGGCGAGCGCAACGGCATTGCCGTCGAGCGCTGCCTGGACGGCATCCGTGGAATTTCCGAACACGACTGTCCGGCTGTCGTCGAAATCATTGATGCCGGCCGCCGCCATCCACATCCGCCAGTTCGGCCACGTCACGCCTTGCCGCGACCATTCGATATGCGCAAGCGTATGGTTGAAAAGATCGCGCGGCTCGCGCAGCGGCGGACCGGACGTCAAAAGGCTCGGGCTGCACACCGGAATGAGGATGTTGTCGAACAGCCGGTGGGTGCGAAGGCCCGGATATTTGCCAGCGCCAAAACGGATGCCGACATCGATGTCGTCAAGTTCGAAATCCCGCACTTCATAGGCAATGTCGAATCGCAACTCGATATCGGGGTGACGCTTGCGAAAATCGTCGACGCGTCGCATCAGCCATTTTGACGCGAACTGCGCGTCGAGCGTTACCTTCAAAAGAGCGGTGCCGCGCGTCAGCTTTTGCGCCCGCGAAACAGCCCGGCCAAGCAGGTCGAGCGCGTCCGCCGAGGCGTCGAACAGCACCGTTCCCGCCTCGGTGAGCCGGATGGTGCGGCTGGTGCGCGTGAACAGCACCAGCCCGAGCTGATCCTCGATTTCCTTGATCTGATGGCTGACGGCGGCCGGTGTCAGCCCAAGCTCGTCGGCGGCACGGGTGAAATTGAGGTGCCGGGCCGCCGCCTCCAGCGTCCTCAAGGCACGAGTCCCAGGCAGAAGACGAGCCATCCTATCCTCAAAGAAAACTTGATGATCGAGAGAAAACTACTCGTTTCCTACAGAGATTTCAATCTGGCATGATCTGTCCATCGAAACATCATCAAGCCGGATTTGATATTCGGGGAGAACGGAGCACACCATGTCCATCATCGTTTTGAATTCGTCCGCACATCGTCCGAACTGGCTGGCCGAAACCCTCGACTGGTTGCGTCACGCCCGGGTCGCGATACGCCTCCCCCGCCGCGATACTGCCTACCAGAACGTCGAGGATCTCTCCGACCGCCAACTGCGCGATATCGGCGGCGCGCGCCGTGATGTCGCTCGCGCAATGGACAAGGAGCTTGGCCGGCTGGGCCTGCTCGACATCGGCTGGCAGAGACCTGGCCGTAGGGGAATAGGGGAATAGGGGAATAGGAAAAACTACGGCCGCGCCGAGCTTGTCCCTACTCCCCTACTCCCCTACTCCCCTACTCCCCTACTCCCCTACTATCTTACCACCCTCACCACCGTCCGGTCCGACAGCAGCGGCAGCAGCCGCGCCATGGTTTGCGCCGTGACAGCCACACAGCCTTGCGTCGGCGTGAAGCCGGGGCGCGCCAGATGGAAGAAGATGGCGCTGCCGCGTCCGCGCCGGCGCGGCGACAGGTTCCAGTCGAGCACCAGGCAGGCGTCGTAGAGCCTGTCGTCGCGCCGCATGCGTTCGTGGCTGGGGCCATAGGGAATCCTGACCGGCCTGTTGTAGTTGCGGTCGTCAGGCACTTCGCACCAGCCCAGATCGGGCCCGATCGGCGTCATCGCCAGCCGGGTCCTGCGGCCGCTGGAGAACTGATCCCCCCGGAAATACCCCGACAGGATCCGCATCGCGGCCAGCGGCGTGGCGCCGTCGCCTTCGCGTTTGTCGGCCGAGATGCCGCCGCGCCCCAGCGCACAGGCAAACACCGTTTTCCCGGCCTGCAGCAGGCCCTGGCTTGGATGCCCAGGCCTCGCCCGCACGGTCAGCACACGCAGCCCTTTTCGCAAAATTGCGCCGGCTGCATTGCGATCGTGTTTTTTCTTGTATGATCGTGCCACGGAACAAATCACTGTGAACGGCTGTTACGCCGGTCAGCTTCCGCATAAACAGGCAGCGGTCAACTGAATTTTCTTTTCAAAACAACGGATTGATCCATGACTTCACGCACCATACTGATCGTCGACGACGATGATGACCTGCGCGGCACGCTGGTCGAGCAATTATCCCTTTACGAGGAATTCGACGTGCTGCAGGAATCGACTGCGGCAAAAGGTGTCGCCGCAGCGCGCGGCGGCCTCATCGATCTGCTCATCATGGATGTCGGGCTGCCCGACATGGATGGCCGCGAAGCGGTGAAGATCCTGCGCAAGGGCGGCTACAAGGCGCCCATCATCATGCTGACCGGTCACGACACCGATTCGGATACGATTCTTGGTCTCGAGGCCGGCGCCAACGACTATGTGACGAAGCCGTTCCGCTTCGCCGTGCTGCTGGCGCGCATTCGGGCGCAGTTGCGCCAGCATGAGCAGAGCGAGGATGCCACCTTCTCGGTCGGGCCCTATACTTTCAAGCCCAGCCAGAAACTGCTGCTCGACCCGCGCGGCGGCAAGGTGCGGCTGACGGAGAAGGAGGCCTCGATCATCAAATATCTCTATCGCGCCGACCAGAAGGTGGTGACGCGCGACGTGCTGCTCGAGGAGGTGTGGGGCTACAATTCCGGCGTCACCACGCACACGCTGGAAACCCATGTCTACCGGCTGCGCCAGAAGATCGAGCGCGATCCTTCCAATGCGGAAATTCTTGTGACAGAAAGCGGCGGCTACAAGCTGGTTCCTTAAACATTTTCATTATCCAATGAGCGGCCGGGCGGGGCCGCTTTCGGGTACGATCCAGTTGGAGGGTGGTTTGGATCGAACTCGCAGAGGAGGAGTCGGACTGTCGGTTCGGGGACATAGCTAGATGGCGCTGGATGACGACATCCGCGTTCTGTCCGCCGTGAGGCTCTTCGAGGGCTTCACGCAGGAACAACTGCGCCTGCTCGCCTTTGGCGCCGAGAACACCAGGCTGATTGCCAACCACAAGCTTTATCGCGAGGACGACGAGGCCGATTCCGCCTATATCGTTGTCAGCGGGCGCATCGTGCTCTACCGGGAGCAGAATGGTGAACGCATCCCGATTGGCACGGCAGACCCCGGCACGATCCTGAGCGAACTGGCATTGATCGCCGACACCAACCGGTTGACCAGCGCCTCGGCCGAGATCGATTCGGAAGTGATGCGCCTCAGCCGCAAGATGTTCCGCCGCATCCTGGAGGAATATCCCGAGATCGCGGTCAAGCTGCACCAGCGCATCTCGGAGGAATTTCAGGCGATGATCCGCCGCATCGAGGAACTGGCGCCGCGCTTCTCCGGCTAAATCTAGCGTACCCACGAAGCTGCTGGCCTCGCGGCCGAAGGCAGAAGCGTTTTCAACGACAGCGATGAGCTGGTCGTGGCGCACTGCGGCCGTCCGGACGCCCGGATCCAGCGGCAAGGCTCCGTTGACAGGCAAGAGGTGAAATCCTAAAGCACCTCGAAGGCGGCCGGCGCAGCAGGCGCCATCACCACCAGGCTCCTGGGGGGAGCGAGCCATGCCATCAGGGCGGTACGAGACCATTATCTTGTATTCCCGCAATGACGCGTTCGGCGACGGACTGATCCGGATTCCGGCATTGCGCGCCGCCAGAACGGCATTCCCCGATAGTTTCATCGTCTACGGAACCACCCGGTCGTCGTCCCTTGAACATAGCCTCAATCGCCATGCCCGCCATTTGGTCGATGCGATCAATGTGCGGACGCCCCTGGCGCGCCTGATCGCCGGTCACAGCAAGGGCAAGGGGCAATTGGCCGTCGTCGATTTCCGCATCTCGGCGCGTTGGCTGCTTCAAGCCTCGGCATCACTGCTCGGCCGCGGCATCGCCTATGAGGCAAACTTTCCGGCTTTCGCCCTTTCCTGGCGCCTGGGTCACAGGCCTGAAGCACGACCCGGGCACAATGCCTGGCGCTACCATCGCCTCATCGAACGCCTTGCCGGCAAGCGGCTGCCTTTCGATCATCGGCTGGAGCCTAGCCCGGCCGCACGAGCGGCGGCCAGGAGCCTTGCGGACGACAAGCATGCTCCCTTGATCATTATCGCGGCGCATGGCAGCGCCAGCAAGCGCATGTCGGCGGATCAGGTTGCCGCAATCGCCGACAGCCTGATCGCCGACGGGGCGAACCTTCTCTATGTGAAAACCCCCGGCGACGGTCCCGATATGGCTGAGCTGGCTCAGCGCGTGCCGAAGCTGCGGCTTGTCGATTCCGCCGCGATCGGAGGTGTCGATATCGGTGACATCTTGCTGGCGCTCGGCGAGTTTGCCGATCTTTACATCGGCGCCGAAGGCGGTACCGCACATCTCATGGCAACGGTGATGACGCCGATGGTTATCCTCAATGGCGGCGCCAACATGGCCCGTTGGAGGCCGCTTTCGAACTGCGTGGACGTGATCGCGACCCGCCATGCCAGCCCGACCGGCCTGGTCGCCGATGTCCCGGCGCCGACAATCATCGAAGCGGCGCAACGGATGCTGGCGACACGCCGCCGCGACCATCCCCATCTGCCGGATAAGCCTGTCAGCGCAGCAGCCCTGGGGCAACGACATGCGTGAAGACGTGAAGCGCGCCGTTTGAGTTCGAATTTATTTGGACGCGCTTCGAAGCGTGCTGGGATTCAGGTCGGGCATTTGCAGGCCGGTCTCCCCTGAACATCGGCGCCATGGTACAATGGGTTCGGTGGAGCGAAGCGCTGCAACCGTTCGATGCTGACCACCGGCACAATGCAGGCGGAGTTCTCGGCGCGGCAGAGCTGGCAGCCATCGCACTGGATTAGGCATAGGTCAGCACTTCTTGATCTTTGATTCCAATGGAGTTCCTCTCAGTCCTCTATGAGAATAGCAAATGCCAGAGAACAGCGCGCCGAACACAAAGCATGGCGGCGAATGGACAATAGCCTGGCGCTTGGTCGTGGTGGCGGCGGCGGCGATCAACGTTGCGATGCTCTTGGCCGCGCTGTTCGTCGCGCAAATTCGTGGTCTGGACGCGTGGATCTTTTATCGAGATCCATCCGCAGCCGCCGGAGTCGGTTTCTATACGGGGTGGATTTCGTCCCTGGGTGCTTCGCTATGGATCGGCTCCGGCGCCGCAACCCTGTTTGCTGGCCTGCTCACGCGCCGATGGGATTGCACGTTTCTCGGCGGCCTTACCCTCCTCTTGGGCCTCGATGACCTGTTGTTGATCCATGAGGACGTGCTGCCCATTGTTGGGATACCAGAGATCGTTCCGATGATTGCCTACGCCGCCGCCGGGTTGTTCTGGTTCTTCCGGCTGCGACGAAAAACATTCGACGGCACGATCATCTTTGTGGCCGCAGGCTTCCTGCTGGCGATGTCAGCATCGATCGACCAGCTCGGAGAGCTGTTTCCTACCCCCGGTTCTGCGGCCGCCATCGCCGAGGACGTCGTCAAAGAGCTTGGCATCTTCCTTTGGGCGGCAGGTGCCGTTGGGTACGCGGCGATGGTGACACGATTGGGCCGTCCGTGGGTGGATCCAGCCGGTCCCAACTCTACAGACTGACTGCCGCACGCGGGCATTTTCGACCAGACTAGTCCAGATCGAACCGCGCGATGACAGGCACATGGTCCGACGGGCGCTCCCAGCCGCGCGCCAGACGCAGGATCTCGTAGCCGGAAAAGCTGGGCACAAGGTTCGGCGACGACCAGACGTGGTCGAGGCGGCGGCCGCGATTGGACAGCTCCCAATCCTGCGCGCGATAGCTCCACCAGGTGTAGAGCTTCTGCTCATCCGGCACGTTGAGCCGCATCAGGTCGACCCAGTTGCCGGCGCGACGCATCGCCTCGAAATTTTCCGTCTCGACCGGTGTGTGGCTGACCACGTTGAGCAATTGCTTGTGCGACCAGACGTCATGTTCGAGCGGGGCGATGTTGAGGTCGCCGACCAGCACCGAGCCGGACACCTCGTCATGTTCTGCCCGGATGGCATTCATCTCGGCAACGAAATCGAGCTTGTGCTTGAACTTCCTGTTGATGACGGGATCCGGTTCGTCGCCGCCCGCCGGGACGTAGAAATTATGCAGCAGGATCGCCTTGCCGCCGGCCCGCACCGTCACCGAGAGGTGCCGGCTGTCCTCGATTTCGCAAAAGCGTCGCTTTTCGACCAATTCGATCGGCCGCCGCGCCACGGTTGCTACGCCGTGGTAGCCCTTCTGGCCATGGAAGGCGATGTGCTCGTAGCCGAGCTTGCGGAAAGCCTTCTCGGGGAACAGTTCGTCGGGAACCTTGGTTTCCTGCAGGCACAGCACGTCGGGCGCATGCTCGACGAGCAGGCGCTCGACGATCGGCATGCGAAGGCGAACGGAGTTGATGTTCCAGGTGGCGATGGAGAAGGGCATTTGGCAATCCAGGACAGCGTGCAACCGGCCAGAACCGATGGGTCCCGGCGGGGAAGACGCCTTTTGACGGAGTCGGTCCGGGAAATTGCCAGCCGCAAGCCGCAAAGACAAGCCGGGCAACGCTCGACGAGGCGCGGCCCGGTGCTTTCCACAGCTATTGGAGCGTTTGAAGCTAGCGCGCCTTGTTGGTGTTGAGCTCGCGGTTCGCCGTGTAGTCGATGGCGAAAGTATCCGGCGCGAAGCTGACGCCTTCCTTGGTGTTGAAGATCATCACCGTCGTATCCTTGCCCTGCGCGTCGGTGATCGTCCACTGCCGCAAGTCGAAGGTTTTCGGATCGAACATCATGGTGATCTTCGAATTGCCGAACACCGATTTGTCGGCGAGCTGGATGGTTGTGAGGTCGTCCTCCTGCTTGACGCTTTTGACGCGGTCGCCGGAGAGGTCGATCCTGTTGTCGAGCAGCAGCTTCAAGGGTGTCTTCGACAGCGGATAGAGATCGGACGTGTTGAGCCTCTTGTTCAGGATGACCACCGACTGGCCGTCTGAAATCACCCGGAAGTTCGAAGAGCCATCGTAGTTGAAGCGGATCTTGCCTGGCCGTTCGAGGAAGAACTTGCCGCCGGTCTGCTCGCCCTTGGGGCCGAACTGCACGAATTCGCCGCTCATCGATTTGACCGAGGAAAAGTGGTCGGCGATCTTCTGCGCAGCGGCCGGCACAGCCGCCTGCGCCGAGGCCAGCAGCTGGAAGCCGGGCACCGCGTTGAAGGCTGCCGCCCCTGCAAACGCCAGGCCGAGGCCCAGCAACTGACGCCGGGAGGGAGCAAATGTGCTGAGCTCTGAAAGATCGTTTTTCATGTCGGTCACTCTCGTCTGATTCCTGAGTTGTTCTGTGCTTGGACCCCCAGTTGGGCTGAAATTTGGCGGGTCGGGCGTCCCTCCGTCGCTTCAACGCCTTGAAAGGTTCAAGGTTGCCGGACCGGGATGTCGCAAGGGTCAGGCTTTCTGGTCAGAACTTGTCCTCTTCGGTCGGCACCAGGATCTCGCGCTTGCCGGCATGGTTGGCCGGGCCGACGATACCTTCCTTCTCCATCTTCTCGATGATCGAGGCAGCGCGGTTATAGCCGATGCCCAGCCGGCGCTGGATATAGCTGGTCGAGGCCTTGCCATCGCGCAGCACCACGGAGACCGCCTGATCGTAAGGATCGTCGGAATCCTCGAAATTGCTGTTGCCGCCACCGCCGCTCGCTCCACCCTTGCCTGACGGCTCGTCGTCATCCTCGCCATCATCCTCGGTGATGGCGTCGAGATACTCCGGCACGCCCTGCAGCTTCAGATGCGCGACGATCTTCTCGACCTCTTCATCGGCGACGAACGGGCCGTGCACGCGCTGGATACGGCCGCCGCCGGCCATGTAGAGCATGTCGCCCATGCCGAGCAGCTGCTCGGCGCCCTGCTCGCCCAGAATGGTGCGGCTGTCGATCTTCGACGTCACCTGGAAGGAGATGCGGGTCGGGAAATTGGCCTTGATGGTGCCGGTGATGACGTCGACCGACGGCCGCTGCGTTGCCATGATGACATGGATGCCGGCGGCGCGCGCCATCTGCGCCAGGCGCTGCACGGCACCTTCGATGTCCTTGCCGGCGACCATCATCAGGTCGGCCATCTCGTCGATGATGACGACGATATAGGGCATCGGCTCGAGATCGAGGTTCTCGGTCTCGTAGATCGCCTCGCCGGTCTGGCGGTCGAAGCCGGTCTGAACGGTGCGCGAGATCTTCTCACCCTTCTTGTCCGCCTGGCTGACGCGGGCGTTGAAGCCGTCGATGTTGCGCACGCCGACCTTGGACATCTTGCGGTAGCGGTCCTCCATCTCGCGCACGGTCCATTTCAGCGCCACCACGGCCTTCTTCGGATCGGTGACGACGGGCGTCAGCAGATGCGGGATGCCGTCATAGACCGAGAGTTCCAGCATCTTCGGATCGATCATGATCAGCCGGCAATCCTGCGGCGTCAGCCGGTAGAGCAGCGACAGGATCATGGTGTTGATGGCGACCGACTTGCCCGAGCCGGTGGTGCCGGCGACCAGCACGTGCGGCATCTTGGCGATGTCGACGATGACCGCCTCGCCATTGATGGTCTTGCCCAGCGCCAGTGCCAGCTTGGCCTTCGTCGTCTCGAAGTCGCGGCTGGCCAGGATCTCCCTGAGATAGACGGTTTCGCGCTTGGCGTTCGGCAGTTCGATGCCGATGGCGTTGCGGCCGGGCACCACCGCGACGCGGCAGGCGATGGCGCTCATCGAGCGGGCGATGTCGTCGGACAGGCCGATGACGCGCGACGATTTGATGCCGGGCGCCGGTTCGAGCTCATAGAGCGTGACGACCGGACCCGGACGGACGGCGATGATCTCGCCCTTGACGCCGAAATCCTCCAGCACGCCTTCGAGCAGGCGCGCGTTCTGTTCCAGCGCGTCCTTGGACAGGCTGGCGTCGCGCACCACGTTCTTCGGCTCGGAGAGGAAATGCAGCGACGGCATTTCGAATTTTTCAGAGCCGATCAGCGATGTCTGCGCCTCGCGCTGCACACGGGCGCCGGGCACGGGGCGCGCCGCCGGCGCCTCGACGCGCGTGGCGGCATCGGAACGGAACGGCTGTACCTTGGCGGTCGGCGCGCCTCGGCGTTGCACGACAGGCTCATCGTCGAAATCGGCATCCTCGCCCGCATTGTCGAAGCGGTCGTCGAAGATATCGGCATCGTCGGGGTCGAGCGAGGCGCTGCGGTCATTGACCATGGCGGCGAAGAATTCCGGCTCGACGCGGGCGCGGCCATCCTGGCTCATCCGCTGCTCGGCGAACTCGGCCGATTCGACCCGTTCGGCCGCGCGGCGCCAGGCGGTGGAGCGCTGCTCCATCTCCGGCTCGTACTCGTACTCGTCCCGCTCCTGCCTGCGGCGCACGGCGCGGCGGTGCATCCACGCGCGCAGCGACAGCCACCAATGGGTGATGGCGCCGAGCGCCAGGATGCCCTCGTCGCCTTCGTCCTCGTCATTGTCGAACAAAAGGTCGTCCTCGCGCGGATCGACGGCGGGCTCGTCCTCCATCACGGCAAAGCCGTTCTTGCGTCCGATCAGCGCCGAGCCATGGGCGAAGAGCCACAGTGCGGGCGCCGAAAGCAGGATGGCGATGATGCTGGCGATCAGCCCGGTCGGATAGCCGCCGATGACGACACCGGGGATCTTCAGCACCATGTCGCCGAACACGCCGCCGAGGCCGGTGGGCAGCGGCCAGGTCTTGGGCGGCACCACGCAGCCGGCCATCGCCGCGGCCAGCAGCGCGAAGCCGAACCAGGACAACCCGCGTTTGGGCAGCCTGTCGACGCCGCGCGCGGAAAACAGCAGGAAGCCCCAGATGACCGTCGGAACCAGGGCGGCGACGGCGGCGAGGCCGAAGAACTGCATGGCGAGGTCGGAGAACACGGCACCCGCATAGCCCATGGCGTTGGTGACGGTGTTGTTCGTCGCGTGGGAAAAACTCGGATCGGCGACATTCCAGGTGGCAAGGCTGGCAACGCCAAAGGCGGCCAGCGCGAACAGGCCGACGCCAACCAGCCGCCCGACCTGACGCCGCGCGAACGCCTGGATGCCGTGCCCCGTATCGGCCAGCGCGAGCGGTGCTGAAGCCCCTGAACGCATGCTCTTCCCCGTCTGTCGTGGACTCGCCGGGTGCGTGGCGCACTCCGGCAGATTCGGGTCTCAGACTATCGGTGGGAAGGTTAAGGGCGCATTAACTATAAGAGGTTGAGACGCTCAAACCTCATTACCGCCGGTTGAGCCGTATGATGCAATGATGGACGACGAACCGATGGAGCTCCATCGAATGAAACAATGGCGGGCTGCCGGCCCGCCATTGGTCGTCTGAACAGAGATCGGGTCTCGGCCCGATCGCGGCAAATCAGTTGGCGCCGCCGAGCGCCTGCACATTGGCGCAGAATTCCGCATGCGGCTTGCTCATCGCCGCATCCTGGCATTCCTTCTTCATCGCTTCCTGCTTTTCCATCGGCATGGCCATGAAAGCTGTCTTGAAGTCCGCCATCGGCTTCATGGTTTTCATGCCGGAATCCGTGAAGAACGGCGCCATGTTGTCGGGCTCGTCCAGAGCACCGGCAAGCGCCACGCCGCCGATCATGGAAAGAGCAAGCGCTCCGAGACAGATGTTCTTGAGGTTCATGAGATGGTTTCCTTCCCTATTGTTTGGCACGAGCGTCAGAACGACGATCGTCCCCACGGTTCGGAACCAGAGCGGTCGTTGTTTCCTCAAAAAACATGATCACGCGAACGTGATTGCGTGAAGCCGGGCATTGCCGGAATGGCTTGCCAAAAAAAGAGGCCCGGATGCGATCCGGGCCTCAATGCGTGAACTCCTTTCGGGAGCGTCACGACGGGATCTTTCAAAGCAATTCCAGGAGAACTGTGCAGCGCTTTCCATTCGGAATTGCGTGGAGATATGGGGCCGGCGGGAGGAGGGTTCCGCCGGCCCCTTGGCTAAGCTGGCCTTACGGCACCACTTCGCCATGCTGGGAGATGTCGAGGCCTTCGACCTCTTCCTGGGTCGTCGGGCGCAGGCCGACAAGCACCTTGACGATGTAGAGGAGCACGAAGGTGGCAATGCCGGTCCACACGATGGTGACGGCAACGCCGTAGATCTGCTTGCCGAGCGAAGCACCTGCGCCGAGGCTGTTGATCGCCGGGTCGGCGAGCACGCCGGTGAGCAGAGCGCCGACCACACCGCCGACGCCATGCACGCCGAAGGCGTCGAGCGAGTCGTCATAGCCGAACATGTGCTTGACCTTGACCGCCGAGAGGTAGCAGACGACGCCTGCGACGATGCCGACGATGAAGGCACCGGTCGGGTTGACGAAGCCGGAAGCCGGCGTCACCGCGACCAGGCCGGCAACCGCACCCGAGATGATGCCGAGCACGGAAGGCTTCTTGGCGACGATCCATTCGGCGAACATCCAGGCCAGTGCCGCCGCCGCGGTGGCAACCTGGGTGTTGAGCATGGCAGCGCCGGCAAGACCGTCGGCTGCCAGTTCCGAACCGGCGTTGAAGCCGAACCAGCCAACCCACAGCAGCGAAGCGCCGATCACCGAATAGACCAGGTTATGCGGCGCCATGTTGGTGGTGCCATAGCCTTCGCGCTTGCCGAGAACCAGCGCACAGACCAGACCGGCGACACCGGCGTTGATGTGAACGACCGTACCGCCGGCAAAGTCGAGCACGCCCGCCGATCCGAGGAAGCCGCCACCCCAGACCCAATGCGCGATCGGCACGTAGACGACCAGCAGCCACAACGCCATGAAGATCAGCAGCGCCGAGAACTTCATGCGTTCGGCGAAGGCGCCGGCAATGAGCGCCGGCGTGATGATGGCGAACGTCATCTGGAACATCGAGAACACGAATTCAGGAATGTTGGCGACGCCCGGCAGCCACAGCGAGGCCGTGGTGATGCCGTGATGGAAGAACTTCGAGGTGCCGCCGATATAGCTGTTCACGCCGCCGCCGTCCGAGAAGGCCAGCGAATAGCCGAACATGAACCACAGCACCGTCACCAGGCAGGTGATGGCGAAGCTCTGCATGACGGTGGCGAGCACGTTCTTCTTGCGCACCATGCCGCCGTAGAACAGCGCAAGGCCCGGAATGGTCATCATCAGCACCAGCGCCGTCGAGGTCAGCATCCAGGCGGTGTTGCCGGTGTCGAGCACCGGGGTCGGGGCAGCAGCCGGCGCGGCCGCGGCTGCGGCCGGTGCCGCTTCCTGTGCGAAGGCGGCGACCGTGCCCAATGCTGCGAGAGTAAGCGAACCCAAAAGGGCAGCTCGTCCCGTCGTCTTCAAGGTGGAAGGAATATTCATTGAACTCTCCATTGGAATACGTGATCGCCGCTCAGAGCGCGTCGGTGTCTGTTTCGCCGGTGCGGATGCGCACCGCCTGATCGATGCCGAAAACGAAGATCTTGCCGTCGCCGATCTGGCCGGTCTTGGCGGCTGCGGTGATGGCTTCGACGGCCTTGTCGACCATGTCGGCACTGACCGCGACTTCGATCTTGATCTTCGGCAGGAAGCTGACCGCGTATTCCGCCCCGCGATAGATCTCCGTATGCCCTTTCTGACGCCCGTAGCCTTTGACTTCGGTGACGGTCAGGCCCTGGATGCCGACGGCGGTGAGCGCTTCGCGTACCTCGTCGAGCTTGAACGGCTTGATGATTGCCATCACGATTTTCATAAGGTTTCACCCTTTGCTGTTGCGGTCCCCCGCGTTTGCACACCTTCACCGATCCCAAAGAGCCGGAGAGTGCCCACAAGGATTCAAGCTCCGTGCCAAGTGCCGAAGCAGGGTGTTAACCCACTGTAAACAAAGAGATTAGGGGGTGCACCGACGCAACCTGCCCACAGCTGCGGCGATACGTCTGCTTAAAAATTAGGCAAATTTTGAAAAATGCCTACTCTGCAGGCGATCGCTTGAGCCGGATCAGCCCTTCCTGCGCAACCGAGGCAATCAGCGTACCGTCGCGGGCAAACAGCGAGCCGCGTGTAAAGCCGCGCGAGCCCTGCGTGGAGGGGCTGTCCTGCGTGTAGAGCATCCAGTCGTCGAGCGCATGGCTGCGATGGAACCACATGGCGTGGTCGAGGCTCGCCGCCTGGATATCGCGATCGAAAATGGCGCGGCCATGCGCGAAGGTCGATGTGTCGAGCAGCGTCATGTCGGAGAGATAGGCGAGCACCGCTGCCTGGATGGCGCGGTCCGCCGGCACCGGACCGGTGGTGCGGATCCAGATGTTCTGCTTTGGCTCCAGCTTTTCGCGGCTGGTGTAATGCTTCAGCATCACCGGCTTCATCTCGATCGGCCGGTCGCGTTCCCAGTAGCGTTTGATCCCATCGGGCACCGCCTCGCCGAATTTGCCCAGCAATTCGCGTTGCGACAGCAATGTGTCCGGCCCCGGAACGTCCTGCGGCATCGGCACCTGGTGCTCCAGGCCGACCTCATCCTGCTGGAACGAGGCTTCGAGCGAAAAGATCGCCTGGCCGTGCTGGACCGCCACCACGCGCCGCGTGGTGAAGGAGCCGCCGTCGCGAATACGGTCGACCTCGTAGACGATCGGCACCTTGGTGTCGCCGGGCCGCATGAAATAGCCGTGCAGCGAATGCACGTACCGATCGGGATCCACTGTCCGCTGCGCCGCCACCAGCGCCTGGGCGATGGTCTGGCCGCCGAACACGCGCTGCCAGTCGAGCAGCGGGCTGCGACCACGATACAGATTGTGTTCTAGCTTCTCGAGGTCGAGAATGCCGAGAAGCTCGTCCATGGCTGCCGTCATATTTCGCGCCCTCGCCGCAGAAGTGTTATGGCGGTTTCCGACAGGACGGACAGGCAGTCAAGGGCGCAAGACCCGGCCGGCGCGCAGGAGCGAAGATGATGGAACGCAAGGCGGACACGAAAAACAGATCCGGGCTCGATGTCCTGGTCGCCGGCGCCGGCTATGTCGGCCTGGCCGCCGCCGTATCGCTGAAACAGGCGCGACCGGGCCTCGCCATCGCTCTCGTCGATGCGGCACCTGCTGGCGCCTGGCAAAGGGATGGCCGCGCCTCGGCCATTGCCGCCGCCGCCTGCCGCATGCTCGACCAGCTCGGCGTGTGGGCCGAGATCGCACCCCAGGCGCAGGCGATCACCGAGATGATCATCACCGATTCGCGCACCGCCGATCCGGTGCGTCCGGTCTTCCTGACCTTCGGCGGCGAAGTGGCGCCGGGCGAGCCCTTTGCGCATATGGTCGCCAACAAGGTGCTGAACGGCGCCTTGCGGGCCAGCGCCGAAAGGCTCGGCATCGATATCATCGAAGGCGTCGCGGTGCAGGGCTTCGAGACCAACGGCAGTGGCATCACCGTGCATCTCGCCGACGGCGCGGCGCTGAAGGCGCGGCTGCTGGTCGCCGCCGACGGCGTCAACTCGAAGCTGCGCGACATGGCCGGCATCAAGACGGTGAAGTGGGAATATGGCCAGTCCGGCATCGTCTGCACGGTAGCGCATGAACGCCCGCACAATGGTCGCGCCGAAGAGCATTTCCTGCCGGCCGGGCCTTTCGCCACATTGCCGCTCAAACCCGGTGAGGACGGCACCAACCGCTCGTCGATCGTCTGGGTCGAGCGTACGCCCGATGCCGAGAAGCTGGTGGCCGGTGACGATCTCCTGTTCGAACACGAACTCGAGCAGCGTTTTGGCCTGAAGCTTGGCGAGATCCGCGTTACTGATGCGCCGCGCGCCTGGCCGCTCGGCTTGACCATTGCGCGTGCCTTCGTCGCGCCCCGCATCGCACTCGCCGGCGATGCCGCCCACGGCATCCACCCGATCGCCGGCCAGGGCCTCAATCTCGGCTTCAAGGATGTCGCGGCCCTTGCCGAGGTGATCGTCGAGGCCGACCGGCTCGGCCAGGACATCGGCGCGCTCGACGTCCTCGAACGCTACCAGCAGTGGCGCCGCTTCGACACGGTGCAGATGGGCATCACCACGGACGCGCTGAATCGGCTGTTTTCCAACGATATCGGCCCGCTGCGAACCGTCCGCGACATCGGCCTCGGCCTTGTCGAACGCATGCCGCGCCTGAAGGACTTTTTTATCCGGCAGGCGTCGGGGTTGTCCGCCAGCACGCCGCGATTGTTGAAGGGCGAGGCGATCTGAGCGCTATCGCTCAGTTGACCTCGAAACCCAGCTTCTGCCGCAGCCGCAATATCCTCTGGTCGGATATTTCGAGGCGTTTTTCCCCGCCCTGGGCGGCGCGGTTGACCATCTGCAGCAGATCGTTTCGCTCGGCGACATCGAGGCGTTCGCGCAGGAACGGCGCCAGCTTGTCGATGACGACGGTGGTGTCGTCGACCTGCGCCGCCGCCCATTTGGCGTAGATCACCGCCTCGTCGGTCTTCTTCTTGTCGGCGATCTCGGAAATCACCGCGCGGATGACAGCCTCGCGCTGCGGCAGGATGGGCCCATCCTCGGAGACGATTGATGTGATCAGCGTAGCCGCCGCTACGACCGGATCATCGATCGCCGTCAGAGGCGACAGAGCCGCCTGCTTGCGCAGCTTCTTGCGACGGATGTTGCCCTGCACGCGCCCGACAACGTCCGCAACCTCGCGAGCCGCGTCGTTCATCGCCTTCATCCGGTACCACCAGAACGCCGCCGCGCCCATCACGCCAAGGATAGCAATCAGGAAAGGCATGTCGAAATCCCCAAGAACCCCGGCGACGATAGGAGAACTCGCTTCAACACGCAAAAGTTGCGCATCAAATGAACCGGGACGATCGTTCAATCGAACGCCTTGGTTTCCGCGTGGCTGTAGCACATGGCGGGGGCTATGACCCCGGCACATTGTAGATCGCCCGCACCTCGATGGTGCCGATTTCGGCCAGCGGGATCTCGCCGGCGATCTCCAGCGCCTGGTCGAGATTGTCGGCCTCGATCATGACGAAGCCAAGCAACTGCTCCTTGGTTTCGGCGAACGGGCCGTCGGTGATCAGCCGCTTGCCCTGGCGTTGCCGCACCGTCTTCGACGTCTTCACCGATTGCAGCGCCTGCGCGACGATCAGCACCCCACGCTGATCCAATGACCGGTCATGAGCCATCGAATCGGCATCGAGCTTGGCCAGACGCTCCGGCGTCATGGCATGGAGGTCGTTTTCCTCGCCATAGACCAGACAGACATATTTCATTTCCAGCTCCCTTGCTGTGACGAACCATAGGCGATCACGGTATCGGTTGAGTTCTTGCCGGCAGCGACATGGTCGAGAAGGCTGACCGCAATGCCGATGATTGCAACTGCCGCAAGCAGCCGGCCGAAGCCGGAGGGCGGCACATGCAGCGGGTCGCTTTTCCCTGGATCGGCCGTTCGGCAGGTGCTTGTCCAATGGGCAGAAAACAGATTGTTCATGCGAACCTCCATCCGCCACGAGAATCCGTGGCCGCCCGCAGGACGGTCGGGGCCGATGCAAGTCGACATTTTTGCACGCACATTTTTTCAAAAAAGATTCGGTGCGGCTCGCCGGTGCTGCATGCGCGCGCAAACAGCGCGGTGGCCTTCCCTCGCGCCCGCGCTATAGTTGGGAGGAACGCCGCCTGGCCGGCGCCACCGCTGTAATAAGGAGGAATTCATGGACCGCACCGCAAACGCCGTCTGGAAAGGCAATCTGAAAGAGGGCACGGGCACGCTCGACACCCAGAGCGGAACCCTGAAGGGCACGCCCTATTCGTTCAAAGCCCGCTTCGAGGACGAGAGCGGCAAATCCGGCACCAACCCTGAAGAGCTGATCGCGGCGGCGCACGCCGGCTGCTTTGCCATGCAGTTTTCGCATTTCCTGGCCGAGAACGGCACCCCCGCCACCGAACTCGACGCCAAGGCCGTGGTGACGCTGGTTCCCGGCACCGGGATCACCGGCAGCGCCCTCACAGTGGTCGGCAAGGTCCCGGGCATCGACGCGGCGAAGTTCAAGGAATTGGCCGAAAAGGCCAAGGCCGGCTGCCCGGTCTCCAAGGCGCTCGGCGCCATAAACGTATCGCTCGACGCCAAGCTCGGCTGAAGGCCCGAACGGCAAATTCATCCAGAAACCGCTGGCCCTTGGGCTGGCGTTTTCGTTTGCGGTCAGCCCTTCAACGCGGCCGCCCGCACATCCGATGGCGTCGCGCCGTAGCGCCGCCGGAACGCCCGGTTGAAATAGGAGAGGTCGTTGAAGCCTGCCTCGAAGGCGATCGCCGTGATGCTGCGTCCGGCATGACGAGGATTGCTGAGCATCCGATGCGCGCGCAACAGGCGCTGGCACAGCATGAAATCCGACAGCGACGTGCCTTCGCTCTCGAACAGTTTTCTGATGTAGGGGCCGAAAGGCGGTGACGGCGGGCGATGTCTTCGGCCGACAGGTCGCCGCCATGGGCTGTTATTTCGGCCTTGATGGCACGCAGCCGCGCCACGCGCACGCCTCGGCCCCGGGCGATTTCTGCCGCGTCTCGGGTGGCACCCATGGCCAGAGCGACGAGATCGAAAATATGCGTCGTCGCCAGATGCCAGGCCTCCGGGGTCAGCACGTCGCCGGCATCCTGGATCGACCTGACATAGTCGAGCAGCAGCCGCATCGCCCCGCCGGAGGTTGGCAGCGGCTGCATCAGCGCCAGGGCCGGGTCGCCGATCAGCGGTGACAGTGCCTTGAGCGAGAAGCTCATATTGACGAAGCGAAGACCGCCTGGCTGGATGACATTGAGGCCGACCTCCTCGCCGCTCATCATCAGCGCCTGGCCGTTGCCGACCGGCTCCTCGCGGCCGCGATGCTTCATCACGCTTGCGCCATCGAGGGCGACCAGGAGGACGAGATCGTCGCTGTCGATCAGCGACGTCGAATGATGGACGCGGAATTCCGAACACGTGCCCGTGGCGATGCCGAGGCCAGGCAACGCGCGCACCTGCATATCGACATGCGTCGGGCCGAGTGGATCGAGATCGACCTTGAGCACCGTGCGGCCATAGACCTCGCGCATGACCTCGACGCGATCCCGCTCCGGAAGCGCGTCCGTCATCAGTCGGAACGAGGCGGTTGGCCCCATCGTCGCCGTCACCGGCATCCCCCATGCCTCAGGTCAATTAGAAGCGGCGTGATATGCGCCGCGCCTCCGAAAACGTCAATACAGGGCCGTTTGGGCCGTTTTTAGGGCCGCTGCGTCCAAGCTGCCCGCTTTTGCCGGACCTAGTTTGCAGCGCGTTTCCGATCAGGAAGCGCATCGCAAACAGCCACAAGGGGGTTCGATGTATCATTTGCAATTGTTCAGGACACTGTCGGGGCTCGCCTCGGCAGGCTTCAATCCACGCGTCTATCTGTTGTCCATCGCTCTCGGCGGAACCGTCGCCGACCATCGCGATCCGAAGCGGCCGTGTGGGGAGCGCCGGCCATGAGCGTCCGGCATACAGTCCTGGCGGCACCGGTCCTGTGCCTCGGCCTATCGGGCTGCGTCGGCATCAACCCGGTTTCTGCGGTCGTCGGCATGGCCGGCATGGCAGCGGCCAACTCCGCCGGCATGGCGCAATCGAGCGTCATCAGCCCGCAGGAGCAGGCGAAGTACGCCTCGATGTCCTGTGCGGATCTGCGGCAATTGATGGCAGGTTACGAAGAGGCGAAGAATCATGGGCCGTCGGTCAAGAAATACGGCGGCATGGCGCCGGCCGGCAAGACGGCGATCGTCAACAATGTCATCGGCACGCGGCTTGTCTATCTCCGGCAGCTTGTTGCGAGCAAAGGATGTTGAGGGCCTCGTCACACCACGCCTGCCGGGCGGCACTTGTCGGGCTTGCCGGCTGGCTGGCCTTCAGCGCCGGCGGCGCTTACGGCCAGGGCAAGGGACCGACGACACGCTCGCGCCTCGGTGCGATGCCGGCAGCGCTTGTCGGCAAGTGGGGTTTTGCAGTTGCCAGCGGCAATTATTGCGACACATTCAGCAACTGCGATCCAGGCAGCGGCGGCAGCGTCACCTTTACCTTCGGGGCTGACGGGCGCACCTATTACGCGCTGTTCCAATCGTCTCTGGTCGACGGCTGCGGTCAGGTCCGGTCGCTGACCCTGAAAACCGGTAAGGCCTCCGTGCGCGGTTCGACCCTGGTTTTCACGCCGACGGCAGGAACCTACAAATCCGTCAATGGTTGCCGGCCCGACCTCACGGGCCTCTGGAAATTCAAGCCCGGTGACCTGAAGCCGGTCTCCTTGCGTTGGCAACTGGACGGCAACCAGTTGCGGCTGATCGACCCCGACGGCGAAGCGAGCGGCGTTTACTCGAGGAGGTGAGCCTAGCGCTCGCCGGTCAGCGCGTCGATGCGGGCGCGTAACATTGCAATCTCCTCCTCAAGGGCGCTGACGCGCTCCTCGAGGCCGGAGGCAGATGAAGCAGCCGACGCAGCCTGCATGGCGATGGGGGCGATCTGCGGAGTCCCGCTCAGCAGATGGACGTAACGCTCCTCGCGCTGGCCCGGTCCGCGTGGGATTTCCTGGATGAGTGGCGGTCGGCGGCCGATCAGCATGTCGAGCTCGGCGCGCAGATCTTCGATCGACGAAAACCGTGCCATGCGCTCGGTGCGCGCCGACAATTCATGGGCCGTCTGCGGCCCGCGCAGCAACAGCAAGCCGATCAAGGCGGTCTGCGGTGTGGTCAGCGAGAAGCGCTGCGCCATCTGGTGCTCGTAGCGCTCGACACGCGAACCGAACATCTGCCGCACCAGCCCCTTTTGTTCGAGCAGCTTCAGCCCCCGGTGCACCTCGCTCTGCTCCAGCGCCATCACCGGCTCGCGCGCCGTCTTCTGGTTGGCGGCAGCCAGTGCCGCGTTGAGCGTCAGCGGATAGACATCCGGCGTCAGCTCCTTCTTCTCGATCAGGCAGCCAAGAATGCGAGCTTCCACAGGGGAAAGGATGGGAAGGTCATCGCTCATTGGATTACTCTCGCCGGCAACCAACCAACCGCCTAAACCCTTCTCTCCACCATCATCTTCTTGATCTCCGCGATCGCCTTGGCCGGGTTGAGGCCTTTGGGGCAGGTCTGCGCGCAGTTCATGATGGTGTGGCAGCGATAGAGCCGGAACGGGTCTTCGAGATTGTCGAGCCGCTCGCCGGTGGCCTCGTCGCGGCTATCGATCAGCCAGCGATAGGCCTGCAGAAGCGTTGCCGGGCCGAGATAGCGGTCGCCGTTCCACCAATAGCTCGGGCACGAGGTCGAGCAGCAGGCGCACAATATGCATTCATAGAGCCCGTCGAGCTTCTCGCGGTCCTCATGGCTCTGCAGCCACTCCTTGGCCGGCTCCGGCGACACCGTCTTCAGCCAGGGCTGGATCGACGCGTGCTGGGCGTAGAAATTGGTGAGGTCGGGCACCAGATCCTTGACCACCTGCATATGCGGCAGCGGGTAGACTTTTACCGCGCCCGAAATGTCGTCGCAGCCCTTGGTGCAGGCGAGCGTGTTGGAACCGTCGATGTTCATGGCGCAGGAGCCGCAAATGCCTTCGCGGCAGGAACGCCGCAAGGTCAGCGTCGGGTCGATCTTGTTCTTGATCCACAGCAGCGCGTCGAGCACCATCGGCCCGCAATCGTCCATGTCGACGAAATAGGTGTCGATGCGCGGGTTCTCGTCGTCGTCCGGCGACCAGCGATAGATGCGGTATTCCCGCAGATTGGTGGCGCCCTCCGGCTTCGGCCAGGTCTTGCCCGGCTTGATCTGCGAATTCTTGGGGAGCGTGAGTTCAACCATGTTCGATCCTCAATACACTCTGGCCTTGGGCGCGATCTTGGCGAGGCTGATGCCGCCGTCCTTTTCAGCCAGCTGCGGCTCGGTGTGCACCGGCCGGTAGGAGAGGGCCACCTTGCCGTCTTCGCTCAGCCTGGCCAGCGTATGCTTGCGCCAGACCGCGTCGTCGCGCGCCGAAAAGTCCTCGCGTGCGTGCGCGCCACGGCTCTCCTTGCGCGCCTCGGCGCTGTAGACCGTGGTGATGGCATTGGCCATCAGGTTTTCGAGCTCCAGCGTTTCGACCAGATCGGAGTTCCAGATCATCGAGCGGTCGGACACTTTGATGTCCTTCAACTCGCCCCAGATCTGCGAAATGCGCTTACAGCCATTTTCGAGCGACTCCTGCGTGCGGAATACGGCCGCGTCTTCCTGCATCGCCTTCTGCATCTTTTCACGCAGCACCGCCGTCGGCGTCGAGCCGTTGGCGTGGCGCAGCCGGTCGAAGCGGTCCATGATCTTTTCGACCGAGGCTTCGTTGGGCGAAGGGATCGCCGACTTGCGGTCGATGACCTGGCCGGCGCGGATCGCCGCCGCGCGGCCGAACACCACAAGATCGATCAACGAATTCGAACCGAGCCTGTTGGCGCCGTGCACGGAGGCGCAGCCGGCTTCGCCGACAGCCATCAATCCGGGCGACACCTGGTCTGGATTGAGCGCCGTCGGATTGAGCACCTCGCCCCAGTAATTGGTCGGCACGCCGCCCATATTGTAGTGGACCGTGGGCAGCACCGGGATCGGCTCCTTGGTCAGGTCGACACCGGCAAAGATCTTGGCCGATTCCGAAATGCCCGGCAGCCGCTCATGCAGGACGGCGGGATCGAGATGGTCGAGATGCAGGAAGATGTGGTCCTTGTTCTTGCCGACGCCGCGGCCTTCGCGGATCTCCAGCGTCATGCAGCGCGAGACGACGTCGCGCGAGGCAAGGTCCTTGGCTGACGGCGCATAGCGCTCCATGAAGCGCTCGCCCTCGGAATTGACGAGATAGCCGCCCTCGCCGCGCGCACCCTCGGTGATCAGGCAGCCGGCGCCATAGATGCCGGTCGGGTGGAATTGCACGAACTCCATGTCCTGCAGCGGAAAGCCGGCACGCGCGGCCATGCCGCCGCCGTCGCCGGTGCAGGTGTGCGCCGAGGTGGCCGAGAAATAGGCGCGGCCATAGCCGCCGGTCGCCAGCACCACCATCTTGGCCGAGAAGCGGTGGATGGTGCCGTCATCCAGGTTCCAGGCGACGACACCGGTGCAGGTGCCGTCCGGCTCCATGATCAGGTCGAGCGCGAAATACTCGATGAAGAACTGCGCATTGTTCTTCAGCGACTGGCCGTAAAGCGTATGCAGGATGGCATGCCCGGTGCGGTCGGCGGCGGCACAGGTGCGCTGCACGGGGGGACCTTCGCCATAGTTCATCATGTGGCCGCCGAACGGCCGCTGGTAGATCTTGCCCTCTTCGGTGCGCGAAAACGGCACGCCGTAATGTTCGAGCTCGTAGACCGCGGCCGGCGCCTCGCGCACCAGATATTCCATGGCGTCGACATCGCCCAGCCAGTCCGAGCCCTTGACGGTGTCGTACATGTGCCATTGCCAGGAATCGGGACCCATGTTGGACAGCGAGGCGGCAATGCCGCCTTGCGCCGCCACCGTGTGCGAGCGGGTCGGGAACACCTTGCTGATGCAGGCGGTGCGCAGCCCCTGTTCGGCCATGCCGAGCGTGGCGCGCAGGCCGGCGCCGCCGGCGCCAACGACCACCACGTCGAACTTGTGGTCGACAAAGGTATAGCCTGCCGTGTTGGCTTGTTTCGCGTCCTTGGCCAACTCAGCCTCCGAATGCCAGCTTGAGCAGGGCGAAGATCGAGGCGACGCCGACCGCTATGGTGAAAAATGTATTAAGCGCGATCAGCGCCAGCTTCATGCCTTCGCCATGCACGTAATCCTCGATGATCACCTGCATGCCGATCCGCATATGGGTGAGACCGGAGATGAGCACCAGGGCCATCACCAGCGCCACGAACGGGTTGGCAAGGGCTGCCCGCACATGCTCGTGGTCGGCGCCGTTGAGCGCGATCAGGAAACCGACGAAGAACAGGATCAGCGGGATGTTGGCGATCGCGGTCAGGCGCTGGCGCCAGAAATGCCCGGTGCCCTCGCGGGCGGAGCCAAGGCCGCGGACCCTCGCCAGCGGCGTGCGCATGTCGGTGTTTTTGCCGCTCATGATCAAGCTCCCCGCGCCATGGTGCCGGCGATCCAGATCAGCAGCGTGAGCAGGATCGAGCCGGCCAGCGTCGCCCAGGCGATCTTCGAGGCGGTATGCTTTTCCAGGCCCGCGCCGGTGTCCCAGATGAGGTGCCGTACGCCGCCCAGCATATGATGCATCAGCGCCCAGGTGTAGCCGAACAGGATGATCCGGCCGAGCCAGGTGCCGAAGGCCCAATTGGCCCAATCGAAGGTCGCCTGCGAGCTTGCCGCCGCCATCAGCCACAGGGCGACCAGCAGCGTGCCGAAATACAGCGCGCCGCCGGTGATGCGGTGAATGATCGACATCGTCATGGTGATCGGCGGCCGGTACACGGTGAGGTGCGGCGAAATCGGCCGTTCACGTCTGGCAAATTCGCGGGTGGCTGGTGATTTGCTCATGGCTCCCCCAGTTCGGCGTCTCTCTGGAGCCTCAGGTGGAAATGCGGCATTGCCGCTTCCGGTTGCGACTTCGGACAGCCGGTTTCTAATGCTCTTTTTGCACCGCGTCAAAGCCAGAAAACCGTTTCGAAAACGTAATTTAGTCTGACTAAAAGGCGGGCTTTGGCTTCAATCGATTAGGCCGGGAAGGCCTGAAGCCGGCTCGATATCGCTGCAGTGCAACATATCTGGCCCCAGAGCCCAGCGGTGGTGAGACTGGCGTCAGCGTTTGCAGGTCTGCGGCGTCGATCCCTTCTTCATCACCAGCGCCTCGCGCCCGTCGATCACGATTGCGTCATGCGTGGCCGCCTGGTAGCGGCTGCTCTGGTTGGCAGGCGACGCCGCAAACTCCTCGGTCGCGCCGTCGGACCCGACCACACGCAACGACGTGCCTAGATTTTGGATGGAAATCATACCGTTGTTGCCGCATCTATAGGTGGCCGTGCCTATGCCTGGTCGCGGCGCGGTAAGGTCGGTGATGATCTTGGTTGCAGCTGCCGGAGGCACCGCGGCTGCGACGGACTGCTGGGCCGGCGCAGGTGAGACGACGACGGTATTGGCTGTCTTCGGCGCGCTGTCTTGCGGCACACAGGCAGCGACGACACCGAGCAACGGGAAAACGGACACCCAAATCGGCCGGCGTAGCGCCATATGCTGTCCTCCCGCGCGGCAAGCGGCCACGATGCTTTGTCCAGATCAATATCGTCCCGACGCCAAGGCGGACGCCACTGCGATGGTGCGGCCAAGCATGGCCGAATGATGGCCACCGGGTTTTCCATCCAGTCGGATATTAACGGATATTAACCATGTTTACCGAGACATCGCCGCCAAACGCGCCGGCCTCTTAACAAAGGTTAAGAAACCGTTAATTTCTGATTCGAGGAGGCTTTCCCTCAAGACACGGAGGACGCCATGCGTTCGAATTCGGGCAAATCGCGCCTTGCGGCGCTCATCGTGGCAGCCTCGGTCGCCGGCCTTGCAGCGCCAGCGCTTGCCGGCGCACGGCATCAGGATCGCGTGTACGCCGATTCCTTCGGCAACCTCGTCGTCGACAGCGCCGCCGGCTACAAGCGCATCATCGTCGGCCAAGGCAGGCTGGCCAAGCAGCTCTCCGACTACACCAGCGCCGGCCAGCCCAAGGTGATCTACGAGAACGAAGCCGACGAAATCGGCGGTTATAGCGATTGCTACCGGCCGCCGGTGCTGGTGAAGGGCCGCTCCTATATGTACGGCCTCTCCGACGGCGAGATGCCCGAACTCAGCCCCTGCCGCTAGCTTCCGTTCCGGCTGCCGACCAGTTGCCGGCAGGCCCGACGGAGACGCGCACGCAATCGCGCCCGGCATTCTTCGCCTGATAGAGCGCCTGGTCGGCCCGCCGCATCAGATCGGCAAAGTCTTCGCTCGCATGGAGTTCGGCGACGCCGAAGCTCGCGGTGCAGCGGTTGTCAGCCGGCAGTCCGTCTATGGGCAGCGCGCCGAAGGCGCTGCGCGTTCCCTCGGCGAACAGCCGCGCCGCGGCAAGGTTGGTTCCCGGCAGGATGATGGCGAACTCCTCGCCGCCAATGCGGCCGGCAACGTGATGCGCGGCGGCGGCTTCACGCAGGAAGCCTGCAAAAGTCTCGATCACCCGGTCGCCGGACGCATGGCCGAAGCTGTCGTTGACGCTCTTGAAATGATCGAGATCGGCTATGACCAGCGCGACCGGCACGCCTTGCCGCAGGGCGCCAAGCACCGCCAGTTCGGCATGGCGGGTGAAGCCGCCGCGATTGAGCAGGCGCGAAAGCGTGTCCGTCTCCGACTTCGACGTCACTTCGGCAAGCACGTCGCGAACCAGGATGGCCAGCATCAGCAGCGCCAGCGCCAGCGCAAAGACAGTGCCGAGCGATTGCGACACCAGCGCGTAGTTGCTTTGCAGATAGGCTTGCGGATTGGCGCCCCAGCCGCCGAGCGCATGGGCGATGAATGGCTTGGAGGCAAACTGCAGGCCGCTCGCCGCCAGCACGGCCATCAATATGCGATCGAGACGGGCAAGCTTTTGCCTCGATGACCAGACGATGGCCAGCCCGATGAACTGCATGACCGCATAGGGAAGCTGGTAGGCCATGATGCGGATCAGCGACTGGCGGGGCAGGTCCTGTACGAAATACACAGCTATGGTGGTGGCCAACAGGAAAAACAGCATCGCCTTCCAGGGCGGCGCCACGCCGTATTTGCGGGCAAGCCCGCCATTGAACGCAATGGTTGCGGCAAGGAAGACCGCGAAGGCGGCAACGACCGGGAGCCGCGCGTCGGCAAAAGCGGGAATGGAGAATTCGATGGCCGAATAGGCCATGCCCAGCAGATAGCCAAATGCCAGCCAGCGCGCCGGCGCCCGGCCGACATCGTGGAAGGCGACCGCCATGAAGCAGGCCGCCAGCAGACCGGCAACCGACAGATTGATCAACAGGATGAAGTTGGCGCCGCTCATGTTCTCCCGCACCCGCGCCGACAGCTAATCATCGACGGGCGAAGAAGACGTTAACGTCCTGGCCGGGCAGGATTCAGCCGGTCTTGAGCGGCTCCGGCAGGAACGCCGTTTCCGGTCGCTCATAGGACAGGCGTACACTGTCGCGGCCGTTCTTCTTGGCCTTGTAGAGCGCATCGTCGGCACGGCGCATCAGCGGCTCCAGCGCCTCGTCACCGCTGCGGGCCGCCACGCCGAAGCTTGCCGTCACCTTCGTTCCCTGGGGAAGCCCGTCGACATGGCCGGCCGAATAGACCGTGCGCACCGCTTCGGCGAACAGCCGTGCCGCGGCAAGATCGCTGAGTGGCAGCAGCACCGCGAATTCCTCGCCGCCGATACGCCCGGCAACACCGCGCGCGCCGGCCGCCGACCGAAGCTTGGCGGCGAAATCGGCAATCACGCGATCGCCCGCCCCATGCCCATGCACATCGTTGAGCGCCTTGAAATGATCGAGGTCGGCCAGCACCAGCGCGACCGGGAACCGCGCCGAGGCGCAGTGCCGCAAGAGCAGCATGCCGCGCTCCTCGAAGCCACGCCGGTTGAGCAGGCCCGACAGGGGGTCGGTAAAGGTCTCGGTCTTCAACGCCTTCAACACGTCGAGTGCCGCGGCGGAAAACAGGCACAGCGCGATAAGCAGCGACAGCAGCGCGTGCGACAGCAGCGCCGTCGTCCAGTAGGACGAGCCATAGAACCCGTCATAGCTCGTAAAGGGCCCGTGCGCGATGACGACGACAAGGGTGCGCACGAAGAAGTTGACGCCCGACAGCAGCGACAGCACGAACAGGATTTTCTCGGTCGGGCCGCTGTTGCGCACCGGGCGCAGTTCGGCGGCAACCAGAAGGCTGATACCGCCGAAAGCGAAATTCATCGCCAGGATGCGCCAGGTGAGATCCGGCGCGACGAACAGGAACCAGCAAAACGACGCCAGTCCCCCGCAGGCCAGCGCGCCGATCCCCACATAGGGCACCTTGCGGCCATAGCGGTGGACGATGGCGCCGGCCAGGCAGCAGCCGGCGATGCTGAAGCAGATGTTCGACACCAGCTTGGTCAGCGGCATGCCGATCGGCAAGGTGAAATACTGAAGCAGGAAGCCCACCGCCGAGAGACTGTAGCTGAGCGCCAGCACGGCCAGATAGGGGCGGTGGCGCTGATAGGACCATAGCACGAGGAACGCCGCGCCGAGCGCCAGCGCGATCGTCGGGTTGAGCAGCGCTATGAGCAGACCCGTGTCCAAACGACTATGACTTCCCCTCGCTTACGTCGGGGAAGAGCTTAGAGGGCAAGCCCAAACAAGCGGTTAAGCCTCGCCGCAAGCAGGACCGCCATCTCAAAACATGTCAGGGAACCGCCGTCTCCGGTCAGCGTTCCTTCGTTCACAATCTGGAGCGACCCATGGCCGACACAATCACACTGACCGACCACGATGCGATCCGCTCGTGGGCTGCCGGGCGCGCCGGCTTTCCCGCAATCGTCGACATCTCGCCCGAAGCGGGGACGCAGCCCATGTTGAGGCTGGTCTTCGGCCAGCACGCCTATCAGGATCAGGACCAGCCTGAACGGCCGCTCAATGCGGGAGGATATGAACTCGTCGAATGGGACGAATGGTTCAAGCTCTTCGAGGAACAACAGCTTGCGCTTGTGGTCGCGGCCGAACAGCCCGGACGCCGCGAGGAGTTCCACGAACTCGTCCGCCGTGACGGGAAGCGTTGACCCGAGCCGGGTGCGGCTCGGGTCCGTTCAAGTCTGGACTACTTCCACTCGCGAATGTCGACGAAGTGGCCGGCGATCGCCGCCGCGGCCGCCATCGCCGGCGACACCAGATGGGTGCGGCCCTTGAAGCCTTGCCGGCCCTCGAAATTGCGGTTCGAAGTCGAGGCGCAGCGTTCATGCGGCTTCAGCCGGTCGTCGTTCATGGCCAGGCACATCGAGCAGCCCGGCTCGCGCCAATCGAAACCGGCGGCGACAAAGATCTTGTCGAGGCCTTCGGCTTCCGCCTGTTCCTTGACCAGGCCGGAGCCCGGCACGATCATCGCATCGACATGCGGGCTGACCGTCTTGCCTTCGACCACCTTGGCGACGGCGCGCAGATCCTCGATGCGGCCATTGGTGCAGGAACCGATGAAGACGCGGTCGAGCGTGATGTCGGTGATCCTGGTGCCCGGCGTCAGACCCATATAGTCGAGCGCGCGCTGCTTGGAGGTGCGCTTGTTCTCATCGGTGATGTCGTCCGGGTTCGGCACGATGCCTTGCACCGACACGACGTCCTCGGGCGAGGAGCCCCAGGAGACGATCGGCGGCAGCTTGGCCGCGTCGAGCACGATCACCTTGTCGAAATGCGCGCCCTCGTCGGACTGTAGCGTCTTCCAGTATTCGAGTGCCGCATCCCAGGCCGCGCCCTTCGGCGCGCGCGGCTTGTCCTTGACATAGGCGAAGGTCGTCTCGTCCGCGGCGATCAGGCCGGCGCGCGCGCCGCCTTCGATCGACATGTTGCAGATCGTCATGCGGCCCTCCATCGACAGCGCACGGATCGCCTCGCCGGCATATTCGATGACATAGCCGGTGCCCCCGGCAGTGCCGATCTCGCCGATGATGGCCAGGATGATGTCCTTGGCGGTGACACCTTCCGGCAATTGGCCGTCGACACGCACCAGCATGTTCTTGGCCTTGCGCTGGATCAGCGTCTGCGTCGCCAGAACATGCTCGACCTCGGATGTGCCGATGCCATGCGCCAGCGCGCCGAAAGCGCCGTGCGTCGAGGTGTGGCTGTCGCCGCAGACGATGGTCATGCCGGGCAGTGTAAAGCCCTGCTCCGGACCGATGATGTGGACGATGCCCTGGCGGATATCGTTCTCGGAATAATATTCGACGCCGAAATCCCTGGCGTTCTTGGCCAGCGCCTCGACCTGGATGCGGCTTTCCTCGTTCTTGATGCCGAACTTGCGCTCGGGCGAAGTCGAGACATTGTGATCGACCACGGCCAGCGTCTTTTCCGGATGCCGGACTTTACGGCCTGTCATGCGCAGGCCTTCGAAGGCCTGCGGACTGGTCACTTCATGGACCAGGTGGCGGTCGATGTAGAGCAGGCAGGTGCCGTCGTCCTGGCGATCGACGACATGGTCGTCGAAAATCTTGTCGTAGAGGGTGCGCGGTGCGCTCATGTGCGTAAATCCGTCGATATGAGAATGGGAAAGAGCAGGTGCCGGACCTCCGGCCCGGCGAAACGACCCCGATGGGTCGGCCTAGGGTAGTCGGCTGGTCAGCGCCCCGGACACGCGCGCGGAGAAGCGCGACGGCAGGCGTTTTCTGTCCTGCAGCACGAACCCCTTGTAGGCCGGATCGCCAAAAAGCTCTTCCATGGCGTGGCTCATATCAATGTTTTGGGTTTTCGGCAATTGGAAGCTGCCTTCGCAGAACTCGGGTTCCTCGTCCTCACTTCCACACCTTCAGGGGGAGAGGAAGGAAGCCAAGATCGGAGAACGCGCCGCTCAGATCACTTCAAACACAAAAGTCTTCACCAGCGCATCCGGCTCGGCGATCGCATAGCAGCGGAACCACGGGCTTTCCTCGACCGGCCGCCATTTCCCAGTCTGCTCCAACTCATCGAACACCGCCTGGAAGCCGCCGCTCTCGAACACCCGGTCGCGCACGGTGAAGATCGCATGGCCGCCCTTGCGGGTGATGCGCACCAGTTCGTGCAGGCCTGTCGCCGGCGCATGGCTGATGGTGAACACGCCTGTCGAGAAGAAGGCGCGGAAATACCCGTCCGGCCACGGCAGCGGACCGCCCAGCATTGCCTGCTTCAGTTCGCTGTAGGCATTGCGGCTGCCGGCGATCTTCAGCATATCGTCCGAGAGGTCGAGCCCCGCAATGTCGCGGTAGCCGAGCGCATTCAGCGACGGTCCCGACAGGCCGGTGCCGCAGCCGGCATCGAGCAACGGGCCATCGCCCGCCGGCACATGGCGCGCCACCCAGGCGGTGATCAGGAAAGGCAGGAGGTAGCCGAGCGAGGCGGTCTCGCTGTCATAGGTCCCGGCCCATGCGGCATAGGCCTCTTCAAGCGCTTCCGGCGTGTCGGCCGTATAGACGGAATCCAGCGCCGCATTGGCTTTGTCGACGATCATGGGACCTCCTCAACGGGAATGCTCGGGGATCGTAGCGCTGCCTTGGCCGAAAAACTATTCCTCGTGCTGGCGGCGCAGCCGCCGTTCCAGCGCCCTGAGCGCCAGCGACAGGCCGACGGTCAGGATGAGGTAGATGTAGGCTGTTATCGAATAGGTCTCGAAGAAGCGAAAGGAGCCGGCGGCGTAGACCTTGCCCATCTGCGTGATGTCGGCAACGCCGAGCACCGAGACCAGCGAGGAATCCTTGACCAGGGCGACGAAATCATTGCCGAGGGGCGGCAGGATGGTGCGGATCGCCTGTGGAAACACGATGAGCCGGAAACGCTGCGCGCGGGTCAGCCCGAGCGCCTTCGCCGCTTCGATCTGGCCCTTCTCCACCGCCTGGATGCCGGCCCGGAAAACCTCCGAGATGAAAGCCGAATAGCCGATGGTCAGCGCCATGATGGCGCGCCACAACAGCGACACGTCGCGCACCAAAAGCTCGCCGAACAGGCCGGCGCTTTGCAGCGGCGCGGTCAGCGCGTTCCAGGCCGCGACGAAGGCCGGCGCGCCGGCAAAGGCGATCCAGAACAACAGCACCAGGATCGGCACGCCGCGGATGATCTCGACATAGAAGCGCGCGATCTGGCGCAGCCAGCGCGAACCCGACATTCCCATCAGCGCAATGCCGAGACCGATGGCCGAAGCCAGCACGAAGGCGACAACGGTGACGAAGATGGTGACGCCGATACCCTTGGCGACCGTGGCGAACACCTGGGCATAGAGATTGCTGGTGGCGACGAAGACGGCCACCGCGATCGCGATGGTCACGGCCACGACGAGCCACCAGGGGAAGTCGGCTTTGGAGGAAGAGGCGGGAGGCATCAAAAGGATTGCGCCAAGGCAGCCCCCTCTGGCCTGCCGGCCATCTCCCCCTCAAGAGGGGAGATTGGCAGCTTCGTCGACGGCACTCTTTTTACAACTTTGGTGATTGGCGAAAGCGGAAAAAACAGCCAATCTCCCCTCTTGAGGGGGAGATGCCCGGCAGGGCAGAGGGGGGCGTTCAAGCGCGAAGTCAGTGCGAAATCACTGCCCCATCTTGTAATCAAGAAACCACTTCTTGTTCAGCGCATCGAACGTCCCGTCCGCCTTCAACGCCGCAATCGCCGCATTGACCGGCTTCACCAGGTCGGAACCCTTCGGGAAGATGAAGCCGAAATCCTCGGTGCCGAGCGGTCCGCCGATCAGCTTCAGCTTGCCCTCGGAGGCGTCGACATAGCCCTTCCCCGCGGTGCCGTCGGTCAAGACGACGTCAACGTCGCCGGATTTCAGTGCCTGCACCGTGGCGCCGAAGGTCTCGAACAGCTTGATGCGCGGGTTCTGCTCATCGCCGTCGAGCACGCTGTAGACGGCGGTGTAGAAGGGCGTGGTACCGGCCTGCGCGCCGATCAGCCCATCCTTGAAGGCGCCGAAGGTCTTGGCGTCGGTGAAACGGCTTTCATCGCCGCGCACCAGCATGAACTGTTCCGAGCGCATATAGGGGTCGGAGAAATCGACCTTCTCCTTGCGGTCGTCCTTGATGGTGATGCCGGTCATGCCGATGTTGTACTGGTTGTCGGAAACCGCCTGGATCATCGCGTCCCAGGATGTGTTCTGGTACTCGACGGCGAAATTCAGCCGCTTGGCGATCTCGTTCATCGCATCATATTCCCAGCCGATCTGCTTGCCGGTCTTGGCATCGATGAACTGCAGCGGCGGATAGGCGTTTTCGGTCACAACCACCACCTTTTTGCCGCCGAGGTCGGGCAGCGCCTGCGCAAAGGCGGCAACGGGTACCAGGACGAGGGCAAGCAGGCCTGCCAGCAGCAGTTTCGATTTGGTCATGACACACTCCCCGGAAATTGAAGGACCCGGGCACGGCCGGGCTTGTAGGAAAATCCGGCGCCGACTTTAGCTTTCCGCAAGCGTCATGCAAGACGGTCCGCTGCGTCAGCGCGCGCGAAAAGGGATTCCGATGCCTTCATTTCCGGGATTCAGGAATGAACGGTGTCGCGGCAGCGATCAGCTCCGCTTCACGATGCCGGCATCCGCCTTGCGCAAGCCGGAGACGAACCGCGTCAGCGTGCGGTGCAGGGATTTCAACTCGTCGGCATCCAGCGGCAGGTTGCAAAGCATCGCCGCCGGCACGCTTTTGGCCTGCTCACGCAACGCTTGTCCCTTCGCTGTCGGCTCGACCAGAACCCGGCGCTCGTCGGCGGGGTCGCGCCGGCGTGTGACCAGGCCACCGGCCTCCAGCCGCTTGAGCAGCGGCGTCAGCGTCGCCGAATCCAGCCCGAGCGCTTCGCCAAGCTCGCCGACCGTGCTTGGAGCCCGTTCCCAGAGCGCCAACATGGCCAGATATTGCGGATAGGTCAGGCCGAGCGGATCGAGCAGCGGGCGGTAGAGCTTCGTCATCAGCCCGCTTGCCGAATAGAGCGCGAAGCAGAGCTGTTGGTCGAGCCGCGGAACGTGAAACGTCCCGGTGGCCTCCGCCGGGACGTCCCTGGTGCTCTTTGTCGTCTTTTCCGTCATGCCGCCTTTACCGAAAGCGCTACGTCGACATTGCCCCTGATGGCGTTGGAATAGGGGCAGATCTTGTGCGCCTCCGATACAAGCGCTTCCGCCGCCGCCTGATCAAGGCCTTTCGTTTCCGCCGCGAGCGCGACGCCGAGCTTAAAGCCTTCGCCATCGGGAAGCAGGCTGACGGTGGAGGTTACCCCGGCATCCGTCAGCGACAGCTTCTGTTTGCGCGCGACAAAGCGGATGGCGCTTTCGAAGCAGGCGGCATAGCCGATAGCGAACAGTTGCTCGGGATTGGTGGCGCCCCCCGGCCCGCCGAGTTCCTTGGGCATTGCCAGATCGACCTTGAGCAGACCGTCGCTGGTCTCGCCATGGCCGGCGCGGCCGCCGGTGACGTGAGCCTGTGTGGTGTAGAGTGCCATATCAAATCTCCAATTACTTTGTGCGCGATTATTTAGTGCACAAAGTAATACGCCGTCAACAGCCGGATCCTGTGTCTGGCGCTGAAAGCGTTCACAGTCTGGTGAAACGAAAAAAGGCGGCCGAAGCCGCCTTTTTGAATGGGATTTCCGAAAACCTTATTCGGCAGGGGTCGCTTCTGCGGCGGCCTTGGCTGCTGCTTCGGCCTCGGCGGCGGCCTTCTTCTCGGCGGCGTCCTGGGCGGCCTTCTCGACGGCCAGGGCCTCGGCTGCTGCCACCTTCTCGGCCTCGATGCGGGCCTTCTCGGCGTTCAGCGCATCGCGCTCCTCATCGTTCAGCTTGCGGGCGCGCACGCCGGTGTTTTCAGAAATACGGGCCGATTTGCCGCGACGATCGCGCAGGTAGTAGAGCTTGGCGCGACGCACCTTGCCGCGGCGAACGATCTCGACGCCTTCAACCATCGGCGAGTAGACCGGGAACACGCGCTCGACACCTTCGCCGTAGGAAATCTTGCGAACCGTGAAGTTCTCCTGGAAGCCGGCGCCGGCGCGGGCGATGACGACGCCCTCATAGGCCTGGACGCGGGTGCGGGTGCCTTCGGTCACGCGGACCTGGACGCGCACGGTGTCGCCGGGCTGGAATTCGGGAAGCTTGCGCTTGGCTTCGATCTTGGCGGCCTGTTCGGCCTCGAGCTGACGGAGAATATCCATCTCAAAAGTCCACTTCTTGTTCTTCCGACAGTCAGAGCGTCCGACACTCGCCTTGCAGTTCCATTGACCGCTTGGCTATGCCTTTTGTCTCCAAGACATTTGTCTTTGAAACATCAGGCAGGGGCGACTACACCGTCATTGTTGACGGGTCCGGCAGATTCTTTCTGGCCGGTACGGGCGGGCACATACAGCTATTTCGCCGCTTTGTCACGCCTTGGGCGCGCATTTTCTGCTCGCATGGCACCATCGTAATCCTGCCGTGCCGGGTTGCGCCGGTCGTTCAGGCTTTCTAAAGCCTGAAATAACACAGTTTTGAGCGGCCGCAATTCATGTCTGTCTTCGATGCCATCCTGCTGTTTCTAGCGGGCTTTCTGTCAGGCGCCGCCAATGCGGTCGCCGGTGGCGGCACCTTCATCACCTTCGGCGCCATGACGTTGGTCGGCCTGCCGCCGATCGTTGCCAACGCCACCTCCTCGGTGACGCAATTTCCAGGCTACATCACCTCGACCCTCGCCTACTCGGCCGATATCAGGCACTTCTGGCGCGGCGCGCTGCTGCTGTGCCTGATCTCGGCCGTGGGCGCACTGGCCGGCGCTCTGATCCTTTTGGCGCTCGACAATCCCTCGTTTCGCGCTCTGGTGCCGTGGCTGCTGCTAGCCGCGACGGCCCTGTTCGCCGCCGGCCCCTGGCTGAAACCAGTGCCAAAGCCCGGCCATGAAGCGGCGGTGGGCTCGCTGGCCGGCTCGCTCGCACAATTTCTCACCGCCATCTATGGCGGCTTCTTCGGCGCCGGCATGGGCGTGATGATGCTGGCGACGCTCGGCCTCACCCAGGCCGGCGACTATCACCGGCTGAACGCGTTGAAGAACATGCTGGCCATGGTCATCGCCGCTGTCGCGATCGTCGTCTTCGTCTCGGGCGGCGTCGTCGCCTGGCCGCAGGCGATCATCATGATCCCGGGCGGCGCGCTCGGCGGCTATGCCGGCGTCTGGATCGCCAAGCGCGTGCCGCAAAACGCGGTGCGCGGCTTCGTCGTCGCCGTCGGCCTGTTTTTGGCCTTCTATTATTTTGCTAAGGGCTGAGCAGCGGCAAGCAGGTCCGGACGCCTCTCGGCTGTCAGTCTTTCTGACTCCGCCCGCCGCCAGGCGGCGATCTTCTTGTGATTGCCGGAAATCAGGACCTCGGGAATGTCACGGCCTTCGAACTCCTGCGGCCGCGTATAGTGCGGATGTTCGAGCAGGCCGTTTTCAAAACTCTCTTCCTCGCCCGACATCGCGTTGCCCATGACCCCGGGCAGCAGCCGCACCACCGCGTCGAGCAGCACAAGGGCGGCCGGCTCACCACCCGAGAGAATGAAATCGCCGATCGAGACTTCCTCCAATCCCCGCGCGTCGATCACCCGCTGGTCGACGCCTTCGAAGCGGCCGCACAGGATGACGGCGCCCGGCCCAGCGGCCAGCTCGCGCACACGCGCCTGGGTCAGCGGCTTGCCGCGCGGGCTCATCAGCAGCCGGGGCCGTGCATCGCCTTCCGGCGAAGCATGGTCGATGGCTTTCGCCAGCACGTCGGCGCGCATCACCATGCCGGCGCCGCCGCCGGCGGGCGTGTCGTCGACGGTGCGGTGGCGGTCGGTGGCGAAGTCGCGGATCTGGATCGTCTCCAGCGACCACGTCCCGGCCTCGAGCGCCCGGCCGGCCAACGACAGGCCGAGCGCGCCGGGAAACATCTCGGGGTAAAGCGTCAGCACCGAAGCGGAAAAACTCACCGGTTGCCCCCGGCATCGCTCGGTCCGCGCGGCCTGCCCTTCGGATCGAAGTCTTCCTCACGCGGACCACCGCCATCCTCGTCATCGACCAGCCCGGCCGCCGCCGGATCGACGCGGACGAAACCTTCGGCGATCGACACTTGCGGTACGGCAGCCTGTGTGAACGGGATCAGCACGCCCTTGCGCCCGCCCAGCGTCACGTCGAGAATGTCGCCGCCGCCGAAATTGTGCACCGCGACCACCTTGCCAAGCACGGCACCCGTGTCGTCGCGGACTTCGAGGCCGACGAGGTCGGCATGGTAGAATTCGTCTTCCTCGCCATCGTCCGGCAGCATCGAACGGTCGACGAACAGCTCCGTGCCGGCCAGCGCCTCGGCCGCATTGCGGTCGGCAATGCCCTTGAAACGGACCACGACGACGGTGTTGGCGGGCCTGATGTCGACGATCTGGAAGGCGCGCCCGTCCCTGGCGTAGAGCGGCCCGTAATCGGCCAGCGCCAGCGGCTCGCCGGTGAAGGTCTTCACCCGCAATTCGCCCTTGATGCCATGGGCGGCGCCGATCACGGCCATCTGGACAGGATTCTGGAGCTTGCTCATGGCGAAATATCCTTTGGCCTGCTCTAGCCCCACGCGGCTGTCATTTCAATGACGGGCTATTCACCGCTTCCTAACCCGAATATCCGAAAATGCCGCCATGCAGGAATTCCTCATCCCGGCCAAACCCGATCTCCAGGCGGCGCGCGAAAGCTGGCTGAAGATGCTGGCGCGAGAACGTCGGCTGTCGCCCGAGACGGTGGAAGCCTATGAGCGCGACACGCGTCAGTTCCTGCATTTCCTCACCGGCCATTGCGGCGGCTCGCCCGGCATTTCGGACATCGCCGATCTGCGCCCGGCGGATTTGCGCGGCTTCCTTGCCGCCCGCCGCAATGCCGGCGCCGGCGCCCGCACGCTGGGCCGGGGTCTCGCCGGCATTCGTTCGCTGCTGCGTTTCCTCGAGCGGCGCGGCCTCGCCAATGCGGCCGGTGCGGCGGCACTGCGCGCGCCGCGCCAGCCCAAATCGCTGCCCAAGCCGCTGACGGCGAGCGATGCCAAGCATATCGTTTCCATCGAAGGCCAACTGGCGGAGGAACCCTGGATCGCAGCCCGCAACGCCGCCGTGCTGACGCTGCTCTACGGCTCTGGCCTGCGCATTTCCGAGGCGCTCGGCCTGACCGGCGCCGATCTGGCGTCGGCGGCCGACACGGTGCTGCGCGTTGCCGGCAAGGGCGGCAAGACGCGCCTGGTGCCGGTGCTGCCGGTGGCGCTCAGGGCAATCGCCGAATATCGCCGGCTCTGCCCCTACCATCTCGACCCCAAGGGCCTGTTGTTTCGCGGCGCCCGCGGCGGCCCGCTCAACCCGGCCATCGTCCAGCGCGACATGGCCAAGCTGCGCTCGGCGCTCAACCTGCCCGATACCGCGACGCCGCATGCACTGCGCCATTCCTTCGCCACGCATCTGCTCGGCCGCGGCGGTGATTTGCGCACCATCCAGGAACTGCTCGGCCACGCCAGCCTGTCGACGACGCAAATCTACACCGGCGTCGACACCGCGAGGCTGCTCGAGATTTATGAGCAGGCGCATCCCAGGGCGTGAACGCCAGTAACGTTCACCATTTGGCCGAAAGCCTCCCCAACGTCGTCATCCCTGGGCGAAGCAGGAGCGAAGCTCCGTCGCGGAGACCCTGGGATGACGAAGAAATGGGCGTTTCCGCTAATCGTTGAAGCATGAGCCCCATCGACGTCAGTTGAGGGCGATAGCCAGTCCAAGACAATTTCTCAGCACAGGTTAACCGTTTTGCCGCTTTTCAGTCCTAGAAGAGGCCCATGAAACGCGTCATCGCCATCGCCGACCGTGCTGCTTCCGTGTCGCTGAAGCTGCTCGTCGCGCTCAATGTTCTGTTCTTCCTGTCGTTCCTCGCCGTGCTGCTGTTCGCGGCCGGCAAGGCGCATGCCGAAGTCCCGACCTGCACCGGTGCCGACATGCTGTCGGCCCTGCAGAAGAACGATCCGGCGACCTACCGCAAAATCGAAGCGGAAGCCGCCGCGACGCCGAACGGCAAGGGCCTGTTGTGGAAGCTGGAAAAGCCCGGCGAGAAGCCGTCCTTCCTGTTCGGCACCATGCATATGACCGACCCGCGCGTCACCACGCTGCCTCCCGAAGCGCAGAAAGCCTATGACGCCGCCGGCACCATCGTCATCGAAACCACCGACGTGCTCGACAAGCAGAAGATGATGGTCGCGATGCTCAAGGAGCCGGACCTGATGATGTTCACGGATTCGACGACGCTGGCGTCGCTGCTGTCGCCCGACGATGCGGCGGCCATGAACACCGCGCTCGACGCACGCGGCATTCCGCCGGCAACGGTTGCCAAGATGAAGCCGTGGATGCTCTCGGCCATGATGGCACTGCCGGCCTGCGAGCTGGCCCGTCAGTCAGGCGGCGCCCCGGTGCTCGATGTCAGGCTGGCGGAAGGCGCGAAGGCTTCCGGCAAGCCGGTGGAAGGATTGGAGACGGCTGAAGGCCAACTGCGCGCCATGGCCTCGCTGCCGCTGGCGTTTCACATGAAGGGCCTCGTCGACACGCTGAAGCTCGGCGACAAGGTCAACGACATCAACGAAACCATGATCGTGCTCTACCAGCGTGGCGACACCGGCATGTTCTGGCCGCTGTTTCGTGCGGCCATGCCGGACCAACAGGACGACCCCGCGGGCTATGCGGCGTTCGAGGAAACCATGATCACCAGCCGCAACAAGGTGATGGTCGAGCATGCCGAACCGATCCTTGCCAAAGGCAATGTCTTCATGGCGGTCGGCGCCCTCCACCTGCCCGGCCCCGAAGGCCTGGTCGAGGATTTCCGCAAGGCCGGTTACACCGTCACGCCTGTCGGACTTTAGTGACTTCAGCTTACTTCGCCAGGATCTGGGCCAGCATCGCCGGAACGACGATCCGGTGAAACGGCATGATGATCGCGAGATAGGCGCGCCCGAGCCAATTGTGCGTCTTGACGATCGTCGTCGCGGCCACCTCTTGCCGGCCGCTGCCAAGATCCCTGACTTCGACCAGAACACGGAAATCGAGATGCCGGTCGTCGAGGCCAAGCACAACCTTGCCGGGAAACTGGCTGATGAGCGGAAATATCCCGATCCGGCCCGACGGCAACACCGCAGTTTCCAAGCCCGTCTTCAGCCGGAACGGCCTGACGGCAAGATTGCGCAGCGCCATGAGCCTGCCGACCCAGGGCGGCGTTCGCCCCAGAGCGCGTTCGGCCGCGCCGAATGCGGTTAAGGAAAGGCCTTCAGTGACCAGCACATAGCGGTCTGCGAACTGGGCTCTGGCGAGAGCATCGCAGTGATTCGGGACAAGCTGAGCTGACGGATTCGTCACGGCAAAACCCTCTGATTCGACCTTAACAGACGCAAACTTGGCGCGCTGCGTGGCGAAACGACGCCACTCCGGCTGCGGAGGGCAGGATTGTCCTTGTTTTTGGCGTTTTCCAACCCTAGCGTGAAACCAGTTCAATGATTGCGCGTTGTATGGTGTTGATTGATATTTTTCATCCACGGAGGACACTTTTATGGCGAACACACCGAATCCAAACGACCCGTTCAATTCGTCCACCAACGCACCAAGGCCAAGTGGCGGCGGCGGTGGTAGCGGTTGGCTGATTGCACTGGTCGTCGTTATTCTGGCGGTTGTCGCGTATTATGTTTTCGGAAGAAGTGGTGAGCACCCGGCACCCGCCGAGCCGCCGGCGGCCAGCACACCGGCCCCAGCGCCTGCACCGGCGGAACCGATGAAGCCGGCTGAACCTGCGCCCGCGCCTGCTCCGGCACCTGCAGAACCGGCGCCTGCCCCGGCACCCGCGCCCGCACCGGCTCCTGCGCCGGCACCAGCCCCTGCGCCGGCACCTGCACCGGCCCAGTGATTGGCTCGATATCAGTTACGAACGGCCCGCTGAAAAGCGGGCCGTTTTGTTTTGTAGGGGCCGCCAGAAAGGCCTTTCCAGAAACTAGCTCCGGTGAGTCAGCTGGTGTGGTTTTCGAGAACCGGAGCGCAGCGGACATTTGGGTCCGTGAGCAGCGCATGACCCCGAAGATCAGTCCGATTTTCGGAGAGGATCATGCGCCAATCAAAAAGGGTCACAGCATCCTTTGAGCGTCCAGGAGGGACGCGCGGCGCTGTGAAAGCGGAGAAAACCTCGCCAGATGGCCGACGGAGTAGAGTTTATGAAAGGGCTTTAGATGTGGATCGGCTTGAAGAACGTCGCCAGCGCCGCCTCCTTGATCGCCTCCGACATCGTCGGGTGCGCATGGCAGGTGCGGGCGAGATCCTCCGACGAACCGCCGAACTCCATCAGCACCGCCGCCTCGTGGATCATCTCGCCGGCGCCAAAGCCGACGATATGGACGCCGAGCACACGGTCGCTTTGCTTGTCGGCGAGGATCTTCACAAAACCGTCCGTGTGCAGCATGGCGCGCGCCCGGCCATTGGCGCTGAACGGGAACTTTCCGATCTTGTAGTCGATGCCGGCCTTCTTCAATTCTTCCTCGGTCTTGCCGACCGAGGCGATTTCCGGGCTGGTGTAGACGACGCTCGGAATGACGTCATAGTTCACGTGGCCGGCCTGGCCGGCAATGGTTTCCGCTACCGCCAGGCCCTCATCCTCGGCCTTGTGCGCCAGCATCGGCCCGGCGATGACATCGCCGATGGCATAGATGCCCGGGATATTGGTCTTGAGATGGCCATCGGTCTTGACCCGGCCGCGCTCGTCGACCTCGACGCCGGCTTCCCCGAGCCCGAGGCTGTCGGCATAGGCGCGGCGGCCGGTGGCGATCAGCACGGCATCGGCCTCGATGGTCTCGGCGGCGCCGCCCTTGACCGGCTCGAAGGTGATGGTCGCACCCTTCTTGGCCTTGGCGACGCCGGTGACCTTGGCGCCGAGCTTGAACTCGAAGCCCTGTTTGCCCAGCAACCGCTGGAATTGCTTGGAGACCTCGCCGTCCATGCCGCCCAGGATAGTGTCGAGGAATTCGACCACGGTGACCTTGGCGCCGAGCCGCGCCCACACCGAGCCGAGCTCGAGCCCGATGACACCGCCGCCGACCACCACCAGATGGCCGGGAACCTTATCCAGCGACAGCGCGCCGGTCGACGACACGATCACCTTCTCGTCGATGTCGACCTTGACGCCGGGAATGCCGGCGACATCCGAGCCGGTGGCGATGACGATGTTCTTGGTCTCGATCTCCTCGACCTTGCCGTCCTCGGAGGTGACCGACACCTTGCCGGCGGCGAGCACCTTGCCGGTGCCGCGGAAACTGTCGATCTTGTTCTTCTTGAACAGGAAGGCGACGCCGTTGACGTTCGACGACACCGTCGCATCCTTGTGCGCCATCATCTTCTTCAGGTTCAATTTCGGCGCCGATATCTCGACGCCGAGCGTGTCGAAGGAGTGGCCGGCCTCGGCGAACATCTCGGAGGCATGGAGCAGCGCCTTGGACGGGATGCAGCCGATGTTCAGGCAGGTGCCGCCGAAGGTCGCGTTCTTCTCGACCACCGCAACCCTGAGCCCGAGCTGCGCCGCCTTGATGGCGCAGACATAGCCGCCGGGTCCCGATCCGATGATAACGACGTCATAAGCCATGATACTGTCCTTCTGTTTTGAGCATGATGCCGAAAAGTGTGACGCGGTTTTCGGATAACATCATGCTCGATCTGCTTGAGAGCGCTCAGCGGCCGCCGCTTACATTCAGGATCGCGCCCGTCGTATAGGACGCGGCGTCGGAGAGAAGATAGAGAACCGCGCCCGCGACTTCATCCACTGTACCGGCTCTTTTCATCGGCAGCAGATCGCGGAACCGCTCCACCCGGTCCGGCTGCCCGCCGGAGGCGTGGATGTCCGTGTCGATGATGCCCGGCCGCACCGCATTGACGCGGATGCCTTCTAGCGCCACCTCACGGGCGAGCCCGACGGTGAAGGTGTCGATGGCGCCCTTGGAGGCGGCATAATCGACATATTCGCCCGGCGAGCCCAATGTCGCCGCGGCCGACGAGATGTTGACGATGGATCCGCCCGACCCGCCATGACGGGTCGACATGCGCTTCACCGCCTCGCGGGCGCAGAGGAACGAGCCGACGACATTGATGCGCATCATGCGCTCTAGCCGCGAAACATCCATCTCGTCGACGCGCGCCTTGACCTCGACGATGCCGGCATTGTTGACGAAGGCATCGAGCCGTCCATAGGCGCGGTCGACGGCCTCGAACATGGCCACGATATCGGACTCCTTGCCGACATCGCCCTTGACCGCGAAAGCCTCGCCGCCGGCGGCCTCGATCTCGGCGACCAGCGCCTTGGCGGCCTCCTGGTTCGAAGTGTAGTTGACCGCGACCCGGTAGCCGGCCTTCGATCCGAGCCGGCAGATCGCGGCGCCGATGCCGCGGCTGCCGCCGGTGACCAGCAGCACCTTTTGCGTCCCGCTCATTCCTGGCATCCCTTCAAGGCAAACACATCCCACGGCACTTTCGAAAATCCGCTGCCGCCATAGGCGCTGGATTGGCGCAACGCCGGCCCGAGGTCCGGCAGGATCAGCGTCTTCGGCGCTTCGACGCCTTCAGCCGGCAGCAGTCCGATGTTGCCCTTTTCATCCGCCGTGTAGATGACGCCATGCCAGGGCGTGCAGGCGGCAAGCTCCTCGCCGGTGACGTCGCCCTCGGGGCATTTGTGCATCAGCGCACCGTTCGGCCGCGATACGCCTTCATTCCACATGACGATGCCATTCAGCACCACATTGTTGTCGAGGATCATGCGGAACGTGTTGGTGACGGTAGCCGAGGTGCCGGTCGGCGTGAAATCGATCTCGCTGCCGCTCTGGGCGTCGCCATAGACAGCGAGTTCTATCGGGCAGGCGGCATGGGCGCCGGCAGCGGCCAGCACCATGCCGGCCGCGATCGATGCGATCGAAAGCACCTTGGAAAGGCTAAGGGAACGGGTCGTCATTCTGCCGCGCAGATCCCTTCCTCCGGCACACATTCCAACAGCCGGACCAGCACCAGACCTCAGAGATCAAGCACCAGCCGTTCCGGATCCTCCAGGCTTTCCTTGACGCGCACCAGGAACGTCACCGCTTCCTTGCCGTCGACGATGCGGTGATCGTAGCTGAGCGCCAGGTACATCATCGGCCGGATGACGATCTGGCCGCCGACCACGACAGGCCGGTCCTGGATCTTGTGCATGCCGAGAATGCCCGACTGCGGCGCGTTGAGGATCGGGGTCGACATCAGCGACCCGTAAACGCCGCCGTTCGAAATCGTAAACGTGCCGCCCTGCATGTCGGCGACCGACAGCTTGCCGTCGCGCGCGGCGATGCCCAGCCGGCCGATGTCCTTCTCGATCTCGGCGATCGACATCTGGTCGGCATCGCGCACCACCGGCACGACAAGGCCCTTTTCGGTGCCGACGGCGACGCCGATATGGGCATAGTTCTTGAAGATGATGTCGGTGCCGTCGATCTCGGCATTGACCGAGGGGATTTCCTTCAGGGCGTGGGTGACGGCTTTGGTGAAGAAGCCCATGAAGCCGAGCTTCACGCCGTGCTTCTTTTCGAACACGTCCTTGTACTTGGTGCGCAGCGCCATCACCGCTGACATGTCGACCTCGTTGAAGGTGGTCAGCATGGCTGCGGTCGACTGCGCTTCCTTGAGGCGGCGCGCGATGGTCTGGCGCAGCTTGGTCATGCGCACGCGCTCCTCGCGCGATGCATCGTCGCCCGAGGACGGCGCCCGCACGGCAACCGGTGCCGGTGCTGCTTTCGGCGTCTCGGCCGGCTGCGACGGCGCGCCCTTGGAGATGGCGTCGAGCACGTCACCTTTCAGCACCTGGCCGCGCTTTCCCGAACCGGAGATCTGGTCGACCGAGAGATTGCTTTCGGCGATCAGTTTCGCCGCGGCCGGTGCCGGCGGCATGGTGCGCGGTTCGACCGGGCCGGCATCGCCGGCGATCTTGGCGGTCTCGGCCGCGGCCTGCTTGCCGGTCGATGCCGCATCCGGCGACGAGGCCTGCGACACCGCTTGCGGCTTGGTCGCCGGCGCGGCGGCCGCGCCGCCTGCCGAAATCGACCCCAGCAGCGCGCCGACACCGACCGTCTCGCCTTCCTTGACGGTGATCTCACCCAGAGTGCCAGCGGCGGCGGCAGGCACCTCCACCGTCACCTTGTCGGTCTCGAGCTCGACCAGCGGTTCATCGGCGGCGATTGTATCGCCAACCTTCTTGAACCATTTGCCGACGGTCGCTTCAGTGACGGATTCGCCGAGAGTGGGAACGCGGATTTCGGTAGCCATTGTGCCTGTCCGTTTTCTTTCGGTTCTGTTGTGCGCCCAGATCTTCTCTATTCACCAAGCGCGTCTTCGAGCAAGGCGGCGAGCTGGGCGAGATGCTTCGACATCAGTCCGGTCGCCGGCGAGGCGGCGGCCGGACGGCCGGTGTAGCGCACCCGCTGATGCTTGGCGTCGATATGCGCCAGCACCCATTCCAGATACGGGTCGATGAACGACCAGGCGCCCATGTTCTTGGGCTCCTCCTGGCACCACACCATCTCGGCATTGCGGAACCGCGACAGTTCGGTGATCAGTGCCTTGGCCGGGAACGGGTAAAGCTGCTCGACGCGCAGCAGATAGATGTCGTTGATGCCGCGCTTTTCGCGCTCCTCATAGAGGTCGTAATAGACCTTGCCCGAACACAGCACGACGCGGCGGATCTTGGAATCCTTGACCAGCTTGATCGCTTGTCCGGAAAGCAGCTGCGCATCGTCCCACAGCAACCGGTGGAACGAGCTTTCGCCCGAAATTTCCGGCAGCGTCGACACCGCCCGCTTGTGGCGCAGCAGCGACTTCGGCGTCATCAGAATCAGCGGCTTGCGGAAGTCGCGCTTCAGCTGCCGGCGCAATATGTGGAAGTAGTTGGCCGGCGTGGTGCAGTTGGCGACTTGCATGTTGTCTTCGGCGCAAAGCTGCAGGAAGCGTTCGAGCCGGGCCGAGGAATGTTCCGGACCCTGGCCTTCATAGCCATGCGGCAACAGGCAGACGAGGCCCGACATTCTGAGCCACTTGCGTTCGCCTGACGAGATGAACTGGTCGAACACCACCTGGGCGCCGTTGGCGAAGTCGCCGAACTGCGCTTCCCACAGGGTCAGCGCCTTGGGCTCGGCCAGGCTGTAGCCATATTCGAAGCCCAGCACCGCCTCTTCCGACAGCATCGAGTTGATGACTTCGTAACCGGCCTGTGCGGCCGACAGATTGTTGAGCGGGATGTAGCGGGTCTCGTCGCGCTGGTCGTAGAGCACGGAATGGCGCTGCGAGAAGGTGCCGCGTTCGGAATCCTGCCCCGACAGGCGGATCGGATTGCCATCGAGCAGGATGGCGCCGAAGGCCAGCGCCTCGGCCGTCGACCAGTCGATGCCTTCGCCGGACTCGATCGCCTGGCGGCGGTTTTCGAGGAAACGGATGATCGTCTTGTGCGCCTCGAAGTCCTTCGGCACCTCGGTCAGCTTCCTGCCGATTTCCTTCAGTGTCTTGACCGGCACGGCGGTCTTGCCGCGCCGCTGTTCGTCCTGGTTGTCGGCGGTGCGCAGGCCCGACCAGGCGCCGTCGAGCCAGTCAGCCTTGTTGGGCTTGTAGTGCTGGCCGACTTCCCATTCGGATTCCAGATGCGCCCGCCAGTCGGCTTTCAACTGGTCGAGCTCGGCCTGGGTGAGGTGACCCTCGGCGATCAGCCGGTCGCCATAGATCTGCACCGTCGTCTTGTGGTTGCGGATGTTGCGGTACATGATCGGCTGGGTGAAGGCCGGTTCGTCGCCCTCATTGTGGCCGAAGCGGCGATAGCAGAACATATCGACCACAACAGGCTTGAAGAACTTCATGCGAAACTCGATCGCCACCTTGGTGGCGTGCACCACGGCTTCCGGGTCGTCGCCATTGACGTGGAAGATCGGTGCTTCGATCATCTTGGCGACGTCGGACGGATAGGGCGAGGAGCGCGAAAAGCGCGGGTTGGTGGTGAAACCAATCTGGTTGTTGATGATGAAATGCAGCGTGCCAGCGACGCGGTGGCCGCGCAGACCGGACAGGCCGAGGATCTCGGCGATCACGCCCTGACCGGCGAAGGCGGCATCGCCATGCAGCAAGAGCGGCAGCACCTTGGCGCGCTCTTCCAGCGGCACGATTTCCTCGCGGCTGCGGCCGAACAGATAATCCTGCTTGGCGCGCGCCTTGCCCATCACCACCGGATCGACGATTTCCAGATGCGAGGGGTTGGCGGTCAAGGACAGATGCACCTTGTTGCCGTCGAATTCGCGGTCCGACGAGGCGCCTAGATGGTACTTGACGTCGCCCGAGCCTTCGACCTCATCGGGTGCCGCAGAGCCGCCCTTGAACTCGTGGAAGATGGCGCGGTGGGGCTTGGCCATCACCTGGGAGAGCACGTTCAGCCGGCCGCGATGCGCCATGCCGAGCACGATTTCCTTCATGCCGAGCTGGCCGCCGCGCTTGACGATCTGCTCCAGCGCCGGGATCAGCGCCTCACTGCCATCGAGGCCGAAGCGCTTGGTGCCCTTGTACTTGACGTCGATGAACTGCTCGAAGCCTTCAGCCTCGACCAGCTTCTGCAGGATCGCCTTCTTGCCGGCGGCGGTGAAGGTGATCTCCTTGTCGGCACCCTCGATGCGCGCCTGGATCCAGGCCTTTTCCTCAGGGTCGGAAATATGCATGAACTCGACGCCGAGCGTGGAGCAATAGGTGCGGGTCAGGATTTCCAGCATCTGCCGGATGCTGCCGAATTCAAGCCCCAGCACATTGTCGAGGAAGATCGGCCGGTCGTAATCGGCTTCGGTGAAGCCGTAGTTTTCCGGCGACAGCTCGTTGTAGTCCTCGAGCGGCTTGGCGATGCCGAGCGGATCGAGATTGGCGTGCAGATGGCCGCGCATGCGGTAGGCGCGGATCATCATGATGGCGCGCACCGAATCGCGCGTCGCCTGGTGCACGTCGGCGTCGGACAAGACGACGCCATTGGTGACCGCCTTGTCCTTGACCTTCTTTTCGATCGTCTTCTCGACGATGCCCCAATTGCCGTCGAGCGCCGACACCAATTCGCCATTGGCCTGCAGCGGCCAGGAGGGCTTGGCCCAGGAGGCGCCCTTGGCGTTCCTGCGCACATCGCCGGAATCGTCTTTCAGCCCGGCGAAGAACTCCTGCCATTCGGGATTGACCGAGGCTGGATCGTCCTCATAGGCGGCATAAAGCGCGTCGATGTAATCGGCATTGCCGCCATAGAGGAAAGAGGTGAGAGAAAATTGGTCGTTGGCCTGATCTTGTCTTGCCATTTTTGTCCGCGGAGCCCGGCTCCGTCTCCTGTTTTTGGAGGGGAGTAGGGAAATAAGGGAATAGGGGAGTAGGGCTTTTTGCCGCTGCTATTTTCCCTACTGCCCTACTCCCTTACTCCCCTATTCCCTTACCCTTTGATCGCTTCGACCAAGGTCGTGCCCAGCCTTGCCGGCGACGGCGAAACTTTTATCCCGGCCGATTCCATTGCCGCGATCTTGTCTTCGGCGCCGCCCTTGCCGCCGGAGATGACCGCGCCGGCGTGGCCCATGGTGCGGCCGGCCGGCGCCGTGCGCCCGGCGATGAAGCCGGCCATCGGCTTCTTGCGGCCACGCTTGGCTTCGTCCTTGAGGAACTGCGCGGCGTCTTCCTCGGCCGAACCGCCGATCTCGCCGATCATGATGATCGACTTGGTCTCCTCGTCGGCGAGGAACATCTCGAGCATGTCGATGAACTCGGTGCCTTTGACGGGGTCGCCGCCAATGCCGACGGCGGTGGTCTGGCCGAGGCCGACATTGGTGGTCTGGAACACTGCCTCATAGGTAAGCGTTCCCGACCGCGAAACAACGCCGACCGAGCCCTTGCGGAAGATGTTTCCGGGCATGATGCCGATCTTGCATTCGTTGGGCGTCAGCACGCCCGGGCAGTTCGGGCCGATCAGCCGCGAGGTCGAACGGTCGAGCCTGGCCTTGACCCTGATCATGTCCATCACCGGTATGCCTTCGGTGATGCAGATGATCAGCGGGATCTCGGCCTCGATCGCTTCGAGGATGGCTTCGGCGGCGCCTGCCGGCGGCACATAGACGACGGACGCATTGGCACCGGTCTTTTCCTTGCCCTCGGCGACGGTGGCGAAGATCGGCAGGCTTTCGCCCTTCGCGCCGGTCCACGTCTCGCCACCCTTCTTGGGATGGATGCCGCCGACCATTTTCGTGCCGTGATAGGCCAGCGCCTGTTCGGTGTGGAACGTGCCGGTCTTGCCGGTCAGGCCCTGCACCAGCACCTTGGTGTTCTTGTCGACGAGGATGGACATGGGAGCCCTTTTCTAAAAACCGTTGATCGAGGAAAACATGGTCAGAGCCGCTTCAAGTCGGCGACGGTGAGGTCGCTCTTGGCGTTGCCGGTGTTGAGCGTCGTTGCCGGCTCGAACATCAGCACCACGGGCTCAACGGTGAGCGAGCGCGGCCGGTGTTCGACGCCGCGCGGCACGACGATGAAATCGCCCTCGCCGAGTTCGACCGGGCCGTCGCGGAAATCGATGGCAATACGCCCACGCAGCACGAGGAAGGCTTCGTCCTCATTGTCATGCGCGTGCCAATCGAAGACCTCGCCGAACTTGGCGACCTTCGCCTGGCTGTCGTTGACGTCGCCGGCGATATGCGGATCGAAGACCTTCTTGATCTTTTGATCCGCAGCCTCGACCAGGTTTATCTTATGCGGAGGCACCAGATCAGCCCTTCACCGCCGCCACGATCTTCTTGGCTGCATCGTCGAGATCGTCGGCCGACACCACGTTCAGGCCGCTGTCGTTGATGATCTTCTTGCCCAGCTCGGCATTGGTGCCTTCCAGGCGCACCACCAGCGGCACTTCCAGGCCGACTTCCTTGACCGCGGCAATGACGCCCTCGGCAATGATGTCGCACTTCATGATGCCGCCGAAGATGTTGATCAGGATGCCCTTGACCGCCGGATCCCTGGTGATGATCTTGAACGCCGCCGTCACTTTTTCCTTGGACGCACCGCCGCCGACATCGAGGAAGTTGGCGGGTTCGGCGCCATAGAGCTTGATGATGTCCATCGTCGCCATGGCAAGGCCGGCGCCGTTGACCATGCAGCCGATATTGCCGTCGAGCGCGACATAGGCGAGGTCGTATTTCGACGCCTCGATTTCCTTCTCGTCCTCTTCGGTGGTGTCGCGCAGTTCGAGCACGTCGGGGTGACGGAACAGCGCGTTGTTGTCGAACGACACTTTTGCGTCGAGCACGCGCAGCCGGCCGTTCTTCATGACGATCAGCGGATTGACCTCGAGCAGGCTCATGTCCTTGTCGACGAAGGCCTTGTAGAGGATCGGGAACAGCGTATCGCCGTCCTTGGCCGCATCGCCGTCGAGCTTGAGCGCGCCGTTGAGCGCCTTCAGGTCGGCTGAAGTGACACCTTTTTCCGGGTCGATGGCGACGGTGATGATCTTTTCCGGCGTGTCATGCGCGACCGCCTCGATGTCCATGCCGCCCTCGGTCGAGACGACGAAGGCAATGCGGCCGACCGAACGGTCGACCAGGATCGACAGATAGAGCTCGCGTTCGATGTCGGCGCCGTCTTCGATATAGAGGCGGTTGACCTGCTTGCCGGCCGGGCCGGTCTGCTTGGTCACCAGAGTGTTGCCCAGCATCTCGTTGGCGTTGGCGACGACATCGGCCACCGATTTCGCCAGCCGCACGCCGCCCTTGGCGTCCGGGCCGAGCTCGGTGAATTTGCCCTTGCCGCGGCCGCCGGCATGGATCTGGCTCTTCACCACATAGAGCGGGCCCGGCAGCGCCTTGGCGGCGGCTTCCGCTTCGCTCGCCTTGAACACCGGCACGCCTTCGGCCACCGGCGCGCCGAAGCTCTTCAGCAGTGCCTTGCCCTGATACTCATGGATGTTCATCTGGATGGTCTCCGGATCGACTGGGGGTTCACTTACTGGAGATTCATTTGGAGGCGAGTTGCGGCGCGATCTTGACGCAGGCCTCGGTCAGGCCCTGCACCGTCGCCACGGAGGAGTCGAACATCTTCTGCTCGCTCTTGTTGAGCTCGATCTCGATGATGCGCTCGACGCCGCCGGCGCCGATCACCACGGGAACGCCGACATAGGTATTCTTGACGCCATACTGGCCGGAGAGATACGCCGCGCAGGGCAGCACGCGCTTCTTGTCCTTGAGATAGGCTTCGGCCATCGAGATCGCCGAAGCGGCCGGCGCGTAATAGGCCGAGCCGGTCTTGAGCAGGCCGACGATCTCGGCGCCGCCGTCGCGGGTGCGCTGCACGATCTGGTCGAGCTTCTCCTTCGAGGTCCAGCCCATCTTGATGAGGTCGGGCAGCGGAATGCCCGATACCGTCGAGTAGCGGATCATCGGCACCATGGAATCGCCGTGGCCGCCGAGCACGAAGGCGGTGACGTCCTCGACCGAGACCTTGAATTCCTCGGCCAGGAAATAGCGGAAGCGCGCGCTGTCGAGCACGCCGGCCATGCCGACGACGTGGCTGTTGGGCAGGCCTGAGAATTTCTGCAGCGCCCAGACCATGGCGTCGAGCGGGTTTGTGATGCAGATGACGAAAGCCTTCGGCGCATACTTCTTCAGCCCGGCGCCGACCTGCTCCATGACCTTGAGGTTGATGCCCAAAAGGTCGTCGCGGCTCATGCCGGGCTTGCGCGGCACGCCGGCGGTGACGATGCAGACGTCGGCGCCTTCGATGCCGGCATAGTCGTTGATGCCGGTGAGCCTGGAGTCGAAGCCATCGACCGGCGACGACTGCGCGATATCGAGCCCCTTGCCCTGCGGGATACCTTCGGCAATATCGAACAGCACCACGTCGCCGAGGTCCTTGAGGCCGATCATGTGAGCGAGCGTGCCGCCGATCATGCCAGAGCCGATAAGCGCTATCTTGTTGCGTGCCATGTGAGGATGTTTTCCCTTTGTCGGTGACGACGTCTCAAATCTCTGGTGACTTGATGGTGGCGTCGAAGAAGAGGCCGGAATGCTGCGGGGAACCGCGAATTTTCGCCGCACCCAATAGCCCCGGCACGGAAAAAATTCAAACGATTATTTTGGCGTCAGTGTTTTCAATCGGTTAGATCATTTGGGATTTACGTAAACGTCAAAGTTTGTAAGCCGACTTGGGAGGAAATAACCGATGAAGATGGAAATCGTAAGGCTGAATGCGGGTAATGACGCCCTTGTGATGCGGGTGGCCGAGGAGGTTCGAGTTGTAGACGTTGGCATGACAGAGGGGGGGCAAAGGATCGCTACCGACGCATTCCCTGGAAATTCAGGCCTGCGCCTGCTGTGCCTCTGGCGCCGGCTTCCCTTTCTGCCGCTCCGCCCAATCCTCCAGCCAGTCGCGGCTTTGCATCTCGATCAGCCGCGATGCGGTGCGCTCGAACTCGAAGACCTCCACGCCGCGCTTGGCGGCATAAAGCGCTTGCGGCGGCGCTTCGGCGCTCACCACCAGCCGCACATGATGGTCGTAGAGCGTGTCGATCAGAAGAATGAAGCGTTTGGCCTCGTTGCGCTTGCCTTCGCCGAGCACCGGGACGTGGTCGATGAAAATGGTTGAGAAGCGCCCGGCGATCGCCAGGAAATCGCGCGCGCCAAGCGGCTTTTCGCAGAGATCGGCGAAGGAGAACCGCGCCGCATCGCCTGCCGCACGCGGCACGATCACCTGCCGCCCTTTGAGGGCAATCGATGTCTCGGCGGTCGGCGCGTTGCGCGTCATGGCTTGCCAGGCCTCGTCGAGTAGCTGGTCCGCCGCCGCATCGGCCGGCGTGACATAGACCGGTGTCCGGGCGAGCTTTTCCAGCCGGTAGTCCTTGTCGGCATCGAGCGCCAGCACCTGTGTGTGCCGCTCCAGTATGCCGATGAAGGGCAGGAAAAGCTGACGGTTCAGCCCGTCGCTGTAGAGGTTTTCCGGCGCCACATTCGAGGTGGCGACCAGCACCACACCGCTGGCAAACAGCGCCGAAAACAACCTGGACAGGATCATCGCGTCGGCGATGTCGGTGACCGAGAACTCGTCGAAGCACAGCACCCAGGCTTGCTCGGCAAGGGCCTTGGCCACCGGCGGGATCGGGTCGTCCTCCTTGACGTCGCCGTTCTTGCGCGCCTGCCGGTGCTTCTGGATACGGTCCTGCACGTCCGCCATGAAGTCGTTGAAGTGGACGCGGCGCTTGCGCCGCACCGGCAGCAACTCGAAGAACATGTCCATCAGCATGGTCTTGCCGCGACCGACGCCGCCATGGATGTAAAGGCCTTTGACGGCCTCATGCGTCTCGCGCTTGCGGGCGAACAGCCAGCCCAGCGCGCTCGACTTATGCGCCAGCCGCTTGGCCGAAATCTCATCGGTCAGCAGGTCGAGCGCCGCAACGATCCGTTCCTGCGCCGGATCGCGGTCGATCGTACCGGTTTCCACCAGATGGTCGTAGCGCTGCCTGACGGTCGCATGGGTCTGGAGGCCGTCACGCAGATGCATCGGTCACGCCATTTGTTTATGCATGTCGCTGTCCCGAAACCGGGGTCACTTCTGCGCGACATGCATTCGGAAGGACTAAAGCGGTCGTGTCTGAACGGATTCAGACGACCCGCTTTAGATCTTTGTTTTCCCAAAACCGCGGCCACTTTTGGGCGACATGCATTAGCCTACCTTGTAAGCGAAATCGGCTGGCCGTTGGAAGTCTGGCCGTCGAATTTCGAGCCGCCCGAGGAATAGAGCCGCGCCAGCGCACCGCCACTCTCGTCATAGAGCGTCAGCTGCTTGCCGGCGACGTTCCACGACTTGACGCCGTCCATCGGCGCCGGGCAATGCAGCGGACCGGCGCGGAAGCCGGCGCCGAATTTGGTCTGCGGTGTCGCCACCTTGCAGCTCTGGCCCGCAACGCTGGCGTTCCAGACACCGGCGACGCTGGCGGCAGTCACGTCCGAAGCGCCGGCCGGCGCCGAACCATCCGAAGGCAGCGCGGCGACCTGCGTGTTCGCAGGAGCGGTCGGGAATTGAGACGGGTCGGTGGTGCCGGGCGATGCCGGCGGCGGCAGTTGGTTCGCCGTCACCTTGCCGGCGGGCGCGGCCTCCAGCGGTGCCGGCTGCTGGTCATCCATCGAGGAGAAACGCGAGGTCGAACAGCCGCTCGCAACGAGCGCCGCCAGCGATACGGCCACCAGACCGGTTTTCGAAAAAGTCATTCCAACCTCCGTCGGATCCGGCTGGGGGGAAGCCGTCCGCACAATCTCACCCCCACCAAGATGGAGAAGGTGGCGAAATTTCAACCCGATATGGTTAAAATACAGTTTGCAGCAAGAATTGTTGCAAATTTAACGCAATCGCGGCGGCTGACCGCTTGTCGCGCGTCGCCTGGGGATCCGGTCAAAGCAGTGCAGCGCCGACATTCGACGGTTGGACGCTTGCGCGAGCCGCCTTAGCGCCTATGTCTGGAAAACGAAACACCTGCCGGAGCCGCAAAATTGGCCGCGAGAAAGACAGCCGCCAATCGCTATTATAGCGGCCCGCCCAGCGACCATTTCGACGGCGCATTGTTCTTCAATCCCGACGGCCAGCCACCCGGCCGTTTCGCCGACCTGCTGAAATGGCAGTTGAATGGCCAGCGCTCGAAATGGCCGGCGAGCGATGCAAGCCCCTTTCCGCAGGCAAAGCCGGCGACAAGGGTCGAGGGCGCCGCGCTGGAAGTGACCATGGTTGGCCATTCCACCTTGCTGGTCCAGACGGCCAGTCTGAACATCCTTACCGATCCGGTGTGGTCGCTGCGCGCCTCGCCGCTTTCCTTCGCCGGACCAAAACGCATCAATGCGCCAGGCATCGCCTTTGCCGACCTGCCGCCGATCGACCTCGTGCTGGTCAGCCACAACCACTATGACCATCTCGACCTCGCCACGTTGAAGCGGCTGAAGGCCGGCCACGACCCGCTGGTGCTCACTCCGCTCGGCAACGACGCCATCATCGAAGCCGCCGTGCCCGGCATGCGGCTGTCGGCGCATGACTGGGGCGACAGGGTCGAGATCGGCGACGGCGCCGCCGTTCATGTCGAGCCGGTGCATCACTGGTCGGCGCGTGGCGCCCGCGACCGGCGCATGGCGCTCTGGGCCGGCTTTGTCGTCGAAACGCCTGACGGCAAGCTCTATTTCGCCGGCGATACCGGCTTCCACGATGGCATCAACTACCGGCTGATGGCCGAGAAACATGGCGGTTTCCGCTTCGCCATCCTGCCGATCGGCGCCTATGAGCCGCGCTGGTTCATGGCGCCGCAGCACCAGAATCCCTGGGAAGCCGTGCAAGGCATGACGCTGTGCAACGCCGCCCATGCCGCCGGCTGTCACTGGGGCACCTTCCAGCTCACCGACGAGCCGATCGACGAGCCGGCGCGCAAATTGACCGAGGCGCTTGACGATCGAGGCATCCCACGCGAGCGCTTTCGCGCCTTGCGGCCGGGCGAGGTCTGGGATGTGCCGGAGCACATAGCGCCCTGATCCGCATCGGTTCGACGGAACCCCAGCGCTGCAACCGCGTTTTCATGTGGTTGAAATATTTGCCGGTTTGCGAGGCATTGTCATGCTCAAATGGATTATCATTCTCCTGATCGTCGCCGCAGCGGCGAGCTTGCTCGGCATGCCGGCACTGGCAGGTGCCGCGGCCACCGGTGCGCGTATCCTTATCGGCATCGTTCTGATCATCTTCCTGCTGGTGGTGCTGGGCATTTTCGCCGTCACGTAAGTCCGGCGCTTTCGCCGAGACCAAGCGGCTGCGCACTGGTAATTCCTGCCCGTTTCCGCCATATAGCGCCAAACGGACACGGAATTTTTCGGAGCAATGGCCAGCACTGCCCCTTTCGCCAAGATGAACGGCATCGGCAACGAGATCATCGTTGCCGATATGCGTGGCCGTGCCGATCGGGTGACGGCGGCGGCGGCGATTGCGCTGAACGCCGATGCCGCGACCAGCTTCGACCAGATCATGGCGATCCATGACGCCAGGACGCCTGGCACCGCCTTTTTCATCGACATCCTGAATTCCGATGGAACCGGTGCGCAGGCCTGCGGCAATGGCATGCGCTGCGTCGTCCAGGCGCTCGCCGCCGAGACCGGCCAGAAGATCTTCACCTTCGAGACCGTGGCGGGCATCCTCAATGCGCGCGAACACGCCGACGGTTCGATCTCGGTCGACATGGGCACGCCGCGCTTCGGCTGGCAGGATATCCCGCTGGCCGAGGAATTCCGCGACACCCGCATGATCGAGCTGCAGATCGGCCCGATCGACGCCCCCGTGCTGCATTCACCCTCGGTCGTTTCGATGGGCAACCCGCACGCGATCTTCTGGGTCGACAACGACGTCTGGTCCTACGAGCTCGACCGCTTCGGTCCGCTGCTCGAGAACCACCCGATGTTCCCCGAGCGCGCCAACATAACCATCGCTCAGGTTACTTCGCCCGAAACAATGGTCATCCGCACCTGGGAACGCGGCGCCGGCCTGACCAAGGCCTGCGGTTCGGCCTCCTGCGCCGCCGTCGTGGCCGCGGCTCGCACCAATCGGACCGGCCGCAGCGTCAGTCTGTTGACGCCAGGCGGCGGCACGCTGCATGTCGAATGGCGCGACGATGACCACGTGGTCCTGACCGGCGCCGCCGAATGGGAATTTTCCGGCAACTTCGACCCGTCGATCGGGACATGGGCCCGCGACACTGAAAGCGCGGCCTGATGTCCGCTCTGCCCAAGAGCCCGGTGTCCCCGGGGATCGATGTCGTCACCTTCGGCTGCCGGCTCAACACCTATGAATCGCAGGTGATGCGGCGCGAGGCTGAAAGTGCGGGCCTCGGCGCGTTGGAAGGTGGCGCCGTGATCTTCAACACCTGCGCCGTGACAGGCGAAGCCGTGCGCCAGGCCAAGCAGGCGATCCGCAAGGCGCGCCGCGACAACCCGCGAGCCCGCATCATCGTCACCGGCTGCGCCGCGCAGACCGAGCCTGAAAAATTCGCCGCCATGGACGAGGTCGATCTCGTGCTTGGCAATGAAGAGAAGCTGAACGCGAATTCCTACCGCGCGCTGCCGGATTTCGGCGTCAACGACACCGAGAAAGCGCGCGTCAACGATATCTTTTCGGTGCGTGAGACCGCAGGCCACCTGGTCGACGCCATCGAGGGCCGCGCACGCGCCTTCGTCCAGGTGCAGAACGGCTGCGACCACCGCTGCACCTTCTGCATCATTCCCTACGGCCGCGGCAATTCGCGCTCGGTGCCGATGGGCGCCGTGGTCGAGCAGGTCAAGCGGCTCGCCGGCAACGGCTATGCCGAGATCGTTCTGACCGGCGTCGACATGACTTCATTCGGCGCCGACCTGCCGGGCGCGCCGAAGCTCGGCAAACTGGTGAAGACCATCCTGAAACAGGTGCCCGATGTGAAGCGCCTGCGGCTGTCGTCGATCGATTCGATCGAGGCCGACGACGATTTGCTCGACGCCATCGCCACCGAGCCCCGGTTGATGCCGCATCTGCATCTTTCGCTGCAGTCGGGCGACGACATGATCCTGAAGCGGATGAAGCGAAGGCATCTGCGCGATCAGTCGATCCGCTTCTGCGAGGATGTGCGCAAGCTGCGCCCCGGTATCGTCTTTGGCGCCGACATCATCGCCGGCTTCCCGACCGAGACCGACGAAATGTTCGAGAACTCGGAGAAAATTGTCGAGGAGTGTGGCCTGACCCATCTCCACGTCTTCCCCTTCAGCCCACGCGAAGGCACGCCTGCCGCGCGCATGCCGCAGCTCCGCCGCGAGGTGGTCAAGCAGCGCGCCGCCCGGCTGCGCGCCGCCGGTGAAGTTGCCTATGTCAGGCATCTGTCGTTGCTCACCGGTACGCGTCAGTCGATCCTGATCGAGCGAGACGGCCTTGGCCGCACCGAGGGTTTTACGCTTGCCGCACTCGGCACGGGCGCACCGGGTGAGATCGTCGAGGCCGATATATCGGGCCATGATGGTACCAGGCTGATCGCGGCGCCGCTTGCCGCCCGCGCCGCCTGAGAAACGCAAAGCATGGCTGGTTTTTTCAAGAAGATATTTTCGTTCGGCAAGAAAGAGGTGGTCGAGGAACGGATCGACGAGACCGCCCCGCTACCGCCGATCAAATGGGAAGCACTCGATGCGCTGAAGCCGGCGGCCGAACAGGTCGTCCCGGAGTTCTTGAAGCGCGACGAGCCGCGGCCCGAGGCAGAAACGACGCCGACGGTCGAGCCGGAGGTAATTCCTGCGCCGGAACCGGCGCCTGTCGAGGAACCGGTGCCCGCGCCGGAGCCGACCATCCCGCCAGCACCGGAGCCGACTGTTCCCTCCGAGCCGGAACCTCTGCCGGAGCCCGCGCCGAAAGAAGAACCGGCGCCCGCGCCAGAGACTCCAGAGCCGCCGGCGCCCGAGGAAGTTCCGCTCACCCCTGCGACTCCCGAACCCACGCCCGAACGGCAGCCGCAAGAAGTCCCAGCGCCGGCGCCGACCGAACCGGAGATCGTCCCGTCACGCCCGGAAAAGCGGCCGGAGCCGGCACCAGTCGAAGTGCCGACGCCGGCCGAGGTTCCGGCAGAAACACCAGCCCCGATCGAGGTGCCCACACCGGCGCCGTCCCCTCTTCAGCCGTCTTCAAAGGCCAGCGCCGCCCCTCATCCGCCTGCCGGCACCTTCTCCCCGTATAGCGACGGGGAGAAGGAAGAAGTTTCAGTGCCGACACCCGAAGCACCCGCCGCCGAAATCGCACCTCCCATTCGCCAGCCTGCGCCGATCGAATCGCAGCCGGTCATTGCGGAAATTGCGCCCGAGCCGCAGCCTCTTCCACCACCCGCGCCGGAGCCGAAAGCCGCCCCCGGCAAGGTGACCGTCACCAAGAAGGTCGAGCAGAAGGCCGAGCCGCAAAAGGCGCCGGAGCCGGCACCGAGGCGCTCTTGGTTCCAGCGCATGAAGGACGGGCTTGCCCGCTCGTCCAAGGAACTGACCGGCAACATTGCCGGCGTCTTCACCAAGCGCAAGCTGGACGAAGAGACTTTGCAGGACCTGGAGGATGTGCTGATCCGCGCCGATCTCGGCATGGAGACCGCCTTGCGCGTTACCGACGCGCTGGCCGCGAGCCGCTACGGCAAGGACGTTTCCGACACCGAGGTCCGCGCCATCATGGCGGCCGAGGTGGAAAAAGTGCTGACCCATGTCGCCATGCCGCTGGAGCTCGACCTCTCGCACAAGCCGCATGTCATCCTGGTGGTTGGCGTTAACGGCACCGGCAAGACCACCACCATCGGCAAGCTCGCCGCCAAGCTGACCGATGGCGGCCTGTCGGTCATGCTCGCCGCCGGCGACACGTTCCGCGCGGCAGCCATCGAGCAGCTGAAGATCTGGGGCGAGCGGACGAAATCGCCGGTCATCGCCTCCAAGCTCGGCGCCGATGCCGCCGGCCTTGCCTATGATGCATTCGAGCGGGCGAAAGAGGCCGGCTCCGACGTGCTGATCATCGACACCGCCGGCCGTCTGCAGAACAAGACCGAACTGATGGCCGAGCTCGAAAAGATCGTCCGCGTGCTCGGCAAGCTCGATCCGGAAGCGCCGCACACCGTGCTGCAGACGGTCGACGCCACCACCGGCCAGAACGCGCTCAACCAGGTCGAGATCTTCCGCAATATCGCCGGCGTCAACGGCCTGGTGATGACCAAGCTGGACGGCACGGCGCGCGGCGGTATTCTGGTGGCGATCGCGGCAAAGCACAAATTGCCGGTCTATTTCATCGGCGTCGGCGAACAGGTCGACGACCTCGAACCTTTCTCGGCAAGCGAATTCGCCAGGGCGATCGCTGGAGTAGCTTAACAAGCATGTCCCAAAAAGGTGCAGACTTTTTGGATCAGATCATGCGCAAGAAAGAGATTCCATGAACCCACCCATTCTCGAACGCGATCCGTCGGACCCGCAGAAGCAGAAGAAGGAAGGCGTCAATCCGCTGCTCAAGCTGGTGCTGGAGCTGGGTCCGTTGATGGTGTTCTTCTTCGCCAATGCGCGCAGCGGATGGCTGGTGCAGAAATTCCCTGTTCTGGCCGAGTTCGGCGGGCCGATCTTCGTCGCCACCGGCCTGTTCATGGCCGCCACGGCAATCGCGCTGATCGCCTCGTGGCTGCTCACCCGCACCTTGCCGATCATGCCGATGGTGTCGGGCGTCGTCGTCTTCATTTTCGGCGCGCTGACGCTCTATCTGCAGGACGACATCTTCATCAAGATGAAGCCCACCATCGTCAACACGCTGTTCGGCGGGGTGCTGCTCGGCGGCCTGTACTTCGGCAAGTCGCTGCTTGGCTATGTCTTCGATTCAGCCTTCAGCCTCGACGCTGAAGGCTGGCGCAAGCTGACCTTCCGCTGGGGCCTGTTCTTCCTGTTCCTGGCCATCGTCAATGAGGTGGTGTGGCGCAATTTTTCCACCGACGCCTGGGTTACTTTCAAGGTCTGGGGCATCATGCCGATCACGCTTCTGTTCACCTTCAGCCAGATGCCGCTGATCCTGCGCCATTCGCTGGACGACAAGACCGGCAAAGAAGAGAAGGCCGGGAAATAGAGCCTGCAAATAAGGGGAAAGGGCCATGGAATTCGTCACCACGCGCGACCAGTTGAGGACGATCTACAAGACGCCACGGCCGACCGACGGTTCTATCCGCAAGGAGCTGAAAAAACTTGACGGCCATTGCCGCTCCTTCATCGGCAAGAGCCCATTCGTGCTGATTGGCTCGTCCGACGGTGCCGGCAATCCCGACGTGACGCCGAAGGGCGACAAACCGGGCTTTGCCACCGTTCTGGACGACACCACCATCGCCATTCCCGACCGGCCCGGCAACAACCGGCTCGACACGCTGGAAAACATCCTCGTCAATCCCCCGGTCGGGCTGCTCTTCCTCATCCCCGGCATGAACGAGACGCTGCGCGTCAACGGCGATGCCCGCATCACCGTCGACGCAAATTTGCGCGAACGGCTCGCCGTCGACGGCAGGGAGCCGCAAAGCGTTGTCGTGGTCAGCGTCAAGGCGGCCTACATGCACTGCGCAAAAGCCTTCATGCGCTCGGATTTGTGGAAGCCGGAAACCTGGTACGACCGCGCGACGCTGCCGACGCTCGGCCAGATCATGCGCGATCAGCTGGCGGTTGCCGATTCCGCCGAGGCGACCGACCGCTGGCTCGACGAGGAATACAAGAAGACGATGTGGTAGTTTTTGCGGACGCGATTCGCGTCTGGACCGATTCCATACCTTGCTGAACATCCTTGCCATTTCCGGCAGCCTGCGCGCGGCCTCCACAAATTCGGCGCTGATCGCCGCACTGGCGCGCGAAGCGCCGTCCGGCTGCCGCGTCACCGTCCATGACGGGCTTGGCCGTTTGCCGATCTTCAATCCCGACGATGAAGGCGAGCGGACGCCGCTCGAAGCCTCCAAGCTGATCGATGCCGTCAGTCGAGCCGACGGCCTGATCGTCTCCTGTCCGGAATATGCCCATGGCGTGCCGGGCGGGCTGAAGAACGCGCTCGACTGGCTGGTCTCGCGCGATGCCGCCGTCGCCAAGCCCGCCATGCTGGTACACGCCTCGCCGCGCTCGCTGTTCGCCCGCGCCGCATTGGCCGAGATCATGCGCACCATGTCGTTCGCGCTTTACGACGATGTGCTGGAGATCGCCCTGCTCGGCAGGAAGCCGCCTGAGGTGGCGGGCATCCTGGCGGCGCCGGCGAACCGGCAGGCGATGCATGATGCACTGAATGCCTTCGCGGAGTTTATCCGCTCGCGTTGAGCGGCGGCCTCTCTTCCTTCTCCCCTTGTGGGTCTAAAGGACGGGGCGAGACCCGTTGCTCGCCCCAGGGTGTGGCCTCGCGAAGCGAGGTCGGATGAGGGTGTGTTCCAGCTTGGCACCGACGGCAATCCGTCACCCACCCCTCAACCGTCTCGGCGCTGCGCGCCGATCCACCTCCCACAAGGGGAGAAGGAAAGATCGCGCACTACCCCTTTCGCAGCGTCTCCACATCGGTCTTCCCAACGTACCAATCGCGGGCATTGACCTCTTCAAAAACCACCCAGACATCGTCGTTGCTCAGCCCGGTGGCGTCCATGATGGCCGCGGTGACCTTCTTGGCGATATCCGCCTTCTTGCCCGCCGGATCGGCGGCGATCACTTCCTTGACGATGCGGATGTTGACGAATGGCATTTCTTGTCCTCCCGGGGATGTTCGTGCTCACGACCCGCTTCGATGAAACCGTCGAACGGTCGCCAGTGTTCAACTCTCAGTATGTCTTGGCGCCGTTGACCATCAGCCGCACCATGTAGAGCGACGTGGTGCCGGCGATGTAGAGGCAATTCAGCTTGTTGCCGCCGAACACGCAATTGGCGGTGACTTCCGGCACCTTGACCTTGCCGATCAGCGTGCCGTCCGGATCGTAGCAATGGATGCCATCGGCGGCACTGGTCCAGATGCGGCCGTCCTCGTCGAGCCTGAAGCCGTCGAACAGGCCGGCGGTGCAGTCGGCGAAGACTTTTTCGCCGGAGACTTTCTTGCCGCCCTTGCCGACATTGAACACCCGCATATGCGCCGGATTCTGCGCGCCATGCGTGCGGCCGGTATCGACGACATAAAGCTTGCTCTCGTCCAGCGAGAAGGCGAGGCCGTTGGGCCTGACCATGTCGGTGATGACGGCTTCGACCTCGCCGGTGCCGGGATCGACCCGGTAGACGTGGCAGGCGCCGATTTCGCTCTCAGCCCTGTCGCCCTCATAATCCGTATCGATGCCGTAGCTTGGATCGGTGAACCAGATGGAACCGTCGGATTTCACCACCGCGTCGTTGGGCGAATTCAGCCGCTTGCCTTTCCATTTGGCCGCGATCGTGGTGACCGAGCCGTCGAACTCGGTGCGGCTGACGCGGCGGCCCGAATGCTCGCAGGTGATCAGCCGGCCCTGCCGGTCGACGGTGTTGCCGTTCGAGTTGCCGGACGGCTGCCGGAAGACGCTGACATTGCCGTCGGTCTCGTCATAACGCAGCATGCGATTGTTGGGGATGTCGGACCAGACGACATAGCGGCCGGCGGCGAACCAGGCCGGCCCCTCCGCCCATTGGCATCCGGTGAACAGCTTCTCGACCTGCGCGTTGCCGTTGAACAGGCGCGCGAAGCGCGGATCGAGAATTTCATAATAGTCTGCGGCCGCCATGCTTTCCTCCCGGCATCAATGACAGGGATCAAGCCAGCCGGAGGGACAGAAGGCAATGTGGGTACGCACAGTGTCCCACAAAAGATCGCTTGCCGGCTCTGCGTATGACGTTAGCGCCGCATTAACCGGCTATGCGTCCAGCGCAATGGTGCATTGCAACATCTTCTTTTTGCAATGCACCATTACTATGTCATGCTTCGTATCGATCAAGGGAGGAAGAAACCGCCGCCGAAATGCGGCGCCAAAAAGGAACCTTGCTATGATCCTCGACAGTCTCATGACCCGCGCTCGCAACAGCATTGCCAAGCGCAAGCACTACAACCGCCTTGTCGCCGAAATCGACAGCTTTTCCAGCCGCGATCTGGCCGACATGCGCGCCGACCGCTCGGAAATGCTCTACCAGATCCACAAGCAGATCTACGGCTGATCTCAAGCCCGATAAGACGCGCCGCCAAGGTGCGTTGAGATTCAGGTCAGGCCGAGTCGAAAACGGTGGTTTCCGAGAACCGGAGCGGAGCGTACTTTTGGTACGCGAGCACCGGAAGCGCAGGAAGCCGCTGTTTGCAGGCCGGCATCACCTGAATATCAATGCGCCGCCAGTGCCTTGTCGATCTGCGGCAACAGCAACGCCTGCACCGTCTCGGGCGTCAGCGGGCCGACATGTTTGTAGGCGATCTTGCCGTCCTTGCCGATGACGAAGGTTTCCGGCACGCCGTAGACGCCCCAGTCGATCGCCGCGCGGCCCGCTTCGTCGACCCCTATCGCCTGGAACGGATTGCCGAGATCGCCGAGGAACCGGCGTGCGTTTTCGGGCCGGTCCTTGTAGTTCAGCGCTGCCATGGTGAAACGCTTATCCTGCGACAACGCCAGAAGCACCGGGTGCTCTTCGCGGCATGGCGCACACCACGACGCGAAGACGTTGACCAATGTGACCTTGCCGGCGAAGGTTTTCGAATCGAGCCCCGGCAGGTTTGAGCCCTCCAGCGCCGGCAGGCTGGTTTGCGGCGCAGGCAGGCCGATCAGGGCCGACGGCACTTCCGAAGCATCGCGCCCCGACAGCAGCTGCGACAGGAACAGTCCGGCCAGGCCGAGGAAGATCAGCAGCGGCAGAAGCACGAACAGGCGACGACTGGGCGGCGGCGTTTCCGTTTCGGTGCTCATGGCTTGGCGACCTTGTCGGAGCGACGCCTCACGCCGGACGCCTCCAGTTCGGCAAGCTCACGCTTGCGCGCCCGCTGGTCGAGCAGGATCCAGCCGATCAATCCGGCCAGCACCACGGCAGTGATGCCATAGGCGGCGGTCACGTAGAGTGCATGCGCACTCATGCGGCAGGCCCCGCTGAAGTGGGGCCTTCCAAGCCGATCATGTCGCCCAGTCTAGACATGCTTTTCCTTAGCCCCGCTCCGTCGGCTTCGCAATCCGCAGTCATTCGCCGCGTCAATCCGTGCCATGGCGCAGCGCCAGCGCCGCCGAGACCGGACCCAGCACGCCAAGAAACAGGGTCAGCGCGGCAAGAATGAGGAAGGGCTGCAGAAACGGGTCGGGATTGGCGGTCGCCCCATAGCTTGCCGATACGCCGAAGATCAGCACCGGGATGGTCAGTGGCAGCACCAGCACCGAGATCAGCAGCCCGCCACGCGGCAGCGCCACCGCCACCGCCGCACCGGCGGCGCCGATGAACGTGATGGCCGGCGTGCCGACCAGCAGCGTCAGCGCCGTGGCGCCGATGCCGAGCGGCTCCATGTTCATGAACAGGCCGAGCAGGGGAGCCGCAATGACCAGCGGCAGCACGCTGCCCGCCCAATGCGCCAGGCATTTCACCAGCACTGTCAGAGCCAGCATCTGGCGATCGTTGCCGAGCACCAGGAGATCGAGCGAACCGTCCTCGCGATCGGCCTGGAACAACCGGTCGAGCCCGAGCAGGCAGGACAACAGCGCGCCGATCCACAGGATGGCCGGTCCGATGCGGGCCAGCAGCTTCAGGTCCGGCCCGACCCCGAACGGGATGGTGACGATGACGGCGAGGAAGAAGATGACCCCGGTCAGCGCTCCGCCGCCGGCACGGATGTTGAGGCGGATGTCGCGCAGGAAGAGCGCTAGCATGGTTTGAGATGCTTTCGCCCAGACACCATCAACCGGCTTCCCCCATCCTCAACTCCATCCCCTCGATCCCGAGCGGCAGATGCGTCGCCGCGACAATCATCCCGCCATCCGCGCAATGCCTCGCCATCAACCCCGCAAACCGCGCCTCCGCCGCCTTGTCCAGCCCCGCCGTCGGCTCGTCCAGCAGCCACAATGGCCGGTGGCTGACCAAAAGCCTGGCGATCGCCGCGCGGCGCCGCTGCCCGGTCGATAGATAGCCGAACGGCAGGTGGCCGATGCCGCCGAGCCCGACCGTTTCCAGCGCCTCTTCGACGCCGAGCTGTCCGTCGCCATTGAAGTCTCGCCAAAAGCGCAAATTCTCCGCCACGCTGAGCGCCGGCTTCATTGCGTTCTGGTGGCCGAGATAGTGACAGGCCGAGGCGACAGACGGAAACGCTTCGCCCCCGTCTTCAACCTTCATGACGCCCTCAATCCTCACGCTGCCTTCCGCCGCCGGCAGCAGCCCGGCGATGATCCGCAGCAAGGTCGACTTGCCCGATCCGTTCGGCCCGGTGACGATAAGCGCCTGACACTGCTCCAAGGCAAAGCCGATGCCGGAAAACACCGCGTCGCCGCCTCGCTCGCCGCCCAGATTTTCGGCGATCAGCCGCATTCCTCGCCTGCCCTGAAACCATGTGTCGCGGCCGCTGCCGCATCGCACAAAATTGCTTTCCAACTGTCTAGAACTATTCCAGAAAATTCTCTATATGCGGTGCATCCGTGCCAGCGGTCGGCACGGGAACAGAATTAGCGCCGAACCAGCGCACGCGCCGCCTTGAACGGCTCGGGTTGCTTGGGAACGGACAGCGGAAATGGCCGTACCCGCACCTTTGCGCGTGATTGCATGCCATCGGCGTCCGTTCCCTTTCAGGCTGAACAGACAAGGATCGCACGTGTCAAAATCCCTCGACAGTTTCAATTGCCGCCGCACGCTGACCGCAGGCGGCGCTGAATATGCCTATTTCGATCTCATCGAGGCCGAAAAGAACGGCCTTACCGGCATCTCGCAGCTGCCCTATTCGATGAAGGTGCTGCTGGAAAACCTGCTGCGCAACGAAGACGGCCGCTCCGTCACCAAGGAATCGATCCAGGCGGTGGCCGGCTGGCTGACCGACAAGGGCACCGCCGGCGTCGAGATCGCCTATCGGCCGGCCCGCGTGCTGATGCAGGATTTCACCGGCGTTCCGGCCGTGGTCGATCTTGCCGCAATGCGCGACGCCATGGCTTCGCTCGGCGGCGATCCGCAGAAGATCAACCCGCTGGTGCCGGTCGACCTCGTCATCGACCATTCCGTCATCGTCGACGAATTCGGCACGCCGATGGCCTTCGCCCGCAATGTCGAGCTGGAATATGAACGCAACGAAGAGCGCTACAAATTCCTGAAATGGGGCCAGCAGGCGTTCCGCAACTTCCGCGTCGTGCCGCCCGGCACCGGCATCTGCCATCAGGTCAACCTCGAATATCTCGGCCAGGTGGTGTGGACCAACACCGAGGACGGCGAAACCACAGCCTATCCCGACACCTGCGTCGGCACCGATTCGCACACCACCATGATCAACGGCCTGGGCGTGCTCGGCTGGGGCGTCGGCGGCATCGAGGCCGAGGCGGCCATGCTCGGCCAGCCGGTCTCCATGCTGCTGCCGGAAGTCATCGGCTTCCGCCTCACCGGCAAGCTGAAAGAGGGCGTCACCGCCACCGACCTCGTGCTCACCGTCACCCAGATGCTGCGCAAGAAGGGGGTCGTCGGCAAGTTCGTCGAGTTCTTCGGCCCGGGCCTCTCCAACATGACGCTGGCCGACCGGGCCACCATCGGCAACATGGCCCCCGAATATGGCGCCACCTGCGGCTTCTTCCCGGTCGACTCGGAAACCATCCGCTATCTCACAATGTCCGGCCGCAGCGAGGACCGCATCGCGCTGGTCGAGGCCTACGCCAAGGCGCAGGGCCTGTGGCGTGAAACCGGCTCGGCCGACCCTGTCTTCACTGATCTGCTCGAGCTCGAACTTGGTTCCGTCGTGCCGTCGATGGCCGGCCCCAAGCGGCCTGAAGGCCGCGTCGCCCTGGAAGGCATTCCGGAAGGCTTCGCCAAGGCGATGGAGACCGAATACAAGAAGGCGGCCGAAATCTCCAAGCGCTATGCCGTCGAAGGCACCGACCATGATCTCGGTCACGGCGATGTCGTCATTGCCGCCATCACCTCCTGCACCAACACCTCGAACCCGAGCGTGCTGATCGGCGCCGGTCTTTTGGCCCGCAATGCCAACCGGCTCGGTTTGAAGCAGAAGCCGTGGGTGAAGACCTCGCTGGCTCCCGGCAGCCAGGTGGTCGCCGAATATCTGGAGAAATCCGGCCTGCAGAAGGAGCTCGACCAGATCGGCTTCAACCTGGTCGGCTTCGGCTGCACCACCTGTATCGGCAATTCCGGCCCGCTGCCGGCGCCGATCTCCAAAACCATCAACGACAAGGGCCTGATCGCCGCCGCGGTCCTGTCAGGCAATCGCAACTTCGAAGGCCGTGTCTCGCCTGACGTGCAGGCCAACTATCTGGCCTCGCCGCCGCTGGTCGTCGCGCACGCGCTGGCCGGAACTGTCACCAAGGACCTCACGACAGAGCCGCTCGGCGAGGACAAGAACGGCGAGCCGGTCTACCTCAAGGACATCTGGCCGAGCTCGGCCGAAATCCAGGAGTTCATCGAGAAGAACGTCACCCGCGAGCTGTTCGCCCGCAAATATGCCGACGTCTTCAAGGGCGACGAGTACTGGCAGAACGTCAAGGCGCCGGAAGGCCAGACCTATGCCTGGGACGACAACTCGACCTATGTGCAGAACCCGCCCTATTTCGCCGGCATGACATCAGGTTTCGGCAAGATCGGCGACATCAAGGGCGCCCGCGTGCTCGGCCTGTTCGGCGACAAGATCACCACCGATCACATCTCGCCGGCCGGATCGATCAAGGCAGCGTCGCCGGCCGGAAAATATCTCACCGACCACGGCGTCGGCGTCGCCGACTTCAACCAGTACGGCACACGGCGCGGCAATCACGAGGTGATGATGCGCGGCACCTTCGCCAACATCCGCATCCGCAACCACATGCTGGGCGAGAACGGCCGCGAGGGCGGCTACACCATTCACTACCCGTCGAAGGAAGAGGAATCGATCTACGACGCGGCGATGGAGTACAAAAGGGAAGGCGTGCCGCTGGTCGTCTTCGCCGGCGTCGAATACGGCAACGGCTCGTCGCGCGACTGGGCGGCCAAGGGAACCAATCTGCTCGGTGTCCGCGCGGTCATCGCCCAGTCCTTCGAGCGCATCCATCGCTCGAACCTGGTCGGCATGGGCGTCATCCCCTTCGTCTTCGAGGAAGGCACCTCATGGGCATCGCTCAACCTCAAGGGAGACGAGCTGGTCGAGATCGACGGGCTGAGCACCATCAAGCCGCGCCAGACGATGATCGCCAAAATCACCTATGGCGACGGCACGGTGAAGAACGTGCCGATCATCTGCCGCATCGATACGCTGGATGAGCTCGACTACTTCAAGAACGGCGGCATCCTGCAATACGTGCTGCGCGATCTGGCAGCTTAGTAAGGGAGTAAGGGAGTAAGGGAGTAAGGGAGTAAGGGAGTAAGGGAGTAAGGGAGTAAGGAAGTAGGGAAGTAGGGAAGTAGGGAAGTAGGGAAGTAGGGAAGTAGGGAAGTAGGGAAGTAGGGAAGTAGGGAAGGGAATACCTATTCCCCTATTCCCCTATTCCCCTATTCCCCTATTCCCCTATTCCCCTATTCCCTTACTTTCGGCGCCCCAAACCGCGCCGCGGCGGCCAACAACACAGCCAGCATCAGCCCGTTGAGGATGTGCCAGAGGAAGTGCGTACCGAGCGGGAAGCCGCTGCAGACCAGCGGGTCGATCATCCGGCAGACGACGGACACCACGAAGATCGCCGATCCGGCCAGATTGTACCAGCCGGCGCGATTGCCGCTGGCGGCCACCAGCGCGCCGAAGAAGGCGAGCGCCAGGAACGGCGGCAGATAGCCCGTCGTGCCGTTCGACGCCTGGCGCAACCAGTCCGGCACGGCAACGGTTATCGCCCCGGCAATCACATAGAAGGCGATGAAGATGGCGATGGCTTTGCCCCATCGCATGCCGAGGAAGCGACGCAGATTGAACAGCGTGTAGGCCAGCGTGAAGCCGGCGATCGGCAGCACGTCGGCCCAGACCGTGCCCTTGGTGGCAAAAGTATGGAAGATCGTCGAGCCGATGCCGATCGCCACCACCCACCAGGCCAGCACCTCGGCGAAGGCGCCGGTGCCCAGCCTTCGCACCTCGCGCACGCCCCACAGGCCGGCGGCGATGAAGGCGAAGTTGGTCAGGGCGTTGACCGGTTCGGACCAGAATTCCGGGCCGGTCCGCTCGCAATAGAGGTCCACCGGCGCCAAAAACGTTTGCCACATCGCGATTGCCGCCCGAATCGGTTTCTATCCTGAAGCGCAGATCCTTCCTATTGCGCGGTTGCGGTCGGCTGCAACGGCAAAATTTCACCGCAACGTGACTTCCCGTTGACTTCCGGTTCTGCCACATATTTCAGCAATCAAGATAAAGCCGGCATCACCGGCGGGAATCGGAATGGCCATGGCCTCGCGAAAATCATTGTGGCTGGCAGCTCTTGCGCTGGCCTTCTCGGCGTCTGCCGGCGCCGGGCATGCCGGCGAATCCGATCGCGCCCAGACCGACCGGGTCCAGATCGAAAAGCCATTGGGCGTGGTCGAGCTGTTCACCAGCCAGGGCTGCAGTTCCTGCCCGCCGGCCGATACTCTGTTCTCCGAACTTGCCGCCAAGGAAGACATCGTCGCGCTCGCCTATCACGTCGACTACTGGGACTATCTCGGCTGGCAGGACACGCTCGGCCGCAAGGAGAACACCGAGCGGCAATACGACTATATGCGCGCCTTCGGCAGCCGCTCCGTCTATACGCCGCAGGCCGTCATCAATGGCCGCGTCCATGTCAACGGCGCCAACCGCGGCGAGGTCGATGGTGCGCTCGCCCGCATGGCCAAGAGCGGCGAAGGCATGCGCGTCGCCGTCAAGGTCAGCCGCACCAGCGATCGCGTGATGATCGACGCCGGCGATGCCGGCAACGGCCCCAGCGACGCCCATGTCGTCATCGTCTATTTCGACCCGCCGCAGACGGTCAAAGTCGGCGAGGGCGAAAATACCGGCCGCAAGATGACCTACTGGAACGCCGTCACCGGCATCCAGACCGCCGGCATGTGGCATGGCAAGGCACAGCGCTACGAACTGCCGATGAGCGAGATTGCCAAAAAGGGCGGCTGCGCCGTGCTGCTGCAGTCGGTCGGCAAGGACGGCATGCCCGGTCCCATTCTCGGCGCCGCATTCATCCACAAGCCTTGAGATAGAGCGCTCAAACCCCTGCCGCGGTAGCGCGAAGGCTCACCTATCACCAGCCAATAAAAAACCGACGTCAGCTTGCTTCTGACGCCGGTCATTTAGGTTTTGGGATCGTCGCTCCCGGTTCTTCCGAGGAAGAGCCGAGGTTGGTTCGATCCGACGCAGACCCGTGGGCGGGGGGCTTGGGGTTTACGAGCCGGTGCCGGACCGAACCGTCTCAGGCAACGCCGGTAAATTCGTCGGACATTGGGGCATGAGCGCGGATAAAAAAAGGCGGAAATGTGGCGAAACATCACCAATTCCAACACGGCGTTTCATAAAAGTGACTGGACGTGACGGAAACGGCGCGGCGCGGGGCTCGGTTCGCCGGGCCTTGCAATTCAGTCGCGAACACGCCAACTTTGGTTGGCAAAGATTCATTTTGAAGGATCGAGGCATGACCGATGACAGTGGCGGGACGGAGGATGGGGACGCATCCGCAATAATCCCGCTGCACGAGGCGCGACGCGAACGTCTCGATCAGCCGGTGCGGTTCGACCGACGCGAGCTGGACCAGATCCTCAGGCTCTACGGACGCATGGTCGCCGCCAATGAATGGCGCGACTACGCCATCGATCATCTCGCCGACCGCGCTGTCTTTTCCGTCTTCCGCCGCACCAGCGAAGTGCCGCTGTTCCAGATCGTCAAGGATCCGAAACTGGCCCGCAAGCAGGGCGCCTTTGCCGTCATCGCCGCCGGCGGCCGCATCTTGAAACGCGGCCAGGAACTCGGCCGCGTGCTCGGTGTGTTCGACAGCAAGTTGAAGCTGGTCGAAGCCTGAGCAGGGAATTAGAGCAGGGAATTAGAGCAGGGGAATTGAAGAAATGGAGAATTGATGAGTTGAGAAAAGGCCTCGGCGTCATCTGTTGCCGCCGCTTCTTTTTATTCTTCAGTTCTTCAATTCCGCAATTCTTCAGTTCCTTCTTCAGTCCGCTCTAAGGCGAAACTTCCGCTCCGGCAGCGATTCGGGATCGGGCGGCGCCGATGCCCCGCCATTCAGCGACAGCTGCATGAACACCGTGTCCAGCCAGCGCCCGTGCTTGTAGCCGGAGCCTTCCAGGCGGCCCGAATGGCGAAAGCCGAGCTTTTCGTGCAGCCGCACCGAGGCGCTGTCGGGATGGCCATCGCCGATCACCGCGATGATCTGGCGAAAGCCCGCCGTCGTCACCGCCTCGATCAGGCTTTGCATCAGCTTGAGCCCGACGCCCTGGCCCTTGGCCTCGGGCGCGACATAGACCGAATCCTCGACAATGAAGCGATAGGCCGGGCGTGGCCGGAAGGCACCGGCATAGGCGTAGCCGAGAACCGCGCCGTCCTTCTCCGCCACAAGGTAGGGAAAGCCGCCGGCCATCAGGCTGTCGAATCGAACACCCATCTCCGCCCGGCTCGGCGTCTCCAACTCATAGCTCGCCGTGCCTTTGGCGACCGCGTCGGCGTAGATATCCGTGATGCTGTCGAGGTCGGCCGCTGTCGCCGGTCGAATCGTAATAGTGCTCATAGTTTATGGGTGCCATTTCTCTGCTCGCGATAACAGCAAAGCCCGGCACAAAAGAAAAGGGCGGCCGTTGGGCCGCCCTTTTGGAACTCGATGGTCCAGCATGCTGAACTAGCGACGGTCGCCCATGAACTGCAGCAGGAACATGAACAGGTTGATGAAGTCGAGATAGAGCGTCAGCGCGCCCATGATCGCCTTGCGGCCGGCAACGTCCGAACTGTCGCCCTCGAAATACATCTCCTTGATCTTCTGCGTGTCATAGGCGGTGAGGCCCGCGAAGACCAGCACGCCGATCGCCGACACGGCAAACGACAGCGCCGACGACTGCAGGAAGATGTTGATCACCGACGCGATGATGATGCCGAACACGCCCATGATCAGGAACGAGCCCATTGCCGTCAGGTCGCGCTTGGTGGTGTAGCCGAACAGCGACAGCGCACCGAAGGCGGCGGCCGTGGCGAAGAAGGTCTGTGAAATGCTGGCCGTGGTGTAGACCAGGAAGATCGAAGACAGCGACAGGCCGACGAGACCGGCATAGACCCAGAACGTCGTCTGCGCCGCCGAAACGCTCATCGACTGGACGCGGAACGACAGGAACAGCACGGCGGCCAGCGGCGCCAGCATCACCACCCAGCGCAGCGGCGAGCCGAAGATCGCGTAGCCGAAGGACGTCAGCATCTCGCCGCTCGGCAGCGTCGCGACAGCCGAAGCCGGATCGGTGGTGGTGGCCAGCATGATCGTGCCGACAGCGGCAAGACCGGTGATGAGGAGGCCAAGCCCCATCAGATTGTAAACCTTGATCATGTAGGCGCGCAGGCCCTGATCGATGTCGGCACCGACGCCGACGCCGGGCACGGCGCGCGTCTGGTAGTTGCGAATGGGATCAGCCATTGTAGTCCTCTATTGCTTCTGCCCCGTCCGGTGTCAGGTCCTTCCGGACCCAGGCGCCGCTGGCAGGGCTCCAGCATGCCTGTGGCGAAATATGATGGTTATTCGCGTCAAGAACAAGACCGTAACCGGATGTAACGGTTCGTGAGAGGGCGAAGCGCCGTTTCCTCGGCTTTTCGGACGGCTTTCTTACCAAGATTTAATCCAGGATGCCCGTTCCGGGCCTGTCGTCACAGGTTGCGCAGCACCGGTGCTGCCTTGTGGCCGAGCACCCGCCAGGTGCCGGCGAGACCAATGCCGACCGTGATCACCAGCGAAAACAGAATGGTTACCACCGCCACCTCCGGCATGAAATGCGACGGCAGAGTCATGATGCGCGCGACGACGAACCAGGCGGCTGCGCTGCCCGCCGCCAGCGCGAAAATGGCGGTGGCCAGCCCGATCAGCATATATTCGAGCGAGAAGGCCGATATCAGCGTCGTGCGTGTCGCGCCCAGCGTCTTCAACACCACCGCATCATGGATGCGCGCCCGGTTGCCGGCTGCAAGCGCGCCGGCCAGCACCAGCACCGAAGCGATCAGCGCCACGCCAGCGGCCGCCCGGATCGCCGTGCCGAGCTGCCCGACCAGCCGGTTGACGATGTCGAGCGCGTCCTTGACCCGCACCGTCGTCACCGCCGGGAAGGCGCGGGTGACGGCGTTGAGGATGCGGGCGTCGTCGGCCGTCGATGCACTCTTTTCGGTCAGCGTCGCCATCCAGCCATGCGGGGCGCCCGCGAATGTGTTGGGCGAGAAGACCATGACGAAATTGATACCCATCGTCTCCCATTCGACTTGGCGGAAACTGGCGATCCTGGCCGTGACGTTGCGGCCCAGCACATTGACCGCGATGGTGTCGCCGAGCTTCAGCCCGATCTCCTTGCCTTCTTGCGCCGAAAACGAAACCAGCGGTTCGCCGCTGTAATTTTCGGGCCACCAACTGCCCTCGGTCAGCGTCGCGTTCTCCGGCTGCCTGGTGTCATAGGTCAGGCCGCGATCCCCCCTCAGCACCCAGGCGCCTTCCGCCGGCACCTTCACCTTGTCGACATCGACACCGTTCAGCGCCATCACCCGGCCGCGCAGCATCGGCACCTTGGCCAGCACGCCCTGCGGCGCCTCCTTGCCGATCAGCGCCGAGAAGGACGCGACATCGGCGCTCTGGATGTCGACGAAGAAGAAGTTCGGCGCCCGTTCCGGCAGGCTGCCCGAGATCTGTCGCCTGAGATTGCCGTCGATCAGCGCCAGCGTCACCAATAGCGTCAGCCCGAGCCCCAGGGACAGCACCACCGATGGCGTCAGGGCGCCTGGCCGATGGATGTTGCCGATGGCGAGCCTGAGCGCCACGAAGCGCACGCGCGGGCTTTTCCTGGCCGTCCATTGCACCAGTGCGCCGACCGCGCGCAGCACCAGGAAGGCGAAGACGGTAGCGCCGACAAAGATCGAGGCGATGCGCTGGTCGCCCGAGAATAGAATGGCCAGCGCCGCAAGCAGCAGCGCGATGCCTATGGCCGCCGCGACATAGGCGGGGCGCGGCAAGCCGCGGCCTTCCAGCCCCATTTCGCGAAACAGCGCGGTTGCCGGCACGTCGCGGGCGCGGCCGAGCGGCAGCAGCGCGAAAGCCAACGTCACCAGCAGGCCGAACAGCGCCGCCATGCCGAGCGCGCCGGGATAGAAGCCGCCTTCGGCCGGCACCGGAATGACGGATTGCAAGGCCGCGCTCGCCGCGAAGGGCATTAGTGCGCCGAGCACAAGGCCCAGCACGATACCCAATCCGGCTATGATCAGGATCTGCACGAGATAGACGGCAAAGACGAAGCCGCCCGAAGCGCCCAGGCTCTTGAAGGTGGCGATGACGCCGCGCTTGCCGTCGAGATAGGCGCGCACCGCATTGGCGACGCCGACGCCGCCGACCACCAGCGCCGTCAGCCCGACCAGGGTCAGGAACTGCGAGAAGCGTTCGATGTTGGACGACAGCGCGGGCGCCGCGTTGCTGCGCGTGCGGATCGACCAGCCGGCTTCCGGAAAATCCGTGGCGGCCTGATCCTGGATGGCCTTGAGCCTCGTCTCGTCGGCGTCCGCCGGCAGCCGGATTTTGTAGGCATTCTCGACCAGGCTGCCCGGCTGGATCAGTCCAGTGGCCGCCAACCCTTCGGTCGAGATCATCAGCCTCGGCGCGAAGCCGAAACCGTCGGACACGGCGTCCGGTTCGGCGACCAGCTTGGCGCGCAGTTCGAAAGTGGCGGTGCCGAGCTTCAGCCGGTCGCCAAGCTTGACGTGCAACCGCTCGAACAGAAGATCGGGCGCTGCCGCACCGAAGACGCCGAACTCTTCGCCGAACAGTTCCTGTTTCGACAACGCCGGCTCGGTCTCCAGCGTGCCATAGAGCGGATAGACATGGTCGACCGCCTTGGCCTCGACCAGCGCCTGGTCGGATCCGTCGGCCAGACGCGCCATCGAACGCATGCTGGCGGTCCGCGAAACCGTGCCGAGCCCGTCAAGGAAGCTGCGCTCCGCCTGGCTGGCGTCACGCTGGTTGATCTGGAAGCGAAGATCGCCGCCAAGCAGCGTCTGGCCCTGATTGGCGACACCGGCGGTGATCGAACGCGCCACCGAGTTGACGCCGCCGATGGCCGCGACGCCGAGCGCGATGCAGGCGAGGAAGATCAGGAAACCGGACAGGCCGCCGCGCATCTCGCGCAGCGAGAAGCGGACAGCGAGCCTCAACGTCCGGGACAGCGGCATCAGGCCGTCACCTTGACCGGCGCCGGTGCCTCGATCCGGCCCGAGCGCATCGAAACCTGGCGCGAACAGCGTGTCGCGAGCGCCGGATCATGCGTCACCAGCACCAGCGTCATGCCGCGCTCGGCCGCCTTCGCAAACAAGAGGTCGGCGACCTGCCGCCCGGTCGCCTGGTCCAGATTGCCGGTCGGCTCGTCGGCGATCAGGATGCGCGGCGACGGCGCCAATGCGCGGGCGATCGCCACGCGCTGCTGCTCGCCGCCCGACAATTCGCCGGGATAGTGGGTGACGCGGTCGCTGAGGCCAACCGCCGCCAGCTCGCGCGCCGCCACCGCGAACGGATCGGAATGGCCGGCCAGTTCCAGCGGCACCGCGACATTTTCGAGCGCCGTCATGTTGGGAATGAGATGGAAGGACTGGAACACGATGCCAATGTTTCGGCCACGAAACGAAGCAATCTGGTCCTCGCTTTTGCCGTTGAGCAGCTCGCCGGCGATTCGGACCATACCCGAATCGACCCTTTCCAGGCCTGCCAGGACCATCAGCAAGGTCGACTTGCCGGAACCCGAAGGTCCGACGATGCCGGTCGCCTCGCCGGTCGCCACATCGAGGCTCACCCCCTTCAGCACATGGACCGATGAAGCGCCCTCGCCAAGGGTCAGGGACACATCTTTCAGCGCGATGACGGCTTCTGTCAAAATGAAATCGTCCTATATCTGGGAATGAAGGCTCTGCTTGCCGGAAGCCGTCGACTGAAGAATTTGTAGCTCATATGGGGCCTGCCGCATGTCTTTCAAACGCAGTATTGCCGCAGGCTTCGTGGTTTTCCTCGCCATTTGCGGCGTCATGTCGTCGGCGCGTGCCGAGCCGTTCAAGATCGTCGGCTTCGGTGACAGCCTGATGGCGGGCTATGGCCTTGGACCCGACCAGGGCTTTACCGACAGGCTGCAGGCAGCGCTTGGCGCCAAAGGCCATGATGTGACCGTCGCCAATGCCGGCGTCTCCGGCGACACGACGAGCGGCGGCCTGGCGCGGCTTGACTGGTCGGTGCCGGACGGCACGCAACTGGTCATCCTCGAACTCGGCGCCAACGACATGCTGCGTGGCGTCTCGCCCGACATCACCAAAAAGAACCTCGACGAGATGCTGAGCAAGCTGAAGCAGCGCAAGATTGCCGTGCTTCTGGCCGGCATGCGCGCCGCACCCAATCTCGGTCCCGACTACCAGAGCGCCTTCGACGCCATTTTCCCGGACCTGGCGAAGAAATACGACGTCGCGCTCTACCCGTTCTTTCTCGACGGCGTCGCCGGCCAGCCCGGCATGCAGCTCGAGGACGGCCTGCATCCGAGCGCACGAGGCGTCGACCAGATGGTCGAACGCATCCTGCCCGCGGTCGAGAAGGTGATCGCGGCGGTCCCGGGCGATTCCTAGCGGGTTGGAACTGTTTCCGCCCGGCGAGCTTTTAACAGGGACTGTGGCCAACAAACCTCTTGCTCCGTTTGACTATCGATGATTCGCTATGGGTGACAGTTCGATTCGAGGAAGGGAGGCTCTTCATGCCGCGTCTTTTCACCGCCCTCGAAATTCCGCGTGACGCTGCCCTTTCGCTGTCCCTGCTGCGGGGCGGCTTGCCGGGAGCCCGCTGGATCGACGTCGAAAACTACCATCTGACGCTGCGCTTCATCGGCGATGTTCCCGGCCATGTCGCCGACGAGATCGCCAACGCGCTCGACCGCGTCCACCGCCCTTCTTTCTCGCTGGCGCTGACCGGCGTCGGCGCTTTCGGCCAGAAGAAGCCGCATGCGGTGTGGGCGGGCGCTTCCGCCTCGCCCGATCTGGCCGCCCTTCAAGGTGAGATCGACCGCATCTGCCAGCGGCTCGGCATCCCGGCCGACCCGCGCAAATTCATGCCGCATGTGACGCTGGCGCGCTTGCGCAATTCGACCCCGCTGGACGTTGCCCAATATCTGTCGGCGCGCGGCAATTTCTCGACGCTGCCGTTCCGCATCGGCCGTTTCGTTTTGATGTCGTCGCGCGATTCGGTCGGCGGCGGACCCTACATCGTCGAGGAAGCCTGGCCGCTGTCAGGCACGGACGCCCGCGCCTCCAGCCTTGTCGCCAGCGCCTCCGACGCCTCGCGGATCATGCGATAGGCGGAAGCGAAGGCTTCTGCCTCGTCATGATAAGGATCCGGCACGTCGCGTGCCTTTCCCTGCGCGAATTCCAGGAACAGATGGATGCGGTCCTGCACGGCCGCCGGCGCCAGCGCCTTCAGGTCGGCGACATTCGACCGGTCCATGCCGAGGATCAGGTCGAAACGGTGGAGGTCCTGTGGCGTGACCTTGCGCGCCCTCTGCCCGGAAATGTCTACGCCGTGCCGCATGGCGACCGCGATCGCGCGTCGATCGGGGGCAGAGCCGGCCTCCCAGTCACTGGTTCCCGCCGAATCGAGCAGGATATCCCGGGCCGACCCGCGCTCGGCCCAAACGGCGCGGAAGACACCTTCCGCCAGCGGCGACCGGCAGATGTTGCCGAGGCAGACGAAGAGAATGGAATTTATAGGCTTCGCGCTCATCGATCCGTCGCTATGGTGAGGGCCGTTTTCGAATAGCACAGGATAGGGACATGGCGAGAGAGAAACTGGGCAGGCAAGCCGCTGAAGCCGCATTGACGGGCCTCGACGGCTGGGCGCTGGCGGAAGACGGCGCCTCCATCAAGCGCACATTCACCTTCGCGAATTTCTCCGAGGCTTTCGCCTTCATGACCCGCGTCGCGCTTGCCGCCGAGGCGATGGATCATCATCCCGAGTGGTCGAATGTATACAAGACCGTCGACGTGACGCTGAACACCCACGACGCCGGCGGCGTCACTGCGCTCGATATCGATCTGGCCACGAAAATGAACCGTTTTGCCGGCGCCTGAGGCCTGGTATCGCCTCGGCAGGCCCAAATCGGCACCGGCATCTTGTAGCGGGGGTCGGGTTTCACCACATTTTCCCCCGCGGGCAGGCGCCGGATGCGCATGAGCCCCGCAAGGAGAGACTGATGGCGCAACAATCCGGTTTTGATTTCTTCGGCTTTGGCGGCAAGCCGTCAGACGAGAGCGAAGTGCGCGAGAAATTCTGGCGCACAGCCAAGAAGGCCGCGCGGCAGATCCCCTTCATGGAAGAGGTCGTGGCCGCCTATTATTGCGCCATGGACAAGAACACGCCGCTGCGCGCCAAGGGCATTCTGCTGGCCGCGCTCGGTTATTTCGTGCTGCCGGTGGATGTCATCCCCGACTTCGTCTTCGGGCTTGGCTTCACCGACGACATCGCCGTGCTCACCGCCGCGATCACCGCCGTCAGTGCCCATATCACCACTGCGCACCGGCAGGCCGCCAGGGACGCCATGGCCGAGAAGGGCTGAACACGCGCGCGGAACGCCGTTGAAGCCGGCTTTCGGCGACAGCGTAAAAAGTCAAACTCTTGCCGCTTTCGTGGCCTCCAAGTCGCCAAAGGGATGTCGCGCCACCCGCTCGCAGGGCGGCGGCGCGGGTATGGTGGCGGTTTCCTCGGGGTGAGGGTCCTTTTCTCTTCGGAAATTCACCGTTTGGTAACCCAGATTAAATCAAAATGAAGCGACGGGCAGGACGCCAAGCCGGCCTGCCTCCGCACCATTTGGAATACGGGAAAAGCGATGCGCGGATTGATTGCGATAGTTTCGAGTCTGGCCCTGGTGGCCGTGGCAGCGCCGGCACTGGCGCAGTCGGCGACCAAGATCGGCCAGCACAATGCCTGGGGCACCTACAGCTACCAGGCATCGGGCGGCAAGGTCTGCTATGTCCTGACCGTGCCGACCGACAAGCAGCCGCCCACGCTCGACCATGGCGATATGTTCTTCTTCGTCAGCCAGCGGCCCGGCCAGCAAGTGTCCTACGAGCCGCAATTCATTGCCGGCTACAATTTCCAGGAAGGCTCCAAGGCCACTGTGACCATCGACAAGAAGACGTTTTCGATGTTCACGCGCGGCAAATCGGCCTGGGTCGAGAATGCCGCCGAGGAGCCGGTACTGATCGCCGCCATGAAGACCGGCACCGACATGAAGGTGACGGCGAAGTCCGGCCGCGGCAATCCCACCTCCTATGTCTTCTCTCTGAAGGGCATTTCGGCGGCGCTGACATCGATCGCCAAGTGTAAATAGGCAAAGCTACTTTTTTTGAGAGAAAGGCCGGGCCGCGAAGCCCGGCCTTTTTTCTTTCATACTTGCCCCGGCCCGGCCTCCGCCCGGCGGCGCCGGATCGCCTCGGCGATGAAGACACGCGATAGCGCGTGATAGAGCGGCTCGTGCGAGATCATGCGCGCCGTGCCGTAGCCCAGCATCGAGGCCAGCATCAGCGCGATGACATTGTCGTGATTGCCGGTCATCTCCAGGATGATGACGAAGGCCGTCATCGGCGCTTGCACCACACCGGCGAAATAGCCGGCCATGCCGAGCAGTGCCGCCACCCCAGTGCTCGCGCCAAAGAGGAGGCCGAGCGAACTGCCGATGCCGGCGCCGACAGCCAGCGAGGGCGCGAAGATACCGCCCGGAATGCCCGAGATCATCGACAGCAATCCCGCCAGGAACTTTTCGGCGAAGAAGAACCACGGCAGCGGCGTGCCTTCGACGGCGCCCCGCGCCTGCACGTAACCGGTGCCGAAGGTCAGCCCGCCCGAGGCGATGCCGATCACCGCCACCGCAAGCCCGCAGATTGCGGCCACGACCAGGGCGCGCCGCAAAGGCTGCCCAGTGTTCCAGCGCCGGATCCGCCGCGTCGCCTTCAACGCCAGCAGCGAGAACAGCGCGCCGAACCCGCCGCCGATGATGCCGCAGGCAAGCACCAGCGGCCATTCGGCAGCAAACGAGATGGTGTCCCTGGCGACGCCAAAATAGGTGTAGTTGCCGAGCAGGCCGAGCGAAGCGAGACCGGCCAGGATCACCGCCGTCAGCACCAGCCCGTTGGTTCGCGCCTCATAGGTGCGGCCCATCTCCTCGATGGCGAAGACGATGCCGGCCAGCGGCGTGTTGAAGGCGGCGGCAATCCCGGCGGCCGACCCGGCCAGGATCAGACCCCGGGCCTGCACCATGCCGCCCCAGCGTGCCGCCTGCAGCATCAGCGACGCGCCGACTTGCACCGTCGGACCCTCGCGGCCGATCGAGGCGCCGCAGAACAGGCCGACGATGGTGAGCATGATTTTGCCGGCCACCAGTTTGAGGGACAGGATGTGGCTGCGGTCCTCGTCGTCACGCAGATGGCGGGCGGCGATCGCCTGCGGAATGCCGCTGCCTTGCGAACCGGGAAAGAAGGTGTGGGCAAGCCAGGCGCACAGCACGAAACCCAACGGCGTAATTGCAAGCGGCAGATAGAAACGCCAGCCGCCTGCATCTCCTGTCATCAGTTGAAACAGTTCCTGCGCCCTGTCGGCCAGCACCGCGAACAGCACGCTGATCACACCGATGCCAAGCGCCCCCGCCCAGAACACCAGGCGCGGCTGCCAAACCCGCCGTGAGCCCCACATCGCGCGCGAACGCCGCAGCATGGGATATTTTCGCGATGTGCCGGCCATGTCTGTCCTCGAGCGGGGAATGTTTCGGCCTAACACAGCTGGGCAGTCTATTAAACTAGCGCCGGAAAAACCTGTCGTTGGCGCTCGCCTGAGTGCCAGGCGGAAGCATCGCTTCGGTGAAAGGTCGACCCCCACTCCGTCGAGCTTCGCTCGACACCTCTCCCCCGATCGACGGGGGTGAGGGAAGGGGGGCAATTTGCCCCCGTGGCGGCCATACACAACCGCCGGCGGGGGGGGGGGGGCGATAG
>NZ_JBVVQG010000013.1:0-105389 GCF_055811095.1 Mesorhizobium sp. WSM4833
GGGAGTAGGGGAGTAGGGGAGTAGGGCAGTAGGGCAGTAGGGCAGTAGGGCAGTAGGGCAGTAGGGCAGTAGGGCAGTAGGGCAGAGACCTCCAGGCAATTCACTTGTTGTCACATATTGCCCTACTGCCCTACTGCCTTATTCCCCTACATCTTATCGATCACCGACTGCACGCCCTCGGTCGGGGCGTCGACGGACGATCCGGCTACCATGATGGCGGCGACGATCGCTTCGGGGTCGTCGACGACCAGCGGCTTGACCCGCTGCGCGGTGTGGATGAAGCCTTCGGCGGCCATATGATCGAGCAGCGCCAGCATCGGATCCCAAAATCCTTTGACATTGGCGAAGACGATCGGCTTGCGATGATGGCCAAGTTGTCCCCAGGTCATGATCTCGACGATCTCCTCGACCGTGCCGATGCCGCCCGGCAGTGCCACAAAGGCGTCGGATTTCTCGAACATCTTGTGCTTGCGCTCGTGCATGTTGTCGGTGATCAAGAGTTCATCGAGCCGGTCAAGCGCTGTTTCGCTCGCCTCCTTGTTGATCAGGAAGCGCGGAATGATGCCCGTCACCTTGCCGCCGGCCTTGAGCGCGCCTTCGGCGACAGCGCCCATGATGCCTTTGGTGCCGCCGCCATAGACCAGCCGCAATCCCGCTTTGGCAATTGAGCGCCCGAGCAGGTGTCCGGCCTTGATATAGATTTCATCGCGGCCCGGAGACGAGCCGCAATAGACGCAGACGGATCGAATCGTGTTCATGTCGATGATTGGTGATTGGGTCTGAAAGCGCGGTCAAGCCCCAAGGGTTAACAGCCTGGGCTTTTTCTTGTCGGTATTGCTAAAACAGGCTAGACCGGCGTTAGGTGGCTAAGGGGTAGGGAAATATGGCAATTAATCCACTGAAGGCGTTCCTGTTCGCGGCGGGTGGGACCGTTGCGGCCGCGGGAACCGCCTATGTAGCGGGCGCACTCGACCCGTATCTCAATCCCACGCCGCCGGCGCAAGTGGCGGCGCAGACGCCGCCCGCAGCGGCAAAATCGGCCGATCCCGGCACCGAAGCGCGGCTGCCCGCCGCTGAAGTCCCGGTGGCTCCCGCCGCAGTGCCCCAGGCAACGGCACCCGCCGCATCGGCCGCGGACGCGGCGGCGCCTGCTGCGACCGGTCCGGTCGCACCGTCCTTCGATGTCGTGCGCGTCGAAAGCAATGGCTCGATTGTCGTCGCCGGCAATGCGGCGCCCAACGCCAAGGTCGAAATCCTCAATGGCTCGACGGTGCTTGGCTCGACGGTCGCTGGTCCCGATGGCGCCTTCGTTATCATTCTCGATGATCCGCTGAAGCCCGGCGATTATACGATCGCGCTGCGCGCGACCACCGGTGACGTCGTAACGCCCTCGGTGCAGACCGCCGTCGTTTCGGTTCCCAAGGATGCGGCCGGCCAGGTGCTGGCCATGGTCGAGGAGCCGGGCAAGCCGGCCGAATTGCTGACCGTTCCCGCACCCGAGACAAAGCCGGCTGCTCCGGCCGCCGCGCCGGCTGCTCCCACAGCCGAAGCCCCCGCAACCGCTCCGGCGCCAGCCGCCCCAGCGCCAGCCGTGGTCGACGCGGCACCGGCTCCTGCAGCGCCGGCGACGCCGCCCGCTGCAGGCGTGACCGAGCCCAAGATCGTCGTCGAGGCGGTCGAGATCGACGGCAGCAAGATCTTTGTCGCCGGCCTCGCCGATGCCGGCCGCAAGGTGCGCGCGTATGCCAACGACATCCTGCTCGGTGACGCGCAAACTTCGACGGACGGTCATTTCCTGGTCGAGGCGACGCGCGACATTCCGGTCGGCAGCTACACAATCCATGTCGACGGCCTCGATGCCGACGGTGTGACAGTTGTGGCCCGCGCGGCCGTACCGTTCGAGCGTGAGCCCGGCGAAGCGATCGCCGCCGTGGCACCCTCGGCGCCGAAGCCCGTTCAGCCCAAGCCGGCCGCACCTGCCGCCGCCGAGGCGCCGGCCGCGGCCGAAACGGCCCCGGCCACGACGCCTGCTCCCGCCGCCGAGGCTCCGGCCGTTGTGGCGGAGGCGACGCCGCCAAGCGATGTGCCCGAGACCGTGGCGCCCAAGCTTGAACATGCCGACGGCGCCGTCATCATCCGCCGCAACGACACGCTGTGGCGGATCTCGCGGCGCGTCTATGGCCACGGCGTACGGTTCTCGACCATCTACCTCGCCAACCAGGACCAGATCAGTGATCCCGACCGCATCTGGCCGGGCCAGGTGTTCAAGGTCCCGGAAAAGTCGAAGGAAGGCGAAGCCGCCGACCTCAAGGCCATGGGCGAGCAGGCAACGACAGCGCCCGCCAAGACGGAGTAGGGTTTGAGCGCCGACGGTTGAGCGCAATCTCCCCCTTGTGGGAGATGCCCGGCAGGGCAGAGGGGGGCGCCTCGCCAGCCTGTCGGCCAAATCCGGTCGAGCTACCTTTCGGCTGCTCGTAGTGCTTTGATCGTGGAAAGTCGCGATCCTTCGCGCCCCCCTCTGTCCTGCCGGACATCTCTCCCACGAGGGGGAGATTGGCGGTTCCGGCGCTCTGCCCATAGGGTTAGCTTGCCCCGTGCCCGTTCATCGTCTATCGCCGATGAACGATGGCAGAATCCCTGATGGAAACAAACGCATCATGCGGCGGTCCGGACAGCCGTGCGGTCGCCGCCCGACTTGCAGCGCTTTCCCATCCGGCGCGGATCGAAATCCTGAAACACCTATCGACGAGCAGTTCCTGCTGCTGCCGCGAGGTCGTCGACCGCTTAGATCTGGCGCAGTCCACCGTGTCACAACATCTGAAAATACTGGTCGAAGCCGGGCTGGTTCGCTTCGAGCCCGATCGCCAGCGCTCGCGCTATGCGATCGACCATGCCGCGCTCGCCGATGTCTCCGCATCGGTGGCCGCTCTCGTCAATTCCTGCTGCTCCGGCCGCTGAAATAAGAAGAAGGCACAAGAAATGGCCGAAAAAACCGTCTCCGACTCCTCGACCTTCAAGACGCTGCTCAATTTGTGGCCTTACATGTGGCCGGCGGATCGCGCCGATCTGAGAGCCCGGGTCACATGGGCGACGCTGCTGCTGGTCGTCGCCAAGCTGACGCTGGTCGCCGGTCCCTATTTCTTCAAATGGGCGACCGACGCGCTGGCCGGCGACGCCAAATCGGCGCCGCCGCTGCCGAGCTTCCTGCTGGCGCCCGTCATGCTGGTCGTCGCCTACAATGTCGTGCGCCTGGTGCAGCTTGGCTTCAATCAGCTGCGCGACGCGCTGTTTGCCCGCGTCGGCCAATATGCCGTGCGCCAGCTCGCCTTCCGTACTTTCGTTCACATGCACCAACTGTCGCTGCGCTTCCATCTCGAGCGCCGCACCGGCGGCCTGTCGCGCATCATCGAGCGCGGCACCAAGGGCATCGAGACGATCGTGCGCTTCATCATGCTCAACACGGCGCCGACCATCCTCGAATTCGCGCTGACCACGGGCATCTTCGCCTACACCTATGGCTGGAAATATGTGGTCGTCGTCGCGGTCACCGTCTGGGTCTATGTCTGGTTCACGGTCCGCGCCAGCGACTGGCGCATCTCGATCCGCCGCGACATGAACGACAGCGATACCGACGCCAACACCAAGGCAATCGACTCGCTGCTCAACTACGAGACGGTGAAATATTTCAACAATGAGGGCATGGAAGCCGAGCGCTTCGACCGCTCCATGGCACGCTACGAGGTCGCCGCGACGCGCATCTGGACCTCGCTTGGCTGGCTGAATTTCGGGCAGGGCATCATCTTCGGCCTGGGCACCGTCATCGTCATGTGCATGTCGGCGCTCGAAGTGCAGGCCGGCACGCAGACGGTCGGTGACTTCGTCTTCATCAACGCCATGCTGATGCAGCTGTCGGTGCCGCTCAATTTCATCGGCTTCATCTACCGCGAAATCCGCCAGGGGCTGACCGATATCGAGCAGATGTTCGATCTGCTGGATGTGCCGCAGGAGATCGTCGACAAGCCGGATGCCAGGCCAATCGCGGTCAGCGCCGGCAAGGTCGAGTTCCGCGACGTGCACTTCTCCTATGACCCGAACCGGAAGATCCTGAAGGGCATCAGCTTCGAGGTGCCGGCCGGCAAGACCGTCGCCATTGTCGGGCCTTCGGGTGCCGGCAAGTCGACCATCTCGCGGCTTCTGTTCCGCTTCTACGACGTGCAGGGCGGCCAGGTGCTGATCGATGGCCAGGATATCAGGGACGTGACGCAGGAGAGCCTGCGCGGGGCGATCGGCATGGTGCCGCAGGACACCGTGCTGTTCAACGACACCATCGCCTACAACATCCGCTATGGCCGCATCGGTGCCAGCGAGGAGGATATGCGCAAGGCGGCCGAACTCGCTCAGATCGGCCCGTTCATCGAGCGATTGCCTGACGGCTACAAGTCGATGGTCGGCGAACGCGGGCTAAAACTTTCGGGCGGCGAGAAGCAGCGCGTGGCAATCGCCCGCACCATTTTGAAGGCGCCGCCGATCCTGATGCTCGACGAAGCGACCTCGGCGCTCGACAGCCACACCGAACAGGAGATCCAGGCCGCGCTCGATCTGGTCAGCCGTGGCCGCACCACCATCGTCATCGCTCACCGCCTGTCGACGGTGATCACGGCCGATGAGATCATCGTGCTGCAGGACGGCCAGATCGCCGAGCGCGGCACCCATGCCGAGCTGATGCGCAAGCATGGCCTCTACGCCTCGATGTGGGACCGCCAGCGCGAGGCGACCGAGGCCGAAGAGCGGCTGCGCTTGGCTCGCGAAGGCGACGAACTTGGTGTCATCGTCCGCCGGCGCACGTCGGAGGTGAATTGAAGGTTCGGCGTGTGATCTGATTTTTGCACTTGATCTCAACTTAAGTTGAGATTGTAGGCCGTTCCTGGAGCCCAAAAAACACCATGATCCAGGAACGGAGCAATCGAAATGAGCAAGATAAATCAGACTGTTAACGGCGGCAGCGTGTTCAGGGTGGACAAATTCGTCGTCCCGGCCGGCGCCCGCGAGGAGATACTCGCCAAGGTCAGGACAACGCATGAATTGCTGCGCCTGCAGCATGGCTTCGTGCAGGATTTCCTGCTCGAGCAATTCTCCGGGCCGGGCGAATTCAACCTCGTCACCATCGTCGAATGGGAAAGCCAGGCGGCCGTCGACAATGTCGTGCCGATCGTCAAGGCCGCGCACGAGCGCATCGCCTTCAACCCGCAGGAGACGATCGCCCGGCTCGGCGTTCGCGCCGACATCGCCAACTATCAGAGGGTTCCCGGGCTGTAGCAAGGCTGTTACGGCCAGCCGATGCCAGGTGCCGGCGCTTCGACGCTGAACACCTGGCCGGTGCGGGCGTCGCTGACCATATGCTCGAAGCCGCGCCATTCGGCGGCGAGAATGAACAGCGTTTTCCTGTCGGTGCCGCCCAGCATGCAGGCAAAGCAGCCGCGATCGACGGTCACTGTCTGCAGCACCTCGCCGCCTTCACCCACCCGCACGCAACGCTTGTTGGGAACATCCGCATACCAGGCCGCCCCTTCGGCATCGAGGCAGATGCCGTCGGGATAGCCGTCGAGGTCGGCCCAGACCCTTCGGTTGGCAAGGCTGCCGTCGGCGGCAATGTCGAAGGCGGTCAGCCGATTGGCATGGGATTCCGCGACAATCAGCGTCTTGTTGTCCGGGCTCACTGCCATGCCGTTGGCAAAGGCGATATTTTCCGCCACCTGCCGGACCGCGCCGTCCGGCGTGATCAACACGATGGTGCCGGGGCTGAAATGCTCGCCAGAAGCCGGCGCCGGTCCGCCGCCATTGACATAGGTGTTGCCGCGCCCGTCGACGACGATCTCGTTCCAAGGGCTTTTCGACAGGTCACGCAAATCGGCGCGAGTGACGAGGCTCCCGTCGGCCTCCTGTCGTAGCAGCAGCCCTTCGCGGCCGGAGATGACGAGCAGGCGGCCATCCGGCAGCCAGTCAATGGAGTAGGGCAGGACAGCCGGTACGGTGAGCATGACCTCGCGGTTGCCGTCGGCATCGACGGCGATAATCTCGCCGGTGCCCCAGTTGCAAAGCCACAGCCGTCCGTCATGCCAGCGCGGCGACTCGCCGAAAGCGAGACCGGCAGTGACGAGATGCGCTTGGGGGGCAGGTGGTTTCTGCATGTAGGGGACTCCTTGTTGAGTGCGTCAGCATCGCCAAATGGTCCATGATGGCGCTGTCTCACCAAGGACGGGCGAGGCAGCGGTCTGCCGACAGGCACAGAACCGATAATTTTGGTTTGGCTGCTCTTTGCTGAGTTCGCGACGAAGCCTCGAGGTCAGTTTTTGGAGTGTTCTTCAAACTATCGGTTGAAGTGTTCTTCAAAATATTGGTAAGACGCAGTGAAAATGAATTTCAAGCGCCTTTTTATCCACTTTTCCAAGTGATATTCTGCTGACAGACTCTGATCTACCGGTATTGCTTTCCTCCGGGTAAGAAGGCTTTGGAATGTTCGGAATTTTTTCGCGAAAGAAAAGGCTGCAGCAGTCGACAACGATTTCGGCGCACCAGCCGGAGCAACCGACGGCCAGTCCGCGCGTGACTTCAATTGTTGTCCCGTTTTCAGCAGTCGAGCGCGCCGCTAAGGAAAACTACGTTGCTGACCTCGTGACTGCAGTCATGGATTTCGTGACCGCAATGTTTGATCAGGGCCTCTACAAAGATCACGAAATACCGCCGTCAGCGAGGCAGTTTTTTCACGCTTACCTATACGGATGGAAGTGGCTAATGGCGGCCATAGCCAATTTATTCACAATTACCGTGATCACCTCGATAAAGTCACCTCGGATGTGCATTTGGCTTTGGCTGGAATGCGAGCAGAAAACCATTTAGCTATTTTGAAACAGATGGTTGCTTGGGTCCGGGAACATCCCAAGGAAGCGGAGGAACAGACTGGATTCGAAGGTGGCCGCGCTGATTTCCTTGATGGACTCGACGATCTTTTTTACAAGGAGGAAGACAGCGTCCCGATGCTTGCCCGCGCAGTGGGTTGGATAGCCTCCTGGCCTGAACTGGAGATTGTCGACGATGCCGAATGCCAGGAGGCCACTCTTGACATTGTGATGGCCAACTCCAGGCGCGAACCTCGATTGCGCCATCGTTCGGTGTTCCATCTGAAAGCAGTGATGACGAGCCGACTTGAAGTGGGCATCGGGCTCGCCTGTGCAGCTTTGCCGCAGCCCGAGGTTAAGCTCGGGCTCGGCAAAGGACGGATGTTGGACATAGATGGCGAGAAGCAGATGACATTTCCGGTCGTAACCAACGCCGGCAGGGTGCGTTTGTGCGTAGTCACGCCAACGCATGCGGCTGCATACCAGTACCTGGCTGCTGATGGTACAGAACTGCAACTCGACCTCGGACCGGTCGATAGCGTTGATGAGTTACTTGGCGAAGGTGCTCCACGTGTCGGTCTGAAGCTGTCGCATGTCGGCGCTGATTCAATAGCGACAGTCATCGAACTGGCTGATGAATACGGGGCACCAGCAGCCCTCGACCTTCTTTTGCGCAGGGCTGGAATTGATACGGCAGGAGCAGTTGCTTTGCCATCGATGCTGATTCCGAGCGAGGGAGGATCGGTCGTCAGTTGGACAGTTGCTGCTGACGGTAGACTGCTGTTTTTGGTGTCCTCTCCCAACGGGAGCGCGCTCTTGAGGTCGGGCGCCGAAGATCCGCTGGCGGATGCCCATAGGCTTGAGATCGAAGAACATTTTGTGCGCGCCGAAGCCGATGGTGCCAACTGATCTGGGCTGATTGTCTCGAAATTCTGACGCCAGTGGCACAGGCATGCGAGCCGGTCGCGACCTCACGAACGCGGAGCGTTCGGCTATCCTGAGGCGACAGGCCCTTGCCCGTTCGCCCGCGCCGCCGATTGTTGCGTTGCGGCGAGGGGGGCTTTCGGCTATTGAGGCCGGACTTGAAACGGAGCCTGTTTTTAGCTGATGAGCCTTGTCGATACGGTCAAGAACGCGTTCGTACCGATCCATCGCGAAGGCTATCCCTTCATCGCGGCCTTTGGCGCGGCGACGCTTTTCCTCGGCTATTTCTCCTCGGTCCTGTTCTGGATCGGTCTGATCCTGACGGCCTGGTGCGTTTATTTCTTCCGCGATCCCGAGCGCGTCACGCCGGTCGACGACCGCTTGGTGGTCAGCCCCGCCGACGGCATCATCTCGGCGGTCGGACCCGCCGTGCCGCCGCGCGAACTCGGCCTCGGCAATGCCGAGATGACCCGCATCTCGGTGTTCATGAACGTCTTTTCCTGCCACGTGAACCGCGCTCCGGTGCGCGGCCGTATTGCGAAAATCGAACATCGGCCGGGCAAATTCCTCAATGCGGAACTGGATAAGGCCAGCACCGAGAACGAGCGCAACGGCCTGGTCATCGAGAGCCCCAATGGCACGGTCGCTGCCGTCCAGATCGCCGGCCTGGTGGCGCGGCGCATCGTCTGCTGGGCCGAGGCCGGCGGCTCGATCGGCACCGGCGAGCGTTTTGGCCTGATCCGCTTCGGCTCGCGTGTCGACGTGTTCCTGCCGCTGACCGCCACGCCGCGCGTTGCCGTCGGCCAGACAGCGGTCGGCGGCGAAACCGTGCTGGCCGAATTCGGCGGTGTCGCCGGCACACCCCTCGTGCGGATTTCCTGAGCCGTGGGCACGCAGTATAAGAAGTTCGAGGCCCATGCCAGCGGCGGTCCGCGCATCCGCGAGATCCCGATGCGCATGGTGCTGCCCAACCTCGTCACCGTGCTTGCCATCTGCGCCGGTCTGTCGGGCATCCGCTTCGGCTTCGAAGGCCGCTTCGAGCCGGCCGTGGTGATGGTGCTGCTGGCCGCTTTCCTCGACGGCATTGATGGCCGCTTGGCGCGGATGCTGAAGGCAACCTCCAAATTCGGCGCCCAGATGGATTCGCTGGCCGACATCGTCAATTTCGGCGTCGCCCCGGCTTTGGTGCTTTATGCCTTCCTGCTCGACCGTGCCGGCTCGCCGGGCTGGATTGCGGCCTTGCTGTTCGCCATCGCCTGCGGGCTGCGCCTCGCCCGTTTCAACGTGCTCGATGACGAGAAGGCCGATCGCCCGATATGGCAGTCCGAATATTTCGTCGGCGTGCCGGCGCCGGCGGGCGCGGTGCTGGTGATGCTGCCGCTCTATCTCTATTTCCTGCGCACAGGGCTGGAGCCCAGTCGTCCAGCGGCCTTCGTCGCCACCGGCTTTACCATACTGGTCGCCTTCCTGCTGGTCAGCCGGCTGCCGGTCTATTCCGGCAAGAGCCTGAAAATCCCGGGCGACAGGGTATTGCCGATCATCCTGGGTGTCGTGCTCTACGTACTGCTGCTGATGACCTACCCCTGGTACACGCTGACCGCTTCGGTTGCCGGCTACCTGATCTTCCTGCCGTTCAGTGTGCGCGCCTATTCGAAACGCGCCAAGCTGGAGGGCGAGAAGGTACCGCCTTCGGATATAGGTTAGAAGGTCGGCGGAAGTGCTTGATCCGACTCAGGCCGCGACGCCGAGCCCCAGCCTGTCGATCGCCAGCTTTCGGGTCGAGACATAGTCGGTCTTGCCCGAACCCAGCACCGGGATTTCCTCGACCTTGACGATGTCGTTGGGCACCATCAGTTCGGCGGCGCCGGCTTGTTTGCCGAATCTGCGCAACTCGTCGGGATTGGCGTCGTTGGCGGTGGTGACCAGCACAATGCGCTCGCCGCGCCTCTTGTCCGGCACCGCTACCGCCGCATGGCGTTCTTCCGGCCACAACGACTGCACCAGCATCTCGACGGCACCCAGCGACACCATCTCGCCGGCGATCTTGGCGAAGCGCTTGGCGCGGCCGCGAATGGTGATGAAGCCTTCGCGGTCGACAGTGACGATGTCGCCGGTGTCGTGCCAGCCCGTCAGCGGCTGCAATTCACCGGGGCGGTCCGCGGTCATGTAGCCCATCATCAGGTTCGGTCCGTCGAGCCACAATTGGCCGGCATCGGAAATGCCTTCGATCGGCTCAAGCTTCATGCGCATGGCCGGCAGCAGCCGCCCGACGGTACCGTCGCGGCCATGGATTGCCGTGTTGACGGCAACCACCGGTGCCGCCTCTGTCAGCCCGAACCCTTCGATGATCTCGGCCTGGAAGCGTTCGCGATAGACACGGCGGGTTTCCGGCTTCACCGCCTCGGCGCCGGCAACGACGAAGCGCAGGCTGGAAAAATCGCCGTCCTTGGCGGTACGCGCATAGTTGGCGAGGAACGTGTCGGTGCCGAACATAATGGTCGGTTTCACCTTGCGCGCAACCTCGGGGATGATCTTGTAGTGCAGCGGCGAGGGGTAGAGGAACAGTTTTACCCCGGTGACCAGCGGCAGGATGGTGCCGCCCGTCAGGCCGAACGAATGGAACACCGGCAGCACGTTGAGCAGGATGTCGGCGGGCGAGATGGTGATGCGCGCCTCAGCCTGCATGGCGTTGGCGTAAAGGTTCTTGTGCGACAGCACGACTGCCTTCGGCGTGCCTTCCGAGCCCGAGGTGAACAGGATCACCGCCGGCTTGGCCGCGTCCTGTCGCTGCAGCGGCCAGCGCCACAGCAAGGCGGCGGCAAGCTTGTCCAGCGCGGTGACGCTCTCCCGCACATCCTCGAGCCAGAGAAGCCTGGCGCCGCCCTTTTCGACCGCCGCGACGATATCGGCAAGGTCGGCCTTCTCGACGAACGCGCGGGACGAAATCACGGTCCTTATCACCGCCGTGCGCACGGCCGCGGTGACGCTCGCCGGCCCGGCCGTGTAGTTGATCATCGCCGCCACCCGGCCGGCCGACAGAAGGCCGGTGAGCGACAGCACGACGCCATTGGCATTGGGCAGCATCACGCCGACTGCCTCGCCCGGAGCCGTTACCGCCTCGAAGCGCCTGCCCAGGACGCGGGCGCCGATGAACAGCTTGCGGTAGCTCAGCGCGCCGGAGATCACGTCCTCGATGATGATATGCGAAGCGCCGACGCGGTCGGCGGCATCGCGCATGGCCAGGAACAGGCCACGATCGAGGTTGGTGCCGAAGAGCCGCGCCTCGGCGACACGGTCGAACAGCGCGTTGGTGTTCGAGGCCTGCTCGGGGTTGCGCGCCACCAGCTCAGTGATGGTCATCGGCTCCAGCACGCTGATCGACAGTTGCGGAAACCAGTGTCGTGGCGCCTTGTCCCCAGGCGTCAGCGACACCGGCAGGCTGCGCGCGCCGCCGACGAAGATCGGCACGATTTTGGCATCGGCCTGCATGGCGATGCGGGTGACGGCACGAAACAACCGAAACGTCTTGACGTCGGGCTCGACTGCATCCGGCAGATAGACAGCGAGCCGGCCCTTGCCCTTCAGCACCCGCACCAGCCGGCGGCTGACGAAGACATGTTCGGCGTTGAAGGCGATGGTACGGCCAAGCTCGCGCCAAGGTTCGAGCCACGGCGAGCGCGCCGAGACCTCATCGAGAATATGCAGCGTGTCTTCCGGCAGCAGCGACAGCATCAGCGCCGGCTCGAAGCGCGATTGATGCGAGATGACGTAGATGACTGGGGCCTGCGCCTTGCGGGCGATCCTGATGCGGCTATCTCCGATCCGGTAGGCAAGCTTGAACGGGACATAGAGCAGCGCCTGGGTGAAGCGTAGGCCGAGGCGGAATTTTTCCGCCACGCCAATCAGGAGCCAGGCCAGAACAAGACCCGCAAGCAGCGCCAGTGTCAGGATCATGCCGCGTCTCTCCCAACGTTTTTAGCATCTCGGCTCTTTGCGGCCGTGTCGGCCAGAACCTAGACGATGTGGGAGCAAGGTCAATGCGGAGCTTTTGCTTCCCTTGGTGCGGGAAGCTGCTTCTCACGCCGCCTGCAGCCGTCCACTGATGAAACGAAATTCCTGCGTCTTGCCGCCATAGCCGTAAGCGGCTGCCGGCACTTCATGCACGAAGGCGTAGCTCTCCTCGTGCACGCCGCCCAGCAGACGGCCGAAGGCTGCGAAGATCGCCTTCAGATAAGCCTCCAGCTCAAGCTTGGTGTTGGTGCCGTCGACCACCTTGATATCAAGCCAGAACGTGTTGGTGCCGTGCTCGGCCAGCGACTTGCCGCCGGCGAACCAGTGCTGCGGATCGACATAGGACACGGCAACTGCCGTGATCGTCGGGTCCTTGCGCAGCTGCGTCGCGGTGATTTCTGTGGCCTCCTTTGCGATGCGAGCGGAAAGCGCCGCGTCAGGTTTGCCGGTGACGCTGATGTTGATGATAGGCATTTTTCTTCTCCTTGGCTTGAGCGGCGTCCGATCGCCGTTGAAACAACCATGCCACCACCTTTTAGTCAAAAAAATCGAATTGTTTTTAAATGATACTTCGATAGTATCGAAGTATGGAAACGCTCGATCCCGATCTGCTCCGAACCTTCCTTGCTTTCGTCGACAGCGGCTCGCTGGCCCGGGCGGCTGCAAGCATCGGCCGCTCGCCCTCGGCGGTGACCACCCAGATGCAGCGGCTGGAGGAAATCGTCGGCGAGCCGCTGCTGGCGCCGCAGGGGCGGGGACGTGGTTTGACGTCGGCGGGTGAGGATCTCGTCGGCCACGCCAAGCGCATTCTTGCCGTCCATCGCGAGGCTTGGCTGGCGCTGAAGGGCGCCCGCGCTGCCGGGCGCGTTGCCATCGGCACGACGCAGGATTTTGCCGACAGCGGCCTGCCGGATCTGCTGCGTGCTTTCGCCGGCAGCCATCCGCGCGTCAGGATCGAACTGCGGGTCGGCCGTTCCGCCGAGTTGGCGCAGGCGCTGCAGTCTGGCGGCCTCGATCTGGCGATCGTCATGCGCCAGACGGCAGCGGCGGACGAAGTCGGCGTGCTGCGCGAGCCGATGATATGGCTATGCTCACAAAAGGGGCTGGCCACGCGGCAGGAGGAACTGCCGCTGGCGCTGCTCGATCCATATTGCGGTTTTCGCGAAGCGGCACTTGCCGCACTCGATGCCGCCGGCCGCCGCTACCGCATTGCTGCCGGCAGCGCCAGTCTGGCCGGCCTGCGCACAGCCGTGAACGCCGGTGTCGCACTGACGCTGCGAACGGCTCGCTTTGCCCATTCCGGGATTGTCGAGGCGCCGCGCCAGCTTGGCCTGCCGCAGGTGCCTTTGGCTGAGTTCGCCATCCGGCTGCGCGCCGGTGCCGATGGATCGGCAGCCGATCTGGCGACCCTGCTCAGCGCCAACCTTGCCTTGTCGGGCTGAATGCCCAACGAACCCGACCTTGCGGTCCCAAGTGGCAAAGAAAAAGCCGACCTTGCGGTCGGCAAGCGGCAAAGAAAAAGCCGACCTTACGGTCGGCTTGGAGTAGGACGGGCCGAGGGGTTTGGGGGGACTTGGGGATGGCCCGTCGCAGCAATAATGCCTGACCCGGATGATGGTTCCATGACTGTGTCACTTTTTTAAGAAATATTTGACGCCATGCGTTGCGAGCGCGCCATCAGCCAATCCCGCCCCGCATGGGCGAACACTGCGGTGAGCACGACGGCGCCGCCGATCATGCTGGCGGCTGGTGCAATCTCGCCCAGGAACAGGAAGGCAAACAGGATCGCGAACGGCACTTCGGCCGAACCGAGAAGCCCGGATTCGGCCGGCGGGATGAGCCGTGCGCCCTCCGTCCACAGGATCGAGGACAGCGCGAAGGACGCGCCGAAAGTGGCGAGCAGAACGGCATCTCTCGGCGAAACCGCCAGCGGATCGGTGACGAACCAACCGAGCACGAACAACAGGAATGCCGACACCGCACCGGCCCACACCACGGGCGTGTCGCGGAAGGCGCGTACCATGATCATGTAAAGGCCGCTGCCGATGGTCATCAGCAGTGCCAGTCCGTCGCCGAACAGATTGCCGGTGCCGAAGCCGGACCAGACCATGATCGCCACGCCGCACAGCGACACGGCGGCGGCGACCATCGTCTGCAACCGGAAGGGTTCGCGCGTCAGAACCCAGGCCAGCAGCGCCGTGACGAAAGGTGCTGTGGCATAGATGACAGCGACATTGGCGACGAAGGTGAACTTGAACGCCGAGATGAAAGCGATGCTGGCCAGCGCGCCTTCCACCGCCAGCAGCCAGCCGCGCCAGCCAAGCCGCAGGGTCTCACGCCCACCGGAACGGTGACGCCGCCACAGCACATAGAGGCTGATCAGGATCGCGCCGACAAAGCCGCGCCAGCAGATGATGGTCAACGGGTCGGCGTGGATTGATTTCGTCAGCACGCCCGTCAGGCCGAAGACGGCGGCTGAGGACGATACCAGGATGATGCCGAGTGTCCGCTCCGCGGCGGTGTCGGTGGCGGCTGCAATCTCAATCATGCCGCCAGCCTACGCCGCTTGGTCCTGACATCGTAGCGTCAGCAATCATGGCCATGCACATCATAGCCGTTTGCGGAAATGCTCGGTGCCGACGATCAGCAGGCCGGCGGCGACGATCAGCGCAGCGCCCAGGAAAACTTCGCGGCGCGGCACGTCGCCCCAGATCGCAAAGCCGAGTGCGAATGCCCACAATAGCGAGGTGTATTCCAGCGGCGCGAGAACCGAGGCCGGCGTGCGCTTCATGCCTTCGAAGAGAAGATACTGCGCCAGGCCGCCGAGTGCGCCGACGCTGGCAAGCAGCAGCAGCTGGGTCCAGTCGGGTGTCCGCCACCAAAGCAACGCCGGCACCGCCGAAAACAGCAGGAAATAGAAATTGTTGAGCAGGAGCTGGATCATCGAGCGCTCGGCAAGGGCGGTCCTGCGCAAGAGCACGATGGCGATGCCCCACAAGAAGGCGGCCGCCAGCACCAGCAGCACCGGCACGGACAGGCCGAGATGGGTCGGATCGCAAGCGATGAACACGCCGGCAAAGCCGATCAGCACCGCCAGCCAGCGCAGCATCGGCACTTTTTCGCCGAGCAGGAACACCGAAAGCACGGTGACGATGATCGGGGCCGCGTAATAAACGGTGGTCAGTTCGGCGAGCTGCAGGCTGCGCGCGGCGTTGTAGTAGCAGAGCCACGCAGCAAGCGTGAAGGCACTGCGCACCAGCATCGGCCGCACGATCGGCGAGCGCATCGTGTCGGCAAACAGCTGTCGTCCGCCGATCGCCGCGCACGCGCCCAGAATGGTGATGCTGCGGAAGAACATGATCTGCCAGACGCTCAGGCCGACGACCAGCAGCTTGATCGAAGCATCCTGTGTCGAAAACAGCAGATAGGCCGCACCGGTCAGCAGGATGCCTGCAAGAACCCGCTCGCGTGTTTCGAGAATGGCGATATCGGCCATAAGGCGCGTGGGACCAAATTTGCCGGAGCGGCAGAAATGCTATTAGGAGCGACACAAGGGAGCCGTGAATTCAACTCCCTTGGTACCAAGCTATACGGGCGAAAACCCCTGCGGCGCTACGCCAGCCCGGTGCTTATATTGGGGCACGGGTCTTTGCCGAACTGCACTGTCGCCAAGCCTACTGCGTCGCCTGGTAAAGTTCCGAAGCGGCTTCTTTCAGCGCGCGCCGGCCGTCGGACCTGAAATACATCATGTGCCCGCCCTCGACGACATCGAGACGGATGGGCTTGGCATTGGCGAGCGACGGGATCTGGCTCACCAGGTAGCGCGAGGCGAGGTAAGGTGTCACCAGATCGGTGTAGCCGTTAACGATCACGACGCCGAGCGAAGGGTTCAGCGAGCGTGCGCGCTGCAGATCGTCCATCACCCCGGCATAGCCTTGCCGCGAGGCGCCGGTCCCGTAATCCCAATTGTGGCTGATTTCGCCATTGAGCAGCCGATAGCTGACATCGGTGCGAAAATGCAGTTCGTCGCTGATATAGCCGACGAATGCCGACGTCAGCGCCGGCACGCTGCGGTCGAGCACCGGATCCGGGCCGGCGATGCGGGCGCTCTCGGGCGCGATGTCGGCCGTGCCGATCGTGGCGTCATAGGGGCTGAGCACCTTGCCGCTGGCGCGGGAGAACTCCCTTGCGAACAGGCCGGTGGGGATGCGGGCGGAGTTCCGCTGCACCAGATCGAGCGGCAGGCCGGTGATGTCAGCCACGCGTTGGCTGGCCAGCCGCCTGCCTTGCTCCAGTCCGCTGGTGATTGCCGTGAGGTAATCGCCCATCGCATAATGTTCGACGTCTGCCAGCTTCTCCCGCAACGCGTCGCCGCTGACGCCTTCGGCGCGCAGGCGCACCGCCGCCAGTGAAGGCAGTTCGAGCGCCCAATGCAGCGGCTCGAATTCGTCGGGCTGCACCAGCGTGAACTCCAGCGCCGGGGAGATCAGCACGATGCCGTTCGGACTGATGCCGATATCTTCCTGCAACGTCCTGGAGAGCAGCGCTGCGCGGAACCCGCCATAGCTTTCGCCGGCGAGGAACAGCGGCGACCCGGTGCGGCCGTTCTGCGCGAGATAGAGCCGGATGAAGGCGCCTATCGAGCCGGCATCCTGGTTGACGCCCCAGAAGTCGCGCGTGTCCTGACCCGGTGCCTCGCGGCTATAGCCGGTTCCCACCGGATCGACGAAGACGAGATCGGTCATGTCGAGCCAGCTGTCCGGATTGTCGATCAGTCTTTGCGGTGACGGCAGGAATTCGCCGTCGGCTCCCGTCGCGATTATCCGTGGACCGAGTGCGCCGATATGCAGATAGGCGGACGCTGCTCCAGGGCCGCCGTTGAACACGAAGGTGATCGGCCGCTGCTGGTCTTTGGCCCCGCTTGCCGGCGGCTCCAGTGTGTAGGCGACGTAGAAGATCTCCGCCGTGACGTCGCCCTTGCCCGATAGCAGCGACAGGGTCGCCGCCTTTGCCTGGTAATCCAGCTTGCGCCCGGCCAGCGTGATCGAATGGTTGGTGGTCTGCGGCGGCGGCAGCAGGGATAGCACGCCGCCCGAGGGCGCCGGCCGCTCCGCCGTTTCAGCCAGGACGGGCTGCGCCAGGACGGCGAGCATCGGCAGGATAAGGCAGATCAGTTTCAATTTGACCGGCATGATGGCTCCGCGACAACGACTCCCGCATAGGTATGGCCGAGAGGGTCGAAGTCAAAGGAAATGGCTGAATTGAACTTGCAACGGCTTGCGCTAGAGCCGGATGATTTCAGGTCGATCGACCTGAAATCTCAATCCGGCTCTAAATCAAACAGATAGAGCATGATGCCGTCCGAAAACCGCTTCACACTTTTCGGCATCATGCCTAGTATGAATTGGAATGCAGTCGAACCTTTCCCTCGATCAGTTTGGGCGCTGGAGCGGCGGTGTCGCCGCTGCGGCCGTTGCCGTGACACCCGAAGAATTATCGGCTCGCTTCACGGCAGCGGCGAGCGAGTTGCTTGGCTCCGACCGCGCCTATGTCGGCTTTTACCGTCGCGACATCACATCCCTGACCATCGACGATGCCGGTCCCGATCGCTGGAACCGCGACTACGATGCACGACTGTATCGCCAGGATCCCTTCTTCCAGAGGTTCGCCAGCACGAGGCAGGATTTCCTGTTGCCGCTGTCGGCACTCCGCAATGGCGACTTCCAGCGCACTCCCTACTATCGCGAATTCTTCGGCCCTTCCGACAGTTTCGACGAGATCACCGGCGTGTTCAATCTCGACCGGCTGACCGCTGGCTATGTCACTTTTCTCAGGCGAAACGGGGCAGAACCGTTTGGCGAGCAGGATCTGGCGACGGCTTGCGCGGCAAGCAGCGCGACAAGGCTCATTTTGGAAAGATTGCTCCATCTGTGCCGCTTCCGGCACAAGGGCGCCGCAATCGGTGACGCTCGCTCGCGGCTGAGCAGGCGCGAGACCGAGATTGCGCGGCATCTCGTCGATGGTGGCAACGCCAAGACGATTTCGCGATGCCTCGCCATCTCGCCCGGGACCGTCCGCAACCACATCAAGCAGATCTATCGCAAGCTCGGCGTGCACTCCCAGGTCGAGTTGCTGGCGGCCATCCGCGAAGCCGCTTGAGCCTGACGGCTTCCGCCCGGCTCTGTCTTTTTGCTTTGACGCAATTCCCAAGGGAAAGCGCTACGCGCTTTTCCCGGGAAAACCGCTGCGCACTTTTCCTGGAATTGCTCTATTGTCCCGTCACGATGCGCGTCCACATGCGGTTTTGTGATCGCAGCAGCTTTGGGTCGTTGTTGTCCACCACGAACAGCTTGGCCTTCACGGCATCAGGCGGAAAGACGCCGGGATCGCTGGCTATGGCCTTGTCCATCAGCGGCAGGGACTCCGGTATCGCATTGGCGTAGGAGACATAGCTGGAATTGGCCGCGGCGATATCGGGCCGCAGATTGAAGTTGATCCAGGCCTGGGCGTTGTCGGGATGCGGCGCATCTTTCGGTACCGCCATCGTATCGAAGTTGATGAGCGTGCCTTCTCTGGGGATGGAATAGGCGATCTCCAGCTTCTTTACGGATTCCGCCGCACGGGTCCTTGCCTGGAGTATGTCGCCCGACCAGCCCAACACCACACAGATGTCACCGTTGGCGAGGTCGTTGATGTATTTCGACGAATGGAAATAGCGGATGTAGGGCCGCACCTTGACCAGCAGGTCCTCGACCTTGGCGAGGTCGTCGGGACTGGTCGATTTGGGGTTGATGTGAAGGTAGTTCATCGCCATCGGGATGACTTCAGCCGGCGCATCGATGATAGCCACACCGCAATCGGACAGCTTCTTGACCACATCGACGTCGAAGACCATGGCGAAGGAATCTGTCGGCCCGTCCGGCAGCCGCTGCTCCACCGCAGCGACGTTGTAGCCAATGCCGTCGGTGACCGCCATATAGGGCACTGCATGCAGGTTCTGCGGGTCGGCGCCGGCGATCAGCGTGAGGGCTTGCGGATCGATCTTCGAGTGGTTCGCAAGCTTCGATTTGTCGAGTTCCAGGAAAGCCCCTGCTTTGACCTGGTTCTTGAGGAACGGATAGGCTGAAGGGTAGACCACGTCATATCCGGAGCCGCCCGTGAGCAGCTTGGTCTCAAGCACCTCGTTGCCGTCATAGACGTCGTAACGAACCTTGATTCCCGTTTCCTTCTCGAATTTCTCGGCCGTGTCCGGCGCGATGTAGTCGGACCAGTTGTAGACGTTGACGATCTTTTCCTCGTCAGCCGAAGCCGCATTTGCGCAGACGCCGCAGGCAAGCAGGGTTGAGAAGATCAGAGCGCGCATAAATGTCCTCCGTTTTCGCTATGTGTTCTCGGCATGCTCCGTCCCTCAACGTCGTTGCGGGGCATAGACCGGCAAGGTGATGCAGGCGACATTGCCGCCGCCCAGCAGGATCTCTCGCGAGTTTTCGATGCCGACTATCCGGTGGTCGGGAAACAGCTTGGCCAGCGTCCGCTTGGCCTTCACATCGAGATCGCAGCCGAACTGCGGTACCACCACGACGCTGTTGCCCGGATAGTAGTTGATGTAGCTCGCCGCGATCCGGTTTCCGGCCGGTCGCGCCCAGGTCGAATCCAGCCGGTCCACGCTGTCGCTTTCTTCCGGCGTCATCTCGATCGGCAAAGGGTGGGGCAGCCGGTGAACTTCCAGCGCGCGGCCCTTCGCATCACGAGCCGAACGCAGCACCTCTTCGGCTTCGCGCACGATATCGTATTGCGGGTCTTCCCGATTGTCGGTCCAGCTCAGCACGACCACACCGGGGCGCACGAAGCAGCAAACGTCGTCGACATGGCCGTCGGTCTCGTCGAAGGCAAAGCCGCGTGGCAGCCAGATGACGGTGTCGACACCGAGATAGTCGCCAAGCTGGCGCTCCACCTCGGCCTTGCCGAGATGAGCGTTGCGATTTCGGTTGAGCAGGCATTGCTCCGTCGTGATGAGCGTGCCCTGACCGTCGCACTGCAACCCGCCACCCTCGGCGATCAGAGGTGCGCGGTAGCGATCCATGTTCTCGATTTCGAGCACTTTTTGCGCCGCAAGGTCATCCAGGTCCCATGGCGAATAGAGGCCGCCGTCAAAACCGCCATAGGCGTTGAAGATCCAATCGACGCCACGCACGTCGCCTTGATCGTTGACGACGAAATTGGGACCGCTGTCGCGCAGCCAGGAATCGTTGGTGGACATTTCCACGACGCGCACATGACCGGACAATCGCGCTCGGGCATTCTGCCACTGGCGAGCAGAAGCCGCCACCGTCACCGGCTCGCTTTGCGCGATCGCCGCGGCGACATCGGCGAACAGTTTTTGCGCGGGCTTGGCGCCGAGGCGCCAGGTGTCCGGCCGCTCCGGCCAGATCATCCAGCAGCCTGACTTGGGTTCGAATTCGCCGGGCGCGCGAAACCCATCCTGTTTCGGCCTTGTCGAGAGGGTTCGAGGCATCGGGGACCGCCGGGAAATGGAGTGATGACTTGCCCGGATCAGACGTTTTTGGGACCTTGTCCGTCAATGTCCCATTTGGGATATCGGTGTAGGCGGCTGGCACCTGTTGCGGAATGGCATTGCCTTCCCAAGGTGATCGGCGCAAATCTTGACCGGACGGCGCATGCCGGTGACGCAAGCAGTCGACGAAAGGGGAAAGCGGATGGATGCGACCGAACTGAAGGCCATGCAGGCGCCGCTGAAGCACGCGTATCGTGACGACGCTTCGCAGGCCATGATCACGCTTCGCGCCAAGGGCTCGATCGACGACCAGTCGGTTGCCTGCAAGGTGGAGACGGGCAGGGCGCTCGCCATCGCCGGCCTGCATCCGGCAACAGGCGGCTCAGGCCTTGAGCTCTGCTCGGGCGACATGCTGCTGGAGGCGTTGGTCGCCTGCGCCGGGGTGACGCTGAAGGCGGTGGCGACGGCGCTCGAGTTCAAACTCGGCGCCGCCACGGTAGAGGCTGAAGGCGATCTCGATTTTCGCGGCACGCTCGGTGTCGCCAAGGATGCGCCGGTCGGCTTTCGCGCCATCCGGCTCAATTTCAACCTCGATACCGCTGAGCCGCAGGAACGGATAGACTCGCTGCTGAAGCTGACCGAGCGTTATTGCGTGGTATTCCAGACCATCAGCCAGAAGCCGGAACTGACGGTCAGCGCACGCCGCTGACGCCTACTGTGCTGACGGTTCTTCGGCGTCACCCTCGTCGGTGAAGGGCGAGGCGCTCGGCACGCATTGCACCGACCAGCCGGCCGGTGTCGGCTGCTTCTGATATTCGGTGATGGCGGCGGTGCATTGTTCGCGCTTGTCGAAGGTGCTGGGCAGCACGACCATGCCGCCTTGCGGGCCGGCGATTACCAGATACCAGACCAACGCTGCTGCGGTCGTAGCCATGGGGATTTCCTTGTTCTGCCAGTTGGGCGCTTGTTGTGGGAGTCGCGGTGACCCTACCAACTCCAAGGAAATGACGAAAGCATGACCGCGGCACAGCTTCCCGCCGCCAAATCACAGCCGCGTGATGTGACGGCGGGTTTCCCAGCCCGATTTCGAAGCGCAATCGGCTCAGTTGGTGGCAAAACAATAGAACAAGCCATCGCCCCCGGTGCCCTTCAGCGCCTCTTGGCTGCAGCCGCCGCGCGAGGCGTGCGAGGAATTCCAGGATTTGGCGGCTGCCGAATCGTCGAGGCCGGTACGGTCGTGATGGCCCATCATCGCGGCGCCTTCCGCCCCGCTCATCGTCCAGTCGCCGCAGGTCTGGTCGGCGATCTTGGTGCCGTCAGACTTGGAGCCGGTCAGCACGTCGTGGCGGTTCGGCGTGTCACCGCGGCCGTTGACCACTTCGCCTTTCTCGTTGAGCGCCGTCTGCTTGGTGATGCCGTTGGCATCGCTGTGCAACGAGGCGACGTCGTCAGCGATCTTGACGCCCTTGGCGTTCACCCACGGCCCCTTGCCGATACGGTCGCGGGCGTCGGTGTCGCTGGTCGACAGATAGGCGGCCCAACTCTTGCCGGTGACGCCGGCGGCTTCCGCCAGCGATGCGCAATGCGCGTCAGCACCCTTGAGGCCGCCGAGGTCGGCACCCTTGCCGGAACCGACACTGGTGACGAAGAAGCTCATCTTGGCATCTTGCGAGTAAGCGGCGCCCGCGGCTGCGATCAGGATGGCCGCGGTGGCGAGAAGCAGTTTGCGCATGGTGGTTCCTCCGGTTTGGGCTTCGACTACGTCGAAGAAACGTTTCCGGAGGCCTGTTTAATCCCTACGCATGTCGCTTAAAAGTGCGCAGCGGTTTTTGGGAAACCGACATGCGTCAAAAAAAGGCTCAAGTTTATTCCGGCTGCCTATAGGCGACGAAGCGATTGTGCTTGGCCTGGAAGATCAATCCGGTCTCTTTCAGGTCCGGGCTGGCCAGCGGCACGATCCGCTTGGCGATCTCGGAGGGATGCGGCAACGTCTCGGGATCTTCGCCCGGCACTGCCTGGGCACGCATGGCGGTGCGGGTGGCGCCGGGGTCAGCGGCGTTCACCCTGAGCGGCAGGCTCTGCGTCTCATGCGCCCAGGAGCGCATCATCGTCTCCACCGCGGCCTTGGATGCCGCGTAGGGTGCCCAGAAGGCGCGCGCCGAGTGCGCGGCGTTGGAAGACAGGATGATCGCGCGGCCAGCATCGGAGAGCCGCAGCAGAGGGTCGACCGAGCGGATCAGCCGCCAGGTCGAGGTGACGTTGATGGTCATCACCTTCTCGAAGGTTTTTGCTTCGACATGACCGATCGGCGAAATGACGCCGAGAACGCCGGCATTGGCGACGAGAATGTCGAGCTTGCCCCAGCGTTCGTGGATGGCGCCGCCCAGGCGGTCGATGCCGGCCATGTCGGCGAGGTCGAGCGGCACCAGTGTCGCCTGGCCGCCGGCCGCCTTGATCTGGTCGTCGAGCTCTTCCAGCCCGCCGACAGTACGAGCCACCGCAATGACATGCGCGCCGGCGGCAGCCAATTCCTTGGCAATGAAATAGCCGATGCCGCGCGAGGCGCCGGTGACGACCGCAACGCGGCCGGAAAGGTCGAGGGTCATGCGATGGATTCCGGGAATTGACTAACGCTGATGGCGGTCCGGCCTACGTCCCGCTTGTCGCCAGCAGCGACAGCGTGCGCACATTGTCGTGGCCTTCGAAGTCGAGCAGGCGGGTCGGGTACTGGCCGGTGAAGCAGGCATCGCAGAATTGCGGCTGGTCGTTGTCGCGGCTGGCCTCGCCGACCGCGCGGTAGAGCCCGTCAATGGTGAGGAAGCCAAGCGAATCGACGCGAATGAACTCGGCCATCTCCTCGATCGACATGCGCGATGCCAGGAGCTTCGATTTCTCCGGCGTGTCGACACCGTAGAAGCAGGAGGCGCGTGTCGGCGGTGAGGCGATGCGCATATGCACCTCCTTGGCGCCGGCGTCGCGCACCATCTGCACGATCTTCTGGCTGGTGGTGCCGCGCACGATGCTGTCGTCGACCAGCACCACGCGCTTGCCTTCGATCATGCGTCGGTTGGCATTGTGCTTCAGCTTGACGCCCATGTGGCGGATCGAATCGCCCGGCTGGATGAAGGTGCGGCCGACATAATGATTGCGGATGATGCCGAGCTCAAAGGGAATGCCGGCCGCCTGGCTGAAGCCGATCGCCGCCGGCGTGCCCGAGTCCGGCACCGGCACGACAATGTCGGCCTCGACCGGGCTTTCGACCGCCAGCTCGGCGCCGATACGCTTGCGCACCTCATAAACGTTGCGGCCTTCGACCGAGGAATCCGGCCGCGCGAAATAGACATATTCGAAGATGCAGAAGCGGGTCTTCTGAGGCTCGAAGGGGAACAGGCTCTCGATGCCCTTGGACGTGACGACGACCATCTCGCCGGGCTTCAGGTCGCGCACGAAACGCGCGCCGATGATGTCGAGCGCGCAGGTTTCGGAGGCCAGGATCCAGGCGCCGTCGAGATCGCCCAGCACCAGCGGCCGGATGCCGAGCGGATCGCGGCAGCCGATCATCTTCTTGGCCGTCATCGCCACCAGGGAGAAAGCGCCCTCGACCTGCCGCACCGCATCGATGAAACGCGAGTTCAAATCGCGCTCCTTGCTGGTGGCGACGAGGTGCAAAAGCGTCTCGGTATCGGAGGTGGAGGAGAAGATCGCGCCTTGCTTCTGCAGCGCGCGCTGCACGGTCATGGCGTTGGTCAGATTGCCGTTGTGGGCGACGGCGAAACCGCCATCGGCCAATTCGGCGAAAAAGGGCTGGATGTTGCGCATGCCGGCGCCGCCCGTGGTGGCGTAGCGCGTATGGCCAATGGCGCGGTTGCCTTGCAGGCTGTCGATGACGCGCTGCTTGGTGAAGGTGTCGCCGATCAGGCCGACATGGCGTTCGACATGGAACTGGCTGCCGTCATAGGAAACGATGCCGGCCGCTTCCTGGCCGCGATGCTGCAGCGCATGCAGGCCCAATGTAACGATGGCCGCAGCGTCCTGCCGGCCGAAAATGCCGAACACACCGCATTCATCGTGGAAATGGTCGTCGGCCTCGGCGGAAAGCACGTCGTCTGCGTCTGCCATCTTAAGCTCCGCTAAAATCGCCATATAATGCGGGTTCGCGCCGAAAGCAACGCGGGCCGTGCAGTCGTTCACACCATCGTCAGATCCTGACGCCGTTTTTCGGCGTCAGTTTGCCGGTGCCGCCGGTGCCGGAGCGGCCGGGGCGTTGTTCGCCGGTGGTGTTGCGTCATTGTCGTCAGGCGCCGGCGTGTTGGTATCGTCGCCGCCCGCCGGAGCATCCGCCGCCGGTGCGTCCGGAGCAGCTGGCGTTTCGGCGGCCGGCTGATTCGGATTGAGCTTCTTGAGGATCGCGTTTTCCGGATCCTCGGGCAGCAGGCTTTCGAGCTTGGCGCCGATTTGTTCGAGCAGCGGCCGCGATTTGGCTTCCGTGACCCAGGCTGGCGCCTTGGCGCCGGCCAGCCAGTTGAAGAACAGCAGGGCGACGGCAACGACCAGGATGCCGCGCGCGGCGCCGTAAAGGAAACCGAGCGTACGATCGAGCGCGCCGATCCGGGAATCGATGATCCAGTCGGCGAGCTTCATCGTGATGACCGAGACGACGATCAACGCGATGATGAAAACCACGCCGGCGGCCGCCGCCATGGCGACCTTTTCATTCTCGATGTAGGGCGCGAGGTAAGGCACGACCGGCTTGTAGAAGAAGAACGCCGCCGCTGCCGCCGCTGCCCAGGAGACGACGGACAGGACTTCGCGCGAGAAGCCGCGAACCATGGCGAGCATCGCCGAGACCAGAGTGAAGCCGACGAGAATTCCGTCAAGCAGCGTAATCGGCATGTCTTTCGCCCCACTCCATGAGCCGCATTATAGCGCCGAACATCGGGCTCTGGGTCCGATGCTCTAGTCTTCTTCGTCCACGCGGCTTCGGCGTGAGCCGGCTATGCGTGCCACGAGGTCGGCAAGCTCGGTCGGCTGGAAAGAACCGGCCCCGATCCCCCCGGCCAGTTCCCCGCTGCCCGAGGGCAGAACCGCGCTTCCAAAACCCAGCTTTTCGGCTTCCTTGAGGCGCTGTTGCGCATGCGCAACCGGCCTCACGGCGCCCGAAAGGCTGATTTCGCCGAAATAGACGCAATCGGCGGGAAGGGCAAGACCGGTGAGCGAGGAAACCAGGGCGGCCGCCACTGCGAGATCTGCCGCGGGCTCCGAAATCCGGTAGCCGCCGGCGACATTGAGATAGACATCATGGCTGCCGAATCGCACCCCGCAATGGGCTTCGAGAACCGCCAGGATCATCGACAGCCGGGCGCCGTCCCAGCCGACGACGGCGCGGCGTGGCGTGCCGAGCGAGGAGGGTGCGACCAGTGCCTGGATCTCGACCAGCACCGGCCTTGTCCCCTCCATGCCGGCGAAAACCGCCGCCCCCGGCGATTTGGCATGGCGTTCGCCAAGAAAAAGCTCGGACGGATTGGCGACCTCGCGCAGGCCCTTGTCCGACATTTCGAAGACGCCGATCTCGTCGGTCGGTCCAAAACGGTTCTTCACCGTGCGCAGGATGCGGTAGTGGTGGCCGCCTTCGCCTTCGAAGTAGAGCACGGCGTCGACCATGTGCTCGACGACGCGCGGCCCGGCGATCTGGCCTTCCTTGGTGACATGGCCGACCAGTACGATCGCCGCACCCGTGGATTTCGCATAGCGGATCATCGCCTGGGCGGCAGCGCGCACCTGGGTGACGGTTCCGGGTGCCGAATCGGCAAGGTCGGTCCACAGCGTCTGGATCGAATCCAGGATGACGAGATCAGGCCGCTTGCCGTCGGCGATCGTCGCCAGGATGTCCTCGACATTGGTCTCGGCGGCAAGTTCCACCGGAGAAGAGGCGACGCCAAGCCGCTGCGCCCGCAGCCTGATCTGCGCGACCGCCTCTTCGCCCGAGACATAGACGATGCGGTGGCCTTTTGATGCCAGCGCCGCGGCCGCCTGGGTGAGCAGCGTCGACTTGCCGATGCCGGGGTCGCCGCCGACCAGCAGCGCCGAGCCGCGCACGAACCCGCCGCCGGTGGCGCGATCGAGTTCGCCAATGCCCGAGATGATGCGTGGCGCGTCCTCGATATCGCCGGACAGCGTGGTCAGCACCACGGCGCGTCCCTTGCGGGCGTTGCGCGTGTTGGCTGGTCCTGAGCCGATGCCGCCGGACGTGCCTTCCTCGACCAGCGTGTTCCACTCGCCGCAGGCATCGCATTTGCCGGCCCAGCGCTGATGCACCGATCCGCAACTTTGGCAGATGAATTGGACGCGCGACTTGGCCATCAGATGGAAGCCACGCCGTGACAGGCTGGCGGGGCAGCGCCCCTCTCTGGCCTGCCGGCCATCTCCCCCTCCAGGGGGGAGATTTGCAGCTTCAGCGCTTGCGCCTTCTTTTCAACGCCAAAAATTGGCGAAAGCGTCGATGCCATCCGATCTCCCTCCTTGAGGGGGAGATGTCCGGCAGGACAGAGGGGGGCGCCAAGGAATGGGACCTGTCTCAATAGGTCACTCGAACCTTTCCGGCAGATGATGCTCCTCGGCGAGGTCGGAGAAGCGGGTGAACTCGCCCTGGAAGGCAAGGCTGACGGTGCCGGTCGGTCCGTGGCGCTGCTTGGCTATGATCACTTCGGCCTTGCCCTGGACCTCGATCATCTTCGTCTCCCAGGCGAGATGCTCGGGCGTGCCTTTCTCCGGCTCCTTGTTCTTGATGTAATATTCCTCGCGGTACACGAACAGCACGACGTCGGCGTCCTGCTCGATCGAGCCCGATTCGCGCAGGTCGGACAGCTGCGGATGTTTGTCGTCGCGGCTTTCGACCTGACGCGAGAGCTGTGAGAGCGCGATGATCGGCACGCCCAACTCCTTGCCGAGCGCCTTCAGTCCGGTGGTGATCTCGGTGATTTCCTGGACGCGGTTCTGCGACGCCTTGGCAGATGAACCCTGCATCAGCTGGATATAGTCGATGACCATCAGGTCCAGCCCGCGCTGGCGCTTGAGGCGGCGGGCGCGCGCCGCGAGCTGGGCGATCGAGATACCACCCGTCTGGTCGATGTAGAGCGGGCGCTTGTGGTTCTCCTGCGTGTAGGCGACAAGCTTGCCGAAATCGGCTTCCGTCAAATCGCCGCGCCGGATTTTCGACGATGGAATCTCGGTCTGCTCGGAGATGATGCGGGTGGCCAGCTGCTCCGACGACATTTCAAGCGAGAAGAAGCCGACGACGCCGCCATTGGCCGCCTTGACGGAGCCGTCGGCCTGTTGGGCAGGCTCATAGGCGGCAGCGATGTTGTAGGCGATGTTGGTGGCCAGCGACGTCTTGCCCATGCCTGGGCGGCCGGCGATGATGATCAAATCCGAAGGCTGCAGGCCACCCATGCGGTGGTCGAGATCGCGCAGGCCGGTCGCAATGCCCGACAGGTGGCCATCGCGCATATAGGCAGCACTTGCCATGTCGACGGCATTCTTCAACGCATCGGAAAAGCTTTCGAAACCGCCATCGTAGCGGCCGTTTTCGGCCAGCTCGAACAGCCGCCGCTCGGCATCCTCGATCTGTTCGCCGGGTGCCATGTCGACCGGCGCGTCATAGGCGATGTTGACCATGTCTTCGCCGACGGTGATCAGCGCGCGGCGCGTCGCAAGGTCATAGATGGCGCGGCCATAGTCGGTGGCGTTGACGACGGTCACAGCCTCGACCGCCAGCCGCACGACATATTGCGCCATCGTCATGTCGCCAACCTTCTCGTCGGCCGGCAGGAAGGTTTTCAATGTGATCGGCGTCGCCACCTTGCCCATACGGATGAACTCGGACGCCACCTCATAGATCTTGCGGTGCAGCGGCTCGTAGAAATGGCTGGCCTTGAGGAAGTCAGAGACGCGGTAGAAGGCGTCGTTGTTGACGAGGATGGCGCCGAGCAACGCCTGCTCGGCCTCGATGTTGTTTGGCGCTTCACGATAAAGCGGTGTTTCCGCGACGCCGAATTTTCGCGCTGCCTCTGCCATGATATCCCCGATTTCAATCCCGGCCTTTCGATATCAGAACGTGATGAGTCGGTGCTGACCTTTCTGCATCACTACCCAACCAAAGAACCTTGATGCCCGTTGTTCACAGGAACAACCAATCGTCCACAGGAGAGTATTCGCGTGCCCCGATTCCGGTTGACTCGACAGGGCGTGGATCTCTATCTGACTCGTCGGAACAAAGCAAGAACAATGGCACTGTTCATTTTGCGATGTTGTCCAGCCTGTCGCCCCAGTCCAATCGCCGGGCCAACTTGAAGTCGGCGCCGTCGCGCTTGGTGAACAAGCGCTCGGTGGCGGTGCCGTCGTCCTGGCAAAGCTTGAGCAGAACCTTGCCGGAGCCGGATTTCGGTGGCGCAAGAACTCGTGCCTGGTGTGATGTGGGGCCGTCGCAAGAAGCCGCGACGTAGATGAATTTCTCGTCTTCCCACGGCACGTCGGCATCCTTGGCCAGCCGATGCAGGCGCGAGCGGGCGACGCGGCGGGAAAAATGGCACCAGTCGGGCTGGACCAGCGGGCAGGGCGCCTGATGCGCGCAAGGCGCAAGCACATGCGCGCCCGCCTCGATCAGCTGCCGGCGCACGGCAAGGATGCGCTGCCAGCCGGCGGGGGTGCCCGGCTCGACGATCAGGAGCGTGTCGCCAGTGAGTTGCCAGAGCCGGTCAATGAGTTTCGGCAGCGATGCCGGCGCGATTTCATCGAGCACATAAGCGCACGTGACCAGATCGGCCGGCTCGATGTCAGCAAGGTCGATGGTGGCATCACCGACCAGCCATCTGCTCTGGGCGGCAATAGTGTTGCCGGCAAGCGTCTCGCCGACCTTACGCACGGCGGCACTGGCTTCGAACAACACCGCCTGTTCGAGATCGGGCCACAGATCGGTCGCGGCCCAAAGCACCGTGCCAGGGCCGGCGCCGACATCGAGCAAGGTCCTGGGCTGAAAGGCAGGCTTGACGTCGCTCAGCGCGTCAAGGCTGGAACGGATCGCGGCATAGGTCGCCGGCAGCCGCGTCGCCAGATAGGCCTTCACCGCCAGATCCTCGGCCATGTGCAGACGGCCGTCGCGCAACTCGGCGCGGTAGCGGTCGGACAGCGTCTTTGCCGCTTGCTTGAGTACCGCCAGCGGAACGTTTTCGAGCAGACGTTCGACACCTTGGCGAAGGGAGGCAGGCAACTCCATCTCAAGCGCCCCGCGGGACGAGAAGGATCACCGAAGCACCGGCAATGCAGAGCGCGGCACCGGCAAGATCCCAGCGGTCGGGGCGAACGCCTTCAACCAGCCACAGCCAGCCAAGCGACGCCACGATGTAGATGCCGCCATAGGCGGCGTAGGCGCGACCGGCGGCTGACGTGTCGACCAGCGCCAGCAGGAAGCCGAACAGGGCAAGCGAGGCGAGGCCGGGAAGAAGCCAAAGCGGCGACTTCTCCAGCCGCCACCAGGCCCAGAATGAAAAGCAGCCGGCGATCTCGGCCAGAGCGGCGGCGGCATAGAGGACAAAGGTCATGAAAAAGGTCCCGCGACGGTCACGGGACCTTTTTCAGTGCAGGCGCCGGCAATGGCAAGCGGCAATGCTATTCCTGGTCGGCAACCTTGCGGCGGCGAGCCGGCTTGGCGGCCGGGCTCTTTTTGACGGGAGCCGTTTCACGATGCCCCATATCGCGCATCTCAAGCGCTTTTTCGCATTTGGCCATGTAGTCGCGTGTCATCGGCAGCGTATCGTTCTTCTTGGCGATCTGGATCTGGAAGATCACCAGATCCTGCCAGCGGAAGGCGGCTTCCGAGGCCGCCAGATAGAATTCCCACATGCGGCAGAAGCGCTCGTCATAGATCGCCTTGGCCTTGTCGCGATTGGCGGCGAAGCGCTCGCCCCAGTGCTTCAGCGTGTCGGCATAGTGGAGCCGCAGGATCTCGACGTCGGTGACGACCAGGCCCGACTTCTCGATCGCAGGCATCACTTCCGACAGCGACGGGATGTAGCCGCCCGGGAAGATGTATTTGCGGATGAAGGCGCTGGTCGCCCACGGCACGCCGGAACGGCCGATCGTGTGCAACAGCATGACGCCATCCGGCTTGAGCAGCGTCGCGCTCTTGTCGAAGAAGGTGCGATAGTGGTTGACGCCGACATGCTCGAACATACCGACCGAGACGATGCGATCGAAACGCTCGTTGAGTTCGCGGTAGTCCTTCAGCTCGAAATGCACGCGGCTTTCCAGCCCTTGCGCATGCGCCCGGTCGGTGGCGACGCCATGCTGCTCGGTCGACAGCGTGACGCCTTGCACGTCGACGTCGAACGCCTTGGCGAGATAGAGGCCAAGCCCGCCCCAGCCGGAGCCGATGTCGAGCACCGTCTGGCCGGCCTTCAGCCGGAGCTTGGCGGCGATGTGGCGTTTCTTGGCGGCCTGCGCCTCGTCGAGCGTCATGTCCGGCTGCTCGAAATAGGCGCAGGAATATTGCATGTCCTCGTCGAGGAAGAGCCGGTAGAGATCGCCCGACAGATCGTAGTGGCGCTGCACGTTGCGCCGCGAGCGCGAGGCGGTGTTGATCTGCTGCAGCCGGCGGAAGGCGTGGCGCAGGCCTTCGATGGCCTTCGACCAGGTGGCGTCGATGCCGCCGCTGCCCATGTTCTGGAAGGCGATGCGCATCACGCCCAGCACGCCGCCCTCGAGAATGTCGAGTTCGCCGTCCATGTAGGCTTCAGGCACCGCCAGCATCGGATCGAAGGTGATGGCGCGCTCGGCATGCGCGGTCTTGATGTGCATGTGCACCGGTTCGCCGCTGCCGTCGCCGAAAACCACCGCCGTGCCCTTGGGGCCGGTTACCCTAAGATTGCCGGTGCGCACCAAGCGGTCGAGAACGCGCTTCAACAGAATATTCATGACCAAATGTCCCCTCTCGGCCAGACAGGCTGCCTTGGCGCGTGACCGCGAAAATCGGGATCGATTTCGCCGGAGATCTTGCGCCGAACCAAAGTTGCGCGTGCTTTGCGCGGCCAAAGGACGCGCGACGCCATAGTCTGCAACAATATATAGGGGTTCGAAAAGTTCCATTTGGCACAAAAATGCCCGGGCGCGAGGCCCGGGCATTGGTCCAGCATGGCTGGATGACGGCAAAGTGATCGGAGCTTGGCGTTAAGTCGTGATCAGCCCCATGGCTCCAATCGCTTGCGACGTGTGATCAGGCGTTGTCTTCGTCGCCCTCGAACTCGGTGTTCGGATCGAAGAAGTTCTCCGGCCGGGCGTTGTCGTTGATGTCGTCGCCATAGATGGCTTCGGCGGTGGTCAGCGTCTCGCCCTTGGCCTGGCGCTCGGCTTCGTCGGCCGTGCGGGCGATGTTGAGCGTGACGGTGACCTCGACTTCCGGATGCAGCGCGATCGCCACATTGGTGACACCGATGGTCTTGATCGGCTGGTTGAGCAGGATCTGGTTGCGGTTGATCGAAAAACCTTCCGCCGTCAGCAGATCGGCGATGTCGCGGGTCGAAACGGAACCGTAAAGCTGACCGGTTTCGCCGGCGGAGCGAACGGCGATGAAGCTCTTGCCGTCGAGCTTTTCAGCGACCTGGGCCGCTTCCGACTTGCGCTCGAGGTTGCGGGCTTCAAGCTGGGCGCGCTGGCCTTCGAACTTCTTCTTGTTGGCTTCGTTGGCGCGCAGCGCCTTGCCCTGCGGCAGCAGGAAGTTACGGGCGAAGCCGTCCTTGACCTTGACGGTATCGCCCATCTGGCCGAGGCGGGAAACGCGTTCGAGAAGAATGACGTCCATGGATTTGTTCCTTTGGTTGAGCGCCAATCGATCGATGAGATCGGCGCCGAATGTCTTGGGAACAGGTCAGGAAGCTTGAGCGCCTTTGGCGCTGGTGTCGCTGTCCTGCCTGTGCGGCAGTTAGAGGTTTTGACCTCAACCCGGGATTTGATGTTCAACCCTGCGGCGCCCGTCGCCGTGGGAGAAGAGCGGGCGGCGAACCGCCCGCATTTGAGATATTAGCGAACCACGTAGGGCAGCAGGCCGAGGAAGCGGGCGCGCTTGATCGCCTTGGCGAGTTCGCGCTGCTTCTTCTGGCTGACGGCGGTGATGCGCGACGGCACGATCTTGCCACGCTCGGAAATGTAGCGCTGCAGCAGACGCACGTCCTTGTAGTCGATCTTGGGCGCGTTGGCGCCGGAGAACGGGCAGGTCTTGCGGCGGCGATGGAACGGGCGCCGGGTCGGGATCTGATTGATGTCGACCATTATTCTGCACCCCCTTCAAAGCCTTCGCGCGGACGGCGCGGACCACGATCGGCACCGGCGTCGCCGAACGAGCGCGGCGGACGATCGCCACGGTCGCCGCGATCACGATCGCCGAACGAACGCGGACCACGATCGCCACGGTCACGGTCGCCGAAGCCGCCGCGTTCCGAGCGCTCTTCGCGCTTCTGCATCATGGCCGACGGGCCTTCCTCATGCGCCTCGACCTTGATGGTCAGGAAACGCAGCACGTCTTCGGACAGGCCCATCTGGCGCTCCATCTCGTTGAGCGCGGCCGCCGGGCAATTCAGGTCCATCAGCGTGTAGTAAGCCTTCCGGTTCTTGTTGACCCGGTAGGTGAGGGACTTCAGTCCCCAGTTCTCGACCCGGCCGACGGACCCGCCATTTGCGGAGATGACACCCTTGTACTGTTCGACAAGCGCATCGACCTGCTGCTGCGAGAGGTCCTGCCGGGCAAGAAACACATGTTCGTAAAGAGCCATTATGTCTTATGCCTTTCTTCGTTTCTCTCCCGGTTCCCGGCGGCAAAAGCCTCTGCAACTTCTCTGACCCGCAAACCCTCGAGGGGCAGGGGGAAGAAAGGAGCATGACGAGACGGTCGAGAGCGGAGACACGGGAGGCGGAAGCACTTCCGGCTTCACACGAAGGTTCTGAAAAACCTCCGGCCCTCCGTTCAGCCCCCAGCAAGGACCGGCAGATTGCGGGCGTCTATACAGCAATCCGGCCGCAAAGCAAGGGCAAGCGGCATTCCCGTGTGTCGCAGGCGACGATCGGGAGCAGCAACGGCCGGAGTCGTGGTTTCCGGCAACCACGTCTTAACCACACCAGCAGGTTGTGTGGAGTTGAAGCCTGGCCGTCAACGGTCGATTCATCATGGAAGGCGCAAAAGCCCGGACAACCGCGCAAAAGCGGCAAGCATTTCCGGGGGTAAGGATGCTTCTCAACAAATTCTGGCGCTCGAAGAGCGGCAATTTCACGCTTGTGCTGGGACTGGGTTTGCCGGTCATCCTGACGGCAGTCGCTTTCGCAACCGATGTCTCGACCCTTATGCGGGCCAAGAGCAATTTGCAGAACGCTCTCGATTCGGCAAACCTTGCTTCTTCGCACCTTGGCGATCTCGACATCACCCGCAATGACGCTTTCAACCGCTATTTCCAGGCCAACATCGTCGGTCATGGCGAGCTCGACAATGCGCAGGCGACGTTGACTGTCGACAAGGGCGTCAACTTCGTCAAGACCAAGGCGGTTGCCTCGGCGGACGTCCATCTCAACTTCGCCTTCCTGTTCGGCGACAGCAAGCACATCGTGGTCGATGCCTCGGCGGTCGAATCGAACAACCAGCTCGAAGTCGTGCTGGTGCTGGACAACACCGGCTCGATGGCCGGCGCGCGGATGACGGCGCTGAGGACGGCGACAAAATCGTTGCTCGACACGCTCGAAGCGGCGAAATCGCCAACGCGCAAGATCCGCGCCTCGCTGGTTCCTTTCGTGACGGCCGTCAACGTCAATGGCGACGGCTTCGACCCGTCCTGGATCGACATGGACGGCAAGTCGTCAACCAACGGCGTCAATTTTCCCGTCATCGACGGCAAGCGGCCGAACCACATGGCGCTTTTCAAACAGCTCAAGAAGACCGGATGGGCCGATGCCGGATGGAATGGCACCGGATGGAAAGGTTGCGTCGAGGCGCGGCCAGGCGCTTACAATATCTCCGACACGCCACCCGACCCGGCCAAGCCCGACACGCTGTTCGTGCCCTACTTTGCGCCGGATGATCCCGAAGACGCCCAGAAGCCGTCTGGCTCCTATGGCAATTCGGATAAATACTACAACAACTCCTATCTCAACGATGTCAGCGACAAAACCAGGCTTGCCCAGTCGGGCATCAACATTCTGGGCATCGATCTCAGCAACCTGCTCGGCAATCTCATCGAACTTCTGTCGCCCGATGACAGGGATGCCAGGGAAAGGATCGCCAAATATGTTGCGCCCGCCAAGGAACTCATCACCGAGATCGGCTCTCCCGTCACTGTCGGCCCGAACCGTGCGTGTCCGACCCCGGTGGTCCCCCTGACCGACGACTTTGACAAGCTCCGCAAGGCGGCCAGTCAGATGACCGAGTGGAATGGCTCGGGTACCAATGTCTCCGAGGGCCTGTCGTGGGGTATGCGCGTGCTGTCGCCCGCCGCGCCCTACACCGACGGAGCGCCGTGGAAGACGCCTGGGATCAGCAAGATCGTGCTGTTGCTCACCGACGGCGAGAACGTCGTCTATGGCGCCAGCGAACAAGAATCGACAAAGTCGGATTACACATCCTATGGCTATCTGGCTGGCGGCCGCTTCGGATCGGACAACCAGACGACCGCTGCGCGCAATGTCGACGGCTGGACCAAAAACGTTTGCACGCAATTGAAGAACGAGGGCGTGCAGATCTACACCATGGTGCTGCAATCCGACACCGCAGCCAACCGTGCACTTTACAGCGCCTGCGCCTCGGATCCGAGCAACTATTATGCCGTCAACGATCCGACCAAACTGCCGAACGTGTTCCTTCAGATCGCCAACAACTTCACGAAGCTGCAATTGACGAACTGAACACGCGACCCGAGACGGACCAGCAGGCTCTGAGGAAATCGCTGGCCTCAACTCGTATGGGCGGCGACAATCTTGTCGACCGTTTCGGGGAAGAAGTCGGGTGCCGCGTGGCGTTTGCCGAACATCATATCGTACTGCAGCAGGCGGAAATCGCGGATCGCCGGATCGATCTCCTTCTGCCGCGCCCAATCGGGCGTGGCCTCGCCAGCCGGCGTCAGCAGCAAATTGCGGTCGACGACACGGTAGTGTTCGCTCATCTCGCCCAGGAAGCCGGTGTAGTAGGGATGGCTGATGCCGGCCGTCTTCAGGATATGATAGGGCAGGAAGGCCGGGCTGACGGCGCCCATGTGCTCAGCTGGCCCGGTGCGGTTCGACCAGATGACCAGCGGCGTCTCATGATGCTCGAGGGCAGCCTCGGGCGACGCTTCCTTGCGCGGCGCGACATTGTCCTTCAGGAAGCCGGTTTCGACATAGACCGGCCCGAGCGGCGGCAGATGGTCGCCGAAGAAGGCGATCACGGTTGGGCGGGAGCGTGTCTTTGCCCATTCGACGAGGCGTTCGAGACCGCGATCGGCATCGGCTGAGCCTTCGGCGTAGCTGAGCAGCGATTCGCGCGCCCACTGGCTGATCGGCGCCTGCACCCTGTGCGTGGGACTGTAATAGCGGTTCGGTTCGTAGGGACCGTGGTTTTGCAGGCTGACCGCAAAGAAGAACACCGGCTCTTCGCTGGCGTCGGCCTCGCTGATGATCTCGTCGGTCATCGCGGCATCCGATGCCAGTGGCCCGCGCTTTTGCATTGGCGGCAGCGTCTCTTCCGACTTGAAATCGTTGAAGCCGAAATCGGCGTAGACCGCGCCACGGTTCCAGAACCAGTTGGTGCCCGGATGGATGGCGCGCGCCCGATAACCCTGGCTCTTGAGGAAGGTTGCCAGCGACGGCGTCGGCGTGCGCACATATTGCTGGTAGGGGATGCTGCCGGCCGGCAGGAACGCGTTGGAGAAGCCGGTCAGCGCCTCGAACTCGATATTGGCGGTCATGCCGCCGAACTCCGGCGAGAACATCGAGCCGGAGCGCAGCGCCCGCACATTGGGGATCGGATCGGGCGTGATGGTGACGCCGGGCAGCTTGGTCGGGTCCCAGAAGGACTCGCTCATGACGATGATGATGTCAGGCTTCTCGGTCGGCACCGAGGCGGTCACATCGGGCCTGGCGATCGCCGCGATCGCCTTGTCGGAATAGCCCGGCGGCGCAGAGACATGCGCCATCGGCACATTGAGCGCAAAGGCCAGCGCAAAACCGTTGGAGGCATAGTTTTCCTTCTGGTCCCACATGATCGGGATGATCTGCAACCGGTCCCTGGTCCAGGAGAACGTGGCATAGTCCATGATCGAAACGAAGAAGGCGAGCAGCGGCACTGCCAGCGTCAGCCGCGCAAGGCGTCCCTTGCGGCTAAGTGCGGGAACCTTGCGGCGCCACATCCGCCAGCCATAGACGAGCAGCGACAGGCCGGCGACGATGCCGACGACCATCGCGAGCGCGGTCATCGGCCGGTCGCGCACCAAAAGCGGCAACAGCGCGAAGATCTGGCGGGCATAGAGGAAATCGGTCGGATAGAGCGGATCGCCGAGATAATGCGACTTCTGGTGGCCGACGAAGGCAAGCGATAGCGTCAGCGGCGCGACGATCATCAGGCTCTGATGGCTGCGGCCCAGCACCGCATCGAGGCCGATCAGGATCAGCGCGAACACGACGATGGTGGTCCAGCCCGGCTTGAGCGGCTGCAGGAAGAAGGAGACCGTGCCGGCAAAGTCGCCGCGCACGATCAGTTCGATGGCAAACACCAGGACGGCGGCGATCGCCAGGCTGATCAGCCCATAGCGCACGACCGGCCATCTCCTGCCCGGCAGATAGCCGGTGGAGGGGTCGTCTTCCAGGAACTGTGGCGCGGCCTTGCCGGCGCGTTTGTAACTCTTTGCCACTTTAACTTCCCCACCCAGCGACAAGCACGTCACTCGATTGTCATGGAATTGTCACGCAAAGCTAGCGCCTGTGGCCAAAATAAGAAGAGCCAGCAAACGAATCGTGAGCGGTTTTCATCAGGAGTGATCGCCAAAAAGCCTTTCGGAACAGGCACTCGGCGGATGAAGCTGCCGTCGAGCAGGGTCGAACCGGGCTTGACTTGGCGGCCTGCCTTGCGTCACAGGCAAGAAAAACTCGTCTATCAGGCAAGCAAAACCAGCCCTTGGGAGCCCGCGCATGGCCGTTGCATTCACCTTTCCTGGACAAGGCAGCCAGGCAGTCGGCATGGGCAAGGATCTCGCCGAGGCCTTTCCCGAGGCGCGCAGAATTTTCCAGGAAGTCGACGACGCGCTCGGCGAAAACCTGTCGAAGCTGATCTGGGAAGGGCCGGAAGAGACGTTGATGCTGACCGCCAACGCGCAGCCGGCGCTGATGGCGGTGTCGCTGGCCGCGATCCGGGCGCTGGAATCGCGCGGCTTCTCGCTGAAAGGCAAGGTCGCCTATGTCGCCGGTCATTCGCTGGGCGAATATTCGGCGCTCGCGGCCGCTGGCTTCGTTTCGGTTGCCGATGCCGCCAGGCTGCTGCGCATCCGCGGCAATGCCATGCAGGCGGCGGTGCCGGCCGGCGAGGGCGCCATGGCGGCGATCATCGGATTGGAACAGGCCGATGTCGAAGCCGCTTGCGCGGAAGCCGCCAAAGGCTCCGTCTGCCAGATCGCCAACGACAATGGCGGCGGCCAACTGGTCATTTCCGGCGCCAGGGCCGCGGTCGAACTGGCGGCGAAACTGTGCACTGAGAAAGGCGCCAAGCGCGCACTGATGCTGCAGGTGTCCGCGCCCTTCCATTCGGCGCTGATGGCGCCGGCCGCGAACGTCATGCGCGACGCACTCGCCGGTGTGACAAAGAATGCGCCGGTCGTTCCCGTCCTCTCCAATGTCACGGTCAGCCCGACCAGCGATCCGGACGAGATCGCCCGCCGCCTGGTCGAGCAGATAACCGGCCGCGTACGTTGGCGCGAGACCGTGGAGTGGTTCGGCGCAAATGGCGTCACCACGCTTTACGAGATTGGCGCCGGCAAGGTGCTTTCGGGATTGGCGCGGCGCATCAACCGCGACATCGCCACTGCGTCGGTCGGCTCGGCGGCTGAGGTCGAGGCAACGCTAGCAGCGCTTGCATAAAGCCCCATTTGATCCCATTCCCTGCAAAAGGGGTGTTCTCTTCTCAATCAGGAGACAAAAATGTTCGAATTGACTGGCCGCAAGGCGCTCGTCACCGGCGCATCGGGAGGCATCGGCGAGGCGATCGCCCGGATGCTGCATGCGCAAGGCGCGATCGTCGGCCTGCATGGCACCCGCATCGAGAAATTGGACGCGCTGGCTAGCGAGCTTGGCGACCGGGTCAAGCTGTTCCCGGCCAATTTGTCCAACCGTGACGAGGTCAAGGCGCTCGGCCAGAAAGCCGAGGCCGATCTCGAAGGCGTCGACATCCTGGTCAACAACGCCGGCATCACCAAGGACGGGCTGTTCGTGCGCATGTCGGATGCCGATTGGGACAGCGTGATCGAGGTCAATCTGACCGCCGTTTTCCGGCTCACCCGCGAACTCACCCATCCGATGATGCGCCGCCGCCATGGCCGCATCATCAACATCACCTCGGTGGTCGGCGTGACCGGCAATCCCGGCCAGACCAATTACTGCGCCTCCAAGGCCGGCATGATCGGCTTCTCCAAGTCGCTGGCGCAGGAGATCGCCACCCGCAACATCACCGTTAACTGCGTTGCACCAGGCTTCATCGAATCGGCAATGACCGACAAGCTCAACGATAAGCAGAAAGAGGCGATCATGGCGGCGATCCCGACGCGGCGCATGGGCACCAGCGTCGAAGTCGCGTCCGCCGTCGCTTATCTCGCCTCCAACGAAGCCGCCTACGTCACCGGCCAGACCATCCACGTAAATGGCGGCATGGCTATGATTTGAACGAGGTTCTGCAGCAACGCCGGCGGGTTGTGTAAAGAGACCATTTCGGCTTGGACCTCAGCTATTTTTCGTGTAATGCGGCCCGCAACCCGGCGGTTCGGGCAAAAATCGGTCCGTAGTCGTTGCGTTTCCGGCAGGACCATCTTTCAGCTTGATTAGCGGCATTCTGCCCGCTAACGAAGACAGACAAACAAAAGACGAGGATGCCCAAATGAGTGACACCGCAGAGCGCGTCAAGAAGATCGTCATCGAGCACCTTGGCGTCGATGCCGACAAAGTGACGGAGCAGGCGAGCTTCATCGATGATCTGGGCGCCGACAGCCTCGACACGGTCGAACTCGTCATGGCGTTCGAAGAAGAATTCGGCGTCGAGATCCCCGACGACGCGGCCGAGACCATCCTGACCGTCGGCGATGCCGTGAAGTACATCGACAAGGCTTCGGCCTGACGCTTTCTGCAGTCATCACCGGGGAGGACCTGCGATGAGGCGTGTCGTCGTCACGGGCCTTGGCTTGCTGTCGCCGTTCGGCATGGGCTTCGAGCACAGCTGGAAGGAGCTTCTGACCGGCCGCAGCGCTGCCAAGCGCATCACCGAGTTCGAGGTGGAGGACCTTGCTTGCAAGATCGCCCACGTCATTCCGCGTGGTGACGGCAGCAATGCCACCTTCAATCCCGAGGCCGTGCTCGAGCCGAAGGAATTGCGCAAGATCGGCGACTTCATCCTGTACGGGATTGCCGCCGCCGACGAGGCGCTGAAGGATTCCGGCTGGGAACCCAAGACGCATGAAGAGCAATGCGCCACCGGCGTCCTGATCGGCTCCGGCATCGGCGGCATCGAGGGCATCGCCGAGAACGCGATGATCCTCAAGGAACGCGGCCCGCGCCGCATCAGCCCCTTCTTCATCCCGGGCCAGATCATCAATCTCGTCTCCGGGCAGGTTTCGATCCGGCACGGGCTGAAAGGCCCGAACCATGCCGTCGTCACGGCCTGTTCGACCGGCGCGCACGCCATTGGCGATGCTGCCCGGCTGATCATGTGGGGCGATGCCGACGTGATGGTCGCCGGTGGCGCCGAAGCGCCGGTGACGCGGCTGTCGATCGCCGGGTTCGCCGCATGCCGGGCACTGTCGACGGAACGCAATGATTCGCCGCAAACGGCGTCGCGCCCCTATGATCGCGACCGCGACGGCTTCGTCATGGGCGAGGGCGCCGGCGTTGTCGTGCTCGAGGAGCTCGAACATGCCAAAGCGCGCGGCGCCAAGATCTATGCCGAGGTGACGGGTTATGGTCTCACCGGCGACGCGCATCACATCACGGCGCCCGCCGAGGATGGCGATGGTGCCTTCCGTTGCATGACGGCGGCACTCAACCGGGCCAAGCTTACGCCTGCCGACGTCGACTACATCAACGCGCACGGCACCTCGACCATGGCCGACACGATCGAGCTCGGCGCTGTCGAGCGGCTTGTCGGCAATGCCGCATCGAAGATCTCGATGTCGTCCACCAAGTCGTCGATCGGCCATCTGCTTGGGGCGGCCGGTGCCGCCGAAGCGATCTTCTCGATCCTTGCCATCAGGGACAATGTCGCGCCGCCGACCATCAACCTCGACAACCCCGAACGCGAAACCGCGATCGACCTGGTGCCGAACAAGCCGCGCGCCCGCCAGATCGACGTGGCGCTGTCCAATTCGTTCGGCTTTGGCGGGACCAATGCGTCGCTGGTCTTCCAGCGCTACAATGGCTGATCGTCCGGCTGCCGGGCGACGCTTTGGCGTGCCGCCAATTTTGCCATATTCGCCTCTACTCTGCCGCTGGGGATTCGTTGGGCGATCAAACGGTAGGGCGAAATGAACACAAATCCGGCAGGCAACGGAGAATTCGGGCAACGGCCGGCAACATCCGGACCGATCGTGCCGAAAACGGCCAGCGAGGCGTTGCGGCCAGAGGCCGGCACGCCGCCGCCGAAGCGCTCGCGTGCGTCACGCAGCCAGGTCGTCGTGTTCATGAACTTCGTCATCTCCTCGGTGATGCTGGTGGTGCTGGCGGCCGGCGTCGCGGTCTATTTCGGCAAGCAGGAATTCACCGAGCCCGGACCCTCGGCTAATGGCGACACCTTCCTGGTCAAGCCGAACACCGGCGTCCAGGATATCGCCGACCAGCTCGAACGCCGCGGACTGATCAGCGATGCCCGGGTATTCCGCCTTGGCGTGCGGGCCTTCGGCAATGATTCGGCGCTGAAAGCCGGCGAGTACGAGATCAAGCCCAGGGCTTCCATGCGCGATATCATGGAGCTTCTGAAGAGCGGCAAGTCGGTGATGTATTCGCTGACCATCCCTGAAGGACTGACTGTCGACCAGGCATTGCAGCGCATCGCCGAGGAGACTGCCTTGAGCGGCGACATGCCGGCAACCACGCCGCCGGAGGGCAGCCTCGCCACCGACACGCTGCGCTTCACGCGCGGCGCGACACGCCAGCAGATGGTCGACAAGCTGCTTGCGGATCAGAAGAAGCTGGTTGACGATGTCTGGCAGCGGCGCGCGCCGGACCTGCCGCTGGCCAACGTCGAAGAGTTCGTCACGCTGGCTTCGATTGTCGAGAAAGAGACGGGCAAGGGTGACGAGCGTTCACGGGTTGCCGCCGTCTTCCTGAACCGGCTTGCCAAGGGCATGCGCCTGCAATCCGATCCGACCATCATCTACGGGTTGTTCGGCGGCAAGGGAAAGCCGGCGGACCGGCCGATCTACCAGTCGGATATCCAGAAACAGACCCCCTACAACACCTATGTGATCAACGGCTTGCCGCCGACGCCGATCGCCAATCCGGGTCGTGCAGCGCTGGAGGCGGTGGCCAACCCATCGAAGACCGACGACCTCTATTTCGTCGCCGACGGCACCGGTGGGCACGTCTTTGCCGCGACGCTGGACGAGCACAACGAGAATGTCGCCCGCTATCGCGCTCTGCAGAAGAAGCAGGCGGATGACGTCGCCAAAGCCGCCAAGACGACCGGCGGCGGCGACAGCAATGCCGTCAAGCCGGCGGACGGTGGGCCGGCCGACAGTGCGCCGGCTGACGGTGCCGACGACAGCGGCGGTGACGCGGGCGCTGCCCAGTAGAATGAAGAAAGGCGTTGCCCGACAGGCGACGCCCTGACATTTGCAAGAGCGCCGCGCGTCCGATTTCGACGCGCTGCGGCGCAGTCATTTTCAAGCAGCACTTGCTCTGTCCGGAAAGCCGGTTCGGGGCAATGTGCCAGGGACGTGTGGGCGATATGAATTTGCAGAGCATGACCGGTTTTGCACGCGCCGTCGCCGAGCACGAAGGCACTTCGATCGCCTGGGAGGTCAAGTCCGTCAACGGCAAGAGCGTCGAAGTACGGCTGCGGCTGCCGCAAGGCTTCGAGCGGTTGGAACCGGCTGTCCGGCAGATACTTCAGAAACGTTTTGCACGCGGCAATTTTCAGGCGACGCTGACCATCGGCCGTGCCGTCGGCGCGCAGGCGCAGCCGGTCGTCAACGAAGCCTTCCTGAAGGACCTGGCCGGGCTCGCCAAGCGGCTGCAGGAGCAGTTCGGCGTTGCTGCGGCGACCTCGGATGGACTGCTGTCGCTGCGCGGCGTGCTCGACATTCCCGAAACTGTCGAAACCGAGGAGGCGAGGGCCGCGCTCGATGCCGCGATCATGGCCGCGCTCGAAGTGGCCTTGAACGGGCTCGAACAGGCACGGCAGGGCGAAGGGGCCGCGCTGGCTTTGCTGCTGTCGGGTCATATCGACACAATCGAGGCGCTGACGCTGCGGGCAGAAGTGGATCCATCCCGCGAGACCGCGGTGATCCGGGAACGCATCGCCGAGCAGGTCAGGCTGCTGATGGACGCTTCCGCCAATTTGGATGCCACCCGACTGCACATGGAGGCCGCGTTCCTGGCCACCAAGGCCGATATTCGCGAAGAGATCGACCGGCTGAAAACGCATGTCGCATCCGGCCGGGCACTGCTGGTGGGCGGCGGCGCGGTCGGTCGCAAGCTCGATTTTCTGGCACAGGAATTTAACCGCGAATCGAATACGCTGTGTTCCAAGTCGAATGCCGCCGCCATCACCGCGATCGGGCTGGACCTGAAGGCGGTGGTCGACCAGTTTCGTGAACAGATCCAGAATCTGGAGTAGCCGATGGTTGCCAAGGATTTGGGGTCCCGCATTCGCCGCCGGGGCCTGATGCTCGTCCTGTCGTCGCCGTCCGGCGCCGGCAAGTCGACGATCGCGCGCAATCTTCTGGAAAGCGATTCCAGCCTCGAACTGTCGGTCTCGGTCACCACCAGGCCGCGCCGCGGCAGCGAGATCGAAGGCGTCCACTATCATTTCCGGACGATGCGCGAATTCGAGCGGCTTCGTGATTCCGACGCGCTGCTGGAGTGGGCCGAGGTGCATGGCAATTGCTATGCGACACCGCGCGAGCCTGCCGAACTGGCGCTGTCTGAAGGGCGCGACATGCTGTTCGACATCGACTGGCAGGGCGCCCAGCAGCTCAAGGAGAAGATGCGCGCGGACATCGTCTCGATCTTCATCCTGCCGCCATCGATGAAGGAGTTGAAGGCACGGCTGAAGCGCCGCGCCGAAGACCAGGAAGCGGTGATCGAAACGCGGTTGAAAAACGCCCGCAACGAGATCGAGCACTGGAAGGAATATGATTTCGTCATCGTCAATGATGACCTCGATCGCGCCTTCGCCGAAGTGCGCGGCATCGTCGTCGCCGAGCGGCTGAGACGCGACCGCCGGCCAGGCCTGTTCGATTTCGTCTCGGGACTGTTGGACGAGAAGACGGGTTGAGGCGGTGAAGCGCCAATCTCCCCCTTGTGGGGGGAGATTGGCAGCCTCTTACACCGCGTTTGTCAACCTTACAAACTCCTCGACGCTGAGCGTTTCGGCGCGGCGTGTCGGATCGATGCCGGCGCGTTCGAGCAGGGCCTCGCCGCCGAGGCTCTTCACGCTCTGCCGCAGCATCTTGCGACGTTGGCCGAAGGCGGCTTCTGTGACGCGGCCGAGTTTCTTCACCTCGGTGGGCAGGGGCATCGGGCGCGGCACAAGATGCACCACCGAGGAGGTGACCTTTGGCGGCGGCGTGAATGCCTGTGGCGGTACGTCGAAGGCGATCCTCGCCTCCGTCCGCCAGCCGGCAAGAACCCCCAGCCGGCCATAGCTGTCGCTGCCGGCGGGAGCGACGATGCGCTCGGCCACCTCGCGCTGGAACATCAAAGTCATCGAGGTGTAGAAAGGCGGCCAGTCGCTGACGGTCAACCAGCGCACCAGCAGCTCCGTGCCGATGTTGTAGGGCAGGTTGGCCACGATCTTGACCGGGCCGCCATTGCCGGTCGCTCGACTGGCAAGGCCCGTGAAATCCGTCTTCAGCGCATCGCCCGAAACAACCTCCAGCCGGCCGGGATAGTGGTCGGACACTTCGGCAAGAGCAGCCAGGCAACGTTCGTCGCGCTCTATGGCGATCACCTGGCGCGCTCCGTTGGCAAGCAAGGCGCGGGTCAGCCCGCCGGGACCGGGGCCGACCTCGATGACGGTTGCATCGGACAAGTCGCCGGCGGTGCGGGCGATCTTGCCGGTGAGGTTGAGGTCGAGCAGGAAATTCTGGCCGAGCGCCTTCTTCGCCTGCAGCCCATGCCGCTCGATCACCTCGCGCAGCGGCGGCAGCCCGTCGATGCTCATGCCCGAGATCTCATGCGGCAACCGCCTTGGTGTTCGTGTCGGCCAGCCGCCGGGCAAGCTTCAGCGCCGCTATCAGGCTGTCGGGCCGCGCCACACCCTTGCCGGCGATGTCGAAGGCCGTGCCGTGGTCGGGCGAGGTGCGGATGAAGGGCAGGCCGAGCGTGACATTGACCGCCTCGTCGAAAGCCAGCGCCTTGGCCGGGATAAGCGCCTGGTCGTGATACATGCAAAGGGCCGCGTCGTAACCAGCCCGCGCCCGGACATGGAACAACGTGTCGGCCGGCAAAGGGCCGAAAGCGTCGATGCCTTCGGCGCGCAGGATGTCGACCGCCGGGCGCACGATCCGCTCGTCCTCGAGGCCCATGGCGCCGCCTTCGCCGGCATGTGGATTGAGCCCGGCAATCGCCAGCCGTGGCCTGGCGATGCCGAAGCGGCCGGCAAGGTCGGCAGCGGTGATGCGCGCGGTGGCGACGATCAGTTCGGTGGTCAGTGCCTTCGGCACCTCGGCCAGCGCTATGTGGATGGTGACGGGAACGGTGCGCAGGTCGGGTCCTGCCAGCATCATCACCGGCATCGCCTCGACGCCGCTGTGCCGAGCCGCCAGATGCGCCAGATATTCGGTGTGGCCGGGAAAGCGAAAGCCGGCATCGTAGAGCGGCTTCTTGGCGATGGGGCAGGTGACCACGGCCGAGGCTTCGCCGGCAAGGCAATCGGCGACGGCGCGGTCGATGGCCTCGATCGTGGCGGCCGCATTGGCCGGATCCGGCTGGCCGGGGCTGTCGATGCAGCCTGCAGCCAGCGGAACGATCGGCAAGGCGCGGGCAAAGACCTGCGCCGCTTGTGCCGGGGTGGCTTCGGCGATCGGCAGCGAGAGGCCGAGCAGGCGCGCCCGGGAGGCGATCAGCGCCGGATCGGCGAGCAGGTAGAAGGGGGGCAGGGCGGCAGCTTCACGCGCCATGAAGGCGGCGATGGCGATCTCCGGCCCAATGCCGGACGGATCGCCGGCGCTCAACGCGAGCGCAGTCACTGCGTTGCCCACGTCAGCGCTTGACGATGCGGGCTTTTGCCTTCAGCTCGTCGACATATTTCTTGCTGAGCGCGTCGGCATCCTTGTCGCCGCCGGAGCCTTCGGCCTGGAACGCCATCTGGGCAACTTTGTCGTCGGACACTTCGCGCGACGAGCAGATGCCGATGAATTCGACGCCGCGTTCGGTTTCGCGCGTGACGGTGGCACCGCCGACTTTGGTAGCTTTGATCTGCTCGGCCCAGTCCGGCGGCAGTTGCGGCGCCAGCACCCGGCCCAGATCGCGAACGGTGACGTCGATCAGGCCCTTGGCGAATTCGCGCGTCGTGTTGCAGCCGTTGAAGCGGGCGCGCATGGCGTCGGCCTCTCGCTTGCGTTTGCCCAGCGTCGCGCTGCGTTCAGCCGCCGGCACCACGAAGATGACCTGCTGCAGCATGTATTCGGTGGCGCTCGGTTTGGCGCCGCCTTTTTCGAGCATCTTCCTGACGAGATCCTGTTCGCTGACGGCGCCGGTGCCGTCGCCGGAACGGTAGCGCGCGCTCAAGGCCTGGTTCCAGGCCATCTGGGCGCGGATGAATTCCTTGAAGTGGCTCTTGGTGACGCCCGACTTCTCCATGACGCCGTCGAGCTGGCTGAGCTGCATCTTGTTGCTCGAGGCAAAGCGCTGATACGCGGCATCGACCTGGGCGTCGCTGATGCGGATACCAAGCCGCTTGGCCTCGGCCATACGCAGCGTCTGGTCGATCATTTCCTGGCCGGCATCGCCCTTCTTGCGCTGCAGCTTCAGGAAAGCGGCGCGATGGGCGATGTCGCCGGTGGTGACAGGAATGTCGTTGACGACGTATTTGATCTCGCTGGCGAAAGCTGGCGGCGCCATTACGGTGATCGACACGGACGTCGCCGCCAGGAGCAACGCGAAACCTGCTGAAAAGAGGTATTTCCTCATTGTTGGCATCCCAATTCTATCCCGGTCCCGCCCAATTTGATCTTTCCAGGTGCGCGAAATCCGTGCCAGCCCTATGCGGCGAAACGATGTCGCCGATTGTTACTGGATCGTGTCGACGGCACTGGTCGACGAGCCGAAATCGCCGAGGGTGCGGAACGACAGATTGAAGCCGATGGTCTGCGACACCTCCCTGGTGTTCAGATCGCGCGACTGCGAGTAGGTCATCAAATAAGTGAAGCAGGAATCGTTGTAGGCGAAGCCGACGCCATCCTTGACCAGCAGGCTCTGCTGCAGGTCGTAGGTTCCTGTGCCGAAGACGCGCCAGTTTTCGGCCAGATGCGTGGATGCACCAAGCGTGACCTCGTGGCGGTCGGTGGTGAAGCCGTACAGCGGCTGGGCCTGGATGAAGGCGTATTTGGCGCTCAGCGACACAGGCAGGCCGGAATAGGCGGCCTTCACCTCGGCGCGGCGGATCTCGAAGCTCTGTTCGTCAAAACGGCCGCTGACCGAGGCCGCGAAGCCGTTGGGGCTGTTGATGCCGAACAGGCCGACATAGTCGGACTTGGTCGTGTCGAGGCCGGAGTTTGCGCCGACATTCACCAAATCCGGCGCGGCGAACGAGTTCTCGCCGCCAATCTGATAGGATTGGCCGAAAATGGCATTGGTGCCCCAGCCATTGTTGTAGGAGCCGGAATAGCGGAAGCCGACATTGGCGCGCGAACCGCCTTCGACGCGGTCGTAACCGGAGAACTTGTCGCGTTCGAACAAGGTGGTCGCGTCGAAGACCATGCTTTGGGCGTCTTCGTTGGGCACTGAGAGGCCGCCGACATATTGCTCGTTCGGACGCATGAAGACCTGTGCCATCGGTTCGATGACATGGCTGGACCCGCTGGCCATGGAAAACAGCACCGGCCAACGCATCTCAAGCCCGGCGGTTGCCATGTAACGGGCAAATGACGAGCGCATGTCGTCCTGCTCGCCCAAATGCGTCGCCATTCTGTCGATCGCGTCCAGCGAAGCCGACGACGCGTTGAGGTAGTCGACGTCGCCCTGCAGCGCGAGCAACGGCGTCAGCACCAGCCCGCCATCGGTGACGAAGCTCCGCTTCCACTCGGCCTCGGCGGTGAGACGGCCCGATTCGCCTTCGATGCCGCGGACGCGCTGCGTGGGAGTGAGGGCATTGTAGGGCTCGACGAAGGTCTCATCGACATCGTCGCGGCGGATGACACGCGCGTTGACATTGAGCGACAGCTGGCCGCCGGCCACCGACGCATCAGGAATATAGGCGTAGTCGAGCGACGGCAGCACCCAGGGCTGTTGTCCGCTTCGTGCAGAGGCGTTGTCGTCAGGTGTATCTTCCTGCACATCGAAATGCATGGCGCGCACGTCGAAATAGTTGCGGCCGTTGAGACCCGTCAAGTAGACCGACGACTGGTGGACGCTGCTATTGTACTTTTCGATGCCGTAGGTGTTCGAGAAATTCTTGTCGGTCTGCAGCAGCACGTCCCAGCCGAAGTTCCAGCGTGAGTTGATGGCGAACTGCCCCTGGGTACCCATCATGCCGCGGAATTTGTTGGGATCGCCGGCGCTGCCCGAATTGACGTTGTGGCCAGAGCTGGAGGGGAAGGCAGTGGTGTCGAGGAAAGCGTCGGGATTCTGCTGGTGTATCCCGGCGATCTTCAAGCTGTACTCGCCATTGTTGAAGCGCTGACGCCACTCGGCCTCACCGAGGAAACCCTGCTTGGTATAGCCGGTGCCGGTGACGGTCAGGTCGTAGGTCGGCGCCAATGCAAGATAATAGGGGACTTTCACGCCGACGCCGAGATCGCTCTTGTAGATGATGCTCGGGATCAGGAAGCCGCTCTTGCGCTTCACCGTCGGGTCGGCAATTTCGAATGCAGGCAGATAGGCAAGCGGAAAACCGAAGAACTCGAAATTCGCATTCTCGAAGCGAACCGTCTTCTTCTCGCCGTTCCAGATGATCTTCTTGGCCTTGACGCGCCAGGTCGGCGCTTTGTCCGGCTTATCCTCGCACGGCTCGCAGGCGGTGTAGACGCCATTGTGGAAGGTGGTCAGCACGCCGCCCATGCGTTCGGCGCTTTCGGCGGCGAAATAGGCCTTGTCGATGGTTTCGACCCGCAACGCGTTGACGAAGCCGTCGGCGAAGTCATCGGTGATGTCGATATGCTGCGAATTGATCTTGGTGCCGTCGCTGTTGATGACTTCGACGTTACCGCTTGCGACCATTCGCTTGGTGTTGCGGTTGTACTCGACCCGCTGGGCGACAAGGCGATTGCCACCATAGTCGATCTGCACGCCGCCAACGGCGGTCACGGTCTGATTGTCGTTGTTATAGACCAGCGTATCGGCCGCCAGCAGCATTTGCGAGCCGGATGGAACCGATGTCGCCATGTCGCCGACGTCCTGCGCAAGCGCCGGTGCCGGAACGGCGTAGGCAAGCACGCACGCCAAGGCGGTCGCCGCATAGAGGCGCGCCAAACCGGCCTGCCTGTTGCTGGGCAAAAACGCCTCCCTCACTAGCCGTCTTCCTTGTATAGCAGGAAAGTCACCCCGAAGAACATAGCCACCATGACCGGTACCCAGGCGGCTACGACAGTCGGCACGAATCCCGCCACGCCGAATGCCTTCACCAGAACCGAAACGACATAAAGCAGAAAGCCAGCGATGATGCCACCCAGAATCATCGTCGCCGACTGCCCCATCCTAGCAAATCGCATTGAAACCGTTGCCGCGATCAGCGTCATGGCGACGAGAAGGAACGGCAACGCCACGAGCGAATCAAACTGCATGGCAAAGGCATTTGCCTTGAGGCCGAAGGAGCGGGCAACCTCGATCTTTCCGGGCAGGTCGTAGAAGGGGATGGTTTCCGGGCGCGCCAGCCGCTCTTGCACGAATTCGGGCTTCAGATTGGTCGGTACGCGATCGGTTGCCGATGCCTGGATCGTGCCGTTCTGGAACGTCTTGACGTCCTGCAATTCCCAATAGCCGTCGCGCAGGAAGGCACGGGCAGCATCCTTGCGCTCGACGATGTTGCCTTGCGGGTCGAGAATGAAGAATACGACATCGGCCATTTCCAGGCCCTGGTTCAGGATGGCCCGCGCACCGATGATGGTGTCCCCCGAACTGGTTTTCTGCCGGATCCAGGGCGCGGCATCGGCCGAGACCTTGTTCGATTTGCCGGAACGCAGCTGGGTTTCGATCTGCTCGGACCAGGAGAATGCGTGCGCGGCGAGCGGATTGATGACGCCAACCGACAGGACGCCGAACAGCAAGGCTCCGATACAGCAGGGCAAGAGGAACTGCCAGGCGGAAACACCGGCGGAACGCGCGATGACCAGCTCGTAGCGCCGGTTCAGCGACACCAGCGTCGCCATCGCCGAGAAGAGACCGACGAACGGCACCGTCTGCAGCATGATCATCGGCATACGGAGGCCTGAAATGGCTACCGCCGTGCCGTAGGTGAAGCCGGGCAGGCCGGTGGTGCGGCCGGACAGCTCGGTGAAATCGATCAGGAACACCAGCGCCAGGAGGCCGATGAAGAACCAGATGGTGATCGTCACGTAGCGGAAGAAGAAATAGCGGCCCAGTGTCCAGCCCATCAGCCGACCCCTTGCCCTGATGTGCCGCGCCTGGACAAACGCAATTTGAAAGCATTCCAGCTGTCAGCGATGCGCGAGGCGAAGTTTGTCATCCAGTCCGCCCAGGTCACGGGCAGTTCCAGTGTCCGGTTCGAGACGATGAACCAGATCGCCACCGCGGAAGCCACGATCGGCACACCATAGACCATATAGGCATATTGCGGGATCTCATCCGCCTTGCTGGCGGCGAAAAAGCCCAGCCAACGCACGAACAGCGATATCGTGATCGCCGTGATCAGCGGATTGACGCGCGCCTCGCGGTGCGAGCGCGCATCCCCGGCGACCGCAAGCGCGATCAGCGCGAAAACCATGGAATAGGTCCATTCCGAGAACCGCTGGTTGACTTCGGCCCGGTATTCGTAGGGGCTCTGCTGATAATACTTGTCGTTGGCGCTCGGGTTGAGCAGGTACTGCGTCGTCTGGTCCTTGGGCAGGAGCGTCACCGCTGAAGCCGCCGCCATGAAGGCCGACATGTCGAAGGCATAGGAGGTGAAGCGGATGACGGAGAGATCGCCGGTCAGCGTTTTGCGATGGATGACGCCGTCATTCATCATCAGCACCTTTTCACCGCCGCGTTCGATGATGCTGCCGGTCTTGGCGTAGTAGACGAGGTTGACGCCTTCTTCGCGCGAATCGGCGACGAAAATGCCGCCCAGCCGATTGTTGGGAAGGCGCTCGCCGACCTGCAGGAACAACCCGTCGTCGATCTTGCGGAAGGTGCCTTCCTGGATGATCAGCGACAACAGATCCGCGCGTGACGACGCCACCAGGGCCCGGTTCTTCTGCCTTGCGTAAGGGTCGATGCCGTTGTCGACGGCAAAGGAAAAAACAGCTGCGGCGAGCGCCAGCAACATGATCGGCCGCACGATCGTCCAGCGCGAGGCCCCCGCGGCGTTGACGACGGCAAGTTCGGAATCCGAATTCATGACGCTGAGTGTCTGTGCGACCGCCACCACCAGCGCAAAAGGCACTACGATCGGGATGATGGACGGAAGGATGAGGGCGGCGACTTCGAAGAAGGTCAGCGCCGACTGGCCGCTGTCGGTGACCAGATCGATCTTTGCCAGCACCTGCGTCGTCCATACGATCGCCAGCGTCCACACAAGAGCGGCCATGAAGACCACGAAAGCGCGGCGCATGATGTAGCGTTCAACGACCTTCATGAAGGCTTTTCTCGATTTTTTCGAACGGCATCATGCCGCCGAACAAGGTAGCTGTCCGGCAGCGCCTGCACAACTGGCTCATCAGATGGTCTATCCGGGTTCTGTCCCACATCACGCCCCCCGGCTGGGCGGAGTGTCGGCGGGAATGGATAAGAAAGGGCGAACATCGATGGTTAACAACAAGTTGCGGCAAAAAGCGGGGCCGTGCCGCGACGAATCGTCATCGATTCCATAGGTCATATGGGATGCCAATTCGGCAAAGTCTTGCCAAATGCCGGAAAACGACCAAATGTCGCGCATCGTTTCGAACCGCTTCCCCAAAAGTCGCGCATTCCCTGAAAGCAGGACATGATGAATCAAAGACCGTCGATCGCCTTCGCCAAATTTTCCGGGTCCCAGAGCGCGGTGAACAAGAAGGGCACGGTCTTCGTGCTCGCGGCGGATGAGGGCGGCCTCAGCGACGTCGCCAAGGCCGGTGATCCCGGCAAGACACTGGAGCGGGCTTTTCCCGTGGCTGAGTTCACGGGCAAGTTCGCCAGCACGGTGGAAGTTCTGGCCCCGCAGGGAGCGTCGCTCGACAGACTGGTGGCGATAGGCACCGGCAAGGTGTCGGGACTGGACGAATATGCGTGGTTGAAGCTTGGCGGCACCGTTTCCGCGTCGCTGCGCAAGGCGACCGAGGTAGCGGTGATCCTCGATGTGGTCGGCGCCTCGCCGAGCGCGAAGGACGCGGCAAGCCTTGCCGCGGGCATTCTCCTGCGCAGCTATTCCTTCGACAAGTACAAGACCAGGAAGGATAAGGACGACGGCAAGGCAGAGCCGAAGAAGCCGGTCAAGGTGACCATCCATACCGCCGATCCGGCCGCTGCGAAGAAGGCCTTCGCCGATGCCGAGGCGGTGATCGACGGCGTCCTTCTGGCGCGCGACCTCGTCAACGAACCGGCAAACGTGCTTGGGCCGGTCGAGTTCGCTGCCCGCGCCAAGGAACTCGAGGCACTCGGCGTCAAGGTCGAGATATTGGCTGAGAAGGAAATGAAGAAGCTCGGCATGGGCTCGCTGCTCGGTGTCGCGCAAGGCTCGCCACGCGGCGCCCGCATGGCGATCATGCAGTGGAACGGCGGCAAGCCGAAGGACAGCCCGATCGCCTTCGTCGGCAAGGGCGTCACTTTCGACACCGGCGGCAATTCCATAAAACCGGCCTCGGGCATGGAGGATATGAAGGGCGACATGGGCGGCGCCGCCGCCGTTACCGGCCTGATGCATGCGCTGGCGGCCCGCAAGGCGAAAGCCAATGTCGTCGGTATCATCGGACTGGTCGAAAATGCCGTCGACGGTCATGCCCAGCGTCCCGGTGATATCGTCACTTCGATGTCGGGCCAGACCATCGAGGTGCTCAATACCGACGCCGAGGGCCGCCTCGTGCTGGCCGATGCGTTGTGGTACTGCAACGACCGCTTCCAGCCGAAATTCATGGTCAATCTGGCGACGCTGACCGGCGCCATCATGGTGGCGCTCGGCCAACATTATGCCGGCCTGTTTTCCAACAATGACGAACTGGCCGAAAAATTGTCGGTGGCGGGGCAGGCGACTCAGGAACGGCTGTGGCGCATGCCGCTCGGCGCCGAATACGACAAGCTGATCGATTCCAAGAACGCCGACATGAAGAACATCGGCGGCCGTTTTGGCGGCGCCACCATCGCGGCGCAGTTTCTGCAGCGCTTCGTCAAGGACACGCCATGGGCTCATCTCGACATAGCCGGCACGGCGATGGGGGCGCCGTCGAACGAGATCAACCAGTCGTGGGGTTCCGGTTTCGGCGTCAGGCTGCTCGACCGGCTGGTGCGCGATAACTATGAGCAGTGAACGGGTTCGATCACTATAGGCTGAAGCGATGGCCGACGTTCTGTTCTACCACCTGACCGAATCGACGCTGGAGGATGCGCTGCCAGGCCTCCTGGAGCGCAGCGTCGACCGTGGCTGGCGCGCCGTGGTGCAGACAGGCACCGAGGAACGCCGCGATGCGCTCGACCAGCATCTTTGGACCTTCCGCGACGATTCGTTCCTGGCGCACGCAACCGATCGTGAGGCTCATCCCGGCGAACAGCCGATTCTGTTGACCACCGGCGACGGCAATCCCAACGACGCCAAGATAAGGTTCCTGGTCGACGGCGCGGTGCCGCCTGACCTTGGCGGCTACGAGCGCGCGGTGTTCCTGTTCGATGGCCACGATGCCGCCCAGCTCGAGGCGGCGCGAGGACACTGGAAGGTGATGAAGAGCGCTGGCCACGACGTCACCTACTGGCAACAGACGCCAGATCGCCGCTGGGAGCGCAAGGCGTAGACCAGCCGCTTGTGGCGGATGACACGATCCTACAGTCTTGCCTTGATCCGGTTCTGTTTCCGGGTGACGTAGTCGCCGTGTTTCAATCTCTTGAAAACATACCAGTCGCCATCCGGAGCCTTGCGCTGGTAGATTACTTTGCCAGCCTGGCGGTGCTCGAAGCAGGTCATCGAGCCCTTCACGCCCCAGGAACCGTGCCATTGCGCACGCCAGCACAGCTTGCCGCCGCCGGGAATGAACCACATGCCGTCGCCATAGCCCGACTTGCCTTTGTCGTGGGTCCAGGACTCGAACTGTCTCTGCTTGACGGCAAAGAAGCCGGCGCCCTTCTTGCCCCACAGCCACGAATGGTTCTGATAGATCTGGTAGACGCCTTCGTCAGGAACCGCTGTGGCCTCTTGAGCCTGCTCGGCGATTTTCATCGCCGTCTTGGCTGTCGCAGGAGCCTGGAAGGCAAGAACAAGAACGGAGCAGGCGAATGCCGCTCCAAGATAATTTCCCACTACCCGCTTCACGAAACTTCTCCACAGACTGATTTACGCCACGCCTCAATCCTCATCCCGAACCGCTGGTTCGGGATGGATCACGATCAAACAAGGAGATTGGAAGTCGATCCCGATCGCGTCGGGGTCGATCAGCACGATGCGTCTACGGCAGGACGTGCTGGGTCACCCTCCAGTCGGGCAGACCATAGCCACCCAGCCACGGCCACACTTCCTTTTGGTTGAAGTAGACAACCGAAGTCAGCGCCGGGAACTCCGCGTAGGATTTGCGGGAATCTTCCTGCCATTTCGAGACATAGTCCTGCTTCCCGACATAGCCGAGTTCCGCAACGATGATCGGCTTGTTGAACACTGCAACGCGGTCATAGCCGGGCTTCAGCAGCTCAGCGAAGGTGCGGTCGCGGCCGGTCTCGTCATCATCTTTTTTCTGCAGACCGAACACCGACAGGCCGATGACGTCGACATAGTCGTCGCCGGGGTAGTATTTTTCCAAACCCTCTTCGCCTTTGGGCGACCACATGTACTTGGCTGCGGGGGCAGCTTTGCGGCAGATGTCGACTTCGCGCTTGTAAGCGGAGATCCAGTCCTTGGGAGCCCAGTTGGCCCAGGTGAAGCGGCCGTTCTTGTCTTCCATTTCCTGCGCCCAGCGAATGGTCACCGGGCTCTTCATCTGTCCCACCAGGTCGCAGATCGCCTGCATGTTGGCGTCATATTTGCCGCTCAAAATGCCGTCGCGCAATTCGGGCGGGGTGATGCGCCAGTCCTTGGACCAGGTCCACGGCTCAACCGTGATCAGCAGCGAACGGCCGCGCTGCAGCGCATAGGCGTCGGCGAGTGGCAGCGTCGACAGATCGACGTCTTCCCAGGGCAGGAACAGCTCTTCGATGCTGGCGCTCTTGTCGGCGCTGAAGTCGCCGTAGGGATCGTAGGATCCGAACGCCGAGGCGGCGCTGCTCGTCTGGACGGGGTCCGTCGCGGCTACTGAGCCAGCGCCTCCTGCCGTGGGGAACGCGGCGCTTCCGCCCAATGCCAGCGCGATTGCAAGTGCTTTTACTGTGGAGTGTTTCATGTCGATCTCCCATGGCCCCAACCTCTTGCGGAAGTTAAGGCTTTGCCCGTGCGCATCGATGCTTGATCGACACGATTACCCAAAACCGATCGGCTCTATTTGGCAGAATCTGCGGGATTTCGGAGCGACCCGTTGGCGGATGTGCGAAACCTGACACAGAGCCACCCAAAAAATTATCTCTCAAGGCCCTATACAGGGGGCGCTCGAGAGAAAGTTCGCCGCGATACTCACAAATTCGCGTCAATATCCCGATATATCATCCCTGGCTAATTTAAGAGCCGGTCGCGGCCAAGAGTCAAGTGCAATTAACGGTTGCTTAACCATGTGCGCGCGACATGGTTAACGCTGCTCTCAAAGTTCGATCCTTGCCGGACAGCTTTGGCCCATCGGCGAATTCTCCAGCGCTGAAAAATTTGCGGCTCATCGTTCACGTGCTGGTCGGTGGAAACTGTTCCACCGGACTATCCTTAACCAGTTCTGAAGAACCATAGTTAAGAAATAACTAATTTAGTTGACTCTAAGGATGCCTGAGCGGATTCTGCTGCTGGGTTAGGCTCATCGGCCGTCGTTTGGCTGATGCTCGGGTGGCGGCAGTAAAGTGTATGAGTGTTTCCGCGGACGTGGGGATCATCGGCAGTAAGACCATGCCGAAACGGGGGCGTGGGGCAGCTCCGGGCAAGGCGGCGGAGAAGCCTCCTTTTCTGGTGCCCGTGCTGTCGTCCGCCCAGAAGCGGATCTGGAAGCTGGGACTTGCCTGCTGGTCGGTAACGTTCGGATTTTTCTGGTTCTGGTGGCTGCAGCCCGGGCACATCGAACACGTCATCCCATACATGCTGGCGACATTGACGCTCGTATGGCTGACATTCATGCCGATGTATTTTCTCTTGAACGTGCATGCGATGAAAAAGCCGTCCAGGCTTCACACGATCCCGAAGCATTCGCGTGTCGCGATGGTGGTGACCAAGGCTCCGTCAGAGCCGTTTTCCGTGGTTGCGCGAACCCTCGAGGCAATGCTGGCGCAGGACTGTCCGCATGATACCTGGCTGGCCGACGAGGACCCGTCCGAGGAAACGATTGCCTGGTGCGATGCCCATAACGTCATGATTTCGACGCGGCGCGGGCGGGAAGATTATCACCGCAAGGTGTGGCCCCGCCGGACGCGCTGCAAAGAGGGAAACCTGGCCTTCTTCTACGACCACTATGGTTATGAACGCTATCACTTCGTCGCTCAGATGGACGCGGACCACGTCCCGACGCCAACCTATCTCAGGGAAATCCTGGTCGCCTTTGCCGACCCGGCGGTTGGCTATGTATCGGCGCCGAGCATATGCGACAACAATGCCGCTGAAAGCTGGTCGGCACGCGGCCGGCTGTTCCCGGAAGGGATGTTCCACGGACCTTTGCAGTCCGGCCACACGGGCGACGGAACGCCGCTCTGCATCGGCTCGCACTATGCCGTGAGAACCGCAGCGCTCAAGCAGGTCGGCGGCCTTGGCCCGGAACTGGCCGAAGATCACTCGACGTCCATGCTGTTCATTGCGGCTGGTTGGCGCGGTGTGCATGCCATAGACGCCATTGCCCATGGCGACGGCCCGCAAACCTTTGCCGATCTTGTCACGCAAGAGTTCCAGTGGTCGCGGAGCCTGATGACGATCATGCTCGAATACTCGCCCATATACCTTTCCAAGGTATCGCCACGGCTGAAATTCCAGTTCCTGTTTCGCCAGCTCTGGTATCCGCTTTTCGCCGTATTTTCGCTTGTCATGTACATCATGCCGATATACGCGCTTCTTACGGGTCAGAATTTCGCCAATGTGACGTATATTGACTTCCTTCTATACTATGCGCCGAACTCGATTTCGCTGATTGTGCTGGTGATGCTGTTGAAGTCCTTCGGGCTGTCGCGCCCACTGACCGCCAAGACGATCAGTTGGGAGGGAATGTTGTTCTCATTCTTCGCTCGTTGGCCGTGGGTGCTGGCGGGCACGCTGTCGTCGATCCGCGATTATCTGACCAAGTCGTTCGTCGATTTTCGCGTTACCCCCAAGGGCAGTGGCCCGAAAAACCTGCTGCCTGCCCGCGTTATTGTTCCCTATGTGGTGCTTGCAATGGGAGCTTCGCTGCCGGTCCTTCTTGTAGACCGCGCCTCGGACGCCACCGGCTTCTACTGGTTCGCTGCCTTCAATGCGTTCGTCTACGGATTGCTTGTGGTCGTGATCATCACCAGGCACCTCGTGGAGAACAAAATTTCGTTGCGTTGCAATGCCGCGAAACTCGCCTTGCAGGCCTCGCTCGCTGGCGTTGCGCTCTTCGTCCCGGGCGCCGCGTTCTGTGACCGCGGCCTGGAAGGCATATATGGGCTCCAGCAGGGGGCAGGCGGTATGCGCATCGTCAGCGTGGCCTACCCGGTTTCCGGAGCCGGGCGCGGCGGGAGCGGAACCCGCACATTCCATCTTGACCCCGCCTGGAATCCGCCACGCTGACGCCGACAGGCGTCCGTGCGCAAACAACTCCCCTGAACCGCATTTGCCTTGATAGCCGGCCGGCAAGCTGTAGCAGGGCCAGGCACGGGCCCAAAAGGTCAAATTTTAATAATATCCGGTCGAGTGCCGAAAGACCGCGCTCATCATATCGTTTGCATGATATTTAATAAGTCTCCCCTAATATACAGCCCATGATGTGAGTGGCGATGGGTCACTCGCGTGGTGCGGAAAGCAAATAAGAGCAATATATCTCCGCGCTCCAGCGACTTGTATTTCATGGCAGGGGATAGCGATGAACAAAATAATGGAAAGAGGGGCAAGGCTCGGCAAGAAACATGCCTGTGCATTTGCCGCGGTTGCATTGATCTCGATGATGTCCGGTTGCCAAAGCATGGATGCCACCAAGACGAGCTCGATCGGCACCAAGCCCGTGGTTCATTCGCTCGGCCAGAGGGTGCACTACGCCAAGGACAAGCGGCTGCATCTGATCAACCGCAAACCGCTCACCAAGATGACCAACGTGACGCGTACGAGGGAGGAGGCCTATGCGGCCTTCGTGCGGCCGCAGCGGGTCGGCAGGCCGGCGACGGTGAAGGTCTCCTACAGTCTGGGCAATGGCGGCCCGCTCCTGGGTCATTCGCCCTGGATATGTGGTCCGAGCGGTTTCGGCCAGCGCGCCAGCTGCCGTTCGCGTTACTAGACCAGAACATCAGACCTGAAGCGCGGCCGATTTGACCGCTGCCGGGTCTTTGCCGGGGGGGCGCGAGTGGAGGGCGAGAGGTTTGCGCAGACGTTGCGCTTTGCCTCTTGCCCTCCGACCGCCATGCGTTCGTTAGGCGCGGACCTCCGTGGCATTCCGATCAGGTCACGATGCTCGGCCCGGGGCGTGCCAGCCGTCATTGTCGCCGGCCGGCGGCCGTGGCCGCGCGACATAGGCCGATGCTCCGTTCGCCTCGTGATAGACGCGTGCCAGCATTTCCGCCAGCACGCCCGACGTCACCATCTGCACCCCGGCGATGAGCAGGAAGAAGCCGGTGAACAGCATCGGGCGTGTTCCGATGTCTTCGGCGAAAAACAGCTTCAGGCAAAGCAGGTAGGCAAGGATCAGAGAACCCAGCGCGCCAAGCACGATGCCGATGCCGCCGAAGAAATGTCCCGGCCGTGTGCGATAGCGCATGAAGAAGTACATGAACACCAGATCGAGCACGACCCTGAAGGTGCGCGAAATGCCGTATTTGGACTGGCCGTGGATGCGGGCATGGTGCGTCACCACCTCCTGCGCGATGCGTCTGGGGGTCGTCACCGTGGCCAGCCATGCCGGGATGAAGCGGTGCATCTCGCCGTAGAGCTTGACGCTGCGGATGACGTTGCCGCGATAGACCTTGAGGCTGCAGCCATAATCCTTGAGGCGCACCCCGGTGACGCGCGCGATCAGCGCGTTGGCGATGCGCGAGGGCAGCCTGCGCATGAAAAACCCTTCCTGGCGGTCCTTGCGCCAGCCGACCACCAGGTCGAGATTCTCGCTCAGCAGGCGATAGACCATGCGGGGAATGTCGTAGGGATCATTTTGCAGGTCGCCGTCGATCGTGGCGATGACGTCGCCGCGCGCCGCGTCGATGCCGGCCTGCATCGCGGCGGTCTGCTTGTAGTTGCGCACCAGCTCGACCGCATGCACATGCGAGCCGTAATGCGCTGCAAGGCGCCTGATCTCGCTCACCGTCGCGTCGGTGCTGCCGTCATCGACCAGCACGACCTCCCAGGGCTGGTCGTAGCCTTCCATCGCCTGGTGGATCCGTGCCAGCAGCGGCTCGACATTTTCGGCCTCGTTGTACATGGGGACGACGATGGACAGCGTATGGTTCGGCATTACCGCGCCGTCAGGCAGTCCCGAAGCAGGGATGGGCAATACGTTCATTGGGATGGCTTCCTTGCAGGTCCGACAGCCGGATTTCCCGGCAGCGTCGATTTCGAGGGAAACAGCCAGGCGATCGCACCCGTGGCGATTGCCGAGCAGAAGATGAACAGGTGCAGCGCCAGCGCCGCCTGCAAGCCATTCTTCATCGTGATTCCGGAGGTGAGCAGCGCCGCCGCTGCTCCCGCTTCATAGGTGCCGAAGCCGGCGACGCCTTGCACCGGCAGTATGGCGGCTCCTTCGGCCCCAACGACGCCTGGAAAGGCGGTCGAAAAGGATGTCCCCAGCAGCATTGCCAACAACCATCCCTGGACAGCGAGCTTCAGCGACCAGTTTGCGATCGTCCACCACCAGCCATAGCGCGAGCGTCCGGTTGCTTCGGTGAACACATCTCGGAGCTTGCCGAGCTTCGCCACGATCTTGCCGCGGCCGGCCCAGTCATGCGGCGCACGCGCCCAGCGCGGCAGGTACCAGGCGGCGGTGATCAAGACGGCCCCGCCCGCAATCCTAATCGCCGGATGCAGGCCCGGCCACACCGCCAGGGCGAGCACGCCGACGACGAAGGCGTCCTGCAGCCTGAACCACAGCAGTGAGGCGCTGGCGCGCATGATCGGTATGCCGAAGACCTGGCGCAGGAGCAGGGGAAAGGCCGTCTCGCCGCCGCGAAAGGGCACGACGTTGATCATCGCATTGTGGATCAGAATGACGCGCAGGCAGGCGCCGAAGCGGCCATGCACCTCGTCGCGGAACTCGTCGCAGACGCGCAGCGCACGCAAGACATAGGTGGCGAAGAACGCGATCGTCGCCACGGCGAAGGTGCCGGGCGTGATGCGGGCAAAGGCGTCGCCGACCATGCGCCAGCGCGAGTCGCTGGCGAGCCAGGCCAGCAGGGCCAGCGTCACAATGATCGAAATCGCTCGTTTCAACAATTCCTCCGGTCGCAACCGTCGAATTCCGCCAGCCGTAGAGATATTTGACCTTGCTGGCTGGCTTGTCTCGCTTAGCTTGCTGCGTTGGGCAGGCGAGGGCGGGTCGGCAAGGTCGCTGACCGTCGCCGGATTTCCAACGTTTGCCTGATCCCCAGCCCATAAGCCCAACGGCCTGACCAGATCAAGGCCGGCTGATTTCATAAATCAGGAGGTTGTCCGAATCCAGCCGCTTGGTCCCGATCTTGTTGAGATAGTCGATCACCCCGTCATGATGCTCGATGAACGGCCGTTTCTGACTGTCTTCGGCATCCTTTGCCACGCCGAACCAATCCGCGCCTTGCGTGCGAAGTTCCTCAAGCTGTGCTATCGCGATGGCATCGTCCTCGACGAACCTGGACCACTCCACGTCGCCGCCACCAGGCGGAAACACCCACCCGCGCGCCCTGCTGTAATAGACTGCGACAGGATCTCCCACCTCCGGAGCGATGGCCACGACAAGATCGCCAGGTTGGGCCCTGCGCGCCAGCTCGTCGCCAAGCAACTTTCCATTCATGGCGAAGGGCGCCTTCATTGTCCGGACGAGGGGAAAAGTCGACCAGACAAGCATAGCGGCCGCGATGCAAATCGACCGCAGAATTATCCCAGGAGACGGAACGGTTTTGGCTCCAAGCGTCGCCAGGACGACCGCGCCACGGCCGCAAAACATCGCAAATGGCACATGGAATATATGATAGTTCCATGGATTGGTCGTGATCTCACGTGCCGCAGCGAGATAAACAACAGAGGCCGCTGCAAGCCATATGAAAGGTATGGCCGAAAGAGCGCGTTCTTTCGATTCCGCGACTGGCTGGGGCGGCATCCAGAATCCGACCGCCATCAAAATCATGAACGGATAGCCGTAAAACCACCAGACCGAGGTGTTCCAAACAGATTTGAAATAGAAATCGTTGTTGAAAAACGTCCAGAATCCAGAATCCCAGATGTATCCGCTGCCCGCGACATGAAAGGGCGGATAGGTTCGCCCGAGATAAATGGCCCAGCTGTAGTAGGCGCCGATGACGAACAGGCTGACCAGTCCGCTTATGAATACTTTGGCCGCATGCTTTCGCCGATTTTGCAAAAGCCAGCAAACCATCAGATAGAATATGACGCCTCCAGCAGCCAAACCCGGTGGTTTTGCAAGCACACCGAGGGAAAAGCTGGCTGTGGCGAAAGGGAGCAGCCACGCGCTGCCTCCCGTCCAGTATTTCGTGAAAAGCCAGACGCCCAAGGTTACCAGAGCCAGCATCGAGGGGTCGGGAAGAAACGAGCTGTCGATCATGATCGCCGCCGGCATCAGCGCATAGGCAAGTGCCGCGGCGTGGGCGTGCGTCTCGCCCCAGCATAACGCCGTTAGTCTGTGCAGTGAAAACACCGTCACCAAGCCGAAAAGGGCCGCAATCATGCGGCCGAACCAGTCGTGCCAGCCAAAGAGTTGGTAGAGTATGGCGGTCAGATAGCTGACGATCTGGAACTCGCGGCCCTGATAGCTTGGCCCGGGCCCGGTCCAGCTGACCTCGGGGAAGAAGATGTTCCAGCTGCGCTGCTGGAAATTGTCGGCCATCATCGCGGTACTTGTTTCGCGCCAGCTGAAGGCATCGACCAGCGGCAAGGTTATGTTGTGGAACCTGAACAGGATCGCAATGAACAGTATCCCCAGCAAGATCGCCATGTTGAGGCTCACGGTATTGCGAGCAGTCGTTTCCCGGACGGTCGACTGCTGCCGGTACTGCTGACCTTCGGCCTGGTTCAATTCCGGGTCGCCCGCCATTTGAAACCGCGTCCTCCCTCACGTCTGCGGATGTTGCTTTTGAGTGCGATTGTCAGAGTTGGGCAGAGCATATGACACATTTCTTAATTTTGACGACAGCGGGATGCGCACATCTGGAACGGTTGTTGTCCGTCCGCTCGCAAAGGTTGACATCACCGTTCTCGCGACTGTTAAATAGTTCATACGGCTGTCAGAGCGATGATAGTGCTACCTTGGGCAAAACGGGCATGCGAACGCCAATTGTACTGACAGCTCTGACCGGATTGCCACCGCATGGTGTCGACCGTCGACGCAAACATTGTCGGTTCGCAACTTGTATGCAACTCATGTTTCTCCTGGCCCTCTGCGGCCAGACGGCGCTTTCGGGAACGGCGCACGCGGCTGCCGCCAAAGACGGCAGACCAGCGGAAACGGTCATCGCACCGGCTCCGACTGCCTACGAGCTGCAGCTTCTTTATGCCGACCGCACATGGATATGGAAAAACGGCGCGGCCTTTTTCGCGCAGGACAATCGACGTCTCCAGGCCTGGACGTCCGGGCAGGACACCGCGTCTGTCGCGGAGGGCAGATGGCTGGTGACCAAGGACGGCAAGATGTGCATGGAGCTCGCCTGGCGATCGAAGGGCTACACCGGCGAGCAGCACCGCACCTGCTACAGCCACCGCATTCAGGGCCGGAATATCGAGCAACGCAAGGATCCGGACGGGGAATGGTACGGTTTCAAGCGATCTCCCGAGGATCCTTCCCACGAATACAAGAAATTCGAAGCAGGCGACACCAAGGGCGCGCAGTTCGAAGTGACCCGCAAGCTGGTCGATGCCAAAAAGTAGGCCGCTTCCGGCCGCGCTGAGATGGCCTGGCTGTTCTCCCCGTGCGCCTGTTGTGGAACCCGCGAATCGCTTATGGTTGAGTGGCTCGGCAGGCGCTCGGCGCGCCGAGCGCATTTAGTCGCATTCAACTGCATCGCCTGGACGACAAGACGATGGCCTGCCATACGGTTTTGATGAAATTTAATAATTAGTGATATCTAATATAACGTGTGATGTGCGAGTGGTCACTCATGCGGCGTGGAAGCGGCCCAAGTATAGTATGTCGCAATGCGCCCCTGGCTTATACTTGATAGCAAGGGACAGAGGATGAGAAATTCCGCGAGCGTATTTCGCTCAAGCAAGAATGTCGTATCTATTGCCGCGGCTGTGGCGCTGAGCTCTATGGTTGCAGGTTGTCAAGGTATGGACGCGACTGAAACCGGTTCGGTCCTTATCAGGCCCATCGTCCACCCGGTCCGCAGTCAGCCCGCGGTCCAGCCCGTGCAGGCCAGATTTCTCGTGCGCTCGCTCCGGGCCGACCTTCCGATCCAGATGACAAGCACAATAGGGACCGAAAGTGCCTACGCCTTTGCACCGCCGCAACGGATCAAAGCCAGCACGCCGGCGCCGGTGAACATCTCGTTCAATCCGGGCGATGGCAGCACGTTCTCGGGCGGCTCGCCTTATATCTGCAGCCCTAGCGGATTTGGCCAGCGCGCGAGCTGTCACCCCCGCTATCTCTGACCCGTCGGGCGACGACCGGCGCTGCCGCCCTCACTGGCGGCAGTTTCATGGGCCTGGTCTTCAGTCCGAAAAAGGGAGCGGCCGTCCTGACAATCGTATCGATGTCTGAAAGCTCCGGCACAAAGCCAAGATGTTCGCGTGCGCTTCCCGGGTCGGCGTAGAGCTCCGCCGGATCTCCGGGGCGTCGGCTCCTGAACACTGCCGGAACCGGCCTCGACGTCATTCGGCCGACCGCCTTGACAATCTCCTTGATGGAGACGCCCCGCCCTGTGCCGAGATTGACCGCAAGGCTTCGCCCGCCACCCTCGAGATGCATGAGCGCTTTCAGGTGGGCGCGGGCCAGATCGGTGACGTGGATATAATCCCTTACGCAAGTGCCGTCCGACGTGTCGTAGTCGGTGCCGAAAACCTCGATCGCGTCGATGATGCCCGATGCGGCCATGAGCACTCTGGGAACCAGATGGGTTTCCGGCGAATGCCACTCACCGAGCTCGCCATCGGGATCGGCGCCACAAGCATTGAAATAGCGCAGGATCGCAAATTTCATTCCGTACGCGGACGCATAGTCGCCGATGATCTGTTCGCCGATCAGCTTGGTGCGCCCATAGGGGCTGATCGGATTTTGCGAGGAGGTCTCGCGAACCGGCAACGCCTCCGGCACGCCGTAGGTCGCACAGCTGCTGGAGAAGATGATGTTTTCGATCGAACTCGCGCGTGCGGCATCGAGCACCGCGATGGTGCCTGTCACATTGGTCGAATAATATTCGGCCGGCTCGCGAACGGACTCTCCGACATAGGCCAGCGCAGCAAAATGGATCACGGCCGTCGGCCGGTGCGTTTCCATCGCCCGCCGCAGTGCATCCCGATCCCGGATATCGCCGACGACAAGCGGCCCCCAGGCGACGGATCTCTCATTGCCGCGGCTCAGATTGTCGAAAACCACCGGCATGTAGCCGGCGGCGGCCAACTGCTTGCAGGTGTGGCTGCCGATGAAGCCGGCTCCACCCGTCACCAGGACCGCCGGCCGGCTCATGAAGCAGCAGCTCCTCTGGCGGTGTGACTTCCGTAGAGCAGGGTATCAAAATACTCGACGGTACGCGCGAGCCCCTGGCTCAAGCTGATTTTCGGCTCCCAGCCGAGATTGGCCCTGGCAAAGGAGATGTCCGGCTTGCGTTGCCTGGGATCGTCGACGGGCAGCGGCCGATGCACGATCTTCGATCGGGCGTTGGTGTAATCGACGACCAGCGTCGCCAGTTCCATGATGGTGAATTCGGCAGGGTTGCCGAGATTGACCGGGTGGGCGGGCGCGTTCGGCGCATTCATCAGCCGGATAAAGCCCTCGATCAGGTCGTCGGCATAGCAGAAGGAGCGCGTCTGCTGGCCGCTGCCATAGACGGTCAGGTCCTCGCCGCGCAGCGCCTGGACGATGAAGTTCGAAACCACACGTCCATCGTCGGGCTGCATGCGGCGACCGTAGGTGTTGAAAATGCGGGCGACACGAATATCGAGACCATAGGTTCTCGAATAATCGAAGAACAGGGTTTCGGCCGAGCGCTTGCCTTCATCGTAGCAGGAGCGCGGCCCGTGCGTGTTGACGTTGCCGAAGTAGCTCTCGGGCTGTGGATGCACGAAGGGATCGCCATAGACTTCGGACGTCGAGGCCTGGAATATCTTGGCCTTGTTCTGTCGCGCGAGTTCCAGAAGGTTCAGCGAGCCAAGCACGCTTGTCTTGAAGGTGTGGATCGGATCTGCCTGGTAGTGCGGCGGAGAGGCTGGGCAGGCGAGATTGTAGATCTCGTCGCACTGAAGGTCCGAAGGCAGTGCATCGACGATGTCGTGCTCGATGCAGCTGAAGCTCGGATTGCGCTGAAGGGCATTGAGATTGTATCTTTTGCCGGTGTGGAAATTGTCCAGCGCGACAACGTCGTATCCGTCCCGCAAAAGACGTTCGCACAGATGCGAACCTAAAAATCCCGCTCCTCCGGCGACAAGGGCGCGTCGTCGGCTTTGGCTGGCGTCCTTTTGGCTGCCGGATTCCAGTTTCAGAACCTTGACAAGCTTAGTCATGCTTTCCTCATACGCACCGAACACGCTACCGCCGGGCCGGGACAAAGCATCGCCCGGCCACGTTCCTGAGAACGTGGCAAACCTCCGCATCTGCGGAACCGCCATCACTGATGTGCGTCAATTGTTCTTGGCTTTCGCGAAGCTGGTGCGACTACACAACCTCCGTGCTGCCGCTCAGCATTCTCCGCGCCCCGAAATCGCGATCACACGCCCGGTGTCACCATCGATTGCTCGCCCAAATTGCACATCCCAACGCATCGAAAATATACCTGTGGAAATTATAGTCAACTAAATTAGCAATTCCTTAACCAAATGCGCTCGCGAATGGTTAATCATGAAAGCGGCTACGGCCTCTCGGACCGAAGCATGGCGCACAAGGCAAATCCTGTTTATGAATCAGCATATTGGCTCGATCGACGTCAATATGTTGCCGGACGCGGCAAGCTGTCCCTTGAGGTAGAATCAAAACCTGACAGCAAGAACGGCCAAGAATGAGCCGACAGCAATATTCAGCGCGGCGCGCGAAATACACGGCTTAATTTTTGAGCGCATAGGTAGAACGTTATCGGCATTGTTGCGCAGCCACGCCGCCAAGCTGGTTGCGCTCGCACCCCGCACGGTCCACCTCCAGGGTGGCTGCCGCAACTGGCCATCGCCTTTTGGCCGTCGGGGCGCTATTGGCAAGGTTACGATACGCCATGGTGATGTGAATGCGCTTTCTGTTTGTCCTGATCCTGCTTGTCGGCGCCGGCGTCGGTGTCATCTATCCCTGGGCGATGAGCAATTTCTCCGGGCACGAGATCGGCACCTGGCGGGTCTATGAGCAAGGCCGTTTCAAGCCGCTGACGGTGCCGCTCTCCGGCCGCGATGCGCCGGTGCGGGTGCTGGTCGACCTGACCGCAAGAGCCGAGCGCATCGTCTCGCAGCAGCGCACCGTGCTGACGCTGACCGCCGCCAGCAATGGCCGCACGGTGCTCGCCTCGACGCTGCAGTTCAACCATTCCGACAATCCTCGCCAGGCCAGCCCGCAACTGCCCGACAAGATCTTTCGCGACGAGGCCGGCGTCATCGCGACCGTCAGCCCGGGTCCCTACGTCTTCACCGTCGGACCGGGTGATGCCGACGACATACCGATGCGGGCTGTCGATCTCATCCTGCGCTCCGGCGCAGGCGAGATCGACAGCCGTGCACGGCCGGTCGGCTTCGCGCTGATGGCGATCGGCCTGATCGGATTTTTGCTGACCTTGCGCACTCGAGGCGGCCGGCCGGAAAATCCGAACTCTCAGCCGCCACCACCGCGCTGGGGCAGGGGCTGATGCATGTCGCCCAAAAGTGTGCAGCGGTTTTGGGACAACGACATGCATAACGGCACAAAACGATGAACTACCGCCACGCCTACCATGCCGGGAATTTCGCCGACGTCGTCAAGCATGTCGTGCTGACGCGCTTGCTCGAGTATCTGAAGCAGAAGGACAAGGCGTTTCGGGTCGTCGACACCCATGCCGGCATTGGCCGCTACGATCTGTCGTCGGCCGAAGCGCAGAAGACGGGTGAGTGGCAAGGCGGCATCGGCAGGCTGATCGATGCCCCGTTTGCCGCGCCGGTGGCAGCACTGCTCGCGCCTTATCTGGAGACAATACGGTCGCTCAACCCTGAGGGTGGCATCCAGAAATACCCGGGCTCGCCGTTGATTGCGCGCCATCTCATGCGCAAGCAGGACAGGCTGACCGCGATCGAGCTGCACCCCAAGGATGCCGCGAGGCTGAGGACGTTCTTTGCCGGCGATTTCCAGGCCCGGATCATCGAACTCGATGGCTGGCTCGCGCTCGGCGCCCATCTGCCGCCGAAGGAGAAGCGCGGCCTTGTTCTCATCGATCCGCCATTCGAGGAAGCGGGTGAGTTCGATCGCCTCGTCGACGGGCTCATAAGGGCGCACAAGCGCTGGCCAGGCGGCATCTACGCGCTCTGGTATCCGATCAAGGACCGCAAGGCGATCATCGCTTTCCGCAAGGCGCTGAAGCAATCGGGCATCCCGAAGCTGCTCGACATCGAATTCGAGATCAGGCCGGCCTCTTTGGAACCCAGCCTCGACGGCAGCGGTCTGCTGGTGGTCAATCCGCCGTTCACGCTGGAGGGCGAGCTGCGGATGCTGCTGCCGGCCCTGCACAGGCTGCTTGCGGTGGGGCGGCCGGCGCACTGGTCGTTGGAATGGCTGGCCGGCGAGCAGGCTTGAGGCGGGCTCATTGACGACCCGGGACCCGCGCTCTTTTGGATCCGGACATGAACGTGCCAGAGCCATTCCGGTGCCGTGTAAATTCGGCTTTGGTCAAAAAGCAGTTTCAAACTGGGAAACCATTGTCAACGCAACCGCTTGACCGCCGCCGAGCGAATCCGCACAGTGCGCACAATCGACCTTGAGAGGCTGCCATGACTCGCTTCGCCAAATCCGCTCTTGCCGCCCTGATTTCGCTCTGCACCCCGCTTGCCGCGCCTCTCGGTATCGCCCAGACCGTGCAGGCCGCCGATCTTACGGTCTATTCCGATGAAGACAGCGGGGTCTGCGGTCAGCCTTGGGTACTGAACAAGATCACCAGCCGCTTTTCCTATCAGGTGCATCACGTGCCGCATCTGCCGGATGTGCAGATCACCGATTTCCGGCGCATTCACCAGCATCGCTATCTGGCGGCCGACGATACCTGGCCGATCGGTCGCCGTTATTGCGGGGCCACCGTCAGCCTGTCCGACGGCCGCGATCGCACCATCTGGTACCTGATCGAGGAAGGCCAGGGCTTTGCCTCGATCGGCGACAATGTCGAATTCTGCGTCTCGGGCTTCGACCGCTGGATGGTCTACAACGGCCGCTGCCGCATTCTGCGCTAAACCCGGTTTCCCCTTCCAATCTCTTTCGCGCCTGTGGCTTGATCGGCTGCAGGCGTTTTTCGTGCTGCGTTGACAGCAGGCGCGATCCGTCGCATAGATATGAGACAGACCTGTCTCATCACTCGGTATGCGTCATGACACCATCGCCCGTTTCCGATAAGCGCCAGCACGTCGTTGAAACGGCCTACGTGCTGTTCAAGCGCGCCGGTTTCCATGCGACGGGTATCGACCGGATCATCGCCGAAGCCGATGTGGCCAAGATGACGATGTATCGCCACTTCCCCAGCAAGGACGAATTGATCGTCGAGGTGCTCGACTATCGCGCTATGCGTTTCGACCGCCAGCTCGACCGGCTCGCCCAGGAGGGCATTCCGCCGGAGCAGAAAATCGGAAGGATCTTTGACTGGCATGCACGCTGGTTCCGCAGCGCCGATTTCCATGGCTGTCTGTTCGCACATGCATTGGCCGAGTTCGGCGATCCCGGGCATCCGGTTTTCAAGGCCGTTGTCAGGCAGAAGAACGGCCTCAAGCGGCGCATGCGGTCTATCCTCGAAGAGATGATGCCGCGCGGCCGCGCCGAAAGCGTGGGGGCGACACTGCTTATGCTGATCGAAGGTGCGACCTTGCTGGCGCAGATGGGGCCGGCCGACGCCGCCATTCGCGACGCCCGCAAGGCGGCCATGGGCATCGTCGCTGCTTCGCGTAAGTCCCAATGAGCCCGCTGGTCATCGGGCTCGCATTGTTTGCGGCAATCCTGCACGCAACCTGGAACGCGTTCCTGCGCACGGGGGCCGACAGGTTGTGGACCGTCACCGTCATGAGCTTTTCCAGTACGGCGCTCGCCATCCCCTTAGCCTTCTTCCACGCCCTTCCGGCCGCGCCGGCCTGGTCCTACATTGTGCTCTCGGCCTGCCTGCAGGTTGGCTACAGTTTGTTTCTGGTGGCCGCCTACAGATATGGCGAGCTGGGACAGGTCTATCCGATCGTTCGCGGCAGCGTGCCGCTGCTCGTCACGCTCGGCGGGTTCTTCCTGGCCAACCAGCAGCTCACTCTGCCGCAGGCCATCGGTGTCGCGCTGGTCGCGGGCGGCATCATGGGCCTTTCTCTCGGAAGGGGCAGGGCCGCCACGACATCGATACTCTATGCGCTGGCAACGGGAGCGATCATCGCCGCCTATGCGACGGTCGATGCGCTCGGCGTTCGGGCGGCGGGAAACGCCGGCGCCTATACCGCATGGGTGCTGGTGATCTACGGCGCGTTGCTGCCGGCGGCCTTCGTCGCCTGCCGTGGCCGGCTCACAGTCGACCTGGGTGCGCCGGAAACCTGGAAGGCGCTGGGCGGCGGCCTGTTTGCACTTCTGGCCTACGGTGTCGTGGTCGCGGCCTTCGCGCTCGGACCGGCCGGTCCGATCACCGCGATCCGCGAAACCAGCGTCGTCTTCGCGGCCTTCATCGGACGTCTGTTCCTCGGCGAGGTGCTGACGCCGCGGCGGGTCGGCGCCTGCGCCATCGTCGCGCTCGGCGCCATCTGCCTCGGCTATCAGCCGTGACGGAAATGCGCATCGCGCAGTTTCGCGATTTTCCTGATGGCGCCGACAGGTAAACCGGCTAGTCTGGACTCCCGAGAGCGGCATTACCCTCGGGAGTTTTCATAGATCTCGCGACCTCGCTTGCCTTTGCGGCCGCCTTCTTCGTGTTCGCTGCCAGCCCGGGTCCGGACAACATGACGATCATCGCGCGCACAATCTCCAATGGCGCCGCGTCGAGCATCGCCTACGGTGCCGGCACCGTGGTCGGCATCCTCATCTTCCTGATCCTCGCCGCCTTCGGCCTGTCGATCGTCGCCGCCAAGATGGCGATCGTCATGACGGTGCTTCGCTATGGTGGAGCGGCCTATCTGGTCTGGACGGGCATCAGGCTGTGGATGGCGGCGCCCGTCATTCCCGAACTGCAGCCCATCTCAGGACGGCGAGGGCTGTTGATGATTTTTGCCACCGGCATCGCGCTCAATCTTGGCAATCCGAAAATGCCGTTGTTCTACATTGCGCTGTTGCCTAGCGTCGTCGGCGCATCGCTCGACGCAGGTCATCTCGGTGTGCTGATGATGGTGATCGTGGCCGTCGAGGTCGTGGTGATCGGCGGTCATGTCGTCCTCGCCGGTCGCGCCCGCAGCCTGTTGCGCACACCAAGGATCGTACGCCGGGTGAACCGCGCGGCGGGCGGTGTAATGATCGGCGCCGGCGTTGCCGTTGTTGCCGCGCGCTGAGCGGATTGCCCAGTCATCACGCTATTTCCTGCGCGCCGCCGCCTCGGCCTGATCGAGGATCTTGCGCAGGAATGCGGCATGGCCGCGGAACGCGCGCCGTCCGCTCGTCGTCGCCCTGACGCGCGTCTGCGGCCGGCGGCCGACGAACAGCTTTTCGATGTCGACATAACCAGCCCTGGCCAGCGTATCGAGATGCGCACCGAGATTGCCGTCGGTGACGTCCACGATGGCTTTCAGCCCGGTGAAATCCAGCGTTTGCCGCCTTTCCAGCATGCTCAGCGCCGCCATGATCCTGAGCCGAGTGCTCTGGTGGATGATTTCGTCGGCACTCATCGATTGGCTCCGGCGCAGCCAAGCCGGAGGCCGCCGACAACCATGCTGCCGCCGTGGCGGACCGTCTTGGCAATCTCGAACGGCGACAGCGCCGCTTGCTCCTGTGCGATCGACATTGAAATGCTCCAGCATGCTGTACAGAATACTCTGCCATGTAGAGTTATCTGTCAATTCACGAGCAGGCCGATCTGCGTTCGTGCTTGACAAGACGATGCACCGATCGGCTGTCGCATTGCAGTATAGATCGTCCGCCTGCACGAGATGATCGCACCGATGAGGCAGCGGTCATGATATCGGCGGCCGACGATCGACACGCAAAGCAGCTCGCTGATCTTCGGAGCTTCACGAGAGGAGCGCTTCCGCGGACTGTGGAGAATGTCGGCGACACATTCTAGCCAATGGTCGAAGATCAGAAGTGAATTTCTGCGACGATCAGCACGACCATGTGCCGATCGTAACCGAAATTTAAGCTGCGAAAATCAGTCTATTGCTTCGCTGGCTAGCAAGCCGCGAGTCAGATATGCATGAGCGCGCCGGGTCATTACGGCCGTCGGCACAAAGGAAGGGGCATCGCATGGCTAAGCAGTCATCCAAAGCGCCGGCGTCCAAGGCACCGGCAAAGAAAGCACCCGCAAAAGCAGCGACGGCAAAGGTCGCAGCTGCAGTGAAGAAAGCAGCACCTGCTGCCAAGCCGAAGGCCGCGGCCAAGGCAAAAGCAGCACCGGCCAAGAAGCCGGCAGCGAAAGCTGCTGCGAAACCGGCAGTGAAGAAGGCGGCACCCGCCAAGGCAGCGGCAAAGCCGGCTGCCAAGGCGGCACCGGCCAAGAAGCCTGCAGCGAAAGCCGCGGCGAAACCCGCAGCGAAGAAGGCAGCACCTGCCAAGAAACCGGCTGCCAAGGCTGCACCAGCCAAGAAGCCGGCTGCCAAGGCTGCTCCGGTAAAGAAGGCGGCGGCAGCGAAATCTTCAGCGCCGGTGAAGAAAGCGGCACCTGCGGCCAAGCCGAAGGCAGCGCCCGCGAAGGCCGGCAAGAAGTAGTCGCGCTTCCCTCGCCGGGGGCGGTGCCGAAACAGTCAAGGGCGGGTGCCTCACAGGGCGCCCCGCTCGTTGTTTAGGCAGTCGGAAGGCGAGAACAGAGGCGGACGGAGGATATCTTTTCGCAGCTCCCAGGACTTCGCCATAGGGCGGAGTCCGGTGGGGCTTTTTTCGTGTCATTCATGCGGGTGATGAACATCGGCGCGAGGCTCTTCGGTCTTGCCAGTCGGCTGGCGGCTTCGCGCGATCCCGGCAACCCGGCGGCCATGGTGACGAAGCACCGTCTTCATGGAGCGCTCGCTAAACGGCCCTGTCCGATGCGTCGCTCGCTGGCGGTTGGGTTTTCCGCTTCTGGCCATTGCCCGATCGCGCCCGATCGGTCAACACTGCCGGCCTGCAAAACAGGAAACGGATCATGCCCAGACTGCTCTATGCGTCGTCTTCTCCCTACAGTTCCAAGGTACGAATGGCGGCAGCCTATGCCGGCATCGCTGTCGATCTGGTGCCGATCAAGACCGAGGAGAAGCCGGTCGACTTGATGATCGCCAACCCGCTCGGCAAGATTCCGGTTCTGGTGCTCGACGACGGTCGCTCCATCCATGACAGTCGCGCCATCACCCAGCATCTCAACCGTTTGTCGAAGAGCGCGCTTTTTCCACGCAATCCCGACAAGCGGCTCGAGGCGGAAGTGCTGGAGGCATTGGCCGACGGCATTTGCGACTGTGCGCTGTCGATGGTCTATGAACGGCGCACGCGGCCTGAGGAGATGGTCTATCAGCCCTGGCTCGATCGCCAGTGGGCGAAGATCACGGCGGCACTCGACCTGCTCAACGCCAAGCCGCCGAAGCTGCCGAAAAAGATCACCGCCGGCCAGATGGCGCTGCGCGCCTGCCTTGGCTATCTCGCGCTGCGCTTTGCCGGGAAATGGGAGAAGGGTCGCGCCCGGCTGACGCGGTGGGCGGCACGCTTCGACGAGAAGTTTCCAGAACTGAAGCCCTGCATTCCCGGTTGACCGCCCATTACCCGAATAGATTTACCCGGAAATCACGCGGGTATAAAAAAGCCGGGCGCGAGGCCCGGCTTTTTCGTGTCGTGGCTTGAACGACTTAGAACTTCATACCGACGCCGAAGGTGACGCGGTTGTCGGTGGCCTTGACCTTGCCGATACCATCGAAGCTCTTGCTGCCGAAGTCGGTGTAACGATACTCGACGCGACCGAAGACATTGTCGGTCAGCTTGATGTCGGTGCCGAGACCAGCGGTCCAGCCGAGCAACGTGGCGCGGTCCGAACCGTATACGTCGTCTTCGACCTTCAGGCTTCTTCCGGCGAGACCGCCGGTGCCATAGAGCAGGATTTCCGGGGTCACGGCATAGCCGAGACGGGCTCGCAACGAACCCTCGAAGCCGGCCTTGGAATTGACGCCAGAATCGTCGCCCTTGACGCCGTTGTAGCCGAGTTCGGCTTCAGCGCCGTAGACGAAGTTCTCTTGCTGCCACTGATAGCCGCCGAAGACGCTGCCCACGAAGCCCTTGGTGCCGACGTCAACATTGTCAACACCCAGATCCTTTTCCTTGGTATGGCCGCTGAAGCCATAGCCGACGTTGAGACCGGCGTAGGGGCCGGCCCACGAAGCGACGGGAAGTTCAGCGATCGGCGCAGGTGCCGGCGGCTCTTCCGAAACCACGTCAGCAGCATAGGCAGTTCCGCTGAGGGCGAAGAGCCCGAGCGCAACGGCCAGCGGCCGTGCGAATTTGAGATTGGCTTGCATTGTTCTTTACTCCTTAAGCCACAGGACACAGGCTTGTTTCTCACGATCGCCATCGACCCGTCCGGGGGGTGAAACGGATCTGGCGTTCGTCGGTTCCAAATGTCGTGTCAAAATGCGGCTGAAGCGAACCTGAACTTGGGTCATTCCCCGGCGCAAATGAGGCAGAACCTTGACGTTGCATCTTCGCAACAGCGAAATGGCAGGAACCATCCGGTGCTGCGCTGCACACCGCTTGGTGCAAGGACTCCAGCACCCTATATTGCGGTCGGGCACGCCTGAGTCCAGGGCGGGCCAAGATGCCCAAACGGCCGTTTCGCCACAATGCTGCCCAAGGTGCGAACACCATTTAACGCATGCCGGGCCATATTTCGCCGGCACTGCTTTTTCGGGCCGAAATTGAGGATTGACACCATATGAGCAAAGCCACTGTCACGGCGCTGGTGACGGGCGGGGCCAGGCGGATCGGCAGGGCGATCGTCGAGGATCTCGCCGCGCACGGTTTTGCCGTCGCCATCCATTGCAACCGCTCGCGCAGCGAGGCCGATGCGTTGGCTGCCGAAATCATCGCCGGAGGTGGCCGCGCCGCGGTGGTCGCCGCCGACCTGACCGATATGGACGCCATCGATGACCTTATCGGCGAGGCGCAAGCAGCGCTAGGGCCGCTCTCGCTGCTGGTCAACAACGCGTCGCTGTTCGAGGACGATTCGGTTCTGGATTTCGACTGGCGGGCCTGGGACCGGCACTTTGCCGTCCATGTGAAAGCGCCCGCGCTCCTGGCGCAGAATTTCGCCCGGGCACTACCGGCAGGGCAGGAGGGCCTGATCGTCAACATGATAGACCAGCGCGTCTGGCGGCCGACGCCGCGCTACTTCTCCTATGCACTGTCCAAATCGACGCTGTGGACAGCCACCCAGATGATGGCGCAAGCGCTCGGTCCCCGCGTCCGCGTCAATGCCATCGGCCCGGGGCCGACATTGAAGAACGCGCGTCAGGACGACAGCGATTTTGCAGCCCAAGTCGATGGCTTGATCCTCAAGCGCGGCCCGGAATTGCCGGAATTCGGCGCCACAATCCGCTATCTCTGGGAAGCGCGCTCGGTCACCGGCCAGATGATCGCGCTCGATGGCGGCCAGCATCTTGCGTGGCAGACGCCCGATGTGACAGGCATGACGGAATGAGTCCTATAGACCACAAAAGCAAGCCGCGCGGCGGCACCGACGATCTGCCCCCCGATATCGACCTTGAGGACGAGGCGGTCGAGGAAATCGTTGAAACCGTCGGTCCCGATGTCGCCTTCACCGCCATCGACTGGACGCCGCATGCCGGCGACGCGGAAGGCATGATCGGCGCCGAGGTGATCCAGACGCTGGTCAAGCGGCTGCCCAACGCGCCCGGCGTCTACCGCATGATGAACGCTGCCGGCGACGTGCTCTATGTCGGCAAGGCACGCAGCCTGAAGAAGCGCGTCACCAACTACGCGCAAGGCCGCTTCCACACCACCCGCATCGGCCGCATGGTGCGCGAGACGTCGACGATGGAGTTCGTCGTCACCCGCACCGAGATCGAAGCGCTGCTGCTCGAAGCCAATCTTATCAAGCGCTTGCGGCCGCGATTCAACGTCCTGATGCGCGACGACAAGTCGTTTCCCTATATCCTCTTGACCGGCGACCATGTCTCGCCCGGCATCTACAAGCATCGCGGCGCGCGCTCGCGCAAAGGCGATTATTTCGGCCCCTTTGCTTCGGCCGGTGCCGTTGGCCGCACCATCAACTCGCTGCAGCGCGCCTTTCTGCTGCGCAGTTGCACCAACTCGTTCTACGAGAACCGCACGCGGCCATGCCTGCTTTATCAGATCAAGCGCTGCGCCGGTCCCTGCACCGGCGAGGTCTCGCACCAGGACTATGCCGAGCTGGTCAATGAGGCGAAGGACTTCTTGTCCGGCCGCAGCCAGAAGGTGAAGACGGAAATCTCGGCCGCCATGCAGCAGGCGTCGGAAGCTCTCGATTTCGAGCGCGCCGCGATCTATCGCGACCGGTTGGCGGCCCTGTCGCATGTGCAGAGCCACCAGGGCATCAATCCGGCGACCGTCGACGAAGCCGATGTCTTCGCCATCCATCAGGAAGGCGGCCAGGTCTGCATCCAGGTGTTCTTCTTCCGCACCGGCCAGAACTGGGGCAACCGCGCCTATTTCCCCAAGGCCGATCCGGCGTTGGAAGCAGCCGAGGTGCTGGGCTCGTTCCTGGCGCAGTTCTATGACGACAAGCCGACGCCGCGGAACATTCTTCTGTCGCATGGCGTCGAGGATCAGGAATTGCTGGCCGAGGCGCTCTCCACCCGCGCCGGCCGCAAGGTCGCGATCTCCGTGCCGCAGCGCGGCGAGAAGAAGGACCTGACCGACAACGCTTTGCAGAATGCCCGCGAAGCGCTCGGACGCCGGCTGGCTGAAACCTCCACCCAGGGACGCCTGCTTGCCGGTTTCGCCGAGACATTCGGCCTGCCGAAGCCGCCAGTGCGCATCGAGGTCTACGACAATTCGCACATCATGGGCACCAATGCCGTCGGCGCCATGGTCGTTGCCGGACCGGAGGGGTTCGTGAAGAACCAGTACCGGAAATTCAACATCCGCTCGACCGAGATCACGCCTGGCGACGATTTCGGCATGATGCGCGAGGTGATGGAACGGCGGTTTTCGCGGTTGCTCAAGGAGCATGGCGATGTCCCGGCTGGGGATGCAGCCGACGGTTCGGCAGACGATATGGAGGACGATATCTCCGGCAGCTTCCCGGCCTGGCCCGATGTCATCCTGATCGACGGTGGCCAGGGCCAGATGACCGCAGTGCGCAAGATCCTTTCGGATCTCGGCATCGAGGATCGCGTGGTTGCCATCGGCATCGCCAAGGGCCAGGACCGCGATGCCGGCCGCGAGCGGTTCTTCGTCAAAGGCAGGGACTCGTTTTCCCTACCGGTCCGCGACCCCGTGCTCTATTTCGTCCAGCGGCTGCGCGATGAGGTTCACCGTTTCGCGATCGGCTCGCATCGGGCTCGCCGCAAGAAGGAAATGGTCAAGAGCCCACTGGATGAGATCAGCGGCATCGGTCCCGGCCGCAAGCGGGCATTGCTGCTGGCATTCGGCACCGCCAAGGCGGTCAGCCGCGCGGCCATCGAGGATCTGCGGAAAGTCGACGGGATTTCCGAGCAGGTGGCGAAACTGGTCTACAATCACTTCCACGAGAGTTGAAAAATCTGGCACTTTCATCTGGCCTGTCGAATCTGGCCTGTTGACCCCCCACATTCGCTTCTGATTTGAGTAGGCAGGCAGAAAGAGTTTCCCGGATATGGCCAAGCGCGCGTTCAACCTGCCCAACATGCTCACCTACGCCCGCATCGTCGCGGTGCCGATGGTGGTGCTGTGCTTTTTTCTCGAAGGACATCTGAAGTCGAGCGACTTTGCCCGCTGGTCGGCGCTGATCATCTTCCTGCTCGCCTCGATCACCGATTATCTGGATGGCTATCTGGCGCGCGCCTGGCAACAAACCTCCAACATCGGCAAGATGCTCGACCCGATCGCTGACAAGCTGCTGGTCGCCACCTGCCTGCTGCTGCTGGCTGCGGACACCGATCGCCATGCAGGCATTGCCGGCTGGTCGTTGTGGGCGGCGATCATCATCCTGTGCCGCGAAATCCTCGTCTCGGGCCTGCGCGAATATCTGGCGGCGCTGAAAGTCTCGGTGCCGGTGACGCAGCTGGCAAAATGGAAGACCGCCATCCAGATGGTCGCCATAGCGTTCCTCTTGGCCGGACCAGCCGGCGACAAGATCTTTCCGCTGACCACCCAGACCGGGCTGGTGCTGCTGTGGATCGCGGCGTTGGTCACGCTCTACACCGGCTACGACTATTTCCGCGCCGGCCTCAAGCACATCATGGACGAGTGAGATGACGACCCGGCTCATCTATTTTGCCTGGGTGCGCGAGCGCATCGGCATGCCCGAGGAAGACGTCGACTTGCCGGCTGGCATCGAGACGGTCGCCGATCTCCTGCGCTGGCTGAAATCGCGCGGCGAGGGCTACGAGCACGCGCTGCAATATCCCGACGTGATCCGCGTCGCCATCAACCAGGAGCATGTCGAGCACCGCGAGAAGATCGCGGGCGCCCGCGAAATCGCGCTGTTCCCGCCGATGACCGGGGGCTGACATGACCGGCGGGATCATACCTGTCGTGCGCATTCAGCGCCAAGATTTTGACGTCGCCGCCGAAATCGCCAGACTGACGCAAGGCCGCGCCGATATCGGCGCCGTGGTGAGCTTCTCAGGCCTTTGCCGCGACGAGCAGGGCGCGCTCTCAGCGCTCGAGCTCGAACACTATCCCGGTATGGCCGAAGCAGAAATCGCCCGCATCGCTGCTGAAGCGGTCGAGCGTTGGCCGTTGCAGGGGCTCACCGCCATCCACCGCCACGGGAAGATCGCGCCCGGCGAGAACATCGTGCTGGTGGTGGCAGCCTCCGCGCACCGCCATGCGGCGTTCGAGGCGGCGAATTTTCTCATGGACTATCTCAAATCGCGCGCGCCCTTCTGGAAGAAGGAGCATCGGGCTGACGGTTCGGAGGGTGGCTGGGTCGAGGCCAAGGAAGCCGATGCAACGGCCGCGCAACGCTGGAAAGCGTCCGAATAAGATCGCCGCAGCCATGCATTGACCGCAATCCTTTGGCCAATTGGCGGAATTGGTCAGCCTGGGCATTGGCAGCCCGGGGCATTGGCAGCCCGGGGTGAGGGAGATGGTCATGCTGGACAGGATCGCGGAGTTCTTCATCTTCGGTTTCGTGCCTCTGGTCGTCGGCATATTGGCCGTTCCTGAGCAGTCTGTTGCCGCCGAAAAGGCAGTGAGAGGCGAAGTGATCTATCGCGAGCGCATTGCCTTGCCGCCCAGTGCCGTGCTCTCTGTGCAACTTGCCGATGTGTCGCTGGCCGATGCGCCGGCCACCATTATCGGCGAGCAGAAAGTGAAGCCGACCGGCCAGGTGCCGATCAGCTTCGAGATCAAATTCGACCCTTCCGTCATCCGGTCGCAGATGACTTACGCGTTGCAAGCCCGCATCACCGTCGACGACAAGCTCCTGTTCATCTCCGATATGCGCCATCAGGTCGATCCGCTGACCGACGTGCCGCAGACCATCATGCTGAAGATGGTCGCCCCGAACGCCGAGCCGACGGTTTCGGTCTTCGACCAGCTCTGGCTGGTCGACTATGTCGACGGCATCGGCGTCATCGCTGCCCCGCAAGCGACATTCAGGGTCAGCGAGGCCGGCAAGGCGGGCGGCAGCGGCCCCTGCAACACCTATTTCGCCACCGCCAAGGTCAATGGGCAAACGATCGTGATCGGAGACATCGGTTCGACCTACAAGGCCTGTGCGCCAGAGGTGATGGCCGAGGAAAAGGCGCTGTTCGATGCGCTGGCCAAGGCGGCGTCATACCGTGTCGAGGCCGGCAAGCTCATCATATCAGGCAAGGATGGCCGCGAGATCCTGCGCTTTAGCGCGGCGAGCTGACCCCCAACGAAAAAGGCCGGCGAAACGCCGGCCTTCTTTTTACGGAATCCAAGGTCTGGATCGTCGGCTCAGCCGACGATCTCGGTGTCCGAGAACCAGTACTTGATCTCTTCTGCCGCGGTCTCCGGTGCGTCGGAGCCGTGCACGGAGTTTTCGCCGATCGACAGCGCATGAACCTTGCGGATGGTGCCTTCGGCGGCGTTGGCCGGGTTCGTGGCGCCCATCACTTCGCGGTTCCTGGCAATGGCGTTCTCGCCTTCCAGCACCTGGACGACGGTCGGTGCCGACGACATGAATTCAACCAATTCGCCGAAGAAAGGGCGGTCCTTGTGGACGGCATAGAAGCCTTCCGCTTCGCGGCGGCTCATCCAGACCCGGCGCGAGGCGATGACGCGCAGGCCTGCCTCTTCCAGCATCCTGGTGATGGCGCCGGTGAGATTGCGCCGGGTTGCGTCCGGCTTGATCATGGAAAATGTGCGTTCGAGCGCCATGGGTCGTCCTTGTCTGAGAATGGAATTGAGAGTGGCGGGCTCTATACAAGCCGCCCGGCCCATTGCCAAGGGCCCCCGATCAGACGGCTGCACAGCAACGCTTTGCTTGCTATAGTCGCGTGCCGGCGCCGCGCTGAGGTCGGGCCGTATGGAGACAACATGACCATGACAGACGATCGTCAGGAACGCATTCGCAACCGTGCGCACCAGATCTGGCTGCAAGAGGGCCAGCCGGCTGGACATCATGAGCGCCATTGGCATCAGGCGGCGGCGGATGTCGACCAGGAGGACGCCACGGACAAGTCGGCAGCCAAAAAGCCAACCAAGAAGGCAGCTGGCGCCGCCAAGCCAAAAGCCGCCCCCAAGGAGGCAAAGGCTGCCACGAAGGCCGGCAAGCCAAAGAAGGCGGCCAAGTAAGTTACTGCTTTACGGGGTCAAGCCGCGGCGGCGACCTTTCGTCCCAGCCCGCCATGCAGGTCGAGGCAGCGGGTGAACCACTGCGCCACCACGTCGCCGTCGTCGAGCAATTGGTAGGGCGAGGCTATGCGCGCCCATTGCAAGGCGCCGAAGACGATATAGTCGCCAAACAGCGGCGCCGCGCCGCCGATGAACGGCTGATAGAAAAGCATCGAGCGCAATGGCTCCAGCGAGGCTCTGAAAGTGCCGAGCCCGGCTTCCCTGGCGGCCGTCACCTCCTCCAGCCTCTTGCCAAGACGCTGCTCCCGGCTCTGGCGGAAATAGACGGCGTTTTCCGCGTCCTGCATGGCATGAAGGTCCATGATGGCCGCGGTGGTCACGTAGGGATGAATGGTCACTTGCGACCAGCGTTCGATGAAGCGCGCCATCGCCTCGCCGCCTTCACCGCCAAACAGCGTCGGCCGGTCCGGATAGGCTTCATCGAGATAGAGCGCGATGGCGAAGGAATCCGCGAGGACTGTCTCGCCGTCGCGGATCACCGGAACGGTTTTCGAAACGCCGCCCTCGACAGCGGGCACCTCGAGAAAGCGCGTCGGTACGGTTGATATGTCGAGCCCCTTGTGGGCAAGCGCCATCGCCACCTTCCAGCAATGCGGGCTGAACGGACGTGTGCTGTCGCGTCCGACGAGATCATAAAGCAGAATGGTCATTGGCGGCGGCTCCCGTGCGGGTTAGGTAGGCCCCGCATCGACGCGAGCCGAGGGAAGCCATGAGACAGCATTTCATGATGTTTGCGGCCTATAATCAATGGGCCAACGGTCGCATCTATGATGCCGCCGCCGAACTCGATGATGAGGAATTCAACCGCGATGTCGGCGCCTTCTTCGGCTCGATGATGGGCACGCTCAACCACCTTTTGACTGCCGACCGCATCTGGATGAAGCGCTTCACCGGGGAGGGCGACGCGCCGACGACACTGGACGCTATCCTGCATCGGGGGTTGACCGGCCTGCGGGCGGCGCGTGAAGCCGAGGACAGGCGGATCATCGATTGGGTCGGCGGCCTCAATGACAAGGCGTTGACGGGCCGGTTCACCTACATGACCGTCTCGGACATGCGCACCGTCTCGCAAAGGCTGGCGCCGGCGCTGGACCATGTCTTCAACCACCAGACCCACCATCGCGGCCAGGCGCATACGATCTTGACCATCCTGGGACGGCCAAGCCTGGGGTTGGACCTGATGCTTTTCCAGCGGACCGAGGAGGGCAGGGCTTTCGCCTGATCGGTGGCGTTGGCGTAGCCAGTCCGAAGGTTGTGCCGACCATCGCTGCATTTTGTGCTGCAGCATCGTCTTTGCATCAGTAGGCACCGGATGGATTCAGGCAGCCGTCGAAGCCTCGCCCCTGATTTCGTTGTCCAACTGGGACTGGGTCAGGGCCGCTTCCGCCATTACCCACTGCTTGAACAACTGGACCTTGCGTGCGGCAAGGCCTTTCAGCGGAGAGACAAAATACCAGCCAGCCGTGTTCGGATGATGGACGGCGAAGGGAGCCACCAGCCTTTCGGCGCGGATGTCGCTGGCCATATAGGCACGGTTGGCCACCGCAAAGCCCATCCCGGAATTGGCTGCCTCGTAGGACATCATGCACGAGTCGAAATAGATGCTCTTGGTCTCGCTGAGCACGAAGCTGGCGCCGGCGAAACCAAGCCAGGACTGCCAATTCTGGGTGCAGGTGTCGGAATGCAGCAGGGTGAAGTGCTTGAGGTCGTCCGGTGTCACCTTCGACAGCCGCTTGTCGCCGAGGACTTCGTGGAACAGCTTGCGGCTGCACACCGGTGTCAGGTCTTCGCGAAACAGCAGATCGGATTGCAGCCCGTGAAAGTGACCGTCGCCATAACGGATTTCGAGATCGAATTCCGAGGCCGTGAGCTCATGCGTCGCGTAGGAGGTTGAGACCCGCATCACGATATCGGGATATTGCTGCTGGAACAGCGGCAGGCGCGGAAACAGCCAGCGTGCCGCAAAGGTCGGCAGCACCGATATTTTTAGCACATGCTCCTGCGATTGTCCGGTCGCTTCCATGCTGGCGGCGACGATTCGCTCCAGCGCCTCGCGAACGCGCGAGACATAGGTCTCGCCCTCCGGCGTCAACGACACCGCATTGCCGCCGCGCTGGAAAATCTTGAAACGAAGCTGATCCTCCAGGCTTTTCACGCGCTGGCTGACCGCTGAAGCGGTAATAAACTGTTCTTCACCGGCGCGCGTGAAATTACCGTGCCTTGCAGCACTTTCCACGATTTTCAGCGAATTGAGGTTGACCTGACTGAGCAGACGCACGGTTTCGACCTTAAGCTTGGCTTACACTAGCACCAGCATTCCTAATTTTACAGGGGTGGGTGAATTAATCGACTGTTTACCAAGTGTTGCCCCCATCCTGGAGAAGTACAATGAACGCCCATACCATTCCCGAACTGCGTTATGCGATGAGCCGCGAAGCCATTATCGGCCATGAAACCGCCTGGAAAGTGTCGAGTTTCGGTGTCGCGCAATATCTGCACGGCTATGACCCGGCACTGCTTGCCGCGATCGAGGAGGCTGCCCTGAAGCTCAAGGCCAGCCATGCCGTGCACAAGCACCTCGATCTGACCTTCATCACCGGGGCCGACCGTTTCATCCCCGAGATCAGGGAATTGCTGCATGACAAGCTGCGCCTGGAGCGGCTGTCCGACATGATGGGCACCAAGCTGGAGCCCTATCCGCTGTCGATCGTCGGCTCGACGGTCACCTTCATGAATCCCAGGGACGGCGCCGTGGAGTGGCATTGCGATGGCGTTCCGGTCACCGAGCTCATTCCGCTGTCGATCAGCAATCCGCTGGTCGGCGGCCACCTCGAAATCTATTGCGACGACTCCGAAACCGGCCGCGCCATTCTCGAATCCGGCCGCGAGATCCCGCGCAACAGTGTCATGCGCATCGATCACAAGATGAACTACGCGACGCTCGGCCAGTTCCTGGGCGTCCTGCATCGCACCGCGCCGATCCGGTTCGGCGAGCGCGTCACGCTGGTGCTCAACCAGCGCTCGGTGGCCAAACCCTATGTCGACGACAACAGAATGTTCTATCTCGCCGCCGACAATGACCACGACCGTGAGTGGGTCAGCGAACTGGCCGAAGATGTCTGGACCAACCAGCTCCCGGCCTACCGTCGGTTCGAGGCGGAGCATCCCGTGCCCGCCGCCGTCGATGCTCCGGTTCCGGGCGGAGCCAGGGAATCATGGTAGTGAACCATGATCCCGAAAAGTCGGAACCGGTTTTCGGACAGGATCATGGTCGAACAGCAAAATAGAATCCCATGCCGATTGTTTCGGCAGGGATCCGGCTCGATATCCGCGTTGGTCTTCGCTGCCGGTGCGGTGGCGTTGTGGTCCACCAATGCCCTGATCGGCAAATCCCTGCTGGCCGGCCATCCGGTGTCGCAGGTCCAGTTCCTGCAATTTGCAGGCGCTGCACTCGTCTTCGCCGCCATCCGATTGATGAGCCGGGCCATCCGATTGATGAGCCGGGAAAGAGTAGCACCGGTCACGGCCGGGGCGGCGTTCATCTCTCTCGCGGTCGGCTTCATCGGTCTGGTCGGCACCATGGTGCTGCAATACATCGCCTTCGCTTCGATGCCGGTGATCGAGGCCAATCTGGTCGCCTACACCTGGCCGTTGATGGTCGCGGCGGCAGTCATTGCCTTGGAAAATCCGCGGCGTCCGGCACTGTTGGGTCTCGCCGCGGTGGTAGGCTTCATCGGCGTCGCACTGGTGATTTCGGGAGGGCGCAACCAATCCTGGTTCGACGGCGATCTGGTCGGATATCTCGCCGCATTCGGGTCGGCGCTGTGCATGGCCTTCTATTCGATCATGGTGGGACGGGTCGCCACCCCAGCCGATCGCCTGTTGCTGCCCTCATCGTTGATCGGCGTCGCTTTGACGTTTCTGTGGTGCGCTCGCGACGGTTTCACCTGGCCCATCGGCGCGGACCTGGCTCTCGGCCTTTATCTCGGCGCCGGTCCGATGGGCTTGGGCTACTATTTCTGGTCGCGCGCCTTGAAGCTTGAAGGCAGCGGCAGGGTCGCGGTGGTCGCCTATCTCACGCCGATCGCCTCGACCCTGCTTTTGACCTTGTCCGGCGAACGGCTGACGGTGACGGCCATTGTCGGAGCCATCCTCGTCATCGGCAGTTGTGTCGCGGTCGGTGTGGAACGTTCGGAGGCCGAAAACCATGTTTGACGAGAATGAGCGTCTGGCCATTCAGGAAGCGCATTGGCTGATCGACGAATTCGGCGTCGAGGCACCGCTTTGCGCCGCGATGAGGGCCGAAAAGGCGATAGAACAAAAGGATTTCGCGTGCTGCGCCCGCTGGAAGCGTATTCTGGAGATATTGGACGAAAGTCCTGCCGCTAAGTCTGCTGGTTCCAAGTATTAGATTTTCTAATTTGCACGGCGTCGATTTCGCATGAATGCTATTTTGGCCGATTCTTCATTCTTTTATGAGACTTGGCGGTCCGTTGGGGGACGCGGTTAAAGAGATACATCGACACAAGTCTTCGCTGGGGTGGAGGATTTTGTCGCAAATAAGGTGAAAGAATTGTCAAATATCGATGATAAGACCGTTATCGAGCTGACGGCCGATATTGTCTCGGCCTATGTAGGCAACAATCCCCTTCCGGCTTCCGGCCTGCCTGAGTTGATTGCCAGCGTCAGTGCTTCGGTTCGCAAGCTCGCTGGTGCAGTTGTCGCGGAAACACCAAACCTGGTTCCGGCAGTCAATCCGAAGAAGTCGGTATTTCCCGACTACATCATCTGCCTTGAGGACGGAAAGAAGTTCAAGTCGCTCAAGCGGCACCTGCGGACCGACTACGGCCTGAGCCCGGACGACTATCGGGCCAAATGGGGCTTGCCGCCGGACTATCCGATGGTTGCGCCAAACTACTCGGCGACGCGATCGGCGCTGGCAAAGTCGACGGGACTGGGCCGCAAGCCGGCAGCAGCGCCGGCCGCTGTCGCCAAGGCAACGAAGCGCAAGGCGACTGCCTGAGAGCAGGCAAGCCACCGTTCGGCTGCTTTGACGGCGCCCTCGCGGGCGTCGTTTCGAGGCCTTGTGCGGCCAACTGGCCCGCAAGGCCTTGCGAAGCGTTGATGTCCGGTGCAAAAGCGCGGCCATGCTGATCATCAACGACCTATCGCTCCGCATGGCCGGACGCCTGCTTCTCGACCATGCCTCGCTGACCTTGCCGGCCGGCACCAAAGCCGGCCTTGTCGGCCGCAACGGTACCGGCAAGACGACGCTGTTCAAGGCCATTACCGGCGATTTCCCGTCCGAGACAGGCTCGATCAGCCTGCCGAAGAGCACCCGCATCGGCCAGGTGGCGCAGGAAGCGCCAGGCACCGAGGATGCGCTGATCGAGATCGTGCTCAAGGCCGATCTCGAACGCACGGCGTTGCTCGAAGAGGAAAAGACGGCGACCGATCCGCACCGCATCGCCGACATCCATATGCGGCTTGCCGACATCGACGCGCACTCAGCCGAATCCCGCGCCGCCACCATTCTCGCCGGCCTCGGCTTTGATGACGCTGCGCAACGGCGTCCGGCCTCCTCCTTTTCCGGCGGCTGGCGCATGCGCGTGGCGCTCGCCGCGGTGCTGTTTGCCGAGCCCGATCTGCTGCTGCTCGACGAGCCGACCAACTATCTCGATCTTGAAGGCACGCTGTGGTTGGAAAACTACGTGTCGAAATATCCGCACACCGTGCTTTTGATCTCGCACGACCGCGACCTGCTCAACCGCGCCGTCAACTCGATCGTTCACCTCGACCAGAAGAAGCTGACCTTCTGGCGCGGCGGCTACGACCAGTTCGAGCGTCAATACACCGAACAGAAGGAATTGCAGGAGAAGGGCCGCGTCAAGCAGGAAGCCGCGCGCAAGCACATGGAATCCTTCGTCGAACGGTTCCGCGCCAAGGCCTCCAAGGCGAGACAGGCACAGTCGCGCATCAAGGCACTGGAAAAGATGAAGCCGATCGCGGCCCTCGTGAACGACTCGGTGCGGCCGTTCTCCTTCCCCGAGCCGGTGAAGACGGTGGCCTCGCCGATCGTGGCGCTGAACAACGTCAATGTCGGCTACACCGAGGGGCAGCCGATCCTTAAGAAGATGACGCTGCGCATCGACGCCGACGACCGCATCGCGCTGCTCGGTGCCAACGGCAACGGCAAGTCGACCTTCGCCAAACTGCTGTCCGGCCGGTTGAAGCAGGAGAGCGGCACCATGACGGTGGCGCCCGGGCTGAAGGTGGCGATCTTCGCTCAGCATCAGCTCGACGATCTGCGGCCGGACGAAAACGCCTACGAGCATGTCCGCCGGTTGATGCCGGAGGCGCCGGAATCGAAGGTACGCGGCCGCGTCGCCCAGTTCGGCCTCACCACCGAGAAGATGAACACCGCCGCCAAGGATCTTTCGGGCGGCGAGAAGGCGCGGCTGCTGATGGGCCTGTCGGCCTTCGAGGGGCCGAACCTGTTCATCCTCGACGAACCGACCAACCATCTCGACATCGACAGCCGCGAATCGCTGATCCATGCGTTGAACGAATTCCCTGGCGCCGTCATCCTGATCTCGCATGATCGCCATCTGCTCGAGGCAACCGCCGACCGGCTGTGGCTGGTCAAGGACGGCGCGGTCAACCCCTATGACGGCGATCTGGAAGACTACAAGACGCTGGTCACCGGCGTGTCCGGCGACCGCCGCGGCAAGCGCGAGGCCGACAAGGCATCAAAGGCCGACCGCCGTCGCGATGCGGCGGCACGCCGCGCCGCCTTCGAGCCGCTGGCCAAGGAAATCCGCGCCACCGAAGCGCTGATGGACCGCATCCGCAAGCGCATCGACGGCATCGAGGACGAACTGTCCAATCCGGCGGTGTACGAAAAGGATCCCTCGACAGCGACCCGGCTGGCCAAGGAGCGCTCGCAACTGGCCCAGACGCTGGCCGGCCACGAGGAAAAGTGGCTGTCCATGTCGGCAGAGTATGAGGAAGGCACGGCGGAGTGATTACGCAATCTCCCCACAAGTGGGGAGATTGGCTAATCATCTGGCCCTACACGCGCCCTTTGAAACCCGCTAGTCTTGCCGCATGAACCAGCACGCCAAGCTCAGAATCGGCCATTCCGCCTGTCCGCATGATTGCCCGTCGACCTGTGCGCTCGAGGTCGAACTGCTCGACGGCAATCGCATCGGCCGCGTCCATGGCGCCAAGTCCAACAGCTACACGGCCGGCGTCGTCTGCGCCAAGGTCGCGCGTTATGCCGACCGCGTCCACCATCCCGACCGTTTGCTGAAGCCGCTGATCCGCGCCGGCACCAAGGGCGGCGGCACCTGGAAGGAAGCGAGTTGGGAGGCCGCGCTCGACCTTGTCGCCGAAAAGTTCATTGCGGCCGAGGAGAGCTACGGCTCGGAGACGGTCTGGCCCTACTATTATGCCGGCACGATGGGGCTGGTGCAGCGCGACGGCATCGACCGGCTGCGCCACGCCAAGAAATATTCCGGCTTTTTCGGGTCGATCTGCACCAATCTCGCCTGGACCGGCTGGATGGTGGGCGCCGGCGCCTTGCGCGGGCCGGACCCGCGCGAGATGGCGAAATCCGATTGCGTGGTGATCTGGGGCACCAATGCGGTGGTGACTCAAGTCAACGTCATGACCCACGCCATCAAGGCGCGCAAGGAGCGCGGCGCCAAGATCGTCGTCATCGACGTCTACGAAAACGCGACGATGAAGCAGGCCGATCTCGGCCTTGTGCTGAAGCCAGGCACCGATGGCGCGCTGGCCTGCGCGGTCATGCATGTGCTGTTCAAGGAGGGCATGGCCGACCGCGCCTATCTCTCGAAATACACCGACGACCCGAGAGGGCTGGAAGCGCATCTCGAGACGCGCACGCCGGCGTGGGCGGCCGGGATCACCGGCTTGACGGTCGCCGAGATCGAGGCCTTCGCCCGCCTCGTCGGCACGACCAAGAAGACCTATTTCCGCCTCGGCTATGGTTTTGCACGCCAGCGCAATGGCGCCGTCAACATGCATGCCGCCTCGTGCATCGCGGCTGTCACCGGCAGCTGGCAATATGAGGGCGGCGGCGCCTTCCATTCCAATTCCGGCATCTTCAAGCTCAACCAGGATGTGCTCGAAGGCACCAAGATGCGCGATCCCTCGATCCGCTATCTCGACCATTCGCGCATCGGCCCGGTGCTGACCGGAGCCAGCGATGCGCTCTATGGTGGCCCGCCGGTGACGGCGATGCTGATCCAGAACACCAATCCGGTGAATGTCGCGCCGGAGCAGCGGCTGGTGACGCAAGGCTTCCTGCGCGACGACCTGTTTACCTGCGTGCACGAGCAGTTCATGACCGACACGGCCAAGCTTGCCGACGTCGTATTGCCGGCCACGATGTTCCTCGAGCACGACGATGTCTACAAGGGCGGCGGCAACCAGCACATCACGCTTGGCCCCAAGCTGATCGAGCCGCCGGAGGGACCGCGCACCAACCATTTCGTCATCGAGCAATTGGCTGATCGCCTCGGTGTCGCCGACCGTCCGGGTTTCGGCCTGACCGAGCAGCAGCATATCGACATCATCCTGGGCAAGCGCGGGCTGGGCAGTTTCGAAAGCTTGAAGCAAGACAAGTGGGTCGACCTGCAGCCGGATTTCGAGGCAGCACACTTCATCAGCGGATTTGGCCATGCGGATGGAAAATTCCGCTTCCGCGCCGACTGGACCGGGCAGGCGGCGCCCAACCGGCCGCCCAAAAGCATGGGCCTGTTCGGCCCGGTGGCGCGGCTGCCGGAATTCCCCGACCATGTCGACCTGATCGAGGTCGCCGACGAAGCCCACCCGTTCCGGCTGACGACGTCGCCGGCGCGCAACTTCCTCAATTCGACATTCTCGGAAACACCGGTGTCGAAAGCCAGGGAGGGCCGCCCGGAACTGCTTCTACATCCCGACGATGCCGCGGCACTTGGGCTGGCCGATGGCGACCGTGTCGAGGTCGGCAACCAGCGCGGCGAAGTCGTGCTGCATGCAAAACTGTTCGACGGCATCAAGCGTGGCGTGGTGATCGCCGAAGGCATCTGGCCAAACAGCGCCCATGAGCGCGGCGAGGGCATCAACGTTTTGACCGGCGCCGACGCGCCTGCACCCTATGGGGGTGCTGCCTTCCACGACAACAAGGTCTGGCTGCGCGCGGCAAGGTGAGAGAACTCAGTTGCTCTCGCGTCAAATTATACCGGCAGGGCTTCGGCCACCTTCTTTCGGTTTCGCCTAAGACTGATGTCGTCGGCGATCTGCTCGGCCTCGATCGAGATTTCGCGCAGCAATCCGGTGACCGGATTGTGAAAGCCGATGAGATAGAGGCCAAGCTCTGAAGCCCTCGCATTGACGCCGCTGCGCTCTGGCTGAACGCCGGGCTCCAGCAATTTGGCGTAGCCGGGCCGGAAGCCGGTGGCGAAGATGATCGCATCGAACTCGCCATGCTTGCCATCGGCAAAACGGGCGCCCTGTTCGGTGATCTCGGCAATGTCGGGTGCGACCTTGATCGCGCCTTCGCGGATCTTGCGCACCGTGCCAATATCGATCGTCGGAATGCGCGACGAGAGCGCGATCTGCTGCAACATTCCTTGCTGCGGCCGCCTGAGCCCATATTTCCCGAGCCTGCCCAACGCCAGATCGAGGATGATGGGAAACAAGGCATCGTTGATGCGCTGCGGCATCAGGCGCGCCGCCATGCCGATCATTTGGATGGGCACGCCAAGCAGTTCGCGCGGTACGATATGAACGCCGCCGCGCACCGAAATCGTCGGCCGCGCACCGCCTTCCACCAGATCGAGCGCGATCTCGGCGCCGGTATTGCCCATGCCGACGATCAGCACCGGCCGGCCGGCGAAAGGCACTGCGTTGCGATAGTCGGCGCTATGCAGCTTTTGGCCCTTGAAGGCATCGGCGCCGGCAAATCCGGGCATCAGCGGCTCTGCGTTGTTGCCAGATGCAATCACAACGTTTGAAGCATGCAAGGGACCGGTCGTCGTATCCACGAGCCAGCTTCTGCCCCGCCGGGTGATCGCCCGCACTGTTTCTCCAAATCGCGGCCGCAGATCGAAACGTTGCGCATAGGCATCGAGATAGTCGACGAAGAGATCGCGCGGCACATAACGCGGATAGTCCCTGGGAAAGGGCGCGAAGGGCAGCGAGGAAAAGCGCTTGGCCGTGTGCAAATGGACGCGCTCATAGTGGCGTCGCCAGGCGGGTGCGGCCTGCTGCTCCTTTTCCAGCAGGACGAAATCCTGCCCGCTCTCCCGCAGGCACGCGGCAATGGCCAGGCCCGCCGGCCCGGCACCGATGATCGCAACTGGGGTGGTGTCGTCCAAGCGCGCCTCCGCGGCAGAATTCACAGCCCGAGAATGTCAAAAACATGGTGGGAAAAGTAAAGGCCTGCCGCGCGACAAATATTTAGACAGGCAAAGGCACCGTCAACCCTACCTTGACCCGGTCCATGGCAACGAACGTGCGGAATTTGCGGACATTGTTGCTGTCGAAGAACAGTTTTCGCGTCAGCGCCTCATAGGCGCCCATGTCGGCCACTGTGATGACCAGGATGAAGTCGGCCTCGCCGGTGACGTAATAGCATTGCTGGACCTCGGGGGTCGCCGAGAACTGCCGCTTGGCCGCGTCGATCAGTTCGGCGCGTTCGCTCTCGAGTTCCACCTCGACGAAGATGGTGATGGGTTGGCCGACCGCTGCCGGCTCGACGACAGCGACATTGCCGGCAATAACGCCGGTCTGCTCCATGCGCTTGATGCGGCGCTGCACCGCCGGCGCCGACAGGTTCACCGCCTCGCCGATCAACCGCTGCGGCGTCGTGTTGTCGCGCTGCAGGATGGCAAGGATGGCGAGATCGAAACTATCGAGCGAGGACGGCAATGCAGGCAATGGAATATCCCGGACGAAACAAACTTGCATTTAAGAGACCATATTACAGCGCTCTTTGCGTCGCTCCTGCAATATGTTCTCGCTGACCAACGGGACCGGCCAATGTTCCTGCTCAACCGCAACGCATCGCACCGCCGGCCGCTCGATCCGATCGATGCCGAAACCCTTGGCGTGGCCGGAGCCGACACAGTCGAGCGTTTTCTCAGCCACCGCGACAATCACCGGATGACGCCGCTGCATGCACTGCCGGCGCTCGCCAGTGAATTCGGACTGGGCGCCATCCATATCAAGGATGAGGGCTTTCGCCTCGGCCTCGGCAGCTTCAAGGCGCTTGGCGGCGCCTATGCCGTCTTCCGCCTGATGCTGGAGGAGGCCGGCAGTCGCCTTGGCCGGCCCGTCGACATGGCCGATCTCGATCAGGCTGACGTGCGGGCGGTCGCCGCGGCGATGACATTTGCCTGTGCGACCGACGGCAATCATGGCCGCTCCGTCGCACAGGGCGCGCAACTCGTCGGCGCGCGGGCGGCGATCTTCGTCCACGCCGGGATCAGCGAGGAGCGCATCGCGGCGATCGCCCGCTATGGCGCCGAGATGATCCGCGTCCACGGCAATTATGACGATTCGGTCAGGCAAGCTGCCCAGGTTTCGGCCGACAAGGACTGGACCGTGGTCTCCGACACCTCGTGGCCGGGCTATGAGCGCATTCCCGGCCTGGTCATGCAGGGCTATACCGCGATCGTACGCGAAGCCTTGCGTCAACTCCCTCGGACGCCGACCCACGTCTTCGTGCAGGCCGGTGTCGGCGGCATTGCCGCCGCGCTGGCCGGTCATCTGGCCATCGTGCTCGGTGACGCCAGGCCGACCTTCATCGTGGTCGAGCCGGCGCGTGCCGCTTGTGTTCTCGCAGCCGCCCAGGTCGGGCGTCCGGTCAAGGTCGCGCACGGCCAGCCGACGGTGATGGCCATGCTTGAATGTTACGAAGCCTCGCCGGTCGCCTGGCGGGTGCTGGCGCGCGCCGCCGACGCCTTCATGACGGTGGATGAGGACGAGGCCATCGCGGTGATGCGGCGGCTGGCCTGGCCGGCCGGCGGTGACCCGGTGATCGTCGCCGGCGAAAGCGGTGGTGTCGGCCTTGCCGGGCTGATCCGGGCGGTGGCCGACAACCGGGCCGATCTTGAACTCGACGGCAAATCGCGGGTGCTGGTGATCAACACCGAAGGCGCCACCGACCCGCATCGCTACGCCGAACTGGTTGGCATGAACCCGGCCGATGTGCTGGAAGGCAAGATGACAGTCGAGGCAACGGCATGATCGCCATCGATGCGCAGCGCCTGCTCGGCCGCATCCGCGAACTCGGCGCTGTTGGCCGGGATGGCGAGGGCAGGCTGACCCGGCTGGCCGCCTCAGACACCGACAGGCAGGGCCGCGACCTCTTCGTCGGCTGGCTTCGGCAGGCCGGGCTCGATGTCGCCATCGACCGGGTCGGCAACATTTTCGGCATCTGGCAAAACCCGGAAATTACCGGGCAAGCGCCGCTGCTCATCGGCTCGCACCTCGACACCGTCATCGATGCCGGCATTTATGACGGCTGCTACGGGGTGCTTGCCGGGCTGGAAGTGATCGAGACGCTCAAGGCGACGGGCTTTTCGCCGTCGCGCCCGGTCGCGGTCGCCGCTTTCACCAATGAGGAGGGCGTACGCTACACACCCGACATGATGGGCTCGCTGGTCCACGCCGGCGGCATCGATGCCGAAACGGTGCTGGCGGCCGTCGGCACCGACGGCAGCGTGCTCGGGCAGGAGCTTGCCCGCATCGGCTATGCCGGCGACCGGGAGCCCGGCTTCCTCACGCCGCACGCCTATCTCGAACTGCATATTGAGCAAGGGCCGGTGCTGGAGCGCGAAGGCTTGCCGGTCGGCGCGGTGGAGAATCTGCAAGGCATCTCCTGGCAGCGCATCACCATCGACGGCGTCGCCAACCATGCCGGCACCACGCCGATGTCGATGCGCAACGATGCCGGCCACGCCGCCGCCCGGGTCATCACCTTCCTGCTCGACCGGACCAAAGCCTCGAACGCGCCGACCGTCGCCACCGTCGGCACGATCCGCTTCGAGCCGAATGCCATCAATGTCATCCCTTCGCGCGCGGTCTTCACCGTCGATCTGCGCGATCCCGACGAACAGCGCCTGCAGGCGGCGGAAGCGGCGCTTGCCGCCTATCTCGAGCAGCTTGCCGCCGCTGAGAACGTGACGGTTTCGGTCGAGCAACTGGCCCGCTTCGAACCGGTGATCTTCGACCTGCGCATCGTCGAACAAATCGAGGCCGCCGCGAAACGCCGTGGCCTCGGGGTCAGGCGCATGACATCAGGCGCCGGCCACGACGCGCAGATGCTGGCGTGTATCGCGCCTGCGGCGATGATCTTCGTGCCGAGCGTTGGCGGCATCAGTCACAGTCCTCGCGAACACACCGATGACGCCGAGCTTGTTGCCGGCGCCAACATCCTGCTTGATGTGGCCGCGCAACTGGCAAAGTAGGTCAGAAGGGGCAGAAGCAGAAGGGGCAGAAGAATGTCTGAACTCGATCGCGACGCGCTGAAGCAGGAGATGATTTTCTGGCGGCGCGATCTGCATGCGCATCCCGAATTCGGTTTCGAGGAGAAGCGTACCGCAGCCTTCGTCGCCGCCAAACTGCGCGAATTTGGGTTGGACGATGTCACCGAAGGCGTCGGCGGCACCGGTGTCGTCGGCACGCTGAAGCGCGGCAGCGGCAACCGGGCGATTGCGCTGAGGGCCGACATGGATGCGCTGCGCATATCAGAACAATCGGACGCATCTTACCGGTCCGGCAATCCCGGCATCATGCATGCCTGCGGCCATGACGGCCACACCACCATGCTGCTCGGCGCGGCAAAGCTGCTGGCCGGTGAGGGCGGTTTCGACGGCACCGTGCGCTTCGTCTTCCAGCCGGCCGAGGAATGGGGCAGGGGCGCGCTCGCCATGCTCGACGATGGGCTGATGCAGCGCTTTCCCTTCGACGAGATATTTGGCCTGCACAATATGCCCGGCCTGCCGATCGGGCATTTCGAGACCCGTGCCGGACCCATAATGTCGGCCGAGGACAACTTCGAGATCGTGCTCAAGGGGCTCGGCGGCCATGCCGCGCGGCCGCATGCGGGCAACGAGACGCTGGTCGCGGCCTGCGCGCTGGTCACCAATCTGCAGACCATCGTCTCGCGCCGACTGAGTCCGGCCGACATATCCGTGGTTTCGGTGACCGAGCTGATCACCGACGGCACCCGCAACGCTCTGCCCGGTCTTGCCCGCATCCTCGGCGATGCGCGCAGCTTCCGTCCCGAGGTCAGCGCCGAGATCGAGCGGCAGATGCGCATTCTCGCCGAGGGCATCGCTGCCGCCTATAATGTCACCGCCGAGGTCAAGTACAGCAGGGAGTTTGTGCCGCTGCGCAACGATGCCGAACTGGTCGATGCCGCATTCGCCGCCGCCAGAGGCGTCTTCGAACCCGGCAACATCGCCGTCGCCCGCGAGCCGATGACCGCCTCCGAGGATTTCGCCCGCTTCCTCGACCATGTGCCGGGCTGCTTCGCCTTCCTCGGCAATGGCGAGGGCTCGGCGCCGCTGCACAATTCCAGCTACGACTTCGACGATGAGGGGCTGTTGTTCGGCACGAATTTCCATGTCGCGCTGGTCAGGCAAAGGCTCGCGGCCGGGAGATGATCGCGGCGTCACTATTGTCAAACATGCGTATCGCGAGCCGGATATGGGTAGAGTCGCGGGCAGATACGCTGTTAACAAAAACAATGTTCCGATGACGCGGGGGAAAGACTCAGCTAGCCTTACCTGTGCGGCGGACCTAATTATCCGCTTGGCCGGCGCTTCACTCCTCCCAAGCGGCGCCGGCCTTCTTCTCCAAAAGTTCGTCCGGGACGCCACAGCGGGTTGCGGCAGCACGCGAACCTCGCAAAGGCCAAGTTCCGCCTCCGGTTGCCTCGAGAATGCATCGGGAGCGCTGGCGAAACCGCCCTCCATCTTCGACTGCGCGCGTGGACGATTGGCAAGGGAACCAAAGGCGGTTTCCCCGGTTGGTTCTGCTCCAAAGGAGTGTTGCACCATGTTCCGTCTGCTCGTCGCCGGCGCCTTCGCCTATGTCACTTATCGCATCGCCAGGAAGATGGTCGAAAACGTGCCCGATACGGTCGACCCGCTGCTGTTGCCGCCGTCGCAACCTGATCGCGAGACCTTGCGACGGCAGTCGGCCGACATGGGTGTCGATCCGCAACGCTAGCCGCGATCCCTTCTCTTCAGACCGGCCCCAGTCCTGCATGGGTTAGGTGTGCCCGCATCGATGTTGCGAACAAAGCAGAAACGATGCTTGATGGGCGATGAACCTCGCCACCGCTGATTCGACCTTTCGGGAACCGACCGTCCAGCCTGCCTATCTCGCGCGGCTGAACGATGCCCAGCGCCAGGCCGTCGAGCACGGCGCCGGTCAGATTGCCGGCCCGTTGCTGGTCATTGCCGGCGCCGGATCTGGCAAGACCAACACGCTGGCGCATCGCGTCGCTCATCTGATCGTCAAGGGCGCCGACCCGCGCCGCATCCTGCTGATGACGTTTTCGCGCCGCGCCGCATCCGAAATGGCCAGGCGCGTCGAGCGTATTGCCGGCGAGGTGCTCGGCCGCGATGCAGCCGTCATCACCGATGCGCTGACCTGGGCCGGCACCTTTCACGGCATCGGCGCGCGGCTGTTGCGCGACTATGCGCTGGAGATCGGCCTCGACCCGGCCTTCACCATCCATGATCGCGAGGATTCCGCCGACCTGATGAACCTGGTCCGCCACGAGCTCGGCTTCTCGAAGACGGAAGCGCGCTTCCCCACCAAGGGCACTTGCCTTGCCATCTATTCGCGCGCCGTCAACGCGCAGGCGCCGCTCAACGAGGTGTTGGGTTCCGCCTTTCCCTGGTGCGCCGGCTGGGCGGAGCAGCTGAAAGAATTGTTCGCCGGTTATGTCGAGGCCAAGCAGGCGCAAAACGTGCTCGATTACGACGATTTGCTGCTCTACTGGGCGCAGATGGCGGCGGAGCCCGAGATAGCAGCGCATCTGGGCGGGCGTTTCGACCATGTGCTGGTCGACGAATACCAGGACACAAATCGCCTGCAGGCTTCGATCCTCATGGCGCTGAAACCCGACGGCGCCGGGCTGACGGTGGTGGGCGACGATGCGCAATCGATCTATTCGTTCCGCGCCGCCGAGGTTCGCAACATCCTCGACTTCCCCAATCAGTTCGCGCAAGCCGCCGACGTGGTGATGCTGGAGCGCAATTACCGCTCGACCGAGACCATCCTTGCTGCCGCCAACGCGGTGATCGGCGAAGCCTCGGAGCGCTTCACCAAAAACCTGTGGTCGGAGCGCAAATCCAGCGACAGGCCAAAACTGGTGACCGTGCGCGACGAAGTCGAGCAGGCCAATTTCGTCTGCGACACCATCCTGGCCGAGCGCGAGGCGGGCACAGCGCTGAAATCCCAGGCGGTGCTGTTTCGCGCCTCGCATCACAGCGGGCCGCTGGAGATCGAACTGACGCGGCGCAACATTCCCTTCGTCAAATTCGGAGGCCTGAAGTTTCTCGATGCCGCCCATGTCAAGGATGTGCTGGCGGTGCTGCGCTTTGCCGAAAATCCGCGCGACCGTGTCGCCGGTTTTCGCGTATTGCAACTCTTGCCTGGCATCGGCCCTTCGGCCGCCGCGCAGATCGTCGAGACCATGACGACGGCGCTGGACGAGGCCATGGGGCTGGCCGGCTGGCGTCCGCCGCAACGCGCTGCCGATGACTGGCCTGGCTTCGTCTCGCTCTATTCCGGCCTGCGCGCCGGCGCCAGATGGCCGGCCGACCTCGAACAGATCAGGCTGTGGTACGAGCCGCATCTGGAACGCATCCACGAGGACGCGACGACGCGCCGGGCCGACCTGTTGCAACTTGAGCAGATCGGCTCGGGCTATGCCTCGCGCGAGCGCTTCCTGACCGAACTGACGCTCGATCCGCCGGACGCCACCAGCGACCAGGCTGGGCCGCCGCATCGCGACGAGGATTATCTGATCCTGTCGACCATCCACTCGGCCAAGGGCCAGGAGTGGAAAAATGTCTTCGTGCTCAACACCGTCGATGGCTGCATCCCGGCCGATCTCGGCGTCGGCACCAAGGAGGACATCGAGGAGGAGCGCCGGCTGCTCTACGTGGCAATGACGCGGGCCAAGGACAATCTCAACCTGGTCATGCCGCAGCGTTTCTTTCCACATGGCCAGGCGGCGCGCGGCGACCGCCATCTCTATGCCTCGCGCACCCGTTTCATCCCGGCTTCGATCCTTGCCGCATTCCAGCAGGTGTCGTGGCCGAGCGCACAGGCAGCACAGGGCAGGGCGGCCCGGCCGGAGGTGCGCGTCGACATCGGCGCACGCATGCGCGGCATGTGGAAATAGCCGAGGCCATGCCGCAGCCGCCGATCAGGATCGCCATCGCCGGCGCGCTCGGCCGCATGGGCCGCCAGATGACGGACGCCGTGCGGGTCGATCCACGGCTGGCGCTCGCTGCGCGGTTCCATCGGCCCGGCGCTGTCGGCGATGGGCTGGTCAGCCGCGAGGAGGCGCTTGCCACGGCCGATGTGGTCATCGACTTCACGACGCCGGCGGCCTCGGCTGACCTGGCAAGGTTTTGCGCCGCCCGCGGCGGGCCGGCCCTGGTCATCGGATCGACCGGTTTCGATGCGACTGAATTCGCCGACATCGCCGAGGCCGCGAAGACCATCGCCATCGTGCGCTCCGGCAGCTTTTCGCTGGGGCTGAACATGCTGGTCGGATTGGTCGAACAGGCGGCGACAGCGCTCGATCCCGAAGACTGGGACGCCGAGGTCTTCGAGGCGCATCACCGACACAAGATCGACGCGCCGTCAGGTACCGCTTTGATGCTTGGCCAGGCCGTGGCCGGCGGCCGCAAGGTCGAGCTCGACGCGGTGGCGCGGCATGTTCGCGATGGCGTTGCCGGCGCGCGGCTTGCCGGCGAGATCGGCTTCGCGGTGGTGCGTGGCGGCAGCATCATCGGCGAACACAGCGTGAGCTTCTGTGTCGACGGCGAGCTTGTGACCTTGTCGCATGCGGCCGGCGACCGCGTCATGTTCGCCCGCGGCGCCATTGCCGCCGCGCTCTGGCTCGAGGGACGCCCGCCCGGCGAATACGACATGCGCGACGTTCTCGGTTTCGGCGCTCCGTGACCGGCAGCCACAACGGATTCCATTTCAACGGCCGTTAAAACGACTGAAAGCCAGCTGAAAGCTTGGGCGTGCCATGAAGTCATTGCGGCGTTCGCCGTGTGACCGGTGCGGGAGCGGCCGGTAAGGAGGAATGCGGCGCAGCCGGGATGGCGCGCCGCCCAAGTGGAGGAAGTTTCGTGACCGGTTTCATCTCGAAGTGCGCCCTGCGCACAGCGGCGCTAACCCTTGCTATTGCAGCCACAAGCGCCACGGTGGCTTCGGCTGCCGACAAAATCACCATCATCGTCGGCGGCATGGAAAAGCAGATCTATCTGCCTGCCGTGCTCACCCAGCAGCTCGGCTACTTCAAGGACCAGGGGCTCGATGTCGAACTGCTCAACTCGCGCGCCGGGGTCGAGGCCGAAAATGAACTGCTGGCCGGTGCCGTCCAAGGCGTTGTCGGCTTCTACGATCACACCGTCGACCTGCAGTCGAAGGGCAAATACATCCAGTCGATCGTCCAGTTCAGCCAAGCGCCTGGTGAGGTCGAGCTGGTCTCCGCCAAGCACCCGGAGATCAAGTCGCCCGCCGATTTCAAGGGCGCCACGCTCGGCGTCACCGGTCTCGGCTCCTCGACCGATTTCCTGACCCAGTATCTTGCCGTGCGCAGCGGCCTGAAGCCCGGCGACTACACGCTGCTGCCGGTCGGCGCCGGCAACACCTTCATCGCCGCCGTCAAGCAGGACCAGATCCAGGCCGGCATGACCACCGAGCCGACCATCGCCAAACTGCTCAAGACCGGCGAGGCAAGCATCCTGGTCGACATGCGCACGCCCGAAAAGACCAAGGAAGCGCTGGGCGGCGACTATCCGGCGGCGTCCTTCTATGTCCAGTCCTCTTGGCTGGAAGGCCACAAGGATGAGGCACAGAAGCTCGCCAATGCCTTCGTCAAGACGATGAAATTCATCGCCACGCATTCGGCCGAAGAGATCGCCGACAAGATGCCGAAGGATTATTATGCCGGCAACCGGGACCTTTACGTGCAGGGGCTGGCCGGCGGCAAGGCGATGTTCACGCCGGATGGCCGCATGCCGGCCGATGGTCCGCCGACCGTGCTCAAGGTTCTCTCGACATTCTCGAAGAGCCTGCAAGGCAAGCAGATCGACCTGTCGAAGACCTACACGACCGAATTCGTCGACGCCGCCAAATAGCGGCGCCAGCCTACCACTCGTTGAATAACAAGGACTTGCGCCGGCTGCTTGAATCAAGAAGGCAGCGGCGCGGCCTCCCGAACACCTGGAGATCCGTGGCACTGCCGCGGGCTCCCTTGCCCCATTGCGACAGGAGTGCGCCATGCAAGTGCAACCCATGGCGGCCGAGAAGCTGTCTCAGGCCGCGCCACAAGCCGACGCCGCGATCGCCATCGATGATGTGACCTTGCGTTTCGTCACGCCCGACGGGCACATGATGACGGCGATCCGCGATTTCACGATGACCGTGGCGCGCGGCGAGTTCGCCTGCGTCGTCGGGCCGACCGGCTGCGGCAAGTCGACGACGCTCAACCTGGTCACCGGCCTGTTGCGGCCGACGACCGGCAATGTCCGCGTCATGGGCACGCCGGTCACCGATATCAGCCGGGACATCGGCTTTGTCTTCCAGGCGGATGCGCTGTTTCCCTGGCGCAGTGTCATCGACAATGTCGCCGCCGGTCCACTTTATCGCGGCACGCCAAAGGCGCAGGCCTACGACCGCGCCCGCGACTGGATCGCCCGCGTCGGCCTCGGCCGCTTCGAGAAGCACTATCCGCACCAGCTTTCGGGCGGCATGCGCAAGCGCGTCGCGCTGGCGCAGACCTTCATCAACCAGCCCAAGATCCTTTTGATGGACGAGCCGTTCAGCGCGCTCGACATGCAGACGCGCACCGCCATGCAGGACGAATTGCTGGATCTGTGGTCGGAGCAGAAATCCTCGGTTGTCTTCGTCACCCACGACCTAGAGGAGGCGGTGGCGCTGGCCGACAAGGTCTATGTGCTCACCGCTGGGCCGGGCACGGTCAAGAGCGTCTACCGCATCGACCTGCCGCGCCCGCGCGTCATGGCCGACATCCGCTACGACCCGAACTTCGTCGAGATCGCCAAGGTGATCTGGAACGATCTGCGCGAGGAAGTGCAGCTCGGCCAGAGCCGGACCTTGCAGACCGGACATTGAAAGGAGAAACAGCATGACCGCAATCTCTCCGACCGCCAACCAGGCCGCCGTCCGCGATGCTTCCATCGCCGTTGCCGAAGCCCGGGCGAGGGCAAGGCTGCGCCGCCGCGACGCGCTTGTCATCTCCTTGCGCCTGGCGATCCTGGTCGTCTTCCTTGGCCTGTGGGAACTCGGCGCCGACTACAACATCATCGACCCGTTCTTCTTCGCCAGCCCTTCTGGCATCTGGCAGCAGATCTGGTCGTGGATCACCGAAGGCACCTCGCAAGGCCCACTCTGGCTGCAGATCTACGTGACGCTGGAGGAAACCTTCCTCGGCTTTGTCATCGGTGCCCTTGGCGGCATCGCCGCCGGCATCATCCTCGGCCGCAATCGGCTGTTGGCGGATGTCTTTTCGATCTACATCAAGATCGCCAATTCGGTGCCGCGCGTCGTGCTCGGCTCGGTGTTCATCATCGCGCTCGGCCTCGGCATGGCGTCCAAAGTGGCGCTTGCCGTGGTGATGGTGTTCTTCGTTGTTTTCGCCAACGCCTTCCAGGGTGTGCGCGAGGCCGACAGGGCAATGATCGCCAATGCCCAGATCCTTGGCGCCTCGCCGTTCCAGATCACCCGCACCGTCATCATTCCTTCGGCGATGAGCTGGATCCTCGCCAGCCTGCATGTCAGCTTCGGCTTCGCGCTGGTCGGCGCGGTGGTCGGCGAGTTCCTCGGCGCCAAGCAAGGCATGGGCCTGCTGATCTCGACCGCGCAGGGCGCCTTCAACGCCAATGGCGTGTTCGCCGCGATGATCATCCTGGCTGTCATGGCGCTGGTGGTGGAGTTCATCATCACCCGCTTCGAGAACTATGTCGTGAAGTGGCGGCCGGCGCCGTTCAACGAGCAGGGAACGTGATCGGTCAGACCAGGGGCAGCCTGACCGGTCAGGCCAGCGGCAGCCTGACCTCAACCAACAGACCGCCGGCCGCGCCATCCCCAAGGGTGACGCGGCCGCCGGCATTTTCGACGACCTCGCGTACAATGGCGAGCCCCAGCCCGCTGCCTTCCTCGGTCGAACCGGCAATACGGTAGAAGCGCTCGAAGACATGGTCTCGCTCGTCCGCCGGAATGCCAGGCCCGTCGTCGGCGACCGTCAGCACGGCTTCGCCGTCGATGGCCGCCAGCTTCACCGTGACACTGCCCTCAGCCCGGGAGTAGCGCAGCGCGTTGTCGACGAGGTTGACGATCATCTCGCGCAGCATGGTGCCGTCGCCGATGACCGGAACGGGGCCAGCCTCCTCGAGGCCGAGATCTATTTTGCGATCGATGGCCGTTGGCGCCAGGGTTTCCAGCACGTGCCGGGCGGCTTCCGCCAGGTCAATGCGGTCGGCGCGCGGCCGCCGGCTGCCTGGCTCGGCGCGTGACAGGGTCAAGAGCTGTTCGGCCAGCCGCGCCAGTTTGCCGGAACTCGCCTGCAGCGCCACCAGCGCCTCCTGGCGGGCATCGGCGGCACTTTCGCGAAGCGCATAGCTTGCCTGTGTCGACAGCAGCGCCAGGGGCGTGCGCAGCTGGTGCGCCGCATTGGCGATGAAGCGGCGTTGCGCCGCCATCTGCGCCCGCACGCGCTCCATGTAGGCGTTGAGGGCGTCGATCAGCGGGCGGATCTCGCTTTGCGCACCGGGCACTTCGACGGGGTCAAGGTCGCTGCGGTTTGGCGAGCGTACCGCATCGCGCAGCCGGATCAACGGCGCCAGGCCGCGACGCAAGCCGAGCAGCACGAACACGCCGGCAATCGCCACCAGCGCCAGTTGCTGGGCAAAGGCGCTGAACCAAAGCTGTTTGACCATGGCGTCATGGCCGGCAAGGGTGACGCCCACGGTGACTGATATTGGCGAGTCGTTGCCGGCGCCGATCACCGCATGGCCAAGGGTCAGGAGCCGCAGCTGGTGATCGCGGTAGGGGGCCTCGACACTGGCATGCTGCGGCGCTTCGGGCAGGTCGGGATATCCGGTCAGCAGCCGCCCGCCGGCTGTCTCGACGCGATAGTAGACGCTGTCGCGGTCGCCGGTGTCGAACATCTCGATCGCCGCCGGGGGCACCGTGGCATCGAGCACGCCGTCGACCATGGCGACCTGCTCGGCAATCGCCCGCGCCGATCCGACGAGCATCCGGTCGGTGACCAGGTCCGCGGTCGCCAGTGCGTTGCGCTGGCTGGTCCACAGGTTGATGGTCGCGAGCCCGGCAAGCGGCAGCACCACCCATGCCAGCAATTGCAGGCGGAGGCTGTTGATCCTCATGGCGCCAGGATCGTCACGGCGCCAAATCGTCTTGGCGCAAGAGGTAGCCGAGGCCACGCAGTGTGGCGATCTGGACCCGCGACCCTTCGAGCTTCTTGCGCACGCGGTGCACGTAGATCTCGATGGCGCTGGGATCGGCGTCGGTCTCGAAATCGTAGATCGCGGCCGACAATGCCGCCTTGCTCACCGTGCGTCCGGCCTTGACCATCAATTGCTCAAGCACGGCATGCTCGCGCGGTGTCAGCGCCATCGCCTCGCCGGCAAGCGAAAACAGCCGCGTGTTGGTGTCGAAGACGAGATCACCGCAGGCAACGACCGGCGCGGTGCGGTCATTGGCACGGCGCAATTGCGCGCGGATTCGTGCTTCGAGCTCTTCGATCTGGAAGGGCTTGGCCAGATAGTCGTCGGCGCCCTCATTGAGGCCCTTGACCCGGCCGTCGAGACTGGCGTTTGCGGTCAGCACGATCACCGGCACCCGGTTGCCGCGCGTCCGCAACATTCGCAGCACCTCCAGCCCGCTCATGCGCGGCAGCGCAAGGTCGAGGATGACAAGCGCGTGGTCACCGGCGGCGAGCGCGTGTTCGACATCCTCGCCATCATGGACGATGTCGACGACATAGTTCGCCTGACGCAGGGTCTTGCCCAGCCAATCCGCCAGCTCGCGATTGTCTTCTACAAGCAGCAACCGCATTTCTATCGCTGTCCTGGGGTGCAGGTCACCCGGATTTCCGCCACTTCTTCAACTGGCGCCGCCAAGTCGCGCCCGATTGATGATCGTGCACAAGCGATAATCTCGATCCAACCGCAAGGCAAATGTAGGAGATCCAGAAGTTCAGATGGTGCGCAATCGCTTCAAACCGAACCGTTCAGTTCGATTTCTGTTGACGCACTGTGTAGCAGATGGTGAACGCCGGCCTGGCGAGCGGTCGCGCCTGGTGATGGGCGTTATCGATTAACTGTCTGATTTCAAACAGTTAAATTATGACCGCCGAGGCCCTGTGTCAAATTTCAAGGCCTGGATTCGAGCCGCGGGGGAACATCTTCGTGATTGGAATCCGCGGCAGGGCGAGCCCATCTCGGGGTGGTCCGAGCGACGCGAAATTCCTCCCAAGGGCACGCCACTAGACGGACATGACAAATACTGGAGTAATTAAAATGACCAAGATCGCTCTTACCGCCGCCGCCATCCTCGTTGCCACGGGCACTGCTTTTGCCGGCAGCGACAATTATGGCTCGGCCAACGCCAATCAGCCTGCCGTCGCTGTCGACCATTCGATCACCGCTTCGGTCTCCAAGTCGACGCAGACCGTCCAGGCTCCCGCTTCGCAGGGCGCTGACCGCAACCTCTTCGGCCGCTAATCGCGACTGCCGATATCGACCCAAACTTGAACTCAGGAGTAATTAAAATGACCAAGATCGCTCTTACCGCCGCCGCCATCCTCGTTGCCACGGGCACTGCTTTTGCCGGCAG
>NZ_JBVVQG010000013.1:105489-155982 GCF_055811095.1 Mesorhizobium sp. WSM4833
CCGTCCAGGCTCCCGCTTCGCAGGGCGCTGACCGCAACCTCTTCGGCCGCTAATCGCGACTGCCGATATCGACCCAACCTTGAACTCAGGAGTAAATTAAAATGACCAAGATCGCTCTTACCGCTGCCGCCATCCTCGTTGCCACGGGCACCGCTTTTGCCGGCAGCGACAACTACGGCTCTTACAACGCCAACCAGCCTGTTGCGAACCAGTCCGTGTCCGACATCGACACCACGCACACCGGCTCGATCCCGAAGTCCGTAAAGACGCAGGGTGATGCCAATGCCAACGTGCCGGCTCAGTCGGGCCAGGGCATCTGGGGTCGTTGATTTCTGAAGTCTGCGACCACAAAGAGCGGTGGGCTTTGCCCGCCGCTCTTGTTTTTTATGCATGAGCAGGATTTCGGCCGACGGCATCGGTGTCGGAGCGCCGATCGTAAATCGAACCAGCTGGTTCAATTTATGTTGACGAATCGTGAACGGATGGCGAGCGCTGGCTCGATGAACCGCCGCATCATGCGTCAGGCACCCTCCTTATAAGCGTCTGAGATAAATTGATAAAACAGGGTGAGCTCAATCCCTTGGCCGACGTTCGAGGTCCCGATGCCGCGCGTGAGGGAACGTCTTCGTGATTGGAAGTCGGCGCACGAAAAACCCAGATCGAGGCTGTCCGAGCGACGCGAAATTTCCTCCCCAGGGGCACGCCACTAGACGGACAGAATCAGGAATACCGGAGTAAATAGAATGAACAGGATCGCTCTTGCCGCCGCCGCCATCCTCGTTGCCACTGGTGCCGCTTTTGCCGGCAGCGACAACTATGGTTCGGACAATGTCAATCAGCCGGCCGTCACCTCGCACGCGGTCAATGTCGACCACAGCTACACGGCTTCGACCCACAGGCAGGTCAAGCACCGCGACCTCACGCTGACGCCCGATTCGGTCCAGCCGGAATCCAGTCAGGGCAACTGGGGAAACTGACGGCTCAAGCGGATGTGCGGCGGGCTTGACCCGCCGCACCTGCCATGGACACTAGCCCAGGTCCTTCGGCCGCGGGCCCAGGTCCTTGGGCCGCAAGCAATGTGTCAGCCGGGCGGGGGACACGACGGACCAATCGCCTTTGAAGACCACCCGGGCGAGGGCTCCCGTCGGGAATTTTTCCTCAAGTCTTGCGATCGCCTTGGCGTCTGACCCCGGCCCGGCAAGCTGTCTGGCCAACTGCTCCAGGCCCGGATTGTGGCCAATTACCAGCAAGCTGCCGCTCGAAGCGTCGGTTTGACCAATCTGGCTCAGAATGTCCGCCGCTGAAGCATCGTACAGCGCCTTGAGGAATGCGACCTGGGGCGGGACGGGCAATTCCGCCGCCACAAGCCGCCAGGTGTCGCGGGTGCGCAGCGCCGCCGACACCAGCGCCAGGTCCGGCAGCCAGCCGCGCGTCGCAAGCTCGCGCCCCATCAACCGGGCTGCCTTCACTCCGCGTTCGGCCAAGGGCCGGTCGAAATCATCGAGATCAGGGTCGTCCCAGCTGGATTTGGCGTGACGAAGCAGGAGAAGCTGTTTCATCGCCGCTCTAAGCTCAAGGCGTGATGCGCGCCAGATGCTCGAGGTCGGCTTCCTCGCGCAGCGGATCCGGGGCCATCACCACCGAGGTGCCGTTGTCGGCATCGTCGGCAAAGTGGGCAAGCACGGTGCGGCCGGACTCCATGCGCGCCTTGCCTTCGGCGACCAGCCCCAGCGCCAGCGGATAGAGCCGGTGTTCAGTCTTCAGCACGCGGGCTGCCAATGTATCGGCGGTGTCGCCGACCATCACCGGCACGGCTGCCTGTGCGATGATCGGGCCGTCATCCATCTCGGAGGTGACGAAGTGCACGGTGCAGCCATGGATGCGGATGCCGGCGGCCAGCGCGCGCGCATGGGTGTCGAGCCCCTTGAAGGCCGGCAGCAGGGCAGGGTGGATATTGATCATGCGGCCCTGCCATTTCTGGACGAAGCCGGGGCTGAGGATGCGCATATAGCCGGCCAGCGCCACGATCTCGGCGTTGAAGGCGGTAAGGGCCGCGTCGATGGCGGCGTCATGCGCCTGCTTGCTGCCGTGGTCCGCACGCGAGACGACCTGCGTGGCGATGCCGCGCGCCCTGGCGATGCCGAGCCCGGCGGCATCCGCCTTATCGGAAATGACACCGACGATCTCGGCCGGGAACGACGGGTCGCTGGCCGCGGCAATCAGCGCGGTCATGTTGGAGCCGCGTCCCGAGATCAGGACAACGGTGCGTTTCCTCTGCGCGCTCATAGGCCGATCGAGCCCCGATAGATGACGCCTGCGTCGCGGCGCGGCACGATGCGGCCGATCGGCGTCACCGTCTCGCCGGCCTCCTGTAGCACGGCCGCGACCTGCGCTGCCTGGCCGGACGCGACCGCCAGGATCATGCCGATGCCGCAATTGAAGGTGCGCATCATTTCTTCCGGCGCCACGCCGCCGGTCTTGGCCAGCCACGAAAACACGGGAGGAACGTCGATCGCCTCGAGGTCGAGCTCGGCCGAAAAATCCTTGGGCAGCACGCGTGGAATGTTTTCCGGGAAGCCGCCGCCGGTGATGTGGGCGAGCGCCTTGATACCATGCGTGTTGCGGATCGCCTTGAGAATCGACTTGACGTAGATGCGGGTCGGCTCGAGCAGTGCTTCGGCCAGAGTGGCCTCGTCGTTGAACGGTGCCGGATCGCTCCACGACAGGCCGCTGACGGCGACGATGCGGCGCACCAGCGAATAGCCGTTCGAGTGCAGGCCGGAGGAAGCCAGGCCCAGCAGCACGTCGCCTTCGACAATGTCATCGGTGGGCAGCAATTGGCCGCGTTCGGCGGCACCCACCGCAAAGCCGGCGAGGTCGTAGTCGTTGCCGTGATACATGCCGGGCATCTCGGCGGTCTCGCCGCCGATCAGCGCGCAGCCGGCCTGGCGGCAGCCCTCGGCAATGCCGCCGACGATCGCGGCACCCTGGTCGGGATCGAGCTTGCCGGTGGCGAAATAATCGAGGAAGAACAGCGGTTCAGCACCTTGCACGACGATGTCGTTGACGCACATGGCGACGAGGTCGATGCCGATCGTGTCGTGCTTGCCGGCATCGATGGCGATCTTTAGCTTGGTGCCGACGCCGTCATTGGCCGCCACCAGCACCGGATCGGTAAACCCGGCCGCCTTGAGGTCGAACAGGCCGCCGAAACCGCCGATCTCGCCATCGGCGCCCGGCCGGCGCGTCGCGCGCACCAGCGGCTTGATCTTCTCGACCATGAGATTGCCGGCATCGATATCGACACCGGCCTCGGCATAGGTGAGCCCGTTCTTGCGCTTGTTCACGTCGCGCTTGCTCATTTCTGGTGCCCGTTCAGCAATTTTCCTTGTCGCGGGCTCTTCGCATGAACGGTTTCTGTCCGCAAGGATAACGGCCATCTCGGCCTACAAAACCGTGGACAGCGCGCACGTACAGGCGCTCGTGATTGGCGAAAGCCAAGCTGAAGGCCGCTCCCGTGCGGGCAGATCGGCAGCTCCTCCCTTGTTGCCACCCGCCATCTTCATCATCTATCTCCGACCAAGAGGAGGTGCCAGGCATTTGACCATCCCCAACCTGATCACCATCCTGCGCCTTGTCCTGGTGCCGGCGGTGGTGCTGGCGATGCTGCAGGCGCGCTGGGACTGGGCTTTTGCCGGGTTCCTCGTCGCCGGCATTTCGGACGGCGTCGATGGCTTCATCGCCCGCCGTTTCAATCAGCAGTCCACGCTCGGCGCCTATCTCGATCCGATCGCCGACAAGCTGCTGCTGGTTTCGGTGTTCGTGGTCATGGGCCTCATCGGGCAATTGCCGCTGTGGCTGGTCGTCACCATGGTGTCGCGCGACGCGTTGATCGTCTGCGCGGTCCTGCTGTCCGCCGTCATGGCCCATCCGGTCGAGATGAAACCGCTTTTCGTGTCGAAGGCCAACACCGCCATCCAGATCGTGCTGGCGGCGGTTGTGCTGGGTGAACTTGCCCTGTCGGTTCATCTCGACCCGCTGAGGCCGGTTCTCATATTGCTGTCCGGGGTCTTGACCGTGGCTTCGGCCGCAGCCTATCTCGTGACTTGGCTGAGGCACATGAGCTGACATGACGAAGGCTCCACTCCGGACATCCGAGACAGAAGCGGCGGCGATCGAGGCCGCGGCCGCCGACATCGCCGCGTCCGCGACCTTTCGCCGCCAGATCTTCTTCTGGCTGGCCGGCGCCGCGCTGCTGGCGCTTTTCCTCTATGTCTTCAGCGCCATCCTGCTGCCCTTCGTCGCCGGCATGGTGCTTGCCTATTTCCTCGATCCCGTTGCCGACCGGCTGCAGCGGCTCGGCCTGTCGCGTTTCATGGCGACGGTGGTCATCCTCATCACCTTCCTCATCGTGCTGGTCCTGGCCTTTGTCATCCTCATTCCGGTTCTGGCCACGCAGATGGCCGATTTCGCGGGCAAATTGCCGGAATATCTGACCCGGCTGCAAAGCCTGATCACCTCGTTCGATCCGAAATGGCTGGAGCAGAAGTTCGGCGTCAACGCCAATAGCTTGCGCGACGGGCTGAATTCGCTGCTGACCTCCGGCTTCGGTTTTGTCACCACCGTCTTCACCTCGCTGTGGAGTTCCGGCATGGCGCTGGTTTCTGTGGTCAGCCTGTTCGTGGTGACACCGGTGGTCGCCTTCTACATGCTGCTCGACTGGGACCGCATGGTGGCGGTCATCGACGGCTGGGTGCCACGCGACAACGTCCAGACCGTGCGCGCCATCGCACGGGACATCAACACCGCCACGGCAGGCTTCGTGCGTGGCCAGGGCACGCTGTGCCTGGTGCTGGGCGCCATGTATGCCACCGGGCTGACGTTGACCGGACTGAACTTCAGCATCCTCATCGGCCTGTTCGCCGGGCTGATTTCCTTCATCCCCTATGTCGGTTCGCTGACCGGGCTGGTGCTGGCCGTCGGCGTCGCCTTCGTCCAGTTCTGGCCGGACTGGACGATGATCGTCGCGGTCGCGGTCGTGTTCTTCATCGGCCAGTTCATCGAGGGCAACATCCTGCAGCCGCGGCTGGTCGGCAAGAGCGTCGGCCTGCACCCGGTATGGCTGATGTTTTCGCTGTTTGCCTTCGGCGCGCTGTTCGGCTTCGTCGGCTTGTTGATCGCGGTGCCGGCTTCGGCCGCCGTCGCCGTGCTGGTGCGGTTCGCAATAGCCCGCTATCTCGAATCGCCGCTCTACAAGGGCCGCGGCGCGGCACCTGTGCCGCAGCTTCCGGCCGATCGCGGCGGCGGCCACCGCACGCAACCGCGTCGCTGAAGTGACTGCCCAGCCAACCGACCCGCCGCGCCAGTTGCCGCTCGACCTCGGCCATGGCACCGGCTATTCGCGTGACGAACTCGTCGTCTCCGGCACCAACAACCAGGCGGTTGCGCTGGTCGACCGCTGGCCGGACTGGCCATCGCCGGTGGTGGTGCTGGCCGGTCCCGCGGGTTCTGGCAAGACGCATCTGGCCTCGATCTGGCGCGCCCGTGCCAATGCGGCGGCGGTCGACGCCAGGCGCATCGGCGACAGCATCGCCAATCTCGGCGCGCGGCCGGCGCTGATCGACGATGTCGATACCGGGACGGTTGACGAACAAGGCCTGTTCCATCTGATCAATGCGGTGCGTGGTGCCGGCTCGCAACTGCTTCTGACGGCGCGCCGCTTTCCCTCGGCCTGGGGTGTTGGCCTGCCTGATCTTGCCTCGCGGCTGAAGGCGGCTGCGACAGTCGAAATTCATGAGCCCGACGATCTCCTGCTGGCAGGCGTCATCACAAAACTCTTCGCCGACCGTCAGATCGAGGTCGAACCGCATGTCGTGCAATATCTGGTCCGCCGCATCGAGCGCTCGCTGGCGACAGCGATGCGCGTGGTGGAGCGGCTCGACCGGACCGCGCTCGAACGCAAGACGCCGATCACCAGGGCGCTGGCAGCCGAAACCGTCAGTGCCATGGATGAAGGGCAGGGCGAGTTCGAGATCTAGCCTGAGAGGCCGGTCTCAGAGCCACATTCTGGCGAAATGACGGACTGCGAGATAGACGGCAGAGTGAGCGGCGATATAGCCGGCGGCGACCAGCACAAACATCCCGATACTGACACGCCAGGAGCGGGAGACCACGGCGCCCGGGGCCTGCCTCGCCTGTCTGCGGCTTTCACGGTTGTTCCACATCGCCAGTGCGGCGCAGGCAATTGCCCACGTCACCATGACCGGAACCGTTATGCCGGCATAGGCAAAGTAGGCCGGTCCGAAAAGCGACACCCAGGCATCGATTCCAAGCATCTGACCCCCCTGTTTGCCGAACCGCGGCGCCGGACACACGGCCGGAGCCGCAGCAAGTGAACCGTATGGCTGCGCCGGGCATTGGGCTGTGAGGGGATGGTCGGAGTGGAGAGATTCGAACTCCCGACCCTCTGGTCCCAAACCAGATGCGCTACCAGGCTGCGCTACACTCCGAACGGTCTGTTGCCTATTCATTTCGGTGGTGCATGGCAAGTGCAAAAACCTGCGAGAGCAAAAACCTTGCCGCCGTGCGCATTGCGCAGTAATGACGGGCGAAGGGTGGCGATGCTGCCTTGCACAACAACGAGGTGGCCATGTCCGCGCGCATTTTCAGCCCAGCCAAAACCGCGATGCAGTCCGGCAAGGCCAAGACCGGTTACTGGGTGCTGGAATTCGATCCCGAGTCGCGCAAGAAGATCGACCCGCTGATGGGCTATACGACGTCGGCAGACATGAGAAGCCAGATCAGGCTTAGCTTCGACACGCGCGAAGAGGCGGTCGCCTACGCCGAAAAGCAAGGGCTCGCTTTCCGCGTCGAAGAGCCGAAAGAGACCAAGCGCCGCCAGATTTCCTATGCGGAGAATTTCCGCTATGACCGCAGGACGCCCTGGACGCATTGAACGGCGCCCGGCGCCAGAATATCCAGCCGGCCCAACGGCCGGCCAGCGGTCCCGTAGCTCAGCTGGATAGAGCACCGGCCTTCTAAGCCGATGGTCACAGGTTCGAATCCTGTCGGGATCGCCAAAGCCTATCGGTCCGTTCCGGACACATAGGTTACGGTTTATACCGGAGACATGGGCTTTCAGAGAGCGGTATCAGGTCTCGTGCGCTCAGACCGCTGCCGCCAGAAGCAGCGTTACCCCCAGGACCGTCGACGCATAGATCGTCGCTAGGAGCACGATCGGCCGAGGATACTCGGTGGGTGTTGCGAGGCTGGTAATGTCGGGACCCCGAAACGTTTCGGTGCCGGGCGACGGGACGTCGGCGGCGGTGGCAGCGTTGTCATTGCAAGCGCGCACAGAAAGGCGCTGGGTTATATCGGCGGCGATCAGAGGATCGTCCGCCACCAATTTCGACCAGTCCGAAACAATGCCGATTTCATGTTGTGACATCGCGCGCCTCCCATTTACGACCTAACAGCGATATCTAAATTATGTTCCACTAATAGTTTCGCCAGGCGGACCGCTCTTTGTCACTGCGGTCTTCTGATCGATGAAAACCACGCCCGCTGCCTCCAAGCCTCGACGGATGGCAGCCAGCTTGGCGGGACTGGGAATCCTTCGCCCGCTCTCAAAACTGCCAATCGTTCCTTCGCTGAGGCCGCACTTCGCGGCGAGTCGCACCTGCGACCACTTCAGGATCGCTCGTGCAGCTCTGCACTGCTGGGGTGTAAGGGGTTGTATCCCTGAGACGGTGGCGCTTCGCTTGTTCACATCCTGACGGTCCTTCGCTTCGGCGGGACACGGCTTTGCACCACGCGCACCTTGTCCAGATCCACCGTGACCATTGTCCCGAGCGACACCGTGACCTTGTCGCCGTCGATCCGCGAAACGTCCCCGGGCAATTCCATCTGCTGGCCCCTGGTCAGCCTGGTTGCCGGATCAATGACCGAATGCGGAAGACCGGGGATCGACACGCTGACGCGGTCCTTCGTGACGCGCTTCAGCACCGTCGCCATGACCGCCACCTCGTCGCCGACTTTATTGCCATGCTCTGATTCTGGGGCGGCATCTGCCGGCGTCAAGGATTAGCTGCGTCTGATATAGAAAAGTCCGCGGGCGTGGCTCGGCGCCATCGTATTATTTCGTTACTCGGCCTTTTCGGAACCTTCCCGCGCACGGCGCGTTCGGCCCGCTGTATTCGCGGACCCTCATATAAAAGTGGACAGGCGGGAGGCAAACAAGGGTGGGGAGGAGTGTTGCCATGTCGAAGCGAGAAATAGGGATATCTTCGGCCCTCGATCGGCGCATTGCCGATCTCAGGGCCAGGATGCAGGACGCCCGGATCACGGAATACGAAATGAAGACCTTTCAAAAAGTGGCTTCAGCCATGGGAGGCGACGGAGGCTCCCTGCGTCTCGATGCCGACGACCTGATCGCGGCATCCTTTGTCGTCGATGCGCTGGGTGAATCGACGCTCAACTGACGACGGGCGATCTGGCTTCGCGCGCCGTTTTGCCCTTGCCCGGCCGGCAATTGGCCCACGCCTTCACACTTTGAAACAGGATGGCTGCTTTCCAGCGGCCGTCCTGTGGCGTCTGCCCAAGCGTCTGTCGCAAGTCATAGGCAGGGGCTGGTTGGCCGGTGGATTTGATTCCGCCGCCGACATCGAATTGGAGGGAAAGTCTTATCAATTTGTTTGGGTTGGTGCGTCATAGTAGCGACGGCTAACGGAGTTGAACGCGATGAAGCTCGATCTGTCGCCGACGAGCTGGGGCAGGGTGATCGCTGTCACGGCAGTCGGTACGGCATTCTTCATTGCCGTGGCGTTCTTCGTCGATTCCTTCAATTTTCCCTATCTTTCGCCCGAGGCCGTGTGGCGGGCGCAGATGACCGACCTGATGCTGCCTTTGGTGCTGGGCGGCTCGTTTCTGTTTTTCCTGATGTGGAAGATTCGCCAGCTGGCCATCGCGCAGCGCGATCTCAGCGTCATCGCCGCGACCGACAGCCTGACGGCGGTGCTGAACCGTGGCGCCTTCTCGATGCTGGTCGAAGCCTATCTCGAGCAGACCCGCAAGCAGGAGCAGACCCGTTCGGGGGCGCTGCTGATCATCGACGCCGACCACTTCAAGTCGATCAATGACCGCCTGGGCCATGATTGCGGCGATCAGGCCCTCAAACTGATAGCGCAGGCGATCAAGGGGCAACTGCGTGGCAGCGATATCGTCGGCCGCATCGGCGGCGAAGAATTCGGCGTGTTTCTGCCCGGCGTGGATCCCTCGCAATCCCGGGTGGTTGCCGAAAGCATCCGCCGGCGTATCAGGGAGATGGAATTCTCACCCGGCGGCAGGCCTTGTCCGCTTTCCGTCAGCATCGGCGGCACAAGCTTTACCGGCCCGATCACATATGAGGAAATTTTCTCCGCTGCCGACAGAAGGCTTTACACGGCCAAGTCGAACGGACGCGATCAAGTCAGCTTCGATCCGGCCGGAACGTCTCCGGCGCCTGCGCCCGGCGTCGCCACCGTGCATTGACGGGTGACTCGGAACAGCACGCTGACTCGTGCAGGCCGTCGCGCAGCAGTGCTTTGGCTGCCGTCATCACGCTAAAGAGATAGTTTTCTCACGCCTGAAGCGGCAGATATCGAAAATCTGTCGACTTATGCGCCTTGCTTCGACCAGGAGCTTTTCGGCGGGACTCCGCTTTGGAGCGGAATTTGCTCTGGCTCTCACGAGCCGCTCCTCATTAAGAAGGCTGGTCAACCCGAAGGCCTTCTCGCGGATAAGGTCATTTTGCACACACAGTGCCGGCAACAGTTGGTAGATCGCTTTGCTTGACGATGTCGGAAGCGCCGGATCGAAGATAACGTGATCGGCGGGCGCATCGAGACTTCGGGCGATCAGATCGCGCGCTGCTTGCTTCGAAATGATGTACCCGGCCGCTCCGACGTGGAACCCATATAGCCTAACCACCGAAAACACCCGACTGACGCAGGTGCGCTTCATCGCGATGACGGTTTTCCTTAGGTAGGTTTCCAGCTTGACGATATCGGCGTTGGCCGGAATCCATCCATCATCAGAAAGCATTGGGCCAGCCGCTTCGGACAACAGGACGTCATCCTCGAAAATCGCACCAAAGGCATCTTCACCATCCGCGATGATGGTCCAGCAAACCTTGTGGCTCATAAGACAAGCCGCTTCCGTGGGGGTCAAACTTGGTGAAGTCGCAGCAAATTCCGGTCGACGCAACGCGTCCACGGCAGGAACCCGGTCGAACGAAACACCAACCTTCGCGAATTCAGCCGTGACATGGGCAAGTCGATCAGGAGACCGATCGAGGTTAATAACCATACTTCATTGATGCCCCCCACAGGCTATCTGTCAATAATTACTGTCTTGGATCTTGAAATAACTTGCTTAACCAAATAGCGAGACTCCGCAAGGGGTAGGCGACGCAGCTTGGGCTGCCAGTGATATTTTTGAGCAATAGATGGACGACTTAGCACTCACCGAGTGCCTCGTATTGACGTAACCTGCTTAATGGGCGACCGATATCTCGGACAGCTAAATATCAGCTGAAGGTGGATATCTCTGTTCACAGCCATTTTGTAACTGTTGCGTTAGCTCTGCTCGGCGACAAGTAACGCCTCCGAGCGCCATGTGGGCAGCACGGCAACGGCCAGATTTTCACTATCGGCAAACAGCCGGCCAGGCTAACAAAGCGCAGCGACCATGATCCATTTGTTCAACGGCTTTCAGGACCCCTTCGGTGGCAGTGACCTTGAAGCTCTGGAACTGTACCGGCTGTTGAGTGTCGATTCCGAGGTGCATCTGTGGGCAACCTCCTCCAGCGTGTCCGGCGAGTTGATGCGGAATTTCCCGATTCGCCGCGTCTCGCTGTCGAAGTGGGATGTACCGAATGGCGGTACCTACGTCTTTCTCGGCTCTCATTGGCGCAACAAGATATGGCCTTACCTGATCCCGCGGCCGCGCCGGCTGATCTATGTCTTCAATACCTTTCACCCGAAAATCATCTCGCTGACGAGACGCATGCCCCGCATGCTGAACTGGCCCGACGCCGAACTGGTGCTGATTTCCGATTTTCAGAGACGGATGCTCCAAGTCGATGGCACCGTGCATCCGTCTCCGATCGATATCGAACGTTTTTCACCACGGCGTCTGGGTTCGGATCGTCCCTTCACCGTCGGACGCTTGAGCCGCGATGGGCCGGGCAAACATCATCCCGATGACATACCCCTCTACGAGACATTGCTGGCCGAAGGTACAGCCTTGCGGATACAGGGAGGGATAGGGCTCAAGGACAGCCTCATGCCGCATCCGCAACTCGAACTGTTCCCACCCGGCCAATTTTCCGCCGAAGAGTTTCTGCAGACGCTCGACGTGTTTTATTATCGCACCGGTTGGCATATGGAAACCTTCGGTCGCGTGGTGTTCGAGGCGATGGCCTGCGGGTTGCCCGTGGTCTGCCATTCGTATGGCGGTTATTCCGACCATATCAGGCATGGCGAAAACGGTTTCTTGTTCGAAACGACGCAGCAGGCGGCGCGCATCCTGGCCGATCTCAAAGCCGACCCGGCGCTGCGGGCGGCAGTGGGCCTCAAGGCACGGCAGACCGTCGAGCAGATCTATTCTTCCCAAGCTGTGCGACAGAGGCTGGATTTCTACCTGCGTTAGCTGCACCGTCATCCCTTGGGCCATGGGACATCCTTGGCGCAACAACATGCCCGCTGTCATCGATCTCGACATCGCGCTAAAGCAGGCACGCAAAGCGGACGAATGGGGCCGACAGCCAGCGGCGTGCCACAGACTGGGCAGGACTTCTTATCGATGACATTGATGGGCGCGGCGGCACTGCTGATCCTGATCCTGACTTACGCCGGTGTCGCCATTGGCCGCATCCCCGGCCTGCGCCTCGACCGGGCAGGGATCGCGCTTCTCGGCGGGGCCGCGATGATCGCCATCGGCGCGCTCAGCATGGAGGATGCGTACCGGGCGATCAATTTCGACACCATCACGCTTCTGCTCGGCATGATGATCGTGGTGGCGCATTTAAAAGTGTCGGGCGCCTTTCGTGGCCTTGGCGCCGTCGCCATCGAGCACGCGCATGCGCCCTTCATGCTCTTGGTGATGGTGACGCTGCTGACCGGCGTGTTGTCCGCCTTCCTGGTCAACGACGCCATCTGTCTCGTCATGGCGCCGATCGTCGTTCACGTCACCCGTGTGATCAAGCGCAACCCGATCCCCTATCTGATCGCCACCGCCACCGCGTCGAATTGCGGCAGCGTCGCAACCATCACCGGCAATCCGCAAAACATGGTCATCGGCGCGCTGTCGGGCATTTCCTATCCGGCCTTTTCGGCAGCGCTGGCTCCGGTCGCTCTGTTCGGCCTCGTCGCGGTCGTTGTCATCATCCGTATTGTCTTCCGGGCCGAATTTGCCCGCACCGTCCAACTGACGCCCGAGGTCTCGCGTGGCCGCATGCACAAGGGGCAGGTGCTGAAGGCGGTGGTGGTCTGCATCGGGCTGGCAATTGCCTTCTTCGCCGGCGTGCCCGTCGCCAAGGCAGCACTCATCGGCGGCGCCATCCTCTTGCTTACCCGGGCCATCAAGCCGGAGCGCATCTACCGCGAGATCGACGGTCCGCTGCTGTTCATGTTCGCCGGTCTGTTCGTGGTCGTCGCCGGCGCCGAAAAGACGCTTCTTTCGCCAGACATGATCGCTTCGGCCAGGAATCTCGGGCTGGACGACGTCTGGCGGCTGTCCGGCTTCACTGCGGTGCTTTCCAACATCATGAGCAATGTTCCGGCCGTGCTGGCGCTGCGGCCCTTCATACCCGGCCTCGAAAACCCCGAGCGCGCCTGGCTGGTCGTCGCCATGAGCTCGACGCTGGCCGGCAATTTCACGCTGCTGGGTTCGGTCGCCAACCTGATCGTCGCCGAACAGGCACGCGCCGCCGGCACGACGCTGTCGTTCGGCGCTTTTTTCAAGGTCGGCTTGCCTTTGACGCTGATAACGCTGGCCGCCGGCACCGCATGGCTGGCTTTCGGTTTCTAATGCATGTCGTTGCCCCAAAAGTGGCCCCGGTTTTAGGGCAACGACATGCATAAAACCAAAGGCTTAAAGCGCGTCGCGCTTTAGACCTGGCTGCCTGAAAGTCGCGCCCGCACCAGCGTCGCCGCGGCGCGTCCGGCCGCTTCGATGTAATCGGGGTTGCGGTGGATCAGCATGATCGAAAAGCAGCCGTCGATCAAAAGCACGATCTCGCGCCCCAGGGTTTGCGGCTCCGCGACGCCATGGTCCGACAGGGCGCCGGCCAGCCATGTTTCGAAATTCAGCTTGTGCCGCGCGCCGACCTTGACCGCCGGATGTCCGGGCATCGAGGCGAGTTCGGCGGCCGTGCGCAGGAAGCCGCATCCTTTCCATTTCGGGTGGCGAGCGGACCTCGCCAGATTGGTGAAGATTGCCTCGACCTTGCGATCCGCGCCGCCTTCGGCAGCCTCGAACCAGCCGGCCATCCGCTTCAGATTGGGTTGGTCGCGGCCGTCGAGATAGGCCGCGATGAGGTCGTCCTTGCTCTTGAAATGGTAGTAGAGCGTGCGCTTGGTGAGACCCGCTTCCTCGGCAACGGCATCGACGCTGACACGACCGATTCCTTCTGCATAGAAGAGCCTGGTCGCGGCATCGACAATGCGTTTGCGGGTAGGGCTCTGCGTGTCGGGCATAAGCCTATGTATACCGACTAGTGAATATACACAAGCGACAAAGGGCATAGTCTTCCTTCCATCAGCATGATGGAGAAGGAAGAGCCAAATGACAGATCTTGTCCTTAGCGAAACCCGGGATGGGATTGCCATCGTCACCCTCAACCGGCCGGAGAAACTCAACGCGCTGAACTATGCCCTGATCGATCGCCTGCTTGCTGTCCTTGACGACATGGAAGTCGATGACAGCGTCCGAGCGGTCATTCTGACCGGAGCAGGGGAGCGGGCGTTTTCGGCGGGGGGCGACATTCACGAGTTCTCGGCCAGCGTGGCGCTTGGCGTCGGTGTCGCGATGCGGGATTTCGTCATGCGCGGGCAGAGGCTGACGGCGAGGCTGGAAGCCTACCGCAAGCCCGTCATCGCCGCCGTCAACGGCATTGCCTTTGGTGGCGGCTGCGAAATCACCGAGGCCGCACCGCTCGCTATCGCCAGTGACCGCGCTTTGTTCGCCAAGCCGGAAATCAACCTCGCAATGCCGCCGACCTTTGGTGGAACCCAGCGCTTGCCGAGGCTCGCGGGGCGCAAGCGGGCGCTCGAACTGCTGTTGACCGGCGACTGGTTTGCGCCGCCGCGGGCGCTTGAACTGGGTCTCGTCAACGAGGTTGTGCCGCATGCCGAGTTGATGCCGGCGGCATTTGATCTGGCCAGGCGTATCCTGCGGCACTCCGATCTGGCGATTGCCGGCATCCTCACGGCAGTGGCGCGCGGCCTCAACCAGAGCATCGCCGAAGGTTTGCTGGTCGAGGCCGAGCAGTTTGCCCGTATGGCCCCGACCGCTGATCTGCGCGAGGGGCTGAATGCCTGGATTGCACGCCGCGAGCCGGGCTATGACGGCTCGTGGACACATATCGCGCGTCCCGACGAGGCCAGGCGAGCCTGAAGCGGGTCGCTTGAATTCCTCAGGCGACCCGCTTCAGGTCTTTGTTTTTATGCGTGTCGTTCTCCCAAAACCGAGGTTACTTTTGGGCGACATGCACTCGTCCGAGCTGGATCAGGGCGCCACCACCAAACGGCCCTTCATGTTGGGGTGAAAGCGGCAGAAGTAGTCGACCGGTCCCGCCGTCTTCAAAGTCAGGCTTGCGGATTTCTTCGGCGGGATCATCACTTCCCAGCCGCCTTTCACGGTGGCCGTGTGGGCGAACACATCCTTGTTCACCCACTCGATCGTGTCGCCGACCTTTGCCTCGACGGTGGCCGGAGAGAACACCAGCCTGTCGATGGTGACCTGGATGGTTTCGGCTTGCGCCGGCACGATCCCGACGGCGAGCGTCAACGCAATCCACAGATGGCGGTTCTGCATGCTCCCGGTCCTTACTTGAGCATGCCGGCGACGTGTTCGGCGTGCTGCTCATGGCCCTGGAATATCTTCAGGCCGGTTTCCAGCAGGCTTTTCAGCTCGGCATTCTGCGCCGACGGGATCAAAAGGGTTTCGAGCGCGCCGTTGACCTGCTTGTGATAGGCGACCTCATTGTCGACATAGGCCTTGTCGAAGGCAGCGCCGTGGAGTTTGGCGAGCTTGGCCCGCTCCTCCGTCGCAGCTTTGGTCAGCGCCTTGCTGGTGGGGTTGTCTTCCGGGGTGACCTTGAGCTTCTTGACCAGGTCGAGCGCCTGAACATTTACAGCCTCGTGATCGCGGACCATGTCCTTGGCGAAATCGACAACCTCCTTGTTCTTCGATTTCTCGATCGCCAGCTTGGCCGCTTCGATGTCGATGACCCCGGCCGTGTAGGCGATATGGGCGATCTGCGGATCGGTCGGCTTGTCGGCGGCTTGTGCGAACGGCGCGGTGCCGAGCAGCAGCAGGGCGGCGAGCGCAGCAGTGTGTCGGATAGACATGGCATCTCCTTCGCCGGGACGCTGAAATCGTCCCGGACAGTGTTTTTCGGTTGACGGTCATTGGATGCTGGTCAGCGGCAAACGTTCCCGCTGAAATGAACTGAAATCCGCTGAGGCTCAGCTTTCCAGCCCGAGCCGTCGCATCACGGCGCTGGTCAGTCGTTCGCAACGCCGGCCGGCGAAGGGGAAGGCGTCGAGCAGCACCGGCCCGATCTGGTCGTCCAGCGCCTTGCGGACAAGGGCGCGGGCGCGGTGCAGCCTTGTCTTGACGGTTTGCGGCCGCACGCCGAGGAGGTCGGCGGTCTCTTCGATGCTCAGCCCCTCGATCACCCGCGCCACGAACACCGTCCGGTAGACGTCGGGAAGGCTGTCGGTGGCCTGTTCGACCAGTTGGAGGATCTGCCGTTGCGCCATTGTCCGTTCCGGATCGTCGCTGGGATTGAGGGGAAACCGGATGATCTCGGCTTGCGGATTTTCCGGCAGCGCCACCGTTTTGCGCCTTTTGCGCAGCCGGCCGAGCGCCTCGTTGATGACGATGCGCGATAGCCATGTGGCGAGCGAGGAGTCGCCGCGAAACGCATCCAGATGGGCGAAAGCCTTGACGTATGCCTCCTGCACGATGTCCTCGGCCTCGCTGTCATTGCGCACGACGCCGCGCGCGATCCGGTAAAGCCGCTGATTGTGTGTCTTGATGATGGTGCGGAAGGCGTCGCCGTCGCGCGCCAGCGCGCGGTGCACAAGCTGCATCTCGCCTGGCACAGCGGAAGGCACGGCCGTCAACACAGCAGGCATGGCAAGTTTCCTCAACCCAATCTCCGAACCAGGATCTCGATTGGGAGATTGGACGCTGTCGCCGGCAAAAGGTTCCCGAAGATTTTCTGCCGGGTCCGGCGGCCGCTACACTACAGTGCGAGCGAAGGCTTGTCAGGCAGCCTGCAGGCGCGCCGTGGCGGCCAACAGATCGGTCTGGGTGATCAGCCCGAGAATCCGCTTGTCGTCGTCGACGATGATGACCGCGTGGCTGCGGCCATCGGTGAGCACGGGCAGCAGCCCCATGGCGGCGACGCCGGCGGCGGCTGTTGCCGCGGGCGATAAGACGGATCCAACCGTCCCCGAGGCCTGGGTGAGTTCGCGCAACCCCACCGTGCCTGCCAGCCTGGCTTCCGCATTGACGACCGGCAAGGTGCGGATGTTGTGGTCAAGCAGCAATTGGCGCGCCGCCTCGGTGGAGGTGTGAGCATCGACCGAGATCACATCGCGCGACATGATGTCCTCGCACAGAAGGGTCTTGTGCGCGCGCACCATCGCCTGCAATTCGACCTGCCGCAGCAGCCGGTCGAGATCGTTGCGATCGATATCGAACGTCTCGTCGAGTGCGCCAAGCGCGGCATCGATGTCTTCCGACCGAAAGCCCACGCGCAGCTGCGCCGGCAGATCGCCGGTGCCGTGGCTGTTTGCCGGCGCCGCAACCGGCACATGCGGATAATTGCGCCGGGCCAGCCTGTGGAAGCCGTAGCCGAGCGCCACCAGCAGGATCGAGTTCAGCGCCACCGGCACGAATGGAAACAGGAAGCCGGCGCTGATCACGGCAGGCCCTCCCAGCACCGCGGTCAGCGCGGCCGCTCCGCCCGGCGGATGCAGGCAGCGCGTGAACGACATGGCGGCGATGGCCAGTGCCACCGCGATGCCGCTGGCAAGGGCGGTTTCGTGGATGAAATGCGCCACGATCACGCCGACCAGTGCCGATATCGTGTTGCCGCCGATGATCGACCATGGCTGTGCCAGCGGACTGGCGGGCACGGCGAACAGCAGCACCGCCGACGCCCCCATCGGCGCCACCAGCAGCGGCACGTGCGGGCCGTTGCCGAGCACAAGGCTGGCGATCACACCGGTGAGTGCAATGCCGATCGTCGCGCCGATACAGGCGACGAGACGCTCGCGCAGCGTCGCGCCGGCAAGAATGGGAACAAAAAGGCGGAAAGCCATGAGGTCGAAAACTCTGCCGATATTCCAGGGGAAGTCGAAAATGTGCTGATCGCACCGCAATGACGCGGCATCGCTGAATTTGAAAGCCAAACTGATCCGGGAAACTACAATTTGAGGGAATAGAATTCCGCTACGCAGCCGCCGCCGCGGCCAGACCGCGCGAAATGTCGGCCTTCAGGTCGTCGACGTCCTCGAGGCCGATCTGCAGGCGGATCAATGGACCCTCATAGGGGGCCTTCGCGACAACGCGGTCGCCGAGCCAGACCGGTACCGCAAGGCTCTCATAGCCGCCCCAGGAATAGCCGAGGCCGAAGATTTGCAGCGCGTCGAGAAAGGCGTGCTGCTGCTTCTGGCCGCCACCGGCAAGCACGATGGAAAAGATGCCGCTGGAGCCGGAGAAATCCCGCTTCCATAGAGCGTGATCCGGATGGCTGGGCAGGGCCGGGTGGAGCACGCGCGCCACGCCCTTCTGGCCTTCGAGCCAGGAGGCGATGGCGAGCGTGCTGCGCTGATGGTGTTCGAGGCGCACGCCCATGCTGCGCAGGCCGCGCAGCACCTGGTAGACGTCGTCGGGCCCGGCGCAGCAGCCAAGCGTGCAGAAGCTTTCATAAAGATGCGTCCAGCAGCTCTCATTGGCCGACACCGTGCCAAGCAGCACGTCGGAATGGCCGGCCGGGTATTTGGTCGCCGCATGGATCGAGATGTCGACACCGTGGTCGAGGGGGCGGAAATACAGTGGCGTCGCCCAGGTATTGTCCATCATGACGATGGCACCCGCGGCGTGCGCCGCCTTGGCGATGGCCGGGATGTCCTGCACCTCGAAGGTGTTGGAGGCCGGTGATTCTGTGAACACCACCTTGGTGTTGGGCTTGATCAACGCCGCGATGCCGGCGCCGACATGGGGGGCGTAGTACTCGACCTCGACGCCCAGCCGCTTCAGCATCGTGTCGGCGAAGTTGCGGGTCGGATGATAGACGGTATCGACGATCAGCAGATGGTCGCCGGCCGACACGAAGGCGAGCAGCGGTACCGTCACCGCCGCAAGGCCCGACGGCACCAGGATCGTGCCTGCCGAACCTTCCAGCGCGTCTATGGCGTGGGCGAGCGCATCGGTCGTCGGCGTGCCGCGCGTGCCGTAAGTGTATTTCTGGGTGCGAGCCGCCATTGACGCCGCGTCGCGAAAAAGCACGGTCGAGGCATGCACCACCGGCGGATTGACGAAGCCGAAATAGTCGTGCGGATTGTTGCCCGAATGGGCAAGCCGCGTGTTGATGCCCATCCCGCCGCTAAAGTGCTCGCCGTCTTTCGCCATTCTGCGTCGCCTTGTTTGACAAGCCGCTAGCCATAGTGCGGCGGCATGGACCGTGCAACAGCCACCGTCCGCCAGGAGATGGACTTCGAATATGCCAATTCGTCGCGGCAAAAACAGCGATGCGGGGACAGGATATCAAACGAAAAACCCGCCTGTGCGGCGGGTCATCGGCGCAAATCAGCACCATGGACGAAAATGTATCATAGCTGAGGGCAGGGTGTCAAGAAAAAATTCCTATCGCGAAAAGGCGGTCTTTGATTGACCCGCGTTCGGAGCCCTCATCTCCGCCGATCGGCTATTGTGGGCGGCTGCGGAAGGTATATGATTGTCGGCTAATATTAATCGCCGGATTGCTTCGATCAGATGCTGCCGGATGGTTGCTGCCGGTTGACCTCTGGTCCTCCACGATCCGGATCGCGCTCACCAAGCGTGAGCGCGGCAAGGGAGGAATGCCATGCCGGACGTCAAATGGGCCATGAAGGCGCGCGAATTCATCAACTGCAACTGCGCCTATGGCTGCCCGTGCCAGTTCAACGCCATGCCGACATACGGGTTCTGCCAGGCGGTCGCCGGCATGGAAATCGAAAGCGGCCATCACGGCGACACCAAGCTCGACGGATTGCGGTTCGTCGGGATTTTCAGCTGGCCCGGCGCCATACACCAGGGCGGGGGCGAAGCCGCGGTGATCATCGACGAGAGGGCGACGGAAGCCCAACGTGGCGCGCTGCTTCGCATATTGGGCGGTCTGGATACCGAACCGGGTGCAACGATATTCCAGGTCTTTTCGACCACGCTGGAGAAGTTCCACGACCCTATCTTTGCGCCGATCGAATTCAACATCGACGTCGACGCGCGAACCAGTCAGCTGCATGTCGAGGGTATAACCGACGGTCGCGGCGAGCCGATCCGGAATCCGGTCACCGGCGCTGCCCACCAGGCGCGCATCGACCTGCCGCACGGCTTCGAATACGCGATCGCCGAGGTCGGGCGCGGCTGGACAAAGGCGACGGGCCCGATCAAGTTCGAGCTGGCCGATACGCACAGCCATTTCGCCAATCTGCATCTCACGCAGAGCGGCATCGTGCATTGACCTGATCCAATGGGCGACACGGCCCTCGAGGCGGTGCTGCGGCGCGATCGCGCGGTCGTGATGGCCGCGCTCGTGGTGATTGCCGTGCTCGCCTGGGCCTATGTGCTGTGGCTCGCCACCGACATGGTCATGCCCGGCTCCGCCTTGCCGGACAGCGGAGGCGGTGACATGGCCGGAATGGACATGTCGAATATGGACGGGTCGAACATGGGTATGGGCGGCATGGATATGGGCGCCGCCGTGGCGCCAGGCATCCGGGCCTGGGCATTGGCCGATTTCGCTTTCACCTTCACGATGTGGGCGGTGATGATGGTCGGCATGATGACGCCTTCGGTCGCACCGATGTTGCTGCTCTATGCCGGTGTCGGCCGCAAGGCGCGGGCGGATGGCAGGCCCATCGCTTCGACGGGATGGTTTTTTGCCGGCTACCTCGCCGTCTGGGTCGTCTTCAGCCTCGTGGCGACCGGTGCGCAATGGCTTCTCGCCCGTCTTGCCTTGCTCGACCCCTCGATGGCGACCGGCAGCGCGGTCCTCGGCGGCCTCGTCCTGATCGCCGCCGGTCTCTATCAATGGACGCCGATGAAGGGCGTCTGCCTGCGCCAATGTCAGGCCCCGATCGCGTTCCTGGCCGGCCATGGCGGATTCCGCTCCGCTCCGCTCGGCGCGCTTCGGCTGGGCATCGATCACGGCGCCTACTGTCTGGGGTGTTGCTGGGCGCTGATGGCCCTGCTGTTCGTCGGTGGCGTCATGAACGTGCTGTGGATCGCCGGCATCGCCATCCTCGTCCTGGTGGAGAAGACGGTCCCGACCGGGCAGCTGATTCCGCGCGTTTCAGGCGCGTTGATGGCTGGCATCGGGACCTGGATCGTCTTTCAAGCCTCTTGAGAACAGTCTTCGTCTGCGACCTGTATTGGACTGCAGCCGCCAGTAAATCGTCAGAAGACAATCTTGGGACATGGTAGTTCGCCCCACGCGGAGGTCAACAACCACGAGGTATTTGCCCGGGATGGATTTCGCTGCCGCGGCCGGTATCGGCCCCGCGTTGGCGTTGCATCAGCTTTGCCGCCTTTATTGGCCCCTGCTGACTAATTCGCGGGCGTGTTTGTCTGTAAATCAGGCATTTACGGCAATCGGTTTTCAAACTCTTCGGGTTTGGGTCATTTCCCTTGACCTCACAGGAATTATCGCCTTCGATGACATTTGTGAATGGGAGGCGGCGCGTCGGTTACGATGCGGGGTTTCGGGATGGGCCGGGATGAAGCCGCGTTCACACGGGAGAAAAAAATCAGGATTTACTCCTGAAAAACAGAGAAAAGGGTCTGTGGGTCATGAAACACATTGCTATCGGCATTCTAGGCGCCGCCACGCTTGGATTGATGGCGTCCGCCGCGTCGGCGGCCACGCTCGACACCGTCAAGGCGAAGGGCTTCATCCAGTGCGGCGTCTCCACCGGCCTGGCCGGCTTTTCGGCGCCGGACGACAAGGGTGACTGGCAAGGCATCGATGCGGATTTCTGCCGCGCTGTCGCGGCCGCCGTCTTCGGTGACGGCTCCAAGGTCAAGTTCACGCCGCTCAGCGCCAAGGAGCGGTTTACCGCGCTGCAGTCGGGCGAGATCGACATCCTGTCGCGCAACACCACCTGGACCATCAACCGCGATACGGCACTCGGCCTGAATTTCATCGGCGTCACCTATTATGACGGCCAGGGTTTCATGATCAACGCCAAGAAGCTGCCGGGTGTCAATTCGGCATTGCAGCTCTCGGGCGCAGCCGTCTGCGTGCAGAGCGGCACCACCACCGAGCTGAACCTCGCCGACTATTTCAAGGCCAACAAGATGGAGTACAATCCGGTCGTCTTCGAAAAGCTGGAAGAGGTCAACGCCGCCTATGATGCCGGCCGCTGCGACGTCTATACCACCGATCAGTCGGGCCTCTATGGCATCCGCCTGACGCTGGGATCGCCGGCCGACCATGTCGTGCTGCCCGAGATCATCTCCAAGGAGCCGCTCGGACCTGCCGTTCGCCAGGGCGACGACCAGTGGTACCACATCGTCAAATGGACCTATTTTGCGCTGCTGCAGGCTGAAGAGCTCGGCATCACCAAGGCCAATGTCGATGAGATGAAGAACTCGGCCAGCCCCGAGATCAAGCGCGTTCTCGGCCAGGAAGCCGACACCAAGATCGGTACCGATCTCGGCGTTTCCAATGACTGGGTGGTCAACATCGTCAAGGCCGTCGGCAATTATGGCGAAATGTTCGAGCGCAATGTCGGCTCGGGCAGCCCGCTGAAGATCGCGCGCGGCATCAACGCGCTGTGGACCAAGGGCGGCCTGCAATACGCGCCGCCGATCCGCTGATCGAAATGTGATCCGGGAGGCAGATCATCTGCCTCCCGGTTTCTCTTTCCAGGGGACGGTCGAATGGCATCGCAGGACGTACTTCGCGAGGAGCCCAGCCGCGGTTCCTTCATCAACGATCCGAAAATCCGGGGCATATTCTTCCAGCTGCTGGTCGTCGTGCTGCTGGTGGCGGGCGTCTGGTGGATTGCCCACAACGTTATCGACAACCTGACGCGGTTGCGCATCGCTTCAGGCTTCGGCTTCCTCAAGGGCCGCGCCGGCTTCGATATCAGCGAGAGCGCGATCGCCTATTCGTCGGATTCGACCTATGGCCGCGCCATTCTGGTCGGCCTCCTCAACACGGTCATCGTCGCTATCGTCGGCATCATCACCGCGACAATCATCGGCTTCGTCATCGGCATCGGCCGGCTCTCGAAGAACTGGCTGATCAGGAAGATCTGCACTGTCTATGTCGAGGTCTTCCGCAACATCCCGCCGCTGCTGGTCATCTTCTTCTGGTATTCCGGCGTGCTGGCCGTGCTGCCGGCGCCACGCGACAGCATCAATTTGCCGTTCGGCTCCTTCCTCAACCAGCGCGGTTTCTATTTTCCACGCGCCGTATGGGGCGACGGTTCATGGCTGATCTTCGTCGCCCTGCTCGTCGGCATCGCCATGGCGTGGTTCGTCGCGCGCAAGGCGCGGCAACGGCAGATGGCGACCGGCCAGCAATTTCCGGTGTTTTGGACATCCGCGGCGCTGATCGTCGGGCTGCCGCTGCTCGCCTATGCGCTGAGCGGCTTTCCCCTGAGCTTCGACTACCCCAAGCAGTCGACTTTCAACCTGACCGGCGGCTTTCAGGTCCGGCCGGAGTTTCTGTCGCTTTATCTGGCGCTGTCCTGCTATACCGCCGCCTTCATCGCCGAGATCGTGCGTGCCGGCATCAGGGGTGTCAGCGCGGGCCAGACGGAAGCCGCCGGTGCGTTGGGATTGCGGTCCGGATCGATCCTGCGGCTGGTCGTCGTGCCGCAGGCCATGCGCATCGTCATTCCGCCGCTGACCAGCCAGTATCTCAACCTGACCAAGAACTCGTCGCTGGCCATCGCCATCGGCTATCCGGACCTGACGGCGACCGCCGGGACAGTGCTGAACCAGACCGGCCAGGCCGTCGAGGGCGTGGTGATCATGATGGTGATCTATCTCGCTATCAGCCTTCTGACCTCGCTTGTGATGAACTGGTTCAACGCCAAGATGGCGCTGGTGGAGAGGTGAGGTAAGGACATGCAAGAACATGATATGTCCTGGGTGCGCACCGAAATGGTGCTGGCGCAGCCGGCGCCCGCCAGCGTCACCGGCCTCGGCGCGTGGGTGCGCAAGAACCTGATCGCGTCTACCGGCGACACCATTTTGACAATCGTCGGCATCGCCCTGGTGGCGATGATCCTGCCGCAAATCATCAATTGGGCGTTCATCAACGCCGTGTGGACGGGGCCGGACCGGACCGTATGCGCCACGGTGGCGCAAGGCGGCATCCAGCCGGATGGCTGGACCGGCGCCTGCTGGGCTTTCGTCAATGCCAAGTTCGGCCAGTTCATGCTCGGCCGCTATCCGATCGAGGAGCGCTGGCGGCCGATCCTGGTCGCCATCCTGTTCGTGGCGCTGCTGGTGCCGATGCTGATGCCGAAGGTGCCACGCAAAGGGCTGAATGCGGTTCTGCTGTTCTTCGTGCTGCCGATCGTCGCCTTCGTCCTGCTGGTCGGCGGCATGTTCGGCCTGCCGCATGTCGAGACCTCGCTTTGGGGCGGGCTCTTGGTAACGCTCAGCCTGTCCTTCGTCGGCATTGCCGTGTCGCTGCCGCTCGGCATCGTGCTGGCGCTCGGCCGCCGTTCCAAGATGCCGATCATCAAGACGCTGTGCGTCGTCTTCATCGAGACGGTGCGCGGCATCCCGCTGATCACCGTGCTGTTCTTCGCCAGCGTCATGCTGCCGCTGTTCCTGCCGGAGGGCGTTTCGTTCGACAAGTTCCTGCGCGCTTTGATCGGCGTGTCGCTGTTTGCCGCCGCCTATATGGCCGAAGTGGTGCGCGGCGGCCTGCAGGCGATCCCCAAGGGCCAGTATGAAGGCGCCGATTCGCTCGGTCTCGGCTATTGGCAGAAGATGTATTTCATCGTCATGCCGCAGGCGCTGAAACTGGTCATCCCGGGCATCGTCAACACCTTCATCGGCATGTTCAAGGATACCAGCCTGGTCATCATCATCTCGATGTTCGACCTGCTCGGCATCGTCAAACAGAATTTTTCCGATGCAAACTGGGCAACCGCGCAGACGGCGAGGTCTGGCCTGATCTTCGCGGCCTTCGTCTTCTGGCTGTTCTGCTTCGGCATGTCGCGCTATTCAATGTACACCGAACGCCGGCTCGACACCGGCCACAAACGCTGAATGCATGTCGCCCAAAAGTGTATAGCGGTTTTGGGGTAACGACAGGCATCATTACCAACAACAAAAGAACAAGGGGATCCCTCTCATGGCCACCGAAAATGCCGTCAGCGCCGAAGAGATCAAGGTCAACGCCGCCAAGATGCAGATTTCGACGACCGATGTCGCCATCGACATCATCGCCATGCACAAATGGTATGGCGAGTTCCATGTGCTGAAGGACATCAACCTGAAAGTGATGCGCGGCGAGCGCATCGTCATCTGCGGCCCCTCCGGCTCCGGCAAATCGACCATGATCCGCTGCATCAACCGCCTGGAGGAGCACCAGAAGGGCAAGATCATCGTCGACGGTAAGGAATTGACCAACGATCTCAAGAAGATCGACGAGGTGCGCCGCGAGGTCGGCATGGTGTTCCAGCACTTCAACCTGTTCCCGCATCTGACCATCCTTGAGAACTGCACGCTGGCGCCGATCTGGGTGCGCAAGACGCCGAAGAAGCAGGCCGAGGAAATCGCCATGCATTTCCTCAAGCGCGTCAAGATCCCGGAACAGGCCAACAAATATCCCGGCCAGCTTTCCGGCGGCCAGCAGCAGCGTGTGGCGATTGCCCGCTCGCTGTGCATGAACCCGCGCATCATGCTGTTCGACGAGCCGACCTCGGCGCTTGATCCGGAGATGATCAAGGAAGTGCTGGAGACCATGGTTGGCCTTGCCGAAGAAGGCATGACCATGCTGTGCGTCACCCACGAGATGGGTTTTGCCCGCAAGGTCGCCAACCGGGTGATCTTCATGGACCAGGGCCAGATCGTCGAGCAGAACACGCCGGCCGAGTTCTTCGACCACCCGCGCCATGAGCGCACGAAGCTGTTCCTGTCGCAGATCCTGCACTAGGCTTTCGATGTTTGCGAGGAGCCCGGCTGAAACACTGCCGGGCTCTTTTGCGTATGGCATAACAGGCGACCGTTCCTGTCGCGCTGGAGCGCTTTTGCAGAGCCGCTTTTCATGAAGAGACTGGGACGTTTTCTAGGCCTTCTGTTGATTGTCGTCGCTCTCGCCGTGACGACGGGCACCCTCGTGCCGCGGCCGCTGTGGCCGGCGGCCGCCGCCATGCCCGCCGCGACGCGCCACATCCTGGTGCTGAACAATCCGATCCACACCGATATCGCCATCCCGGTCGACGATGCCGTGCGCCAGCGTTTCCACTTCCTGGTCGACGCCGGCATACCGGCCGACAGGCCGGAGGTCCGCTACATCGTCTTCGGCTGGGGCGGTCGCGCCTTCTACCTGGAGACGCCGACATGGTCCGAGCTGAAGGCGGTACCGGTGATGAAGGCACTGACCCTCGACGCGTCGGTCATGCATGTCGATGTCGCCGGTGACATCCTCGAACCGCCCCCTGACATCGCGGGGTTCGACATCACAGAGGACCGGTTCGCGGCGTTGCTCGATTTCATCGATGCGAGTTTCCAGCGCGGACCGGAAGGCCCGATCCTCGTTCCGGACGCGGCCTATTCCAGGTTCGACGGCTTCTACGAAGCCAACGGCCATTTCAACGCACTGATCGGCTGCAACACCTGGACGGCGGCCGCCTTGCGCACCGCAGGCCTGCGCACCGGCTGGTGGAACCCGCTGCCTGTATCGCTCGGGCTATCGATGCGGCTGTATAATTAGCGTGGGCATTCCGCGAATTGGCGAGTGTCGTGTTCCTTCACACCCCCCTCTGTCCCGCCAACCTTTCGCAGGTTTCAGCTTTCGTCAGCCTCCGGTGCCCGCCAGCCATAGAGCCAGTCCAAATCCGCCGCGAGTTTTTCCGACGTGCGCATTTTCAGGAACACGTTGCGCGCAATCGCCACCGGCCCTGCGGCATGCCAGGCCAGCCGGTTGACAGCGCCGCGTCGGGCGACCTGCGCGACACGCGGCCGCCGTGACTGTTCCCAAATCGCAAGCGCGGCCAGCGGGTCCGTAGGGGAGGCGTAGACGGCGTCGGCAAGCGTCGCTGCATCCTCGATCGCCATGGCCGCACCTTGCGCCGCGAATGGGGTCATCGCATGCGCGGCGTCGCCGATCAGCGCCATGCCGTTCGGTGTTGTCCAGGGCTGTTGCGGGTCGACAGTGTGGATCGGCCACGCGGTCCACGGGCCGGCCTGCTCGACCAGACGGGCAAGTTCTGCCGCGGTGCCGGCAAGAGCTCGGGTCAGGATCCCGGCGTCGGCGTTGCCGGACCAGCCTTCGGCAATGCGGTCGCCCCTGGTGAAGGCCGCGAGATTGAAGGCCGCACCCTTGCTGACGGGATAGGCCACCATATGGAAGCCGGGATGCAGGAAGGTGGTGACGCAGTCCCTGGCTCCGATGGCGGCAAAGCTCTGCCCCGCGGCGCTATCAGCTGCGATGGTCGCGCGCCAGGCCAGTTCGCCGGAGAAACGGTTTCTTGGCGAAGCCGACCCCTTGGCCGAGTCGACAAGTGGGCGCACCGACGACCAGACGCCATCGGCCCCGACCAGCAGGAAGCCCTCCGCCTCGATGGTCTTGCCGTCGATCTCGGCCGTCGCCGTGATGCCATGCGGGCCGGAGGCAACGTCGCCGATGCGCGCGCCGGTGGTGAGATGGATATCCGGCACCTCGGCAACGCGCGCGGTCAATGCGCTCTGCAGATCGGCCCTGTGCGCGACGAGATAGGGTGCTTGCCAGCGGGTTTCGGCGGCTTGCCCCAGCGGCACGCGCGCCAGTTCACGCAAGGTCGCGGCCTTCTTCAACACCACGGCTTGCGGCCGCACAGCTGCCGGCAGCAGCCGGTCGAGCACGCCGAGCTGGCGAAGGATGCGCGTCGCGTTTGGAGAGAGCTGGATGCCGGCGCCGGCAGCTTCCAGGCGCTGCGCCTGTTCGAACACCCGAACCGCGTAGCCGCGCGAGGCGAATGCAAGGGCTGCGGTCAATCCGGCGACACCGGCCCCGGCGACGACAATTTGCCGGGAACGCGTGTCGTTCATCGGGCTGGTCGCGAAAGTCTCAGGCGGCCTGTTCGATGTAGATGCATCCGGCCGGCAGCGTTTCCGTCGCCTTCAGCTTCGGCGAATAGTGGTAGAGCGTCGAGCAATAGGGACAGACTTTTTCATTGTCGTCGCCCATGTCCAGAAACACATGCGGGTGGTCGAAAGGCGGATTGGCGCCCGTGCACATGAATTCCTTCACGCCGATGTCGATTGCCGGATAGCCCGCATCGTTCTGAAAATGGGGAATGGAACCGCCTGCCATCGTCGTCTCCTTAACGCAGTCTCGTCTGCATCTGGATCATATCAGGCCTCTTTGCAAGTTCGATGAAATCAAACTGTCGCAAAAGCCTGTCAGAGGATAAGTTAAGCCGGTTAACCCATGACCCGAAAACCGATTTCGGTTTTCGGGAGGGACCATGGGTCGCTAGAGTGACTGGCTAGCCGGCTTGAGCGGGTGTGGAAGAGCGGGAATCATGAACGAACTGAAGCCGGTGCAGAACGAATTCGTGGATGTCGAGGTGGCTCGCCCGGAAGGCGGCAACCCTGACCGGTTTGTCAACCGCGAGTTTTCCTGGCTGCAGTTCAACCGGCGCGTTCTCGAGGAATCGCTGAACCTCAATCACCCGCTGCTGGAGCGCGTCCGCTTCCTGTCGATCTCGGCCGCCAATCTCGACGAGTTCTTCATGGTCCGTGTTGCCGGTCTTGCCGGCCAGGTGCGCGAGGGCATCACGCTGAAGAGCCCGGACGGCCGCACCCCCGAACAGCAGCTCGAACAGCTGCTGCGTGAGGTCGAGCGGCTGCAGGAAGACCAGCAGAAGAGCCTTTCGGCGCTCACCGTGCTGCTCAACAAGGAAGGCATCGAGAGCATCACCCGCGATGCGCTGACCAAGGACGAGAAAATCTGGCTGGAAGACCATTTCCAGGAACAGGTTTTCCCGGTGCTGACCCCGCTGTCGATCGACCCGGCGCATCCGTTCCCGTTCATCCCCAATCTCGGCTTCTCGATGGCGCTGCAATTGCGCCATCGCAAGAACGGCGAGGAGATGAGCGCGCTGCTGCGCCTGCCGGTGGCGCTGAAGCGCTTCATCCGTCTGCCGGACCGCAAGCATCATGTCCGCTTCATCCCGCTGGAAGAGGCTGTCGGCCTCTATATCGGCAAGCTCTTCCCCGGCTACGAGGTCAAGGGCTCCGGCACGTTCCGCATCATCCGTGACAGCGATATCGAGGTCGAGGAGGAGTCCGAGGACCTCGTGCGCCTGTTCGAAACGGCGCTGAAGCGGCGTCGGCGCGGATCGGTGATCCGCATCGAATTCGACAGGCTGATGCCTGGCGAATTGCGCGATTTCGTCGCCGGCGAGCTTGGCGTGTCGTCGAGCCGCATCAGCGTCTTGACCGGTCCATTGGCGCTCAGCCAGATTTCCGAGATCGTCGCCGTTCCCCGCGACGACCTGAAATTCACGCCCTACAATCCGCGTTTTCCCGAGCGCATCCGCGAACATGGCGGCGATTGTTTCGCCGCCATCCGCGAGAAGGACATCGTCGTCCATCACCCCTACGAATCCTTCGATGTGGTGGTGCAGTTCCTGCGCCAGGCAATGGCCGATCCGGAAGTGGTGGCGATCAAGCAGACGCTTTACCGCACCTCCAACGACAGCCCGATCGTGCGCGCGCTGGTCGACGCGGCCGAGGCCGGCAAGTCGGTCACCGCACTGGTCGAGCTCAAGGCGCGTTTCGACGAGGAAGCCAACATCCGCTGGGCGCGCGACCTGGAGCGGGCCGGCGTGCAGGTGGTGTTCGGCTTTCTCGAACTGAAGACGCATGCCAAAATGTCGCTGGTGGTGCGGCGCGAGGACGGCAAGCTGCGCAACTACGTGCACCTCGGCACCGGCAACTACCATCCGGTCACCGCGCGCATCTACACCGACCTGTCCTTCTTCACCACAGATCCGACGATTGCGCGCGATGTCGCCCAGCTGTTCAATTTCATCACCGGCTATGCCGAGCCGACGGACGAAATGCGGTTGGCGATCTCGCCGTTCACGCTGAGAAGCCGCATCCTGAAGCACATTGCCGACGAGATTGCCTACGCGGTGCAAGGCAAACCGGCGCGCATCTGGATGAAGATGAACGCCCTCGTCGATCCGATCATCATCGACGCGCTCTACGATGCCAGCCGCGCCGGCGTCGAGATCGACCTTGTCGTGCGCGGCATCTGCTGCCTGCGGCCGCAGGTTCCGGGCCTGTCGGAAAACATCCGCGTAAAATCGATCGTCGGCCGTTTTCTCGAGCACAGCCGCATCTATTGTTTCGGCAATGGTTTCGGCCTGCCGTCGGACGAGGCGATCGTCTACATCTCCTCGGCCGACCTGATGCCGCGCAATCTCGACCGCCGCGTCGAAACCATGGTGCCGATCACCAATCCAACTGTGCATGAACAGATCCTTGGCCAGATCATGCTGGGCAACATTATGGACAATCAGCAAAGTTTCGACGTATTGGCTGATGGAACCTCCCGGCGCGTCGTGCTGGAGGAGGGCGAGGAACCGTTCAACGCGCAGGAATATTTCATGACCAATCCGAGCCTGTCGGGACGGGGTGACGCGCTGAAGTCGCATGCGCCCAAGCGCATCGCGCAGTTCAAGCGCCGCAAGAAGAACGCCGCAGCGTCCGGCTGATGCTGTCTGATTCTCAGGGCCGGCTGCAGGACCGCCGACCGCTGTCCATCATCGACATCGGATCGAACTCGATCCGTCTCGTCGTCTATGAGGGGCTGGCGCGCTCGCCGACCATGCTGTTCAACGAAAAGATGCTGGCCGGTCTCGGCCGCGGCATCGTTTCGACCGGCAAGCTCGACCCCGAGGCGGTAACGCGCTCGATGGAAGAGTTCCGCCGCTTTCGTGCGCTCTCCGACCAGGCCGGCGCCGAGCAAATGTATGTGCTGGCGACCGCGGCGGCCCGCGAGGCGGTCAACGGCCCCGATTTCATCCACCGCGCCGAGGATGTGCTGAAGACCGAGATCCGAGTGATCAGCGGTCGTCAGGAAGCGTACTATTCCGCGCTCGGCGTCATTTCCGGTTTCCATCCGGCCGATGGTATCGCCGGCGATCTGGGCGGCGGCAGCCTCGAACTGGTCGATGTCAGCGGCGAGGCGATCGGCGACGGCATCACGCTGCCGCTGGGCGGCCTGCGCCTGCAGGACATGGCGAAGAACTCGCTGGCCCAGGCGGCTAGGATCGCGCGTGACGAACTGGCGAAGGCCAAGCTGTTGAAAGGCGGGCAGGGCAGGCCCTTCTACGCCGTCGGCGGCACCTGGCGAAATCTTGCCCGGCTGCACATGGAAATGACCAACTATCCGCTTGGCGTCATGCACCATTACGAGATATCGGCCGAAAGCGCGGCGAACTTCCTCAAGCAGGTGGCCAAGGCCGAGATCGAGAAGGTCAAGGGCATCGAAGGCGTTTCGAAGAACCGCCGTTCGCTGCTGCCCTATGGCGCCATCGTGCTGCAGGAGATCATGGCGGCGATGCAGCCGTCGAAGATCATCGTCTCGGCGCTCGGCGTGCGCGAAGGCTTTCTCTATTCGCTGCTCGACGAGGCGGAGCAGAAGGCCGATCCGCTGATTTCGGCCTCAGAGGAACTCGCCCGCCTGCGCTCGCGCTCCGTCACCCATGCGCACGAACTTGTCGACTGGACCGCCAAGACCTTTGCCGCCTTCGGCATCGACGAGACCGAGGACGAGGCGCGCTACCGCCACGCGGCCGCATTGCTGGCGGACATCGGCTGGCGCGCGCATCCCGAATACCGCGGCAAGCAATCGCTCAACATCATTGCGCACGCGTCCTTCTTCGGCGTCGACCATCCTGGCCGTGCTTTCCTGGCGATGGCCAACGCCTATCGTCACGACGGCATCTTCAACGAAGCCATCGCCCCCGAGATCAAGGCTCTGGCATCGCCGCGTTATCTGGAGCGCGCCCGCGTGCTCGCCGCGATGATGCGCGTCGTCTACCTGCTGACGGCGTCGATGCCCGGCATCATGCCCAGGCTGAAATGGGAACAGCGCGCCAACGGCGTGCTGGCGCTGGTCTTGCCGGCATCGCTGGCCGATCTCTATGGCGAGCGGCCGGCCGGGCGCCTGGCGCAGCTGGCCAGGATCACCAACCGCCGGCTGGTGCTGGCCGTCGAGGGTGGCCCCAGCATGTCAGTGAAATAAGGCGCTAGCTGCTAGCAGACCCGTGTCTTATCTGACTTAAGCGGAGACCTGCCGGTCGTACTTCGCCGGCGGCTTCGCCTTTGATGACCGGCTTCCCCCAATCCGTCGCTGCTTCGCAGCGCCACCTTTCCCCCCTCCGGAGGGAAAGGAAGGGAGCCTTGTTGGAAGAGCGTTGGCGGCAATAGGCTCGCGCCCTTCCTCTACCCCGTCGATCGGGGGGAGGTGGCTCGGCGAAGCCGACACGGAGTGGGGTTGATCAGCTCGGGCCCATCTACGCAAAAATATCAAACCGCGCCGCGCCCGTCGATCGACCATGCGCCGGCGCCGGCCATCGCCAGCGCTACAAACCCACCTGATATCGCAATGTCCTTCATCAGCATCTGCTGGTGCAGGAAGGCGAGCATCGCGTCGCCGCCGCCCTGGCCATAATGGCCGATGAAGCCGGCGACGATACAGAAGGCAGCGAGCAGAAGCGCTATGATCCGGGTCTGGAAACCGACCAGGATGAGCAGCCCGGCGATCAGTTCGAACAGTCCCGTGCCCCAGGCGGCAAGTGTCGGCAGCGGCAGGCCGAGGCCGGCGAAGTAGCCTGTGGTGCCGGCGATGTCGCTCAATGCATGGAAACCGGAAGGCACGAACAGGGCGGCGAGCAGCAGCCGGGAGAGCAGGAGCAGCGCGTTGCGGGGCATGTTCACCTCCGTTGTCGGCCGCCGGCCGGCCTCGTCCCGATAGCCCCGATCCTATCAGAAACTCCGGCCGACAGATCGGCGGTCATGCACCAACAACGAAAAAGCGGCGCGGAAAATTCCGCGCCGCTTTCTTGTTCGGCTATTGCCGGGTCTTGGCTCAGCCGCGCTTGGCGTCGATCGAATAGGCGCCGGCGCCCGAGGAAGCCAGCACGAGGAAGCCGCCCGCAATGGCGAGGTTCTTGAGAAACTGGATCATCTGCATCTGGTCGGCCCAACCGGTATGGGCGACCAAACCGGTAGCGACGGTGAAGACCGCCAGCACCCAGGCGACAATCCGGGTCTTGAAGCCGACGAGGATGGCGAGGCCGCCGAGAAGCTCGATCAGGCCGACGACGGTGGCCGTTACGGTCGGCAAGGGCAGGCCGAGGCTGCCGAAATAGCCCGCTGTTCCGCTAATGGCGGTGAGCTTGCCGAAACCTGAAAGCAGGAAGATGACCGCGAGCAGGACGCGGCCGAGGAGGATGGTGGTCGAGGCATTGGATGCGCCGGAACCGGCGACTGAAATGTTGGTGGACATGGTGGCTCTCCGGGATGGGTTGATGCCGGGGAGATAGAGCAAACCGACTGTTCACCAAAGCCACCAGACTGGCGACACATTGTTCACAGTGCTTACGTTTCCGTGATCGGGCGGCCTGCGCAAAATTCGCTTCGGGTGAGGTCGTGACGGGAGTAAATTCTCCCCTCACGAAATATCGGGCTTTTGGTGACGCAATTCCGGACCGAAAACCGCAGACACTTTTCCTGGAATTGCCTACCCCGGATGCGTCATATCCTCCGGCCGCACCAGGCGGTCGTAATCGGCTTCGCTGACCAGCCCGGTGGCGAGCGCTTCCTCGCGCAAAGTGGTGCCCTTCTTGTGCGCGGTCTTGGCGATCTTGGCGGCATTGTCGTAGCCGATGGTCGGCGCCAGCGCCGTCACCAGCATCAGCGATCGGTCGAGTGCCGCCTTGATGTTGTCTTCGCGGGCCTCGATGCCGACGACGCAATTGTCGGTGAAGGAGACCGAGGCGTCGCAGAGCAACTGCACCGACTGCAGGAAGTTGTAGGCCATCAGCGGATTGTAGACATTGAGCTCGAAATGACCCTGGCTGCCGGCGAAGGTGAGCGCCGCATTGTTGCCGAACACCTGTACGCAGACCTGCGTCAGCGCCTCGCACTGGGTCGGGTTGACCTTGCCCGGCATGATCGACGAGCCCGGTTCGTTTTCCGGCAGCGACAGTTCGCCAAGGCCCGAGCGCGGGCCTGAGCCGAGGAAGCGGATGTCGTTGGCGATCTTGAACAGCGCGGCGGCCGCCGCATTGATGGCGCCGTGCGAAAACACCATGGAATCATGGGCCGCCAGCGCCTCGAACTTGTTCGGCGCGGTGACGAAGGCGATGCCGGTGATGGAGGCGATGCGATCCGCGACCCTTTCGGCGAAGCCGACCGGCGCGTTGAGGCCGGTGCCGACGGCGGTGCCGCCCTGCGCCAGTTCCTGCAACCCGGGCAACGTCAGCTCGATGCGCTTGATCGACGAAGCGACCTGCGCGGCATAGCCCGAAAATTCCTGGCCAAGCGTAAGGGGGGTGGCATCCTGCGTGTGCGTGCGGCCGATCTTGATGATGTGATTGAACTCTCTGCTCTTGGCGGCGAGTGCCTTGTGCAGGTGCTTCAGTGCCGGCAACAGATCGTGCACGATACGTTCGGCGCAGGCGATGTGCATGGCTGTCGGATAGGTGTCGTTCGACGATTGGCTCATATTGACGTGATCGTTGGGATGCACCGGCTTCTTGGAGCCCATGACACCGCCCAGCATCTCAATCGCCCGGTTGGAGATCACCTCATTGGCGTTCATGTTGGACTGGGTGCCCGAACCGGTCTGCCAGACCACCAGCGGGAAATGCTCATCGAGCTTGCCGTCGATGACCTCTTGCGCTGCCTCGACAATCGTCTTGCCGATCGCCGGATCGAGCCGCTTGAGCTCCATGTTGGCTTCGGCCGCCGCCCGCTTGACGATGCCCAATGCGCGCACGATCGACGCCGGCTGCTTTTCCCAGCCGATCTTGAAATTGCCGAGCGAACGCTGCGCCTGCGCGCCCCAATACCGGTCGGCGGCGACTTCGATGGGACCGAACGTGTCGGTTTCGGTTCTGGTCTTTGCAGCGGTCACGGGTCTCTCCTTGTCGAAGTCGGCAACGGCGTATCGCGTTGCACAAACGGCTTCAAGCGGAGAATGCGGGCGGCGAGGATGCAAATCGGTTGAAGGCGCGGCGCGTCTCTCCTTCTCCCACAAAGGGGAGAAGGGAAGGACTGCGCAGTTTCGGCCTCTCACCCCAGCGGCGGACCGACAATGTCGATGCCGTTTTTTGCGCAAAGCTGCACCAGTGCCGCGATGATTTCCGGTGTTGGTTCCATCAGCGGCGGCAGTTCGGGCTGTTCGGCGGGACGGCTCGCCTGACGCAGCATCGTCTCAAAATCCGAACCGCGCGTGATGGTGAGGGCGCGCGCACCTTCCGGGGATTCGACCCGGTAGGTGTGCGGCAGGCCTTTCGGTGCGATGACGGTTTCGCCGGCGTCCGCAATGCGTTCGTGGCCGTCGATCTGAAAGCGCAATCTCCCCTCCAGGATGTGAAACACTTCGTCTTCCCTGCGATGCACATGCAGCGGCGGCGAGTCGCCATAGGGCATGTGATGCTCGACGACGCAGATGCCGTCCTCTCCTGCCATCGACGAGACGTGGATCGCGACGAGCGTGTTGTTGAACCAGAAGAGTTCCTTGCCTGTGATCGTGCCGGGGGTCATTGTCATGGCGTGTCTGATCCTTCTGTTGCCTGTGCCTGCTGGGCCGATGACGATCTAGCCAGGGATACGCCGACAACGGAAATCGAATGATCGTATGGGGCGAATTGATGCGATGAATTTGAACGCGCTCGACCTCAATCTCATCAAGGTGTTCGACGCCCTTCTGCGGGAGAGAAGCGTTACGCGTGCCGGCGAGCAGATCGGCCTCAGCCAGCCTGCCGTCAGCGCTGCGCTCAATCGCTTGCGACATCTCCTCAACGACCAGCTGTTCGTGCGACGGGGCAATGACATGATGCCGACACCGCGCGCCGAGAGCATGGCCGAGCCGTTGCGCGTGGCACTTCGCGAGATCGAACGCGTCTTCCATTCGGCCAAGGCGTTCGATCCGGCGGAACTGGAGCGAACCTTCACGTTCATGGGGGCGGATTTCTTTTCGATGATGCTGATGCCAGCGCTGGCGGCACGCATCGCTGGCGCCGCGCCGCGCGCGTCGCTAAGGTTTCTCGATAGCGCGCGCGGCGATGTCTCGCGGCTGCTCCAGGACGATGAAATCGACGTAGCGCTCGAGCGTCCGCTGGAGGTCTCCGACTGGGTCTCAAGCACGCCTCTGTTCCATTCACCATTCGCCATCATCGCCGCGCACGACAACGCTGCGATCAGGCAGGCGGGAATCATGGAAGGCAAGACTCTGCCGATCGACCTCTTCTGCGAACTGCCCCATATTCTTCGTTCTATCGACGGCTCGATGTCGGGCTCCACCGACGAGGCGCTCCGCAAGATCGGGCGAACGCGCCGTGTAAGCCTGACCCTGCCGCACTTTCAGGCTGTCGCATTAGCCGTGGCAAATGGAAACCACCTGTCGGCGGTGCCCAGGCAGTTCGCGGTTTGGGCGGCCGAGACCCTGCCGCTCGTCATCTTTGAACCACCGCTTCCCATTGCTGTTCCGGAAATCAGGATGTACTGGCACGCGCGCCACGACGACGAGTCACCCCATCGCTGGGTTCGCGATCAGGTCCTGGAGGCGGTAGGCGTACTTGGATTTGTAGAAAGTGGCGTCGCTGAAAATGTCGGCGCTTGGCGTGGCGCCCGGACGGATCAGCCCGCGGTATAACCACCGTCGACGGAGAAGACCCCGCCGCTGGTCCAGGCCGCCTCGTCGCTAGCGAGGTACACTGCGATGCCCGCCAGATCGTCGGGGCGGCCGATTCTGCCAAGCGGATAGCTGCGCTCGACATAGGCTTTCAGCTCGGCCTTTGCCTCGGCCGGCAAATTGTCGACGGTCTTGCGTCGCATGGCGGTGTCGACCGTGCCGGGCGCGATGGCGTTGACGCGGATGCCGCGCGGGCCGAGTTCGAAGGCCAGCGATTTGGTCAGCGAGTTCAACGCGCCCTTTGACAGGGAATAGAGGCTCGACGGCCGCTTCGGGATCATCTTGTTGGCGAAATAGGACGAGATGTTGATCACCGACGCGCCGGCCGCCAGATGCGGCAGCAGACCCTGGGTGAGGAAGAACACCGCCGTCACATTGAGCGCGAAGGATTGTTGGAACTGCGCCTCGCTGACGGTCTCGAACGGCACCAGGAAAGCCACCCCGGCATTGTTGACGAGAATATCGAGCGGCCTGCCGGATTTTTTGACGTGCTCGACGACGGCCGCAATGCCGGCCGATGTGGCAAGATCGGCCGACAGCGTCTCGATAGTGCCGCCGAGGTGCTTATGGGCGGCGTCGAGCTTCTTGGTGTCGCGGCCGACGATCAGGACGTCCGCGCCCTCGCGCAAAAAGGCCTCGGCGATCGCCAGGCCGATACCGTCCGACCCGCCGGTAACCAGCGCGCGCTTGTTGTGAAGTCTCATCGGATGCTCCGAGATTTCTGCGTCGTCGAGAGCACCGTATAGTGGCGGCCAAGGTCAAGCCGTCAGCCTATCCCACGGTATGAACTTCGACCGCCGCCACCCGGCAGGCCGGCCGAGGCTGGTTTAAGCGCCGGCGGTCGCAAGCTCCCCCAAAGCCAGCCGTCCCGCGACATAATTCTTGACCTGGCGGACAGCCTGTTCGCGCGACACACTGCCCGGCTGCAGGCCGAGCCGCAACCAAAGCCCGTCGATCAGCGCGGTGACGCCAAGCGCGATGTCGTCGGCATCTCCGGGCGAGGCGAGGCCGCGCAGGCCCGACAACAGGTTCGAGCGCATGCGCGCATGGATCACCCTCTGGATACGAGCCATCTTCTCGTCGCGCGGCACCTCGGCGCAGAGCGACAGCCAGGCATGGCAGAGAGGCGGCTGGAACAGATGCTCCTCGAAATTGCCCTCGATCACCGCATCCATGCGCTCCATCGGTGTCTGCGCCCGGCGAAGCCGCGCGATCACCGCCTGGCACAGGACGGCGTTTGCCTCACGCATCGCGTGCTCGAACAATTCCTGCTTGTTGCGGAAATAGTGCAGCACGATGCCCTTGGAGGCACCGGCCTGCGCCGCCACCTTTTCCAGGGTCGCGCCGGCAATGCCCTCGCGCTCCAGCACCGCGAAGGCCGCCTGCCGCAATTCCTTGCGGCGGATCTCACTGAGACGCTTGAGTTTCACGGGATCGGTCCATGCATGTCGAATCCACGTTGACATCTTCGTCCGTTCAGATCAAGAATTGACCCATGGGACAATAAAAAGACCGATTGGTCAATTTTGTGGATGAGGAGAACCGAAATGTTGCGCATCCTTGCAAATGGCGTCTGCCTTGCCGGCCTCATGTTGGCCACTCATGCGGCCCAGGCGGCCGAGGCCGAAGAGTGCAAGACGGTCCGCATGGCCGAACCCGGCTGGAACGACCTTGCCTTCACCACAGGAGTCGCAAATGTCCTGTTGGAGGCGCTTGGCTACCAGCCGCAAAGCCAGGTGCTCGGCATCAACGTCATCTACGAGGGCATGAAGAACAGGGATCTCGACCTGTTCCTCGGCTACTGGGACCCGGCCATGGTCACCTATTACGAACCCTACAAGAAGGACGGCTCGGTCGAGAATGTGCGCGTCAATCTCGTAGGCGCCAAATACACATTCGCCGTGCCGACCTATGTCTGGGAAGCCGGCGTCAAGGACATTTCCGACCTGCACAAATTCGCCGACAAATTCGGCAAGAAAATGTACGGCATCGAGCCCGGTTCAAACCAGTTGATGATGGACGCTATCGCCGATCCCGCCTTTGGCCTGGACGGCTGGCAGGTGGTCGAATCGAGCGAAGCCGGCATGCTTTCCGAGGTCGGCTACGAGATCAAGGAGAAGCAGTTCATCGTCTTCCAGGGCTGGGCGCCGCACCCGATGAACATGATGTACGACTTCAAATATCTGACCGGCGGCGACAAATTCTTCGGCCCGAATTTCGGCGCCGCGACGGTGACGACGCAGGTGCGCAAGGGCTATCTGCAGCAATGCCCGAACGTCGCACAGTTCTTGAAAAACCTCGCCTTCGACATTGATTTCGAGAATGTCGGCATGGGTTATCTGATCAATGACGGCATGAAGCCGGAGGACGGTGCGCTGAAGGCAATCACGGCCAACAAGAGCCGTCTCGATGCCTGGCTCGCCGGTGTCACCACCTTCGACGGCCAACCCGGCCTTGCCGCGGTCAAGGAAAAGCTCGGCCTGTGAGGGCGGCGGTGCTGAATGCCTGCGCGGACCAGGACGGCTGGGCCGGCCGCAAGCAATTCGTCACTGTCGGCGATCTCGACATCGCCTATGCCGAGATATCGGGCGCCGAGCCGGCACTGCTGTTGGTGCACGGCTTCACCGACACCAGCCGCAGCTTTTCGCTTCTGGCGCCATATCTGGCCGGCCGCCGGCTGATCATGCCGGATCTGCGCGGCCACGGCGCCTCGCAGGCCGGCAAAGGCTGCGGCATCGCCGATTTCGCCGACGATATTGCCGGGCTGGTCCTGCGTTTGCGGCTCGACCGGCCGCTCGTCGTCGGCCATTCGCTGGGCGCCATGGTGGCCATCGCATTGGCAGGGCGACACAGGGAGCTGATTGGCGGGCTGGTGGTGCTGGCCGGTACGCTAAAGCCCGATTTCGCGCCGGATCATCCGCTGGTCGCGGGCGTCGAGGCGCTGCGCGACCCGATATCGCCGGCCGATCCGTTCTACGCCTGGTGGCATGCCTGCAGTCCCGACGTGCCTCCAGCCTTTCTCGCCAGCCTGGCGCAAGAGGCCTCGGCGATGCCGACGCCGCGCTGGCGCGCGATTCTCGAGGAAATCCGCCGCGCCGATCTGAGCGATGCGGCGCGGGCCGTGCAGGCCCGGACGCTGATCATCGCCGGCGCCTGCGACCCGCTGTTCGGCGAGGCGCACCAGCAGGCGTTGCAATCCGCTCTTGCCGGAGCCGTCTTCGTCCGGGCCGAGAGCTGTGGCCACAACCCGCATTGGGAAGACCCGGCCCTTGTCGCCAAGACCATCGTCGAGGCATTTGAAGTCTGATGCATGTCGCCCAAAAGTGGCCCCGGTTTTGGGAGAACGACATGCACAAAAAAGGATCTATTCCTAAGCGCGTCGACGCGCTTTAGGAATAGATCCCGACCAGTGATTGCGATGTCGGCGACAGCCGCAAGGTCTCCGTGGGTTTGGTCAGGCCGGGTTGCGCGGCCCGCCAAAAATCCTGCCATGCCGGCGAGGCGGCAAGCGCGGCCTTGTGGCGGGCATGCGCTTCTGTGCTGGCAAAACCCATGACGCTGATGAAGACGTTTTCGTCAGCCCGTACCGGCAGGCGCGGAAAATTGTTTTCGGCAGGCTCGGTCACGAACGCGGCGAGCAGGCGTGCGTCGGCCGTCATCAGGCACGCCGTCTCAATCTCGAAGCGGGTGGTGAAATCTGCCTCCGTGCCGGGCTGCAAATGATGAATCTCGATGACAACGATGCCGGTCAGCGGCCTGTTTCGAATGGGCTTTTCGTCGCCGGCCAGGCTTGGCCGCTGCGCCCCCGCAAGGTCGAAGCCGGCGCCCGGCCACGCCGGCTTGAGCAGCAGCACATCGTCGGAATCGATCATCGTCGCGTTGGCCGCATCGCGGTGCGCCGCCCAGACCGGCCCGCCATAGAAAGCGGCAAGAGCATTTTTCCGCGCGGTCATGTCCTCGAAGCCGCGCATCCAGACGAACATGTCCGGGCGGTCGAGGTCCCGGAACTGGCCGATGATGGTCATGCCGGCGGTCTCCTGGCCCTCGATCAGCCTGCTGTCGAAGATGTCGATGAGCGTGTCGCGTTGGCCTGGCTTCAGCGTGTATTGCCGCAGCTCGACGACAGGCGAGGCGAGCGCTGAGGGTTTCGTCGCGACGTTCTGGGGCAGGTTCATCCGGCATTCTCCAAAACAGGGTGATTGTCCTGTTTGTAAAACAGACCGGTTGTCCTGTTTTGTCAATATGCTAATGTCCGGCAATGTCAGCAGAGATGATCGCTCAACCAAAACCGCGCCCGGGAAAACGCATCAACGACCCTGAGGGCATGCGCAAGAAAGTGCTCGATGTCGCCGAGGACGCGTTCCAGGCGCGCGGCTATCACGCCTCCAGCATCGGCGACCTGATGGCGGCGGCTGATGTCAGCGGCGGCGCGCTGCATCACCATTTCCCGACCAAGAAGGCGCTGGCGCTGGCGGTGATCGACGAGCGTGTGGCGGCAGCGGTCGAAGAGACATGGATCGCGCCGGTGCTGGCGGCGGCATCAGCCCGCGAAGGCGTGCGCGCGGTGTTCGAGGCCGTGGCGGCGCAACTGGAGCAGCAGGGTTTCGTGCGCGGCTGTCCGCTCAACAATCTGGCGCACGAATTGTCGCTTGCCGACCCGGATTTCCGCATTGCCCTTGCCGGGATCTTTGCCGGGTGGCGGCGCGCGATTGCCGACAAGCTGCATGCCGACCAGCAGGTGGGCAAGGACGAGGGCACGGACCCCGAACGCTTCGCCGCGCTGACGGTCGCCGCCTATTCCGGAGCGATGTCGATGGCCAAGACGGCGCAGGATGCAAGCGTGCTGCGGGATTGTCTGGCGGGACTTGAGCGAAGCGCGCCGTCGCCATCGCAGGGCGCATTGGCAGCCAGGCGACGCAACAGGATACTGCCACGGCCGAGTACCCCTTGACTCGCCGTGCTCTGGTTCAGCTACTCGGCCAGCGGCTTGATCGTCTCGTAGCCGTTGACGGATTCCGAACTGGTGCCTTCATCGTAGCGCCGGGCGAGCGCGGCTTGCAGATCTGGCGCATAGAGGGCGGTAAATGATCCAGCGTCTCGCCGGCACCGTTCTTGAAGGTCTCCTTGACCGCCAGGACATTGTATTTGCACTCGCCCAGGCTGAATGTCTCCTTGCCCTTGACGACCAGGCTCAGCGTCTTGGTGCCCTTCGGCGGCTTGTTCGGCGACAGCTCGACGAACTCTATCGCGGCCTTTGTCCCCGTGTTCAGCGGAAACAGCTTTCGCAGATCGGAAAGCGGGATCATCGCCTGGCGACCGGTGTCGCTGTCGCGAAACACCTCGATCAGGCCGGCGAACAGATACTGGGTTTGCGGCGATTGCGATTCGTAGGTGTTGGCAACCGACATCATCCCGCCGGCCACGGGCCGAAATTCGCTCTGGATGCCGGGTCTCGCCAGAACGAAACCCTTCCTGGCGGACTTGGCGTCGACGCAACCCGCCGCATGCGCGGTGCTCGCGCACAACATCGCGGCCAGGATCATGCAGATAGGTGCGGCTTTCATTTTTCGTCCTCCTCCGCTTGCGCAAGCGAGACATGCCAGACCCGTGGCGTCATGTCGATGATGGCGCAGAGGCGCTGGACGACCGGCCGCTGTCCATGCTGAATCAGCGTATGATGAATCGCCGTTCGACTGCATCGCTTTCCCGACGCAACTTCCTGGCGCAGGCTGCGGGATTTGCCGCGGCCGGCGCCTTGTCGCGCCCGGCCTTCGGCCAGACCGGGCAACGCGTCCAGTCGATCGACGCCACTTTCCTGTTCATCGCCGATGTCCATGCCTGCCGCATGGCGAGCGGCTTGAGCCCCAACTGCCTGCAGGAAGGCAAGACCGACGCCGCGCTGCTGCGCAACGTGGCGGTGCTGAATGCGCTTGGCGACAAGGACTGGCCAACTGAGATCAATGGCGTCGCCACCGGCCTGCGTTCGGCCGGCAGGATAGGCGCGCCGCTCGGCCTTGTCGTCGGCGGAGACATCACCGACGATGGCGGCGGCCAGATCACGCAGCCGAGTGAGGGCACCCAACTGCTCCAGTTCAGCCAGCGCTACAGCCAGGGCGTCGGTCCGGATCGCGTGCACATGCCGGTTTATATCGGGCTCGGCAACCATGATCTCGACCAGAACGGCCCGCCGCACCATGTCGACTGGTATCGGCGCGAACTGCGCGACTATGTCGAGGTCAACCATCGCGCCGGCGTGTTCTTCAAGCCGCCGGTGCCGGCCACCGACTATGATGTCGACACCGACTGTTACTCCTGGGACTGGGGCGGCCTGCATCTGATCCAGACGCATCGTTTCGCCGGCGATACCGGCCACGGCGCCGAGAGCAGCCTGCCATGGCTGAAGCAGGATCTGGCGACCTATGCGGCGGACGGCCGTCCGGTCATCCTGTTCCAGCACTATGGCTGGGACACTTTCTCGGTGGAACGTTGGGATGCCGCCAAGCGGCACTTCGACGATGACGGCAGTGGTGCGCCGCATTGGTGGAGCGAGGCCGACCGGCAGGCGTTGCTGGTGGCGCTGAAGGGCTATAATGTCGTCGGCATTTTCCATGGCCACCAGCACGAAACGCCGCTGATCTATCGCAGGGACGGGATCGACCTGTTCAAGCCGAAGGCTGCCTATATGGGCGGTTTCGCGCTGACCAGGGTGACCAGCGACGGCATGGACGTGGTGTTGGGCGAGGCGGCCGGCGATCACGGCGAGGTCGTCTTCACCAATGCTTTCAGCAAGGGTTGGAGCACCTGAAAAAGGCGGCCTTCGCGACCGCCTTTCCCTCGACAAAGCGCGTTTGTCTATGTCGGATCAGAGCGCCTTCTTGACCTTGTCCTTGACGTCGCCATAGGCTTTCTGCACCTTACCGGCGGTCCGGTCGCCCGTGCCTTCGGCCTGAGTCTGCCTGTTGCCGGTCGCCTTGCCCGCGGCTTCCTTGACCGAGCCCTTGACCTGCTTGGCCACGCCCGCAACCTGATCCTTGTTCACCATTTTTTGCGCATCTCCTGGGGTTCTGAATTCGGAGGAATTCATTTGCGGGTAGCTAACGAGCCGGCGTCGGTTAGGTTCCAGGCGTCGCCCGGACGGCAGATCAGGTCGCGCGGCCGCCGCCCTGGGGCAAGGCTGGTGGGCTAGGCTGCGAACACGCGTCGACCATGGAATTTGGATGGCCGTGCATGCGGGGAGAAAAATGGCTGAATTCACGCTCTACATCGGCAACAAGTGTTTCTCCTCATGGTCGCTGCGGCCATGGCTGGCGATGAGGCATCTGGAGATCCCGTTCGAGGAAGGTTTCGTGCGGCTGCGCACACCTGAAACCTTTGCCAATCTGGCGAAAGTGTCGCCGACCGGTCAGGTGCCGGTGCTGAATCACAATGGCAAGATCGTCTGGGAAACCCTTGCTATCCTTGAATATCTCGCCGACCTGTTTCCCGAGAGAAAGCTCTGGCCGGCCGATATCGACGCCCGCGCGCTGGCGCGTTCGGCCGCGAGCGAGATGCATTCCGGCTTTCGCGAGGTCCGCTATGGCTGGCCGATGAATTTGCGCCGGCCGAAGGGCCACAAGCCGCTCGACGCCGACGGCGAGGCGCAGCGCGCCCGCATCGAGGCGCTGTGGCGCGAGTGCCGGGAAAAATACGGCAGGGGCGGCCCGTTCCTGTTTGGCCATTTCACCGCGGCCGACGCCATGTATGCTCCTGTCGTCACCCGTTTCGACACCTATGGCGGCACGCTGGCGCCGGATACGCGCGCCTATGTCGACGCCGTGCTGGCAACGCCGGCGATGCGGCACTGGTATGCCGAGGCGGCCAAGGAGAGGTGGCCGGAACCCGGCCCGGACGAATAGCCGGATCCAACGAAAACGCCCCTCGCACCTTTTATCGTGCGGGGGGCGTCTTTGCCATCAACCGTTCTTTCGATTGCTCTCACGAACTGCTGACGACAAGGCATAAATGCGCCTTTGCGCGGATGGTTCCTGGATGCCAGAAATTTTTTCAACTTGGCGCGAGCGCGCTGTTTGGCGCCCGGTTTGCCGTCATGCCAGCTGGTTTGCCCTGGTGTTTTGGGGAGAAATCCGCATCTGTGGTTTTATGCGAATTTGACAGCGCGCCAAAAGAAGCCTATAAGCAAATCGTCGATATTTGTTTGACTGACTTTTGTTATCCGCGCTTTCGAGCGCGCCTTTGACGAACTTCCCACATCAAAAATCGGGACAAACGACGTTGTGCATCCGCATGGCGTCGAACGAATATTTGCCATGGAAAGGGTTCGTCATGAGCACCGGCACAGTTAAATGGTTCAACGCCACCAAAGGTTTTGGTTTTATTCAGCCTGACGACGGCTCGGCCGACGTTTTTGTCCACATCTCGGCCGTAGAGCGCGCCGGCATGCGTGACATCGTCGAGGGCCAGAAGCTCGGCTACGAGATGGTCCGCGACAACAAGTCGGGCAAGATGTCCGCCGACCAGTTGAAGGCGGCCTGAAAAACGAATTCTGCTCTCCCGGTGACCACGGATGTACTGGCACCGGTGAGTGGCGAATTCGGGCGCATGGCCGCGGAGACCTGAGTTTCCACGGCATATCGTGTGCATAAGCAGGGCGTTCCCGTGCGGTGCATCCTTTTGGATGTCATCTGGTTGCGCGACGCTCTCATGGAAGGTCAGGCGGTGCCTGGCCTTTTTCATTTTCCGCGCCTTGCCGCCGAAAGTGCGCTGCGCGCCGGCCTGGACGTGCTAAGGGACGCTCCAGCAATTTGAATTCGCCGCGCGTATTGCTTTGTGCGTGATCCTGACCGAAGACCCGGTCTCGCTCCATCGGCACAGGCTCCTGACAGGAGAAAGATTTGACCACCAGTTCAAAGACAACCGTCGATCAGGCCGTGTCCCTGTTCAGCAAGACGCAAACCCAGTCGATGTCGCTCAACCGCATCAATTCCGAGCGCGACGCCGTCAGCGAGGCACGCGAAGCCAAGACCGCGCGTCTGCGCGAATTGCGCCTGGAGAAGGAGGCCGACGAGATGGCCGCCGCCGCCGCGCTAGCCGCTTTGCCGAAGCGGGCCGGACGACGCTGATGGCCACCAAACGCGTACCGCCAACACCGATCGCCGCCGACGCAACCATTGCCGATATGGTCGAAGGCCTCGACAAGCCGGTCGAATTCGTCCGGCGTGTGCTGGAAAAGCTCGAGCGCTGCAAGCGTGCCCACGGTGATGCCCAGGTTCGCGTCGGCGTGCGCGGCCGCGCCGAATGCCCGAACTACCTGATCGAGTATGTCCGCGAAGACGCCAAGACCCATGAGCGGGTGACGTATCAGGACGCCGCCTACAGCGGCAGCACGCATCGCGAGCTGGCAGCCCATCACATCGAGGCGGTGAAAAACTGGTCGCCCGAGGAAATGAACATCACGGCCGTTTCGGCGCTGATCGGCCGCCTGCGCAATCCGCGCGCCCCATCATCGCGCTTCGCCGACGAGGACTGACATGGCCATAAAATTCTCCTCCAAGGATCAGCCGGCAGCCTCGGGTGCCGCGGCAAAACCGGCCAAGCCGGTTGCCGCGCCGAAAGCTGGCGATGCCACCGAGGCGGCGACCGACCTGTTCAAGTCGCCGGCGGATTCGCCGAAGGGCAAGACGGCCAAGAAGAAATAGCGCCTTGCCGCAAGACGCAGATCACAACCCCGCCGCGCCAGGGCTGTCCGCCCTGGTGGCCGCCGCAAGCGTTTTGTCGTCGCAACAGGGCACCTTCGATTGCCAAAGCTGCGGTGCCTGCTGTTCCTATTCGGCCGAGTGGCCGCGCTTTTCCACCGAAGATGACGCACAGCTCGACCGTATCCCGGAAAAATATGTCGCATCCGACCTGTCAGGCATGCGTTGCGAGGGCGTGCGCTGCTCGGCGCTGTCCGGCGAGATCGGCAAGTCGACCGCTTGCGGCATCTACGACGTGCGGCCGGACGTCTGTCGCGCCTGCATGCCCGGCGACGAGGAGTGTCTGATGGCACGCCAGGCGCTCGGATTACCGGTGTAGCCAATCTCCCGTCGCCTCCGCTTGTGCGCCGACCCGCAGCCCGGTACCTTCCTGGCCGGGTAGGGTGCCGGAGGAACCATCGTGAGCATCGAATTTCTGTTGACGTCCCTGATTGTCGTGGCTTCGCCCGGCACCGGCGTTCTCTACACGCTGAGCGCCGGCCTCTCGCGCGGTGCGCGGGCCAGCGTCATCGCCGCCTTCGGCTGCACGCTCGGCATCATCCCGCACATGGCCACCGCCATCACTGGCCTGGCGGCGCTGCTGCACACCAGTGCGCTCGCCTTCGAGACGCTGAAATATCTCGGCGTCGCCTACCTGCTCTACATGGCCTGGAACACGCTGAAGGAAAAGGGCGGCCTCAGCGTCGAGCAGGATGTGACGCCGCGCTCGGCCGGCAAGGTGATTGCCACCGGTATCCTCGTCAACGTGCTCAATCCGAAACTGTCGATCTTCTTCTTCGCCTTCCTGCCGCAGTTCGTCAGCACCACCGAGCCCAATGCGCTGTCGAAAATGCTGGAACTGAGTTCCGTCTTCATGCTTTTGACCTTCGTGGTTTTCGTCGGCTACGGCATCTTCGCAGCCTCGATCCGCAGCCATGTCGTCTCGCGGCCAATGGTGTTGACCTGGATGCGCCGGACCTTCGCCGGCGCTTTCGTCATGCTCGGCGCAAAGCTGGCGCTGGCCGATCGGTAGCGGGGAGCGGTTCAGTCTCGCTGATCCGCTCTCCTTTGTTGCGCTATTCCGGGCGAAAAGCGGTTATGCGCTTTCGGGGCATTGCTCGGGGCGCGCTACCCCTTCACATAACCCATCGCTTCGACGATCCGCCCATCGGCCACACGCATGAGGTTGACGCCGCGCAGCGAATTGCCGTCGGTCATGAATTAGCGCCAGCGGATCGTTGCCCGGTCACCGGCAACGAAGGTTTCCTCGATATCGAAGCGCGTGCCGGCCTGGGTCGCGATCGCCGTCCAAAGCGCGACGCACGCTTCCTTGCCGGCATGGCGGGCGCCGTCCGGCGCCGGCACGGTGTTCTCGATCACGCAATCGTCGGCCACCAGCTCGGCGAGTGCCGAAGGATCATGGCGCTGGAATACGTCGTTGTAGCGCCGCATGATCTCGGCTGTCTGCTGGGACAGACCGTACGCGTTTGCGTCCATGACAAGCTCCTGTGTCATCTTCTTTCTCCTGGCTTCATTGACCTTTGGTGGCTTCGACGAGCGTTGCCTTGAGGGTGATCTGAGACACGCCGCCAAGGGCCCGCGAGACGAGGCAGCCCGCCTTGGCGGACTGTGCAAGGCGCTCGAATTCATCTTCGGCAAGTCCCGCGACCTCTGCCTCGGTTTCGAGTTCGATGCGGGTGATCGTCGGACCGGCAGCGGTTGCGCCAAGATGCACCTTGGCGACGGTGCTGATGCTTGTCGGGACATGATTGGCGTTGCCCAGTATGGCGCTCAGCGCCATCGAGAAGCAGCCTGCATGCGCCGCGGCGATCAGTTCTTCCGGGTTGGTGCCCGGACCGTTCTCGAAACGCGACGGGAAGGAATAGGCGCCTTCGAAGACGCCGCTGCCGAGCCGCAACCGGCCCGAACCTTCCTTCAACGTCCCTTGCCATTTGGCCGAGGCTTCACGAATTGTCATGGTCGTTCTCCCTTGGGTTTGAGGACTCGATGGGTCAGGCGCCGTCGATGATCACCTTCCCGAAGACGTCGCCCTGCTGGAAATAGCGATAGGCATCGCTGGCCTCGGTGAAGGCGAAGACCTTGTCGATGACGGGCCGCAGGCGATGCTGCGAGACGGCGCGCAGCATGGCTTCGAGATTGGTGCGGTTGCCGACGAACAGGCGGCTGATGGTGGCGAGGCTGCGCTGGTAGAGTGCCGCCGGCAGCTGGATCGATCCGCCTTTCGCATCCTGCAGCGTCAAGAGCACGATGTGCCCGTAAAGCGTGCTGGCGATCAGCGACTGGGCGAAGGTCGCCGGGCCACCGGTCTCGACGACGAGATCGATGCCGCCGGTCTGGTCGCGGACGGCCGCGCCCCATTGCGGCATATCCGGTGTCGAAATCACCAGGTCGGCGCCCAGCGCCCGCAGCCTGTCGGCTTTCTCGCCGCGCGAGGTGACGGCGGCGACATGGCAGCCGAGCAGCTTGGCGAACTGCAATGCAAAGAGCGAGACGCCGCCCGAGCCGATGACCAGAACCCATTGGCCGGGCTTCGGAATTCCGGCGCCCGTCACCGCATTCCAGGCGGTCAGGCCGGCGCAGGTCAGCGTTGCGGCCTCTTGCCAGTCGAGATGATCGGGCAGCCGCACCGCCCATTGTTCGTCGAGAACCGCATATTCCGCCAGCATGCCGTCCAGCGTGCAGCCGAGCTGGTCGACGAGCCCGGCATGGATGCGGCCGTCGATCCAGCGCGCGAAATAGCTGCCGGTGACACGGTCGCCGACGGCAAAGCGGGTGACGGCAGCGCCGACGGCGACAACCTCACCAGCCCCGTCGCTCAGCGGCACGATGCCCTGGCGCGGCGTCAGCGGATAGGTGCCGTTGAGGATCATCGTGTCGCGCCGGTTGAGCGAGGTGGCGCGAATGCGCACCACGATCTCGTGCGCTCCCGGCTCCGGTCGCGCCTCGTCCCGCAGCACCAGGCTTTCGATTCCGCCGGTCCCTTTAAGGCGATAGCTGCGCATTTCGAACCCCAAATATATAGACTGATCTACATATTATGTAGACCGATTGTCATATTTTGCGCAAGGCCTATAATGATCTCTCCTGACAGAGGTTGACATGGCCAACGACACTCGCACCCGCATACTCGAGACGACTGGGCTGCTGCTCAGGCAGCGCGGCTATCACGGCACCTCGCTCAACGACATATTGAGCGCCAGCGGCGCACCGCGGGGCTCGCTGTATTTTCATTTTCCCGGCGGCAAGGACCAATTGGTCATCGAGGTGACGCGCGCCAGCGTTGCCGACGTGACGGAGAGGCTGGGCGAAGCGCTGGCCGCCGAAAAGGATCCGGCGGTAGCCGTCCATCATATCTACCAGTCGGTGGGGCGCATGCTGGAAGACAACCAGTTTTCACTCGGCTGTCCGATCGCGCCTGTCGTGCTGGACTCGCCCACCGACGTGCCGGAACTGGCGGAGTTGTGCCGCTCGGCCTTCGAACAGTGGATAGGCCTGCTGCGGGACGCCTTCGTTAGGGCAGGGGTGCCCGCGCGCCGCGCGCATGCATTGGCGCTGCTGGTCGAATCGTCGCTGGAAGGGCTGATGGTGATCGCCCGCGCCACAAGCGACCGCGCCCCGGTACAGGCCGTGGCCGATGAGGTGGCGGCGTTGATCGAAGCCGCGGTGCTTGCTGGCGAGGTAAAGCAACGCGCGGATGCCGCCGTCTGAGAACCGACGGAGGCGCGGTGATCGAGGTCCGCGTAAACGAAAAGGGCGGCATCTCTGCCGCCCTTTCCGTATCTGAAGGCTGATAGGGCTGGATTAGAAATCCATGCCGCCCATGCCGCCCATGCCGCCGCCGCCCATGCCGCCAGGCATGCCGCCGCCAGCCGACTCCTTCTTCGGAGCCTCCGCGATCATGGCTTCGGTGGTGACGAGCAGGCCGGCGACCGAGGCCGCGTCCTGGAGAGCGGTGCGGACAACCTTGACCGGATCGACGATACCCATGGCGATCATGTCGCCATAGTCGCCGGTCTGGGCGTTGTAGCCGAAGGTCGCGCCCTTGTTCTCAAGGATCTTGCCGGCAACGATCGATGCTTCCGCACCGGC
>NZ_JBVVQG010000014.1:0-28932 GCF_055811095.1 Mesorhizobium sp. WSM4833
CGCGGGCCCTCGAGGTCGACCTCCATGATCTCCAGCGGCTTTCCGGCGGCGACAGCGACAGCGGCGCGGGTTTTCATTCTTTTTCTCTCCCAAATCTCTATTTTGCCGGGCCAGAACGCGGCGCTTATGATCAGACTATGCGGCGATCTTGCCGGGGCCGGCGGGAAACACACCCGACATGACGGTGAAGCCCTTGATGCGCTTGACACGGTCGCACCAGCGCCGAATAGCCGGATAGTCCTGGCGCGGAACACCGCCTTCCTCCGACAGGATGATGTAAGGAAAACAGGCGATGTCGGCGATGGTCGGGTGACTGGCCGAACAGATCCAGTTGCGGCCCTGCTGTTCGCCGAACCACAGATGCTCGTCGAGGATGCGGAAAAGGCGATGCGCGCCGGCACGCGCGGCGTCGATATCGAAGTCATAAAACAGCGCATCGTGCAGGCGGGCGGCCGACGCCGTCGAAGTGATACCGTCTGCAAAGGCCAGCCACTGGCTGATCTCGCCCAGCAGAGCGGGATTGTCCCGCGGATACCAGGTGCCCGACGGATCGTATTTCGAGGCGAGATAGACAAGGATCGCTTGGGCATCGCGCAAGATCAGCTCTTCATCCTCGATGACCGGCAGCTGGCCAAGCGGATTGAGTTTCAGGAACCATTCCGACTTGTGTTCGCGGCCGGGGTAGAAGTCGACCGGCACGGTCTTGTAGTCGATGCCGAGAAAACTCATCAGCAGCCGCAGCTTGTAGCAATTGCCCGACAGTTCGTAGTCGTAAAGCGTGATCATCGGCGGCTCCTAAAGCAATTCCAGGAAACGTGTGTAACGGTTTTCCGTCCGGAATTGCGTAAAACAAACAGTTAGATGTCCAGCACGAGGCGTGCCGATTTGGCGCGCGAAACGCAGGTCATGATCTTGGTTCCGGCCTTCCTCTCGGCATCGTTGAGGTAGACGTCCTGATGGTCCGGTTCGCCCTCGATCACCGTCGCCACGCAAGTGCCGCAGGCGCCTTGCTCGCAAGACGACGGAACATCGATGCCGCTTTCGCGCATGACCTGCATGATCGTCTTGCCCGCCGGCACCTGAAGCGTGACGCAGGAGCGCGCCAGCGCGACCTCGAAGCTCGAACTGTCGTCGATCTTTTTGGTGTTCTTGAAGTACTCGAAATGGACGGCGCTATCCGGCCAGCCCTGCTCGGCCGCGATCTTGCGCGCGGCTTCCAGCATCGGTCCCGGGCCGCAGATGTAGAGATGCATGCCATTGCGATAACCGGCGAGGAGTTGTCGAAGCTCGGCGCCGGTCGCGTCGGGCGAGAGGCCGAGATGCGGCTTCAGCGCATCGCCGAGATGCTTCAGCCGATCGGCAAAGGCGAGGTGTTCCTCGCCTTGCGCGAAATAATGCAGCTCGTGCGCAAGCTCCTGGTTCTTCAGCGCCTGCGCCATGGCGAGCAGCGGCGTGATGCCGATGCCGCCGGCGACGAACAGCGTCTTGATCGCATCGCGGCGCAGCGGGAAGTTGTTGCGTGGCTCGGAAATCGCCAGCACGTCGCCCTCTCGCACCGTCTCATGCATGCATTTCGAGCCACCCTTGGAGTCCCGTTCCAGCTTGACGCCGATGGTGAAGCTGTCGGTTTCACCGGGACCGTTGGTGATCGAATACTGCCTGATCTCGCCATTGGGCATGTGGACGTCGATATGGGCTCCAGGCTGGAACGTCGGCAGGATGCCCTTGATCGGACGAAGCTCGAAGCCTGCGATCCCGTCGGCGGTCTGCCATTTTCTGGCCACGCTGACACGCAGCGCAGCCTTGCGGCCATGCGTGGTCACCTCAGGCATTTCGGCGAGTTCGGCCGAGACCCGTTCGTAGACCGGCTCGAGCGGCGCCGGCGCCGGCGCGTTCGCCACGTCGCGCTCGACCTCGTCGCGCAGCTTGGAAAGCCGCTCATTGTGGTGACGCAGAATGGCAATGCGCGCGGCGCCCTCGGCCTCCTGATCGAGCACGCCGCGGATCACCGAACGGTTGGAATCGACCGGCTGCACGAAGAAAACGCCCTGCGTCTCGGCGCCGCTGGCTCGCGAGCGAAGCGCCACAGCGAAATCCTGGGCGGCTTCGACGAGAATGTCGGCGCCCTCGCCATCGATCGCTCCGTTGGGTTGAAAGCGATAGGCTCTCAGCCTCTCGACGACCTTGTCGGCCGGCGCGTTGACCGCGATGCCGCGCAAGGCGACGAGCTTGCCTTCGGCGAGGCCGGCAATCTCAGGCACCTCCCCGCGCGGCTCTTCCGAGGACCAGACCAAGCCATAACGTTCGACCGCCGGAAACGTGCGGTTGGTGATGGTGCGGGCGGGTGCATCGGCCGGATGAGCCGGGATATAGGTGCAGCCAGCGGTGCGGTTCGAATAACGCCAGCCGTGATACTGGCATTTCAGTTCGCGCCCGTCATTGATGCCGATCGACAGCCTGACGCCGCGATGCAGGCAGCGGTTCTCCCAGATGTTGACGTAACCGTCATCGGCCCGCCACACGGCGAATTCCCGGCCCAGCAACTGGCCGTGGAAAACGTGGCGAAACGGCAAATCATGGGCAGCGGCGATCGGATGCCACCGGCTTCTGGCTTCTTCCAACATCAATCGTCTCCAAAATGTCTGTCAGGCTGCAGCCGGGATGACCCCGTAGGTCACGCCCTTCTGGCTGAGCCAGCGCCGGTAGGCGATGGCCGACTTGTCAGCGCGGATCGGCGTCTCGGCGCGCGGATCGAGCGGCAGGCGCTTCGGCACCTGGTTTTCCAGGATCGGCTTGTCCTGGCCGAAGATCGTCTGCTGGAAACGCTTGATCACCTTGTCTTCATTGTCTTCGTCGAGCACGCAAAGCAGCATGTGGGCGCGCACATGCTCCTGGTCGACCGGCTGCAGGAAGACGGCGATGACATCGCGCCGGGTCTCGTCGACCGGGCTCGATTTATAGAGCACCGAGCAATAGGGATGCGGCACGCGATAGACGTAGTCGACGTCGGCGCCGCCATCGGACGCCGTCGACGCCATCGGCTGGAAGAAGCGGCAGCGCGTGGCCAGGATCTCGTCGCGATCGACGGAGATCTCGACGTCGTATTCCTTGACTTCGGTATGCGGCTCGACGCCGAGTATGTCGGTATGCACATAGGGGAAGTGGCCCATGTCGAGAAAGTTCTCGATGGCGCGCGGCGCCGAGACGTTGACGCCGAACGTTGCCGCATTGAGCTTGCGGCGGTCCGGCTCTTGATATTCGGGGATCGGGAACAGCTCGGCCGGCGGCGACCCGAGCGAGGTCCAGACATAGCCATAGGCGCTTATTGCAGGCAGCCTGTCGGCGGGTGGAATATGGTCAGCCCTTTGCACATCGGAACGCGAGCGCCAGACGACGGGCTCGCCATCCGCGTCCACCGCAAAGCTGAGGCGCTCCTCGAGCAGAACGGTCTCCTGGACGGCGCCGGGAGCAGCTTCCGCGATGGCGCCCACAGGATGCCAGAGATTGAGGATCACGGGATCAGCGCATTTCGTCATCATGTTATCCCTTCAAATACCCTCGGACGTCATCAGATCTGTGCCGGTATCGCACCATAGGTGACCGCCCTGTCACGCAGCCAGCGCCGATAGGAAACCGAGACGGCATCGGCGCGGATCGGCGTCTCGGCGCGCGGATCGAGCGGCAGGCGCTTGGGGACCTGGTTTTCCAGGATCGGCTTGTCCTGCGCGAAGATCAATTGCATGAAACTGCGCACCGTCGCCGCGTCCATGCCCTCCTTGAGGTAGCAGAGATAGGGATGCGCGACGCAGTTCTCCTCGTCGACCGGCTGCACGAACAGCGTGATGACATCCAGCCTCCCCTTCTGGATCGGATTGCTCTTGTAGAGCGCCACCGTATAGGGCCGGATCACCTTGTAGATGTACTCGACGACGAACCCTTCCTTCGCGGTCGGCGACGCGATGGGCTGGTAGAATTTGCATTCGGTCGCCAGCACCTCGTCCTGGGGCGTGATTTCCACCTTGTAAGGCACGACCTCGGTATGCGGCTCCTCGCCGAGCCAGCCTGTGTGGATGAAGGGGAAATGCCCCATGTCGAGAAAATTCTCGACGGCGCGAAGGCCCGACACCTTGACCGCGATCGAGCCGCCGCTGACCAGATGTCGATCCGCCTCGTTGGCCTCGGGGATGTAGATGATGTCGCGCCAGGGTTTGTCCAGACAGGTCCAGACGAAGCCATAGCGCTCGGCGCTCTTCAACACGTCGCCGGTATCGTTGCGAACGACTTCGATCTTGTTTGAATGTTTTCGAACGACGAGATCGACCCCAAGCAGACGGGTCGAAAAGGGCACATCCTGGCTGAGCGATTCCTGGTCAGCGACGATATGCCAGTCGTTCAGAAGCTCGCGGTCGACGCAACGGGTTGCCATCGGCATCCCTCCCAACTCGGCTAGCCCTTCACCACGAACCTAGCCTGACGTTTCGCAATGACGAAATCACAAGATTGGATACCAATCAATGATTTTTTGTCAGCCAAAATCATTTTTTGTGTTGACAGACTATGATGATTGAATTCCGATATGGAAAACCTGAACCTGGGATATGGCACATCCCGAAGCGTCATGTCTTCATCATGGAAAGCCTGCTGATCATGTCGTCGCAAAGGCGGAGAACCGTGCCTTGAGCAGCCGCTCCCAGACGATCGCGGACACGCTGACCCGCGCCATCATCGACCATCGGCTGGTGCCCGGCTGCAAGCTCGGCGAGCGCGAGCTTGCCGAGATATTCGATGTCAGCCGCATCGTGGTGCGTCAGGCCCTGATACGGCTCGCCGATGACGGGCTGGCGCAGATCGAGCGCAACCGCGGCGCCTTCGTCGCCAGGCCAAGCATGCAGGAGGCAATGGAGATTTACGACGCGCTGACCCTTGTCGAACAGGGGGTGGCGGCCCAGCTCAGCGATCGCCTTGGCCCCGCCGGATGGGCCGAGCTGCGCCAGCATGTCGAACGCCAGCGCCAGGCAGTCGCCGCCGGCAACGATGCGCTGGCCGACGTGCTCGGCCAGGAATTCCACACGGTGTTCGTGCGCCTTAGCCGCAACAAGGTGATGCAGGAAATCCATGCCCAGCTCGTGCGCCGCACGACGCTGCTGCGCTCGCTCATTTCAGCCGATTTCGACTATTGCAATCTGCTCGACGATCATTCGAGGGTCGTAGACCTCCTGGAAAAGGGCCGCCTGAAACAGGCCATGGATCTGATCGACACGCATCACCGCACCGTGGTGCGCGGCTATATCATGGATCGCGAGGTGTTTCCGGAGATGACGCCTGCCGAAGCGCTCGCACCCTATCTCGACGGCAAGGCCGACGGAGCGACGATATCGGCTGGATTGAGGCAGGCAAAACCATCCGGGAATGGCGACGGCGCGGTGCACGCGCACGTCCATCTCCCTAACAAAGACCGGGCATCGACAAGCCGGGCATCAACCAAAAAAACCAACAGAGGGTTACCGACATGAACGACCTGACAAGACGCGGATTCCTGAAATACAGCGGTGCGCTGGGTGCTGCGCTCGGTGCTGGAGGGCTGAGCACGGTCGCCAAGGCTCAAGAGGTGCTCAAGATCGGCGTCGTCTACGTCTCGCCGATCGCCGAAATCGGCTGGACCAAGCAGCACAGCCTTGGCGTCGAGGCGATCAAAGCCGCGTTCGGCGACAAGGCCGAACTCACCGTCATCGACAACATCTTCATGCCGCAGGATGCGGAGCGCATTTTCCGCGAGCTGGCCAGCGCCGGCAACAAACTGATCTTCGGCACCAGCTTTTCGCACGGAACGCCCATGCAGAAAGTGGCGCCGCGGTTCCCCAAGGTGGCTTTCGAACATTGCTCCGGCATCGTCCACCTTGCCAATCTGGGTACCTTTGAAGCCAAATATTACGAGGGCACTTTCGTCGCCGGCGCGGCCGGCGGCTACATGTCGAAATCCGGCAAGATTGGTTTCATCGGCGGCTTTCCAATTCCGGATATCGTCGGCCCGGCCAACGCGCTGCTGCTCGGTGCGCAAAGCGTCAATCCGAACGCCACCTGCAACGCCATCTTCCTGAATTCCTGGTTCGATCCGGGCAAAGAGAAGGAGGCCGCCAAGACGCTGCTTTCGCAAGGGTGCGATGTCATCTGCTCGATGACCGACACGGCGACGGGCGTCCAGGTCGCGGGTGAAGGCGGCGCCTGGTCGATAGGCTACGCCAGCGACATGGCCAAGTTCGCTTCGGGCAAACAGCTGACGTCCTTTGTCCTCGACTGGACCAGCGACTATGTCGGCGCCGCCAAGGCCGTCGCCGCCGGCACCTGGAAGCCGGAAGTGCGCTGGGATGGACTGGCAGCGGGCGTCGTGAAGATGGCGCCCTACAATGACGGCATACCGGCCGACACCAAGGCCAAGCTGAAGCAGCTCGAGGCCGACATCGGCAGCGGCAAGGTGCACCCCTATGGCGGCGAGTTGAAGGACCAGGCCGGCAACCTCAAGGTCGCTGCAGGCTCCGTCCTGGCCGATGACGATGTTCGCGGCATGAACTGGTTCGTCAAAGGCATGATCGGCAAGCTGAGCTGAACGCCATCAAAGAACCAGGGAGGCGCCGAGACCGACCTTCGGCGTCTCCCTGCCTGGTTCCCGTCCAACCTCGCTTCACGCCACGGCAGGACCCGCCATGCATCCGCGTCTAGAACTGCGCAACATCTGCAAGCGCTATCCCGGCGTCGTCGCCAATGACGACGTCTCGCTGTCTATCCAGCCCGGCGAAATCCACGCCGTGCTGGGCGAAAACGGCGCCGGCAAATCGACCCTGATGAAGATCATCTATGGCGCGGCGCAGGCCGATTCCGGCGAGATCTTCTGCGACGGCAATCCGATCGCGGCGCACAACCCGGCGACGTCGCGCGCGCTCGGCATCGAGATGGTCTACCAGCACTTCGCGCTGTTCGAATCCGTTTCAGTGGTCGAGAACATTGCGCTCTCGGCAAGCAGCGCCTTCGATCTGCCCTCGCTTGCCGCCAAGATCCGCGAGCTTTCGCTTCGCTACGGTATGCCGATCGATCCGCATCGCCAGGTGCATGACCTCTCTGTCGGCGAGCGGCAGCGCGTCGAGATCGTGCGCTGCCTGCTGCAGGCGCCCAAGCTTCTTATCCTCGACGAGCCGACTTCCGTGCTGACGCCACAGGCGGTGGTCAAGCTGTTCGAGACGCTTCGACAACTCGCCGCTGAAGGCTGCAGCATCGTCTACATCAGCCACAAGCTTGACGAGGTGCAGGAGCTCTGTGACACCGCAACCGTGCTGCGCAACGGCAAGGTCACCGGCACCGCTCGGCCGAAAGAGACGACCTCGCTCGAGCTCGCCCGCATGATGGTCGGCTCGAAGCTGCCGGAAATGCATGTCAGCCCGCCGACCCCGAGCGAGAAGCCAGTGCTCGAGGTCAACAACCTTTCGGTCAAGGCAAGAGACCATTTCGGCGTGGATCTGAAGGACGTCTCCTTCAACGTTCATGGCGGGGAAATCGTCGGCCTGGCGGGAGTGTCCGGAAACGGCCAGGCGGAGCTTATCGCCCTGCTCAGCGGCGAACGCACGCATCACAACAACGACGCGATCAGGATTTGCGGTACCGCTGCCGCTCGCCTTCGTGCCGACGAGCGCCGTAAGCTCGGTCTCGCCTTCGTTCCCGAGGAACGGCTGGGCCGTGGCGCGGTACCGTCGCATACGCTGTGGGAGAACGCGGTTCTGACCGCCCATCGCTTCGGCACCGTCCGCAACGGCCTAGTCGACCGGCGCAAAGCCAGCGCCTTAGCAGCTGGCATCATCGACAGGTTCAAGGTCAAGGCCAACGGTCCGGCTTCGACGGCGCAAAGCCTGTCGGGCGGCAATCTGCAGAAATTCATCGTCGGCCGTGAGATCGCGCTCGAGCCGAAGCTTCTGCTTGTCTCCCAGCCGACCTGGGGCGTCGATGTCGGCGCCAGCGCCTTCATCCGCCAGACCATCGTCGACCTCAGCCGCGCCGGCGCGGCGGTGCTCGTCGTCTCCGAAGAACTCGACGAGCTGTTCGAGATTTGTGACCGGCTTCTGGTGATCTGCCAGGGGCGCGTGTCACCGCCGCTGGTTCGCAAGACGACCGACCGCGAAGAGGTCGGGCTGCTGATGACCGGTCGAACGATGAGCACGGATCAAATGGCAATTGGGAGTGGCGACGTTGCGCTTCAGGATTGAACAAAGGCCGGAGCCTTCGGCAACAATGCGCGTCGCGGCGCCGGTGCTGGCGTCGGTTTTGACGCTGGTCGTCGGCTCGATCTTTTTTGCCTCGCTCGGACACGATCCGCTGCCGACGCTCTACGCCTTCTTTGTCGAGCCGTTGAATTCCCTCAACGGTTTGTCGGAATGGCTGCTCAAGGCTTCGCCGCTGATCCTCATTGCGTGTGGGCTGGCTATCGGCTTCCGCGCCAATGTCTGGAACATCGGCGCCGAGGGCCAGTTCACCATGGGCGCGATTGCGGCGAGCGGCGTCGGTCTTTTCTGGCCGAACCCGGACAGCGTGCTGCTGTTGCCGTTGATGTTCGTTGCTGGCATGGGCGCCGGCATGGCATGGGCGGCGATCCCTGCCTTCCTGCGCGCCCGCATGAACACCAACGAGATCCTGGTCACGCTGATGATGACCTACATCGCGACGCTGTTCCTGTCCTATCTCGTGCATGGACCGTGGCGCGATCCGGCCGGTTTCAACTACCCGCAGACGGCACTTCTGCCGACAGCCGCCCTGTTCGAATCCTTCGACCCGGCCTATCGGCTCAACCCTTCGATCTTCATCACCGTCGTCGCCGTGTTCGTGATGTGGCTATTCACTGACCGCAGCTTCCTTGGCTACAAGATGTCGGTGAGCGGAGCGGCACCGCTAGCCGCCCGCTATGCCGGCTTTCGCGAATCTGCCGCCGTCTGGATCGGGCTGATGGCGGGTGGTGCGGCCGCCGGCATCGCCGGCATGGCGGAAGCCGCCGGGCCGCTCGGCCAGCTCTCGCCGCAGATTTCGCCCGGCTACGGTTTCGCGGCCATCATCGTCGCCTTCATCGGCCGGCTGAACGCCTTCGGCATCGTGCTTGGCGGGCTGTTGATGTCGCTGCTTTTCCTCGGCGGCGAAGGCGTGCAGATGACGCTGGGCCTGCCCTCGGCGCTGACGCGCATCTTCCAGGGCATTCTTCTGTTCTTCCTGCTCGCCGCCGACTTCTTCATTTTTTATCGCATCCGCCTGATACGGCCGGCCCGAGACACGCACGCGCTGGAGACAGCCTGATGGACTTGATCATCGCCATCTTCGCCGGCACCGTCATCGCCGCCACGCCGCTGATATTCGCGGCACTCGGCGAACTGGTGGTCGAGAAGTCCGGCGTGCTCAACCTTGGCATCGAAGGCATGATGCTGATGGGCGCGGCATTGGCTTTCTGGGCCGTAACCGCAGGCTATCCAATGCCGGTTGCGATCCTGGCCGGCGCCCTGGCAGGTGCCGCCGCCTCGCTGCTGTTCGGCGTTCTGGCACTGACCTTCCTCACCAATCAATATGCGGCCGGACTGGCGCTGGCCATCTTCGGTTCCGGCGTGTCGGCCTTCCTTGGCCGCGGCTTCGGCAGCGAGCCTATCGAGGCGCTGCACGGCATCAACGTCCCTGTTCTGTCCGATCTGCCGCTGATCGGTCCGTTGCTCTTCCGCTTCGATCCGATGGTCTACCTGGCTCTGGTGATGTTCGCTGCCATCAGCTGGTTTCTCTACCGCACGAAGGCCGGGCTGATCCTGCGAACGATCGGCGAGTCACCGCAGACATCGCATGCGATCGGCTATCCCGTGATCAGGATCCGCTACATGGCCGTGCTGTTTGGCGGGGCGATGGCTGGCCTGGCTGGCGCCTATCTGTCCGTCGCCTACACACCGCTCTGGGTCGAGAACATGACTGCCGGCAAAGGCTGGATCGCACTGGCGCTGGTGGTTTTCGCCACATGGCGCCCGCTGCGCATCCTGCTTGGCGCCTGGCTGTTCGGCGGCATGACGATCCTCCAGCTGCAGGGACAGGCGCTCGGACTGGAAGTGCCGTCCGAACTGCTCTCGGCCCTGCCCTATCTCGCGACAATCATCGTTCTGGTGCTGATCTCGCGAAACCGGCAAATGCTGGCGCTGCACTTCCCGGCTTCGCTAGCAAAGCCTTTCCGCCCGGCGGGTTGAGCAGCAGGGTCTATTCCCTGTTGTAGGGAATGCCGAGCGCCACGGGCTGATGGGTGCGCGACCGCAGGCCCGCAAGCAGCACAAGTGACGCCACATAGGGCAAGACGAGGAACAGCTGGTGGGGGACAGGAATCCCCACCACTTGCGCATGGATGCCCAACGCCTCCAGAAACGCGAAGATGAAGATCGCTCCAACGATCCGGAACGGCATCCAGTTGCCGGCGATGATCGCGACCACGACCAGCCAGCCGCGGCCGGCAATGAGATCGGGAACGAACTTGTCCGAATAGCCAAGCATCAGGAAGGCGCCGCCGAAGCCGGACATCATGCTGCCGAACATGATCGCGAGGCACTGCCTGAGGCCGACGTGCAGGCCCTTGACGTCAAGCGCCTTCGGATTTTCGCCGACACAGCGCACCTCAAGGCCGTATTTCGTTCGGTAGAGAAAGAACCAGACGAGGATGGGCACCAGGAAGCTGACATAGGTCAGCAGGCGTTGGGAAAACAGCACCGGCCCCAGGATTGGAATATCCGACAGATAGGGGATCGGAACCTGGTCGAAGCCGATGAAGGTCGGCGCCTCGCGGCCGCCAATATAGGCCTGGAACCAGAACAGCGTCACGCCCGATGCGAGAAGATTGAGGGCAAGGCCGGCTACGAATTGCTCGGCCTTCAAAACAATCGTGACGAACGACATGATCAGGCTGCTCGCGGCGCAGGCCAGGATGGCTATCGCCAGAGCCAGCCAAGGCGATCCGGTTGTCGAGGCAACCATGTAGGCGACAATGGCGCCAATCAGCATGGTGCCTTCGACAGCGATGTTCCAGATGCCCGCGCGCTGCGTGACAAGTTCGCCCATTGCCGAAAAAAGCAATGGCGTGGCAATGCGGACCATCGCCGCCAGGAGGCTTATCAGAAGCGGGCCCTGCAGCAGCTCAAGCATGGACTTCCCTCCTCACGATCTGAAAGCGCGTTGCGACGGCGGCACTGAGAAAGAACAAAAGCACCAGCCCTTCCATCGCCGACACCAGGCCTGCCGGCGTGCCACTCTTCAGCCGCATGTAGATCGTGCCGCTTTCCAGCGCGCCGAAGAACAGGGCGGCGATCATCACGCCGCTCGGGCGCAGTCCTCCCACCATGGCAACGACGATCCCCGAACTGCCGATGCCAAGCAGCGTCTCGGCACGCAGCCGGTGCGAGACACCGAAAAGCTCGCCGGCGCCAGCCAGTCCCGCCAGGGCCCCCGACATCAGCATGACGGTCAGCAGAAGCCGGCGCACATTGGTGCCGCGAAACGTCAGCGCGGTCGGGTTTGAGCCGAACGCGCGGATTTCGTAGCCCAGCGACGTCTTGTCGAGCAGCACCGCTGCGAATGCCGAGGCGGCGAGAGCGAACAGGAAGCCGACATGCAGCTTTCCCGCCCCAACGGCCAAGAGGATCGGCCACTCCAGACTTGGATCGATGGGCGGCGACTGGTGATAGGATACGGTCACGCCTGTCGCCATCCAGGGGCCGCCATCGAGAAGGTAGGCGAGCAGGTACATGACGACGTAATTCAGCATCACCGTCGAAATGATCTCGCTGGTGCCGAACCTGGTTTTCAGTGCGCCGGCCAACAGGCCGAGCACGCCGCCGCCCGCCATTCCGGCCAGCGCGAGTGTGCAGACGGCCAGCCAGCCTGGCAATGGCGCTATCCAGAAACTCACCCAATAGGCGGCCATCGCGCCGGCGAACACCTGCCCCTCCTGGCCGATGTTCCAGATCTTGGCCCTGAATGCGAACACCGTGCCCAGCCCGACAAGCAACAGCGGGGTCGCCTTCGCCAGCGAACCGAGCAATGCGCCTTGGCTGCCGAATGCGCCGACGATCAGGGCCGTGAAGGCCCTTGCAGGATCGCCGCCGGAAAGCCTCAGCAAAACAGCGGAAGCCAGGAGAGCACCTGATATCGCCGCCGAATAGCAGACGACGTTCCATCCCAGGCTGCTGCCCGAGCGTCGTTGAAATGAAATCATTGAATTCCCTGCGTAAGCTGGCTGGCATCGCCTGCCATCATCATTCCAAGTTCGAGGAGGCTGGTCTCCTCGGGTCGCACGATGCCCATGATCCGGCCCTTGAACATGACCGCTATGCGATCGCAAAGGCGCAGCAGGTCTTCGAGTTCCTCTGAGGCGAGCAGGATCGCAAAGCCCGCGGCCCGCTTTTCCAGGATTTTCTCGTAGACGAATTCGGAGGCCGCAACGTCGAGCCCTCGCGTCGGCTGGTTGGCCAGCAACAGCCGCCGCGCATGCTGGAACTCGCGGGCAAGAATGACACGCTGCGCGTTGCCCCCCGACAATCGCTCCACCGGGAGGTCCGCCGAGGCGGTCGCGACCTTGTATTCGTCGATCTTGCGCCTCGCCAACTCAGCCAGTTTGCGGCGATCGAGGAACGGACCGCGACAATATTCCGGCGATCGCTGCCAGCCGAGGACAAGGTTTTCGGCGGTTCCGAACTCCGGGATCAACCCTTCGAGGAAACGATCGTCCGGAATGAAACCCACGCCGCTGTCGAGAATCTGGCGAGACGTCGGCGCGGTGACCGGGCTTCCTTCCAGCGAGAAACCGCCCGATTGAAGCGCGCGGACTCCCATCAATACCTCGAACAGTTCCTTCTGGCCGTTGCCGGCAACGCCAGCCAGCCCGAGAACCTCGTTGGCGGCGACGGTAAACGTCACGTCCTTGAGGACATCCTCGCCCCATTCGCCAACCGCCGACACCTTTTCGACCGAGAGGATTTCTCCCGCCGGCGTGACGGAATTGTCCCTGACGTTTTTCGTCACCTTGTGCCCGACCATGAGGGCGGTAATCGCCTCGGCTGTCGTATTGGCGGTGTCCACCGTAGCGACGACCTTGCCTTTGCGCAGGATGGTGACCCTGTCGGATTGCATCACCTCGCGCAGCTTGTGACTGATCAGGACAATCGACAATCCACGCTTGCGCATCCCATCAAGGATGACGAAGAGCTGGTCGGATTGCTGCGGCGTCAGGACCGCCGTCGGTTCGTCCAGGATCAGCAGCTCGGCACCGAAATAGAGCGCTTTGAGGATTTCCACCCATTGCTGTTCACCGACCGACCGTTGCCAGATTTCGCGATCGAGGTCGATGTCGATGCCGCAGTCCCTGCAGAGGCCGAGAACCCTGCGGCGGGCATCGGCCTTCCTCAGCAGCAACCCGACATCGGCACTGCCGACGATGATGTTTTCGAGCACGGTGAAGTTCGACACCAGCACGAAATGCTGGTGAACCATGCCGATGCCTAACCGCAAGGCATCGGCGGGAGAGTTCAATTCCACCACCTCGCCCTTGAAGCGTATCTCGCCGCTATCGGCTTTGTAGTAGCCGTAGAGGCAGGACGACAGCGTCGACTTGCCTGCCCCGTTTTCACCGAAAAGGCAGTGGATCTCACCCTTGCGGATATCGAGATTAACCCCGTCATTGGCAATGACGCTGCCAAATCGCTTGGTAAGGTTCTGAACGTTCAGCAGGTCTTCCATTGGGTCGCACCGGGCTGCCTGGTTGATGTGTCTTACTTCACCTCGGCGGTGTTGAGCGGAACGACAAACTTGCCGGAAAGAATCTCCTGCCGCTTGGCAGATATTTCGCCCTTCACCGCCTGCGGGATCTTGCCGTCGAAATCATGATAGGGTGCGATGTCGGTGCCGCCTTCGGCCATCGAAAACCATTTCGGTTCGGCGTTGCCATTGAATTGCGCACCGGCCTTGTGTTTCAGCCATTCGCCGATGATCCAGTTGAGATCGGGTTTCCAGCTGATGATGGCGCTGGACGCAATGGCGTCGGGCGCGACCTTGCTCTGGTCGTTGATGTTGGCGAAGCACATGATCTTGTGCTCCTGGCAGGGCTTGAAATTGTCGGTCAGCATGAAAACGACGTCGGCGCCGGCCGCGATCTGCACATTGGCATGCTCAGCCGCCAGCGCATTGTCGGACCACGAGCCGATGAACGAAAGCCGATGCTGGATGTCCGGCCTGATCGACTTTGCACCCTCGAAGAACGCATTGATCTGGTCGTTGACGTCATTGGCTGGAAAGGTGCCGACGATGCCGACCATGCCTGTCTTGGTGGTATGGCCAGCCAGCATCCCAAGCAGGTAGGAAGGCTCATGCAGCCGCTTGTAGATCCAGTATTGATTTGGCCCGGCTGGGTGATTGCCGGAGCCGGTGACAACAAACATCAGGTCGGGGAACTCGACACTCAGCTTCTGGACCTGGTCCGAATAGGTGCCATGGCCCCAGATGATGTCGTATTCACCACTCTCTGCGTAGAAACGCATGGCGTTCTCAGCATCGTCTCCGTACAGCGGATCGGTATGTTCCCATGCAATCTCCAGCCCCTCGGGCCTTTCCTGTTTCAGTTGCTCAAGCGCGTCGAGCAGCGTCCGGTCCCAGCCGACGTCAGGCAGGTCCTGCAGGATAACAGCCAGTTTCAGCGTCTTTGGGACATCCGCGAATGAGCGTACAAGCCCCGACAGAAGCAGGGCGCCCGCCGTGCCCAGGATTGCCGTGCGTCGCGTAATGGTATTCGTCATCGCTTGATCCTCTCATTCCAGTCCGAGAACTGTCCAATGCCGCCCTGTCGTCATCCGGATGTTCTTGTCTTTTCCGGTTGCCTACTTGGAGGCGGCGATCGCCTGGACAACGTCCCCATGGCGTTGTTGGCAGCCGGTCTTCCGGCTTAGGTCCGAAACTTCCACGGCGAAGGTCGGCTAACAATGGCTGCGATTTCTTTCGCGCATATCCACAATTAATCATGTCCGAAAATGCGCCCATGACTAGAGCATAGTGCCGAAAAGTGTGAAGCGGTTTTCACGGACAAACGGAAACCGTTTGTCCAGACATCATGCTCTATCTCTTTGATCTAGAGGCGGATTCCGATTTCAGGTCGATTCGACCTGAAATCATCCGGCTCTAGTGTGCGCCGATACCGTTGCCGGCCACGACGCCATAACGCAGGCCCCTTTCGCGCAGCCAGCGGCGGTAGGCGGCCGACGCGGCGTCGGCGCGGATCGGCACCTCGGAACGGGGATCCAGCGGCAGCCTCTTCGGAACCTGATTCTCCAGGATCGGCTTGTCCTGACCCAGGATGGTCTGATGAAATCGCCTCAGCGTCGCGAGGTCGCGGATCTCATCCAGCAAGCAGATGACGATATGGACGAGCACCCAGTCCTCTTCGACCGGCTGTCCGAACAGCGCGATGACGTCGCGTCGGTCGCGTTGCCGAGACCCCGTCTTGTAAAGGACGGCGCAGAACGGGTGCGGCACCCGGTAGATGTATTCCGTATCGGCCCCTGTCGTCGAACCCGCATTCGCCTGCGGCTGGTAGAACTCGCAATCGGTGACCATTATTTCGGGTGGCTCGGCCGAAACCTGCACTTTGTAAGGCTTGACCTCGGTGTGCGGCTCCTCGCCGAGAATGCCGGTGTGAACGAATGGGAAATGCCCCATGTCGAGAAAGTTCTCGACGGCCCTGGGCGCCGATACGTTTACCCTTACGACGCCCTGGATGATGTGGCGGCGATCGGCTTCGGAAAATTCCGGAATCTCGAACAGGTCGCGCTCCGGCGTGCCGAGCGTCGTCCAGACATAGCCGAACCGCTCGATGACAGGTAGCTCTGTTTGGGCAGCTTCGACGGTAGCGTGGCCTTGCCAGACGGCGGCCTTGCCCTCGCGCCGGCCAACGGCAATCGGCTCACCGAGCAGGACCGTCCTCACCGCCCGATCGATCGGCAAGTCCTCGACACAGGCGACGACATGCCAGTCGTTGAGCGCAACGGGATCGAGATGAGAGAAATTGCTCATGGTGCTGTCCAGCCTGGAATGTCTGTTGTCGGTGAACGGATCTGGCCAAGGCGCGACCGGCAACCAGGATGCAAGACATCGGTCCGTTGCCTGACGCCGGATCAACCCTGATTGCCCGACAATTCATTTGTGCCTGGAAAACCGCCATGTCCGCTCTTGAGGAAAGCATATCGCCAGTTCACCCGCCGGTTCTGGAGGCAATGCTTGCCTCGTCACCCGGAGGCACGTGGGCAACCATCAGGCGTTGCGCTTCTGCTCTCTGAGCTCGGTCGGTGAACAGTCGAACGCCAGCTTGACCTGCCGCGAGAAATGATAGGGGTTCTTGTAGCCGACCTGGTAGGCGATCTCGCTGATCGACAGTCCTGTCCGCTGCAGCAGATGCGTGCCGTAATCGAGGCGGCAACGCCACAGATATTTGGCCGGCGTCATGCCGAGATGTTTCTTGAACGCCGAGACCAGATATTGCGGGCTGACGCGCACCTGCTGCGCCACCCGCTCGATCGACAGATCGGCGGCAAAGTTCTCTTCGAGGAAACGGCGTGCCTGCAGGATCGTCTGCGGGATCGGCCGCTCCGCCTCGATCACCTCGGCCTCGTAGATGAAGGCGTGGAGCAAGGCGTTGGTCAGCGACTCGCGAACACCACTGCGGCCGCCGCGCTCGCCGAGGCCAAGATCAACACCCAACTGCATGAGGGTGTGGACCATCGGCGAGGCGACGATGAACGGCGCGAACTTCTCGCGCTCCTTGTACAGCCACGCCGCGTTCTGCGGCCGGCCATCGCACCAGCTGATATGGGTCAGCGTTTCCGGCGCCACCGACGTCATGTAGCGATCACGCGTGAGCGACAGAGCACATTGTCCTGCCTCCAGTTGCAGGACGCTGTCATCCGCCTCGAGCGTCAGGGATCCGACGTGGACAAGCATGAAGGCCAGATAGTCGCCACCGATCGGCCCGTAGTCGCCGCCATTCTCATAGGTTAGTTCGCCGAAGGTGTTCTCGCGGCTAAGGTCGATCGGTGGCAGGCGCATATCGGCTTCCCCCTGTCAGACTGCCGGTGCCATGCAAATGAAGTCGATCCGCGTTCCGGCTGCGTCTCCAATTGTCGAAGCTATGGCCTCGTGACGCAAGATACCGCCAATCAACCTGCTCATGGCGGCAGACCGATGCTTCCACGCGCACAGGCCCAGGCTAGCCGAGGCGATCCGCCAGGCGATCTGCAGAGAGGCCGCCCTTGAACGCTCGCTGGTCAACGGCTTGTCGAGATCGACGTCGAGCCGCGCTGGCCAGTCGTCGTCACTCGGGTGGGATCACACTGGTGGACATAGCCGGAATGAAGGGCGCCTTGGTCAAAGGCGCCCTTCGCATCGGCGGCGCGCTTCGGTCCTGGAGGTACGGACTCAAGCATTTTGAGAGGAGCCACCCGATGAGCTCACTGGGCCGGCTTGCCCAGCGAGCATTCGTATATTTCGGCGAAGTGCTACAACAATCCGCTAGAAGTCGCGCTGGAAGCGGAGGAGGCCGCCGACGCTATTCTCTTTCGTAGCGCCGACCCAGTTACGGTTGTCAATCTGGCCAAACTTGCCATCGTGGTTATAGTCAACTTCGGCCGTGACCGTGAAGCCGGGGACGACATCGTAGGCAAGGTTTGCCGCGACACCGTAATTCTTGTCATCGTCAGCGGAAACCTGGAGATTGAACGAGGTCTTCTCGTTGAACTTGTAGGTGCCGCCTCCCCAGACTGCCCAGTTGCCGCCCCACTGCTTATAGAAGTTGCGGTCGATGTTCTTGTCGGTGCCGTAACCGGCCATCAAGAACAGAGACAGAGCGCTCGAAGCGTTCACGTCCAAGCGAACCTTGCCGGCATATTCTTCGAAGGTGCTGTCATAAGCAGCGACGCCCGTGATCGCGCCCCAGCCCTGCGTGTACTTCACGCCGCCGACGACATGCGGGACATAGCTGTCGATCGTGTCGTAACCCGAACTGATGTACGTGAAAGGCGGGACGCCGGTCGGGCCAGCGCTGCCGCTACCTTCTTCGAGGGAAACCACGCCCGACAAACCGTTGCCGAGGTCGAAGTAGTACTGGACGACGTTGCTGTCGAAGCCGCCATAGGGGACGATCGTGTCGTTGATGACGTTGCCGGCGTAACCGATGAAGGTGTCGAAGGCCGGGTCGTCCTTACCGACGCGCAGACCACCGAGCTGGATCCAGGCGAAGTTCAGCGTAATGCCCGTGTTGCGGGCCTGCCAGTTGTTGCGGCTGTCGTTGGTCGTGGCCTGGTTGGCATAGTCGCCGAAGCTGTTGCCGAAGTTGAAGCGGGTCTCGGTGTAGGTCTTCAACGTGCCGAGTTCGGTTTCCTGGCCGGTCCAGGTCTTCAGGTTGAAGCGGGCATTCTTCCAGTAGGTCGAGTGGTCGTCTTCGCCCATGCTGTCAGGAACGTGATTGACGCCATCGAACGAACCGGCATCACCCACGCCGACGTCGTAGCGGACATAGCCGCCGATGCGCAGGCAGGTTTCGGTGCCGGGGATGTAGAAGTAACCAGCGCCGTAGACGTCGCAGATCTTGACGTATTCAGCGGGTTCCGGCTCGGCAACAACGACGGCGTCGGCGGCGCGCGCACCGGAAACTGCGATCAGAGCCGCAGCTGAGCCGAAAAGAAGGCTCTTGATGTTCATTTTCCTCTCCATTCAAAAGATCAAAAAAGCCAGGGTATCTTTCGAGGCTGGCAACCCGCTCCCCGGAAAACGCCGCACCCATGGATCCAAGCTCCTCCTGCCGTCCGCAGCCGAAGGCGCCACTTCCGTCAATCGACGGAAATTGCTTGCAAAATGGCTCGGACGACAAACTTGGCGGTGGATGTATGCGGTGATTTCGCGATGACGTTAGGACAGGCGCAACTCGTCACGAATGGCGCTGCTACGCAAAACCATATCTGTGGCTAATGCCCTGTCCGCGGCAGCCATGTATCTGCCTGTGGCGCGCTCCCCGGACGGTCAACCGGGTCTGGGCTCGTAGATCGGGAATGCCTCGCAAAGCTCCTCGACCGACCGCCGAGCCGCCTTCTCCTGTTCGGCGCCCCATTGCGTTCCGACCGCATCCAGCACGTCGGCTATGAGATTGCCGACACGGGCAAACTCGCCCTCGCCGAAACCGCGCGTGGTGGCGGCCGGTGTGCCCAGCCGTATACCGGAGGTGACGGCAGGCGGCGCCGGATCGAAAGGAATGCCGTTCTTGTTGCAGGTCAGCCCTGCCCTGCCCAACGCCTCCTCCGCGTCCTTGCCGGACAGGCCCTTGCCGCGCAGGTCGACCAGCAGCAGATGCGTATCGGTTCCGCCGGAGACAATGTCGAATCCGCGCTCGCCAAGCGTCGCGGCCAGCTTTCTGGCATTCGCCACCATCTGCCGGGCATAGGTCTTGAACCCGTCCTCCAAGGCTTCACCCAGGGCAACGGCCTTGGCAGCAATGACATGCATCAGCGGGCCTCCCTGCAGGCCAGGGAACACCGCCGAATTCAGCTTCTTGGCGATGTCCTGGTTGTTGGTCAGGATCATGCCGCCGCGCGGGCCGCGCAGCGTCTTGTGCGTCGTGGTGGTGACGATATCGGCGACCTCCACCGGGTTGGGATGCACGCCGCCGGCGACCAGGCCGGCGAAATGCGCCATGTCGACCATCATCAGCGCGCCGACGGCATCGGCGATCGCCCGGATGCGCTTGAAGTCGATGATGCGCGGATAGGCCGATCCACCCGCGATAATCAGCTTTGGCCGTGTTTCCCGCGCCTTGGCCTCCAGCTCCTCATAGTCGATAAGGCAGTCGCTCTGGCGCACGCCGTATTGCACGGCGTTGAACCATTTTCCCGACAGTGTCGGCCGGGCACCGTGCGTCAGATGCCCGCCGGCGGCGAGCGACAGACCCATGAAGGTGTCGCCCGGCTTCAGCATGGCGAGCATCACCGCGCCATTGGCCTGGGCGCCGGAATGCGGCTGCACATTGGCGTGCGCCGCGCCAAACAGCCGGCAGGCCCTGTCGATGGCAGCCGCTTCGGCCAGATCGACATATTGGCAGCCGCCGTAGTAGCGGTGCCCCGGATAGCCCTCGGCATATTTGTTGGTCATCACCGAGCCTTGTGCCTCCAGCACAGCCGGCGAAACGATATTTTCGGATGCGATCAGCTCGATTTCGGACCGCTGCCGGCCCATCTCGCGTGCAATCGCATCGGCGACCACCGCATCCTGGAGCTTGAGGTTCCTCTGGAAAAAACCGGTCATTCTGCTCGTCTCCTGGCGGCAAAAGGCGGACACGGTTTTCGGCGTCGCCATTGCCTGGTGTTGGAATTGAAACGGGGAGCTAGTTCACCGCGTCAGGCGGGGTGCGGCCTTCGAAGAAGGCCGACAGATTGTCGATCACCCGCATGCCCATTGCGATGCGCGTTTCGCTGGTGGCGCTACCCAGATGGGGCAGCAGCACGACATCTTCACGCTCCGTCAAGGCGCGCGGCACGAACGGCTCCGTCTCGAACACGTCGAGCCCGGCACCAGTAATCCGACGCTCACGCAGCGCCTGGACCAGTGCGTCCTCATCCACCACATCGCCGCGCGCGGTGTTGATCAGGAAGGCTGATTTCTTCATGCGGGCAAGACGACGTTCGTTGATGAGGCGGGTGTTTTCGCCACCGCCCGGACAATGCAGCGACACGAAATCCGAGGCCGCCAGCACCTCGTCCACAGTCGCCAGCTGCCGCGCCGGCATGCCGGGATGGGGAACCGGCTGGCTGTCGAAGAAGACGACCTCCATGCCGAAGCCGAAGTGACAGCGCCTGGCCATGGCCTGGCCGATCCTTCCCATGCCGATGATGCCGACGGTCTTGCCGCTGACCTGGGTGCCGCAGAGATGCGTCGGCCGCCAGCCGGTCCATTTGCCGGAGCGCAGCTCGCGCTCGCCCTCTCCGGCACGGCGCGCGCACATCAAAAGCAGCGTCATGGCGAGATCGGCGGTGGCATCGGTCAACACGGCGGGCGTGTTGGTGACGATCAGCCCTGCTGCGCTGGCAGCGGCAATGTCGATGTGGTTGAAGCCGACACCGAAATTGCCAAGTATTCTTGCCCTGACCCCGCCTGCAAAGAGATCCGCGCCAAGCCGGTCGGTTACGGTCGGCAGCACGGCATCGGCAAGCAGCAGGGCCTGGCGAAGCTCTTGTTGCTCATAGGGCCGATCGGCTTCATTCAGCGTGACATCGAAATGGTCGCCAAGGCGCTGTTCGACCTCATGCGGCCAGCGCCGGGTAACGATTACCTTCGGTTTGCTCATGGCTACGATCCTCTCAAGCCGCGCGTTCGTGCCGCGGCTGCAGGGTCCGGCCGATCTCGGCGCGGTACCATTCCTGCGCAGCGGCAACACCGGAGCCGGCCTCGATTCGGGCTCCGGCGTCGCGTAACGACATTTCCGCCGAGGCCAGGGCGGCGAGGCACATGACCTCGTTGAGGTCGCCGAGATGGCCGATGCGGAACACGCGGCCAGCCACCTTGCTGAGGCCCGCGCCGAAGGATGTGCGATATCTGGAATATCCGTTGGCGATGACCTGTCTGGCATCGACATCCTCGGGGACGACGATCGCCGAAACCGTATCCGACCACCATTTTTCCTCGTTGGCGCAGAGCTTTAGTCCCCACGCATGCACGCCGCGGCGCACACCTTCGGCGAGCCGGTGGTGCCGGGCAAAAATCTGCTCCAGTCCCTCGGCAAAGATAAGGTCGAGGCTGGCTCTCAGGCCAAGCAGCAACTGCGTTGGCGGCGTATAGGGGAAGAAGCCGGTCTTGGACGAAGCCTGCATATCCTCGAAGCTGAAATAGCAACGCTCCATGCGCGACTGCTTGTGCGCTTCCAGAGCCTTGGCGCTCACCGCCAGGATGCCGAGACCGGCAGGCAGCATCAGCCCTTTCTGCGAACCGGTGATGGCAAGGTCGACACCCCATTCGTCCATCCGGAAATCGATCGAGCCGATCGAGCTGACGCCGTCGACGAACAGCAGCGCATCGTGAGCCGTTTCGTCGAGCGCGGCACGCACGCCGGCGACGTCGGACGTCACGCCGGTCGCGGTCTCGTTGTGGGTGGCGAATACCGCCTTGATCTTGCTGCCCTTGTCGTCGCCCAGCCGTTGCCGATAGGCGTCGAGCGGAACCCCCTCACCCCATTCGGCATCGATGCAATCGACCTCAAGTCCAAGGCGCTCGGCCATATCGACCCACAGGTGCGAGAACTGGCCGAAACGCGACATCAGCACCCGGTCGCCACGATTGAGCGTGTTGGAGATCGCCGCTTCCCAGGCACCGGTGCCTGAGCCCGGAAAGATGAAGACACTGCCGGTCTCGGTCTTGAATATCCGCTTCAGGTCGTGAAACAAAGGCAGGACCAGTTCCGGAAAATCCGGGGCGCGCATATCCTGCATCGGCACGTTCATGGCCCGCCGCACAGCGTCGGGAATGTTGGTCGGACCCGGGATAAAGAGATGCGCCGTTCCATTTTTCATGATCTGGTTCTCCTGTTGATATGAGCATCGCCACACACGGGTCGGTGTTGCCGCCTTACGCGAACACAACCGTTTTTCGTCCGTTGATCATCACGCGGGCTTCGAGGTGCCGTTTGATGGCACGCGCCAGAACGCGGCTTTCGATGTCACGGCCGGCCGCGATAAAATCCTCGACGCTCATGGAATGCGTTACCCGCTCGGTTTCCTGCTCGATGATCGGCCCCTCGTCGAGTTGGGCGGTCACATAGTGAGCCGTGGCGCCGATCAGCTTCACTCCGTGCTCGAAAGCCTGGTGATACGGCCGCGCGCCCTTGAAGCTTGGCAGGAACGAATGGTGGATGTTGATGACCTTGCCGAACAGGCGCCCCGCGAGGTCGTCGGAATACACTTGCATGTAGCGAGCCAGGACGACGAGGTCGGCGCCGACGTCCTCGATCACCGCCAGTATCCGGCCTTCCTGTTCCTGCTTGTTCTCCTTCGAGATGGGCAAGACGTGGTAGGGAATGCCAGCCCATGCCGCAGTTTCGCGGCTGTCTTCGTGGTTGGAGATGATCGCTGCAACCTCGGCTTCGAGCCAGCCAACACGGATCTGGTAGATGAGGTGAAGCAATGCATGGTCAAACTTCGAGACCATGATGACGATTTTCGGCCGACGGCTCCGCTCAAGCAGGCGGCTGCTCAGGCCGAAGCGATCCACCACAGGCGCAAGTCCCTTGGTGATGGCATCGGCAGACACCCAGGCGGGCGCCGAAAAGGCAATGCGCATGAAGAAACGGTTCGAGGCCCTGTCCCAATGCTGGCTGCTTTCAGCAATGTTCGTGCCAAGGTTGGCGAGTTCGGTCGTCACTGCCGCCACGATCCCGGCCTGGTCTTCGCAGGACAGCGTCAGAATGAAAGACAGTCGAAGCGCTGCACAATTCATCGTTCGTTGACCCGCGGCCAGCACGCCTCGCGATAATCGGCGAACCAGGCAAGCGTCTTTTCCCATCCGCCGAATGGGAAGAAATGGAGGTGTAGTGGCGCGGTCGGCGCCGGGTAGCTTGCCGCCATGGTTTGTAAGATCTCGGCTGGGTTCCGGTCGGCCACGATGTTGAAGAGGCCGCTGGCGGAACGCCGCAGCGCCGCGATCGAAGGGCCGACACCGCACATCATGGCGAACCGGATGAGTTTGGTAAGGCTGGTCACACCGGCCAGACCAACATGAACCGGCAGCCCGGGATGCGCCGTATGCAGACTGCTCGCCCAGGCGGCGATCGTGTCGCCATCGAAGGCGAATTGCGATACGACCCTGGCTTCCAGCGACCGCTCGGCACAGATGTCGAGCTTGCGCCGCAATGCGTCCGTCAGCACGGCTTCGACGATGCTTGGATGCCCTTCCGGATAGCCGGCGACGAAGGCGGTTCGTATCGCACTGTCTTTGACCACGGGATGGGCGAGCAACTGGGTTGCCTCTCCCAACGGCCCCGGAAAGAGAGCCGGATTGCCGCCAAGAAAGAGCGCTTCGCTTATCCCGTTTCGACTGTGGGCGGTGACAAGATCGACATAGTCCTGCTCCGAATTGAAGTTCCGCGCGCCCAGATGTGGCACCGGCACAAAGCCCAACTCCTTGATCCGGCGCGCTGCTTCGATTTGCAAAGCCTCGGGCTTGCCGGGAAGGTGAGTAAGAAAGACGCGCGAGCCAAGCGGGAAGCAGTCCGCTGGTGGCGCAAAGGTGCGTGCCTGCGCCGGTGCCAGTTCGATCGACACCTCCGCGTCGAACACAAATGTAGCCGAACCTCGCGTCTGGATAAGCTCTTGGCGCATGTCGTTCATGATCTTTCCAGGTCTCTCCCGACCAGCTTCACGATTTCGCGGCACCGTAGGCCGCGGCAATGGGAGCCGGGCAGACCAGCTGCCCGGCTTGTCGTCGCGGGAGGATGCAACGACAGGACTCTCAGTTCTGAAACAGCGTTTCGCTAACCGTTGGCGGCGCGTTTGAGCGACAGGAACGGCAGCGCCACCACACGCGCCCTGACATCGGCCGCCACGCCATCCTTGTTCCACTTCAGCGTGAGCTCGGTGCCGGTCTCGGCGGCTTCACGCCGCAGATGGCCGAAGCCGATCATCCTGCCGGTCGAAGGTGACCAGGCGACGCTGCTGGCGTGCCCAACTTCCTTCCCGCCGCGAAAGGCTTTCAGCGGATACCACTGCACGCGCCGCAGATTTCCGGGCGCATTGCTCTCAAGCCCCTTGCCGTCGAGGGCTTGCGACCAGTCGATGTCGAGCCCGACGAGCTGGCGATGGTCACCCGTGTTCGACATGCGCTGCAGCGCCGCCTTGCCGATGAAATCGGCCTTGCGAAAGTCGACCAGCCGGCCCAGGCCGAGGTCGAAGGGCGACGCACGATACTTTCCAGCTGCCTGAATGCCGGCGCCGCCATGGTCTGGGCCGGCACTTGTATAGTCGTAGCCAACGATCAGCAGCCCGGCTTCGAGACGTGCTATGTCGAGCGCCCAGGCGCCGGCAGGAAGGATGCCAAAAGGCTTGCCTGCCGCCTCGACCGCGTCCCACACGGCGGCGCCGTCATCCGCCTTGACCCACAATTCATAGCCATGCTCGCCGGTAAAACCCTGGCGCAGGATCTCGACCCGTCTGCCGGCAATTGTGACGATGGCCAAGCGAGAGAACGGCAATTCCTGCACGGACTGGGTGACAGCCTCCAGCACTTCGCGGGAACGCGGTCCCTGCAAGGTGAGGATGCCGTAGCTATCGGATATGTCGGTGACACGGACGTCGAGGCCTTCGGCATGCTGCTTCCACCAGGAAAGGCCGGGATCGGCGGAAACGCGTAAGGTGGTTTCATCCATGCGGAAAACCAGACCGTCGCCGACGACATGGCCGTTCTCGTCGCACCACGGTGCATAGTAGATCTGGCCGACCTGCAGCTTCTTGATGTCGCGTGGGATGAGCGCATCCATCATCCTCTCGGCATCCGGACCGGCAATGACATATTTCGACAGTGGTGACATGTCGCCCATGGCCACCCTGTTGCGGATAGCCGCCAGTTCCTCGACCATATCGGAGTAGCAATCGACGACCATGTTCCTGTCCCAGCGCATCCAGAGTGCGTTCTGGTTCAGTGGCGCCGTCCGTTCGACGAAGGGCGTGCCGCGAAAGGCGACATGGGCATCTGCCACCACGCTCAGGCCGGACGTGAATTTGATGTCGTTCATTCCAGGTCTCCTCCCAGTCGCAAGGCACTTTGCTGCGACATTCGACGACAACGGGTGGGGAACAGCGCACCTCGCGCCATGGAAACGAAACTATCCAAGCGCAGACTGCAGGGACGGCTTCCTGCGAGCAGCAACCCGCTCAGTCAGATGTCTCTTGCCTCATCCGTATCTTGGGTGAGACTTTCACTTCGCAGCGTTTTTCGGAATGCCCCCGGTTGCCGACGGCATACCCGCAGTTCAACCTGAATATTTGAAGCCGCCGTCGGATTGCTTTCGCTGCCAGCCTTCACCGGCAAATGCTCGCTTGCGGTCGACCAGGTAACGCCGTCGCACCGCACAAGCTCGGCCCGTTCAGCCGTAGCATCGAAGCCTGAATTGGCAGCTCGACGCGTGGGGGAAAGGCGGTAGCGCGCTGGCGCTACCAAATTTCTCACCCAGGAGTGCGGTGAGACGTCCGGCGATTTCGACTTCGATTCCGCGGATCATCGTGCGATCGAATGCTGGCATTTCAACCAAGTCCAGCATCGCCTCCGCAGAATCGTCAGCCAGCCTGCTAGGTGCGAGGGAGCCCGCCGGTCCGCCGTAGATTATAGCAACATGTATATTAGCTATTCCTTGACAATCGATGTGGGCTCTGGTTTCCTGATTTTACGGGTATTTAACCAAGTTCGTTGCGTTTTTTACGGACGGTGTTCGCATGTCAACAGTGGTTGTCGCGGACCCGCGGGGGGTATATCTCGCCGGTCTGGAATGGGTGTTGCAGAAGGCTGGACACGATGTTGTCGCCCAGTGTCGCCGCCCTGTGGACGTTCTTGCTCATGTGGAGCGCCATCAGCCTGATATGGTCATCGTAGGCGTGGATCTCGCGGATCAGCAGACATCAGGTCTTTCCTCACGGCTGAAGGCCGGCAACAGCGCTCTCGGCATCATCTTCATCGTGCAGCCAACCGGCAGGCTCGATGTCAGGGAAATACAGACGCTCGACGTCGATGGCCTGTTTCTGGACGGCATCAGCCACCGCTTTCTCATCGAATGCGTGAATGCGGTGGCGGCGGGCAAGAAGTGGATCGACAACAAGATCGTCCAGCAGCTGCTGATGCCCGGCTCGCAGCCGCAGCCAATGTCCCGGCTGACCGGGCGGGAGACCGAAATCGCCGATCTCGTCTCGCGCGGGCTGCGCAACAAGACCATCGCGCAGCGGCTGCATTTATCCGAAGGCACGGTGAAGATGCACCTGCATCACGTCTACGAGAAGTTGCACCTAGGCGGCCGGGCGGAACTGGCCTGGATGACGCACGGCAAAGCCGCCGAGCGTCCTGGAATGGGCCGAACCGGCCTGCTCTGAACACTCTCCACTCGCACCGACATTGTACGCACGGCAACGGCCGCAGAGCCGTCTGACGGCATCTGGCGCGTGCCTGCGCGACCTCCCGCAGCGCCGGTCAACCTGATCGAAGGATATATATCCTTCGATCAGGTGCGGACATTGACCGCAATACTATCGAAGCGGGAATGGACGCGCCCTCTGCGCCGGCGGCACATTGCAGGATCAAAGGCCGCAATTCTGTGCGCCAGCGGATGCACTTGGGTAGGGGCATCCGGCACCTGGGGGGGGTGAATCCCCTTTTCTTGATGCGTTTAAACAGGGGAGAACCTCCATGCTCGACATCACAGCCCAAGACATCATCATCGACGAGACCACTGGCCTTCAGGACAGCGATGTTAACCCGACCGTTCCGCCGCACAACAACGCCACCGTGAGTTATCTCCTTGGCCTCGACGGCCCGGGCGGGCTGACCTCGCCGGAGGTCGCCTTCAAGTCCAACTTCGTGGTGGCCTCGGCGAGCGCAGGGGAAACCATCACCTCGGTCGTTCTCACGCAGAACGCCTCCGGAACCCCGTTTTCCACCACCGTCGGCGTGAACAGCGGCATCCGGACGGTCGATGGCAATTATGTCTGGCTGTTCAAAGACGCAACTCATGCAAACGTCGTGATCGGCGTCATTGGTACCTCTAACCCGCTCGTCGCACCCGCTGCGACCGGGCCGCTCGCCTACTCGTTTGCGCTGATAACCACCGACGCCACCCATGCGGACTTGTACACGGTCCAGTATGTGCCGTTGCTTCATCCGGTCGCGACCGACCCGGACGACCGCATCGATCTGACAGATCATGTGTTCGCCTCGGTCTCGGGGACCACCGTGGCCAATTTCTCTGGCCAGAACGCCGCACCCGGCAATCATGACTTCTACGCGATCAATTCGTCCGGCGGCGCCGGCAGTCAGCTTCTGGTGACAGGGTTCCTGGGGGCGAACAATGCCACCGCCAACGTGAGTACCCAAGGCTTCGGCGTCAACAACCAGAGCATCAATCCGACCGAAACGCTGCAGGTCGATTTCGTCTCCGGTGCCAACCTGCCCGCAGGTTCTGCCTCGCAAATCCAGTACGGCAGCCATATCGATAATATCACGCATGCCGGGTTCACGATCAACCAGATCACGCCTTCCAATCCGAATTTGCGGGTGGACATCAAGATCACCGCCCTCGACGTTCAGGGCAACGAGCAAGGCTTGAACTTCTATGACGGCAGCCCGACCACCGCCGCGCCCATCACCAGCCTCACGCTGATCGGCCAGTCGGGGGTTGCATCCCCCATCACCGCCAATGGTACCTATGACGTCGCGGGGAACGTTGATGTCACCATCAGTGGGCTCGGGACCAACATCGTCACAATCACCGGACTCGATAACATCACCACTGTCAACGTCACCACTAGCAGCCAAATGGATCGGTTGCTGGTTACGGGTGTCGATTCAAACGAAGGGTGCGACATCACCGAGTTCCATTTCTCGACAACGACCACCAACGCCTACACCGAACAGGTCGGCTCGTTCATCAACTTCGACGACGACGGGCCGACGCTTTCGATCACGGCCGCGCCGGTGGTTGGCGCAGCCGAGGTGATCGAGGCGAGCGGGGCTGGCGGGCACAGCCAGGCGACGATCACGCCACCGACCTTCACCGCGAGCGCGGTCGACGGCGTCACCACGAATGTGACCTACGCACTTGCCCTGGCCGGCGGGGCGGCGACC
>NZ_JBVVQG010000014.1:29032-61163 GCF_055811095.1 Mesorhizobium sp. WSM4833
GACAACACGCTCGACCTCAACGGTCTGATCAACGTGGTGGCAACGGTGACGGCGACGGACGGCGACAACGACGTCGTGTCGCAGCAAAGCACGAGCTCGGGGCCGTTGTCTCTGACCTTCGACGACACCGATCCGACGATCACGGTGCCGTTCGACGGTGACCAGAACGCCGGCAACGGTACCGGGACCCACGAGACTCTGGCCAACACGCTCAACGCGTCGGCTATCGGAGCCTTCGGGTACGACATGGTGGACAAGCATACGGCCGCAGAATATTTGGCGGGTGCTAGCGATTTCGTCGATGTCAACGGTGCCCTTGCCGGCATCCAGATCACCCTTGACGGCAATCTCACCGGCCTTGTGCCGGCACCCGGCACGACCCCGTTCCTTAGCTCGGTCGCGACGCTGCAGTCGGAAAGCGCTACCTCGGCGACGTTCAACTGGACCGCTAGCTACGACAGCGACCCGAACACGGCTGGCATTCAGCCGGGCTCGGTGGGTGGTACTCTCGTCTTCCACAAGGATGCCGGCACTTATACCATCACCTTGAGCGACACGGTGGAGGGCTTCACCAAGGACATTCTGCACACCAGTGAGCTTCTATTCAAGGAGCCCTTGAGCAACACCGGTCACCCGAACATCGTGGTGGAGAAGCTCTTCGAGGCGGACAGCACACCCGAAACGACCGACCGGGACTTCTTCGTGCAGTTCACCGGCAACTCGAACCCCAACGGTAGCCCGTTAGGTTTCAATGCGACAGGCGATGGCGCGCCGGCTGGATTGCCTAACAATCTTGACACGGCTTTCGACGCTGGCCAGCAGATCAGTAGCAACTTCGAGGATTGGATTTCTGCAACCCAAGCCACGAACGGAGTTGCCGGTGACACGATCCAGAAGGGTGAGTTGCTTACACTGCGGTTCTTCGACCACAGCCCCGGCATCGTCACCGACGACGGAGTCAACAACGTCCCGAACCAGTCTGCCACCGACATGGCCATCAAGTTCGACGGTATCGGGAACAGCGAAGATCTTATGCTGATCCTCAATCTCGTCAACTACGGTTCCGACGGGATTGCCGGCGGCAGCGGCACCGCCGCCGACACGTTCACCACGAAGGCGATGTACGTGTCGAACACGAACATCTTCAAGGCGGGGCAGGTCCCCACCGCATACGCGGCGGACTTCCCGCTCGATAACAACGACGGTCTCGTCATCATCGAGAAGAACGACTACAACGCAACCGGTGAGAACTGGGTGCTCCAAGGCGCCCAGATCATGCAGTCCGGCAACGGGCTCACCGGTACTGCAATCGACCTGAACAAAGCAACCGGTACTGGTACGACTGGTGCCAGCACGGGAACCCACGCCTTCGACGTGACCGACAATGACGTGCTGAAGATCACGGACATCGGCTTCACCTCGACCTCGACCCAGACGCCGGATGCCCACCTCGACTTCGCCTTCAAAGTGGCGGACGCGGACGCGGACCAGACGGCGATGCAGCACATACTTGTCGACGTCGCCTGACACTGGCCAACGGGGGGGCAGCCAATGCTGCCCCCAACCTTCCCGCACGAGATGTCATCCCGCACACCAGAGAAATAACGATGAAAACCAAACAACAGCCCCCTGCCCTGCAGGTGGTGATGAAAGAGGCCAGACGTGCCATCCGGCCGCTTGTCTGGTTCAGCGGCGGCATCAACGTGCTGATGCTGACCGGAGCGCTCTACATGCTCCAAGTCTACCACCGCGTGTTGTCCAGCCACAGCCTGGAGACGCTGGTGATGCTGTCGCTGATGGCGGCAGGGGCGCTCGCGGCAATGGCGGGGCTGGAGGTGGTGCGCGGGCGCCTGCTGGCTACCGTCGGATCGTGGATGAACGCGCGATTGGCACCGGTTCTCCTGACCGCATCGGTGGAATATGCCGCCTCGGCGCCAGGCCAAGCCAACGCCCGTCCGCTGCGCGACCTGGATCAAGTGCGCAACTTCTTCACCAGCCCCAGCATCTTCCCGATCCTCGACGCACCTTGGGCACCGTTGTTCTTCGTTGCCATATTCTTCATGCACCCATGGCTGGGCTGGTTGGCGCTTTGCGGCGGGATCGTGCTGTTTGCTTTGGCGCTGCTCAACGAATACCTCACACGCAAGCCGCTGACCGAGGCCGCAAGCGCACAGTCGCGGGCCTATGTGCAAGCCGAGGCGGCGATCCGCAACGCCGAGGTCGTCCAGGCAATGGGCATGTTGAAGCCATTGCTGGAAGGCTGGAAGGCCCAACAGGACGAGGCCAACAAGGGACAGGTTCTTGCCGCCAACCGTGGCGGCGTCATCGCGGCCATCGCGCGTTGTCACCGGCTGGCCCTGCAAATGGCCATACTCGGCCTCGGCGCCTATCTGGTGCTTCGCAACGAGGCCTCGCCAGGCATCATGATCTCCGCCTCGATCCTGATGGGGCGCGCCTTGTCGCCGGTCGAGCAAGCGATCGGCACATGGAAGGCGACGGTGGGAGCGCGTGCCGCTTACAAACGCCTCACCGCGGTCGCCGGACAGCACCGGGAAGCCACACCGGTCCTGCCACTGCCCCGTCCGAAAGGCAGGTTTGAGGCCGACAACCTTGTGCTTGCCCGACAGGGTGGCGAGCACATCCTGAAAGGCATCAGCTTCCGTCTCGAGCCGGGTGAAGCGATGGCCCTGATCGGTCCGAGCGGGGCCGGCAAGACGAGCCTGGCGCGCATACTTGCCGGTGCCTGGCGCCCGTCGGGGGGGCGTGCCTTGCTGGACGGAACGGATGTTGCCCAATGGGCGGCGGAAGACCGTGGCCGTTATGTCGGCTATTTGCCGCAGGACATCGAACTCTTCGCCGGCACCGTATCCGACAACATCGCCCGCTTTGCGACGGTCAATCCGGCGGTCTTCCAGCACGTGATCAAGGCAGCGCAGTTGGCCGGCGTCCACGAACTCATCAAGGGGCTGCCGAAGGCCTACGGCACCGAGATCGGCGAGGCGGGTGCGATACTGTCGGGCGGGCAGCGCCAACGCATCGGGCTGGCGCGGGCACTTTACGGCGACCCCACGCTGCTTATCCTCGACGAACCCAATTCCAACCTCGACAGGGAGGGCGAGGAGGCATTGATTGCCGCTCTCGGCGTGGCCAAGGCGACGAACACAACCGTTATCCTGATCGCGCACCGCGCCAACATCTTGGAGAAGGTAGACAAGATACTGGTCCTCAACAGGGGTCAGCAAGATCTCTTCGGGCCGCGCGACCATGTCTTCAACGAACTCGCCAGCCGCGTCAGCAAGGTGGCCCATCTGCCCAAGGCTGCCCAGTTGCCTGCCCTCGAAGTGGTCAAGGAAACCAAAGAGGTCAAGGAAGCATGAGCCGCCCCCCGGAATTGAACGTCGTGCCGCTGCCCCTTCCGCCGCCCTCCCTGCTGCAACCGATGCCGCTGCGTCTCACAGGCGTGACCTGCACCGGGTTCGCGATCATGTTCCTGTTCTTCGGCGTCGCGGGAGGTTGGGCGGCCCTGGCACCGTTGGACAGCGCCGCTGTGGCGCCCGGCGTTATCAAGGTCGCCGGCGACCGCAAGCTGATCCAGCACCTCGAGGGCGGCATCATCGCGGAGTTGAACGCAGCCAACGGTGATGTCGTCAAGGCCGGCAAGATCCTCGTCCGGCTCGACGACACTCAGGCAAAGGCGCAGCTCGACCTGATCCAGAACCGGATAGCAACGCGTGAGGCGCTGGCCGCGCGTCTCAGGGCCGAGCGTGACGGCAGGGCCGAGATCGAGTTCGATCCGGCGTTGCTCGCCAACCCCGCCACCGCCGCAAGGGACGCGGTGTCCGCACAGCGCGACGTGTTCGCGGCGAAACACCACAATCTGGCGGACGAGCAGGAAATCCTCAGCCAGCGCCGCCACCAGACCGAGGAGGAGATAAAGGGACTGGAAGAGCTTATCGTCACCAAGGACAAACAGATCGAGGCGATCGAGGGTGAAACCAAAGACCTCGAGAGTCTGCTCAAGAAGGGGCTGACTACCCGCGAGCGGAACCTGTTGCTCAGACGACAGCAGCAGGAGATCGAGGGCGAGCGCGCCACCAACATCGCCGCAATCGCCCGCGCCAGAAGCGCCATGGCCGAGATCGACATGCAGATCCTGAACCTCGACACCGTGCGGCTCAACGAGTCCGTCGATGAGTTGAGCAAGGTCGAGGCGGAACTGTTCGACCTGAGACAGGAGGAGCGTGCCGCCAGGGACGTGCTTACCCGTACCGATGTCGTCGCACCGGTTGACGGCATCGTCATGGATCTGAAGGTCCACACCGCGGGCGGTGTCGTGAAACCCGGCGATACATTGATGACGATCGTACCGCTCGGACAACAACTCGTGGTCGAAGCCATGGTCAAACCGGAGGATGTCGAGACGATCGCACCCGGACAGCCCGCGCGTGTCAGCTTCCCGGCCTTCGCCCGCTACAACCTGCCGCCGCTCGAGGGTGTCGTGGAGATCGTGTCGGCCGACCGCATGGTTGAGGAGCGCAGCGGCGCACCGTATTTCGCCGCGACGGTTGTGATCGACAAAAGCGAACTCGGCAAGCTGGAGGGCCGCAAGCTGCTGCCCGGCATGTCGAGCGAGACGATGATCCGGACGGGGGCTCGCACCGTTCTCTCTTATCTCGCCGAGCCGATCACGCAGAACTTCCGCCGGGCCATGCGGGAAAAATAGCCGTACGCCGCCCAGCGAAATTCAAGACAGCAGCATTCGCCCGGCCGTGATCGCCAGGAAGAATGCAAAGGCAAGTTTCAGGTAGCGCGGGTTGAGCGCGTGGGCGAGCCTTGCGCCCAAGGGTGCGAAGAGGAAGCTCACGGGCGCTATGATGGCAACCGCCGGCAGGCTGACATAACCCAGGCTGAGCGGAGGCCTGCCTGCGATTGCGAGACCCGACCAGATGAAGCCGGCCACTGCCGGAAGCGCAATAAGCAGGCCAAGCGCCGACGATGTGCCGACGGCCCGGTGCACCGGAAAGGAAAAGCTGGAAAGCGTCGGCACCGAGAGCGTGCCGCCGCCAATTCCCATGAGCGAAGAGACAAAGCCGATCACAGAAGCGATCGCACGGTTGATCCAGCCGCTCTGCGGCAGGTGATCGGAGATCACGAGGTGCTTCGGCAACGCCATGTTGAGGGCCACCAGCAGGCCGACGACGCCGAAAACCAGCCGCAAGCCGGCGCCCGGGATGAACTTCGACGTGATGCCACCGATCAGGGCACTCACGAAAACGGCCGGTCCCCACAGAGTGAGCAGAGGCCGATCGACATTGCCGCGCCTGTTGTGCGACCGCATTGACGAGATCGAGGTGGGGATGATGACCGCAAGCGACGTCGCGACAGCCAGATGGCTGATCACAGCAGGCGAAAAGTGGAACAGGCTAAGCACCCAGAACAGCACCGGGACGATGACGATGCCGCCGCCGACCCCCAGCAGACCGGCGAGCACGCCGGAGGCCATTCCGGTCATGGCCAGACCGGCGACCAGCATTGCAATCGTCAGCCCGTCGAAAACCGACGTGTCGAATCCGAAGTCCACTGTGATTTTTCCTTGATTGGCCGACTGCGGCCTTGCGGATACATTTTTGGCCGCGCCTGTCCGCCCGTCGCGACCTGGGTGCAGATCGCCCGAAAGCGTACAGGGGTTTGGGGTGCGGAATGCTTTAGTGGCGCACCATCCCGGCGTCGACATTGAGCGTCTGGCCGGTGATCCAGCGCGCATCGTCGGAGGCCAGGAACGAGACCACATCGGCGATATGTTCCGGCTGCCCCTTGCCTTTCATCGCCTGAAGCATCTCGACGAAGCCGAACGCCTCATTGTGCGGGCTCGCCTTGACGCCGTCGCTCTCGATCAGGCCGGGCGTCACCGCATTGGCGGTGATGTTGTATTTGCCGAGTTCGGTGGCGAGCGCCCTGGTGAAGCCGATGACGCCACCCTTGGCTGCGACATAGGCCGCCATGTTCGGTGTGCCGGCAAAGAAGGTGTTGGACGCGATGCTGATCACCCGCCCAGCTTTGCCTGCCGCACGCATCTGGTCCGTGCCGGCGCGGCTGACGATGAAGGTGCCTGTCAAATTGACGTCGATGATCTTGCGCCAATGGTCGAGATCGACATCGTCCCAGGCGACGAACGGCACGATGCTGGCATTGTTGACCAGGATGTCGATGCCCCCGGTCAGGGTCTGGATTTCGGCGAAGAGTGCCTTGACGGAGGCCGGATCGGAAATGTCGGCGGCAATCGCCCTCGCCCTTCCGCCTATTGCCGCGGCCGCCGCCTTGGCGCCTTCGGCATTGATGTCGCTGACGATGACGGTTGCCCCGTCGGCGGCGAGCCGCGCGGCGATCGCCTTGCCGATACCCTGCGCAGCGCCCGTAACCAGGGCCGTCTTCCCCGCAAGCCGTTCAGTCATGAAAATGCTCCCTCAATCCGTGGTGATATCTGTTCAGGCGTCGGCGTCGATCACGGCCAGCGCCGCGTCGATACCCCTGCCGATCGCCAGTTTCTGGCCGGCCGCGTTCATGGCGCCGCCAAGTGCCGTCAGCGCCGCGATCGCATAGATCGGCTGGGCGGTCGGACCCATATGGCCGATGCGCGTCAGCTTGCCCAAGGTCTCGCCGCGGCCAGACGAAAACACCACCCCGTAACGGGCGCGGGCAGCCTGGCGAAGCGCCTTCTCGTCGACACCTTCGGGCGTGCGGACAGCGGTCGTGGTCGGCGACGCGATGCTGTCGCTGGCCGCCCAGATCGACAGGCCCATCGCAGCAATGCCCGCGCGCATGGCCTTGGCGGTGAGCGCGTGGCGCGCCCATACCGCCTCCGGTCCCTCATTGAGATAGAGGTCGAGCGCGACATCGAGCCCGTTGATCTCCGAGACCGACGGCGTGAACGGAAACGGCTTATCCCGCGACCACGCATGCTCCCAATCGACGATGCTCAGCATCGACGCGCGGGGGGCTGCCTCGTTGCTCTTCATCTTGGCCCAGGCCCGCTCGCTGACGCCCATCATCGTCAGGCCGGGAGGCGCGCCCAGGCATTTGTTCGGGCCGGTGACATAGATATCGGCCTTGCAGTCCTCCGGGTGCGTCTGCATGCCGCCAAAGGACGAGACGGCGTCGACGATGAGATAGCCGCCATGCGCTGAGACCAGCGCGCCGATGGCGTCGATCGGATTGATGGTGCCGGACGGCGTGTCGTGGTGGCAGACGGAAACGACGGTGATCTCCGGGTGCGCCTTCAGCATTGCCTCGACCGCCTGCGGATCTATCGCCTCGTTGTAGGGCACCTCGATCTCAAGCAGATGTGGCGAATAGCGCTTCGCCCAATAGCCGAACCCCTTGCCGTAAACGCCGGAGGCAAGGTTGAGCACGACATCGTCCGGCGTGATCAGCGAGGCCGCGGCGGCCTCCAGGCCAAGCACCGGCTCGCCATGCAGGATGACCGGCTTGTTCGACAGCCGCATCGCCTTTTGCGCCTTGTCGACCACACCCTCGTAGAAAAGCTGGAACGCCGGGTCGTAGTCGTAGAGCACCGTGCGGCCGAGACCGCGCAGCACTTCGGCATAGGCGTTCACCGGTCCCGCGGTCAGGGTGATGACCGGATCGGCGTGTTCGAGATAGCGCATCGTCTTGTCTCCGAATTGGCGGCGGTCAGCCGTAGAATTGCGTGCCGGTCTTGTAGGTCTTGAAGTTGTCCATGTCGTGCGAGTACATCAGCTCGGCGCCATGGTCTTCGGCGAGTTTCTTCACCTTGCGCATCGAATTGACGCCCGCCACCGGATCGATGTGGAAGGCCGCCTGGCACAGCGTCTCGAGGCTCTTCTGCGTATAGGCCGCATCGATCGTGAACATGATCGGCTTGCGCTTGGGGAACTCGACCAGCAGGCTGTAATGGCCGATCGAATGGCCGGGCGTCGAGATCAGCCGGACGCCCCTGGCAAGCTCGACGTCGCCATCGATGCCTTCAAAGGTCGAATTCGCCCGTGTCGTTCCCGCAAGCAATTGCCCGGTCGCGCCACGCGCTTCGGCAGCCTCCGCCGAAAAACTCAGATCGGAATAGCCGAGGTGCTCGAAAGGTTCGGGATTGCACGCCTGCGGCACCTCGGTCCGGTGGCAGATCTTCTTGGCGTGCGGAAAATACTTGTTGCCGCCGCAATGATCGAAGTGGAAATGCGAATTGACGACGACGTCGATGTCCTTCGGCTCGAGGCCGAGCAGCGCCAGCGCACCGGGAATGGTCTGGTGCTTTTCCTGGATCGGCTTTTCGAACGGCAGCACCTTCATCACGTGATCGTAGTCGTAGCCGGTGTCGATGAGGAACCGGCCCTCGGCATGTTCGATCAGGATCGAATAGACGGGGAAGCGCACTTCGCCGCCAGGGCCGCGGTTCCAGAACACATGATAGCCGTCGAGAACGAGCGAGCCGCCGTCGAGCAGGTAGACCTTGGTATCCGACATTCTTGCCTCCTTTATTGGCGCGGGTCCCGTCCGCGCATGAATTGTCCTCAGCGCGCGCCGCGCTCATATGGAATTCCGAGCGCCGCCGGCAGGCTGGCGCGCCGGCCGAACAGCACCAGCATGATCATCACCGCCAGGAACGGCAGCATCTGGATGATGTCGGTCGGTATGTTGATGCCGGCCACTTGCATGGCCGTCGTCAGCGAAAGGCAGACACCGAACAGCAACGCGCCGAACAGCACCCAGATCGGGCGACCGCGCGCCAGCATGGCCAGCACGATGCCGAGAAAGCCCGCGCCATTGGTGATGAACGGAATGAACAGGCCGGCCCCGACATTGGCGAGATACGCGCCCCCGAGCCCGGCCAGCGCTCCGGTCGTCAGCACGGCGATGGTGCGGGTCCGCACGACATCGATGCCGGCGACATCGAGCGCGGCCGGCTTGTCGCCTGCCGCCTGCAAATTGAGGCCCAGCTGCGTGCGCCGGTAGATGTAGCCCATGCCGAAAACCAGCGCGACCGCCAGATAGACGATCAGATGATGCTTGAAGAATGCAGGCCCGATGACCGGGATGTCCGAAAGCAGCGGAATGACAGTCGCATCCGCCGCGGGCAGGCGCGGGTAGCTGCGCGAGAACTGGAAATGGTGGAGCAGCGCCGTCAGGCCTTCCAGCCCCAAGGTCAGCGCGATGCCGATGACGATCTGGTTGAGCCCGATGCGCACGCAAAGCAGCGCCATGACAAGCGCCACCGCAGCACCCCCGGCGGCGCCGGTGAGAAAGCCCAGCCACAGCGACCCGGAATAGAAAGCGCCGACAAAGCCGAGATAGGCGCCGGCCAGCATCATGCCTTCGATGCCGATATTGAGCACGCCAGCCTTCTCGGAGATCTGCTCGCCGAGCCCGGCAAGCAGCAGCGGGATCGCTGCGGTGACGGCGCCGAAAAGCAGCGCGCTGAGAAAGACCTCGCTGAACAGCCCGGTCATGCCCTAGGCCCTCCGCGACTGGTTGTATCGGTGATCGAAATATTCGGCGAGCGCGAGCACGATCAGCACGATGGAAACCAGCACCAGCGTGAAATGATTGGGCACGCCGAGCCGGCGCGCCGCGCTCTCGCCGCCGATCGAAAGCACCGAAAGCAGGAATACGAAGCCGATGGCCGCAAAGCCGTTCATACGGGCGAGAAACACGGCGGGTATCACGGCAAGCCCGTAGGCGGGATTCCAGTCTGCGCGGACATTGCCCTGGACGCCGATGATGTCGACGGCGCCGGCAAGCCCGGCCAGCCCGGCCGAAATGGCGAAGACGGCGACGGTCAGGCCGGGAACGCCGAGCCCCGAGTGAACCGCCGCTCGTGGATTGGCGCCGACGATCCTCAGCTTCAGCCCGAACGCCGTGCGCGTCATCACCAGATGCACGATGACGATCGCCGCCAGCCCAAGCAGCAGGCCACTGGTGATGGTCGTTTCGAACAGGCGCGGCAGCCGGTCCTCCACCGGCAGCGTGCGCGTCTGCGGCACGGTCGTGCTTGGGTCGCGAAACGCCAGCTTGACCAGCACATTGGCGAGCGAGGTGCCGAGGAACGTCATCATCAGGGTGGTGATGATCTCGTTGACGCCCTGATAGGCACGCAGCAGCGCCGGCACCAGCGACCAGATCATCGCCACCACCATGGCGATGAGGAACGAGCAGACCAGCGCCAGCCAGGCTGGCATGATCTGCACGAACACGGGAGCGCTGGCAGCCGCCGTCACCGCGCCAAGCAGGAACTGGCCGTCGCCGCCCAGATTCCACATGCCGGCGCGAAAGGCGACGATGAGGCCGGCGGCGAGAAACAGCAGCGGCGCCATGCGCGTCAGTGTCTGCTGGATGCCGAGCGGCGAGAACAGTCCCTTCTCCAGCACGAAGCCATAATAGGCCAGCGGGTCGACGCCGACGGCAAGCAGGATACAGCCGGCTATGACCAGCGCGATAAGGATCGGGCCGAGCGTCATCAGCAGCCGATGCAGGATGTCGCGGCGCGTCGCTGCCCCGCTCGTGGCATCGAGTGCGGTGGCGCTGACCGTGGGTGCGGTGTCGATGCTCATGCGGCAAGTCCGATCATCAGGCGACCGACCTTTGTGCGGGCGTCGTCTACGTTCTCGACGGTGCCGACCAAAGCGCCGTCGGCGATGACGGCGATGCGGTCGCACATGCCAAGCAATTCCTCGAGGTCGGTGGAGATCAGCAGCACGGCAAGGCCACGCGCCGCCGTATCGCGAATGCGCTGGCGCGACGCCAATGTGTTGGCGAGATCGAGCCCATAGGTCGGCTTGTTGAAGATCACCACCTTGGCGCCTTCAGCCAGTTCCCGTGCCAGAAGCACCTTCTGGATGTTGCCGCCGGACAGCCGCGCGACGGGCGTCTTCAGGCTCGGCGTGCGCACGTCGTATTCGCGCACGAGCTGCGCGGCGCGCTTGTCGATCTCCGCGCGCTGTTCGACGCCGTTGCGCCAGAACGGGGCCGCGCCGACCTGCTTGAGGAAGAAATTGATCGAGACCGGGAAGGTGCCGACAGTGCCCTCGCCCAGTCGGTCGTCGGTCAGGTAGCGAAGGCCGCGCCGGCGGCGCTCGCCGACGCTCAGCGTCTCGATGGCGGCGCCGTCCAGCCGCACCGAGCCGCTTGTGGCTGTACGCTGGCCGGCCAGCGCTTCCGCCAGCTGCTTCTGGCCGTTGCCGTCGATGCCGGCTATGCCGAGGATCTCGCCCGGGCGGATGTCGAAGGAGATCGACGACAGGCCCGGCGCATTGTCCATCGCCGCTACCGCCAGGTCCGTCACCTGAAGCAGCGGGTCAGCGCCGGCGCGGGCAGTGCGGACAGGACGCTCGACGGCTTCCGGGTCATCCTTCTGCTTGCCGAACATCAATTCCACGATCTCCGAGACGATCTCCTGTTCGCCCAGCGTGCGAAACCGCTCGGGTGGAATCTCGCCGACCTTGCGGCCAAGCTTCAGCACCGAGATGCGGTCGCCGAAGGCAGCCGCCTCCTTGAGCTTGTGGGTGATGAAGACGATCGCAAGGCCCTGCTCGACAAGGCGGCGCATCAGCGCGCCCAGTTCGTCGACACCTTTCGGCGTCAGCATGGAGGTGGACTCGTCAAGGATGAGCAGCCGGCTGTTGCGCAGCATCGCGCGCAGGATCTCGACCTGCTGCTGCTCGCCGAGCGACAACTCCGATACCTTGGCTTGAAGCTTGACGGTGATGCCGAGCGTGCCGGTGATCTCGGCGACGCGCGCCGCCAGTTCCTCGGTCCTGGGGCGCTGCCACCACGGCCCGCCAAGCAGGAGGTTCTCCGCCACCGTCAGCGTCGGCACCAGCATCATGTGCTGGAATACGGTGCCTATGCCGAGTGCCAGCGCATGGCGTGGCGAGGTGATCGGCGTCGGTTTGCCGTCGACCAGTATGCGTCCTTCGTCAGGCTGCTGCAGGCCGGACAACATGCCGATCAATGTCGATTTTCCAGCGCCGTTCTCGCCCAGCAGCACATGCACTTCGCCCGGGCGGATCGACAGGTCGACGCTGTCATTGGCAACGATGCCGGGGAACCGTTTGGTCACGCCTTCAAGCGCGACGATGTCGCGCCCGGCAACGGACGACGAAGAAAAACCGCTCATGAAGCCCAGCACCAAAAAACAGGAATCGTCCGGAGGGGTGAACGGATCACCCCTCCGGCAGCCGACCATGATCGCCTTACTGGGCGACGCTGGTCATCAGTGCCCTTACGGCGGCCGCGTCATAGACCGGCTCGACCTTGATCTTGCCGGAAATGACGTCCTCGCGCAGCGCCTGGATTTCCGTCCAGACATTGTCCGGGATCGCAGCGGTCTTCAGCAACTTGACCGAGTCGTCCTTGAGGCCGATCGTATAGTGTTTGGTGCCGAACGTGTCGGCCTTCAGGTCGGCAATCATCGCCGCATAGACCGGCTCGATATTCCACACCACCGACGACAGCAGGAAGCCCTTGTCGATCGGTGACTTGTCGCCGATGACGTCGATGAAATAGACCTTGCCGCCATCGGCTGCCTTGGTCGTCTCGACCGCTTGCAGCATGCCGAAGCTCGAACCGTTGCCTTGGCCGAAGATGATGTCGGCGCCCGACGCGATCACGCTTTCGGTGACGCGCTTGCCGCCGGCCGCATCGCTGTAGGCGGCCGGGCCGATCACCGCGTAGGTGATCTTGACGTCCGGGTTCTCCGCCTTCACGCCTTGCGCGAACGCCGCCGACTGCGAATTCCACGATGGCGGTTCGCCCGACACCACGATGCCGACCGACTTGGAACGCGACACCTTGGCGGCGAGACGGCCGGCGAGATAGGCGCCCTCGTGGCCGCTCAGCGTATAGTCGGCGACAAGGCCCTTCTCCAGGCCGGCTGGCGTGTCGACGATTGCCACCGGAACTTTCAATTCCTTGGCGATTTCAGGCGCCGAGGTGTTGTAGCCGCTGGCATGCGCGATCAGCAGGCTGGCGCCGTCGGAGGCAAGTTCCCGCAAGGTCGGACGAACATCGCCATAGCCGAGGCCCTGGGCCACGACCACTTCGACGCCGGCGGCCTTGCCAGCCGCCTTGGCGGCATCGATGCCTTGCTGGTTCCAGCCGTAGTCCGTGCCTTCTTCGGGCGTGAGGATGGCGATCGACTTGACCTCGCCGGCAAGCGCGCCGCTCATCAAGACACCGGTCAATATAACTGCACTTACACTGCTCTTAAGAAGCTTTAACATGTTACCCTCTCTGTTGTTTCACCAATCAATATTCTTATTGTTATTGCGCGAAAGCGAGATAGACTGCCTAGGAAAAATTACATTGTGGAGCTCAGGCAAAGTGAAGATCCGTTATGCCCTTCCGGCGATGCTGGCGTTATCGTCCTTCGCCAACGCGGTTGAGTTGCACCATGTCGCCGTCCGCACCGGCACTGACGGGCTCGACATGGTTCCGTTGACGATTTCGAATGCGGGCAGCGAAGGCCTCTCCTGCAACGCCGACTTCGCCCACTGGTATTCGGCCGGGATCGCAACGATCGAGCCGGGCAAGAAGACCCGCGTCGAGCTCTGGTTCGATGCGAAGACCGGCACGTTCACGATCCTCAACGGCAATCGCGAGAACCTGCCCGTCGAGCGGCTGTGGTGCGGTCTGGCGAGCCGAGCATATGCCACCCGCGTGCAGATCACGCTCGACCGCACCGAGGCGGCGAAAGGCGAGCGTGATGTGTCCTGCGTCATGGCGCAGGACAGCCTGGTCTGCCGGTAGGCGCTCATTCCTGCGTCCGTTCGAACATCGCGAGCCTCTTATTCTTTCGCCAGGAACGCGTCGGTGAAGACGTCGTCCGCCGACAGAGCCGCCTTGAGCACGCCCTGGTCCGTCAGCGTCTTCAGGGTCTCCTCCCACTGCGTCTTCGTCATCCAGCCGAGACCGTGTTCCTTGGTGTCGGGGCTGGTGAACGTCGAGGCGATGTCGGCGTTGATCTGCGCCAGCAGCACGTCCTTCTTGTCCGCATAGCCAGGCGCTGCCTTGGCCGTGATCTCGGCGGCCTCTTCCGGATGAGCCACGACATAGTCGAAGGCCTCCCTATATGCCTTGACGAAGCGGCGCACGACGTCCGGCTTGTCCTTGATCATCGCCTGCGAGGTGAACAGGCCCGAGCCATAGGCTTTCCACCCATAGTCCGCCCCCATCATGATGCTGAGCGAGCCGGGGCCCCCGGCCTTCGCTTCCAGTTCGGGAACCTCCGCATCGATATAGCCGACGACCGTCTGAACCCGGCCAAGCAGCAAATAGCTTTCATAGGGAGGCGAGACGCTGTTCAGCGTCATGTCCTTTTCGGTCAGGCCGTTGGCGGCCAGGAAGCCTTTGAAGAAGATGTAGGTGGAACCGGCCGGATGAATGCCGATGGTCAGTCCCTTGAGGTCGGACGGCTTGGTGAGCTTCAGCGTCTTGGCCAGCGAAATGATCCCCAGCGGGGAGTGCTGATTGACAGCTGCCAGCGCCACGACCGGGACATTCTGCGACCGTGCGACGGCAAGCGTGGGAAGATCGCCGAACCCGAAATCCGCGTTCTCATTGCCCACCAGCCGCATCGCGTCCGGCGAGCCGGATCCCTTGCGGATCTCGGCCACATCGATGTCGTTCTTGGCGAAGAAGCCCTTTTCCTTGCCGACGAAGAACATGGCGTGATTGCCGCGCACGACCCAGTCGAGCTGGACGTTGACCTTGTCCGCCGCCAGAGCCGCGCTGGAGAAGCCGAGTGCCGTGACAAACGCCGCGAAGGTAGCGGCCTTGATAAGTGAGCGTCTCAGCATTTTTTGTTCCCTTTTATGAATTGGTTGATCGAGCGGGCCTAGGATTGGCTGAATTTCGGCGCCCACGGCACCACGATGCGTTCTAGGATTTCGGCGGCGTAGTAGAAGGCGATGCCAAGCACGGAAACGAGCAGCAGCGCTGCGAAGACCAGCGCCGTGTCAAGCTGGGTCGACGCGAACTGGATGACGTAGCCGAGACCGTCCGACGCCCCGGCGAACTCACCGACGATGGCGCCGATCACGCTCAACGTGGCGGCGATCTTGGTTCCGGCCATCAGGTTCGGCAGCGAGTGCGGAACGCGGATCCTGAACAGGATCTGCGTCGGGCTGGCCCCGACGGAATTCATCAGCGACAGCAGCGAGCGGTCGACCGACTGCATGCCCGCCAGCATGGAGAGCGTCACCGGAAAGAAGGCGATGACCAGGATCAGGCCGATCTTGGGCGCCAGCCCATAGCCGAACCAGAGGATGAAGATCGGCGCGAGGGCGACTTTCGGCACGTTCTGGAACAGCACCACCAGTGGATACAGCGCGCGTCCCAACCAATCGAAGCGCACGATGACCAGCGCAATGGCAATGCCGACCACGACCGAGACCAGGAAGCCGAACAGGATCTCGCCCGCCGTCACCAGCGTCGCCTGCATCAGCGTGCCCCATTGCGCCACCAGCGACTTCGCGATTTCGGACGGGGCGGGAATGATGAAGGCGGATATGGCAAAGATCCGCACCGCGGCTTCCCACAGCACGATCGTCACCAGCAGGAGGATGACAGCCGGCAGCCAGCTGCCGGTCGCCGCACTCCAGCTGGAGGCGAGGCGCGGCTCGGAAAGGTCGATTATGGGTTGGTCGCTCAAGACGCGCCTCCCGGTTGATGGCTGGAGCGCAGCATCGTTCGCAACTGGACCACCAGCCTGACGAACTCCGGATCTTCGGTGACCGACAGGTCGCGCGGGTAAGGCAGCGCAATGTCGAGGCTCTCGGTGATCCGTCCCGGCTTGATCCCCAGCACGTGAACATGGCGCGACAGATGGATGGCCTCGTCGATGGAATGGGTGACGAGCACGATCGTCTTGCCGGTCCGCTGCCAGATCTCCAGCAGCGACTGGCCCATCGAATCGCGGGTGATGGCATCGAGCGCGCCGAACGGTTCGTCCATCAGCAGGACCGCCGGATCGAGCGCCAGGGCCCGTGCAATGGCGACCCGCTGCCGCATGCCGCCCGACAGCTCGTTTGGCCGCTTGTGGGCGCTGTCGCCCAGCCCCACCAGTTCCAGCATCTCCTGCCCGCGCGCCCGCAGATCCGAGCGCGAGAGCGACTTGTGGGCGATGCCGAGCAGCATCGAGGCATTGTCGACGGCGTTTTTCCAGGGGAGCAGGTTGGCGTCCTGGAAGACGAGGCCGATCATCCGCTTGCGCGCCGCCTCGACCGGCGCGAGCCCGGCGATCGAAACGCTGCCCTGGGTAGGCTGCACCAGCCCGGCCAGCACCTTGAGCAAGGTGCTCTTGCCACATCCGGAAGGACCGATAAGGGAAACGAATGATCCCTTTGGCACCGAAAGATCGATGTTCCTGAGGATCAGCTGACGGGCCATGACCACCGAAACGCCCTTGGCGGAGATTAGATCGTCATGGCGGATATGGGCCGGCCTGTCGCCGGCGGCTCGGATGGTTTCAATGCGCATGGCTTGTCGCCCCGCGCGCTGTTTTCTGCCGCACCCGCACCATCTTGATGGCGAAGGCGCCCTTCACACAAACAGCCGACCGGTGGAACTCCTCAAACCGGCTGGCCCTCTGCGCACCATGTGACATTGGCTACTCCCGGCCTTCCAGGATGCGCCGCACCGCGACGAGCTTGCGCGCCCGTTCACCTTGCAGCGCCTTTGTCTGCTCGGGCGTGTAGGCAAACATGCCCTCGCCCGACTTGATGCCGAATTTCGACGCAGCCGTCTTCTCCAGAACCATCGGCGCCACATCGTCGCGGTTGGAGAGATCGGCATTCAGGAAGGACGAGACGGATTTGTAGATATCCAGCCCCGCCATATCGAGCAGCGCCATCGGGCCGATGACGGCGATCTTGTAGCCTATGCCCCACGACACGCAGGTGTCGAGGTCTTCCGGCTCGATGACGCCGCGCTCGACAAGATCGACCGCCTCGCGCAGCAGCGCATAGAGCACGCGGTTCTCGACGAAGCCTGGAACGTCCTTCTTCACCACCACCGGCAGCAGGCCGATCGAGCGGATGAGATCGCGGATAACAGCCACGGTTTCAGGCGCGGTCTTCTCGCCGCCGATCACCTCGATCATCGGGATGATGTGCGGCGGGTTCGACCAGTGCATGCCGACCATCCGCTCGGGATGCGAGATATGAGCCTGCAGCTTGGTGATCGGGATGCCCGACGTGTCGGAAGCGACGATGACGGACGGGCCGATCAGCGGATCGATGTCACGATAGGTCTGCGCCTTGATGTCGATATTCTCGGGCACGTTCTCGATCACCAGTTCGGCGCCATCGACGGCCTCGGCAATCGTCTCGACGAAACGCACTTTGCCGGCACCAGTCCCGGGCGCCTCGATGTCGAGACGGTCGAGCACGCCGCCGGCAAGATCGAGCATGCCGCGGGCGCGCTCGATTGCCCCTGGCGAAACGTCATACGCCGTCACATCGAGCCCGCCGCGCGAAAGCCGCGCGGCGATGCCTGGACCCATCGTTCCCAGTCCGATGAGAGCGGCGCGCTTGATCATCATGCGGCCTTTGCGGGAGCAGCAGTGGTTGCCGCCTTGAAGGCCGGCCGAGCGGCGATCGCGGCCACCCAGCGCTCCAGATTGGGCATTGACGGCCGGTCGATCTTGAAGTCGACGCAGCGCTTCAGGATCGGCGCGCAGGCAATGTCGGCAAGGGTCAGCTTGCCGAGCGCCAGGAAGTCCTTGCCGGCCAGGTGGCCGTCGACGATCTTGAGCTGCGCGACAAGGTCCTTCACTTGCTCCTTGTATTCGGCGGTCTGTTCCTCGGGCGTGAGCTTGGCGCCTTTGAAGGCCGCCAGGTAGCCCGGATTGACCGCAGCCAGCAGGAAGTCCATCCAGCGCTCGACCTCGGTCTTTTCCGCCGGCGTAGCGCCATTCAACTGTTCGCCGCCGAATGCCGCGAGATAGCGCAGGATGGTGTTGGACTCCCAGATCACGGTGTCGCCGTCAACCAGCGTCGGCACCTTGGAGGTCGGGTTGAGCGCCTTGTATTCCGCCGTCTGCGTGTTCTCGAACTGGCGGCCATAATCCTCGCGCTTGTAGGACGCTCCCAGCTCTTCGAGCATGAAGAGCACCTTCTGGACGTTGCCTGATGTCTGGCGGCCTAACAGCTTGTACATGTCTTCTCCTCGCTAGTGTCCAGGGCCTACTTGCTCGCCGGCAGCGGCTTGTAGACGATGGCGTCCATTTCGATCTTGGTGTTGATGACCGCTTTTGCCTCGACGGTCGTGCGCGCCAGAACGGCGTCGCCGATCCCTTCGAGGAACGCCTTGTTGTAGCGGCCGAAATCGCGCGTATCCTCGAGATAGGTGGTGATCCGCACGACATCCGACAGCGTCGCGCCTTCATGCGCGATGACGCGCGCGATGGTCTTCAGCGTCGCCAGCGTCTCTTCTTCGATCGTGCCGCTGATCATGTTGTTGTTCTCGTCTTTCGGCACCTGGCCCGAGACGAAGATGAAATCGCCGGCACGCACCGCCGGATGAAACGGCAGGTTCGGGTTCTTGTTGCCGATGGCGTAGTGGCTGGCGGATTTTCGCGTGCTGTCGCTCAACATATCCCCCTAGAGAACGCTGGTTTCGATGATGTCGACGCCGCGGATTCGGTCGATCAGGTAGACGATGCCGCGGTCGTCGATGGTCACGTCGTTGGACGAGGAACGCTCCGCGCCCTCCGGCGCGTCGGGCATGAAATGACCGACTTCCTTTGGCGCGAACGGATCGGCGATGTCGACGAGGCGCAGCCCCTGCGCGAACCACGCAAACGGAATGACGGTGCCATTGAACCGCTCGGAAGGCTGATGGCAGCCGGTCATCTGCGGCTGCGGTGAACCGTCCGTGTCGAGGCCCGGCACCTGGAAGGTCGAGATCGGCAACGGGTTGGTCTCGTCAGTGATGTCGTAAATCCAGGTGAAGGCCGGCGGCGATGGCCGAAGCTTGGCGACATCCTCGTCCGCCACCACCATGATGTTGCGGCCTTTGAGCGGCTGTGGAATCGGCAGGCAGGTGTGCGTGGGATGCGGAAAGCTCGGGCTCGAATTGACGTGCGAGACCAGCTTCGGCTTGGTGATGTCCGAAATGTCGAGGATGAACAGGCCATGATGCCAGTAGCTGACATAGAGCCTGTCGCCCATTCGCAGCGGATGGTGACAGCGCGGCGTGACATAGTCGTGCCAAGGATACTCTTCGCCGCCCCCGGTCCACTGGCCCGGTATCCACCAGCGTCCGACCTCGACCGGCTTCGCGGGATCGATCAGGTCGAGGATCATCACGATATTGCCGACATAACCGTCGGCGGTCGGCGATATGTAGGCGTAACGGCCGTCGAAATCGTAGCGGTGGACGCCCTTGCCGCCGGTTATCCATTTCGAGATGAGCTTCGGCTGTGTCGGCTTGGTGGTGTCGTAGAGCGCCAGTCCGCCGCCGAAATCAGCCGGGCCGGCGTCGCCAAAGCGCTCGTGGTTGATGATCATCAGTCCGTCCTTGGCGCGCACCTTGTGCGAGTGCCAACCGGGCGGGACATCGATCGTCGTAATTTTGCGCGGATTGCGCGGGTCGGAAATGTCGACCAGCGTCGTGCCGCTCGGCGGCCGCATGTGGCCGATATAGAGGATGTTGCCGTCGACCCAGACCTGACCGCCGCCTGGGCAGTCGACATGGCCGATCTGCTTTGTGTTGAACGCCGAAACCAAATGCATACGCCCTTGCTGCTGAAATTCCATTTCGATGTCCACGCCGCCAATGGCGGCGCGGACATTGCCTGCCGGAGGACCGGAACTAGACGAGACGGAGCAGATCGCCGGCCTGGTTGCGGCCCCAGCGCTTGTAGAGGAGCAGCGCCCTTTGCGTCGGCGCATCGGTGGCGCCGAAGAAGATCACCGGCTCGCTCGACGAGCCGTTGACATGCTCGACCCAGGAACCGCCGGGTATGGCGATGGTGTCGAACTGGTTCCAGTCATAGCGCTTGCCGTCGATGATCGAATGGCCGTTACCGCGGAACGGCGCCAAGAGCAGGCTGGCGGTCTCACGCTGCGGCAAGGTCTTCTCGCCGGGGCGCAGCATCTGCACGTAGAAATTGATGGTGTGGAAGACGGGTCCGCCGGTCGTCGGATCGACATAGTCGATGACGATGCCTTCATGGGGGTCGCCATCCCAATCCTTGTGGGCGTCGAGAACCGCTTCCATCTTCTCCCAGCGATAGACATACATCGGCGACGACAGGCCGCCGCCGCGCTTGTGGTCGACGAAACGCGGCATCAGGCCACCTTCGCCATAGATGCGCTGTGAGTAGTCGCTGGGATAGCGGGCGGTCTGCACCTTCTTCTCGACTTCCTTGCCGTCGACCATCTCGGTGTATTTGTGATCGAAATGGACAGCATGCAGCGTTTCGACCAGCGGCAGGTCGAGCACCGACAGGTTGACCGCCTGCTCGCCGCCAACGGTGCCATGATTGTGCCAGGCGTCGTTGGGCGTCAGCACCATGTCGCCCGGGCCGAAGACCACGTCTTCGCCCTCGACGCCGGTGAAATTGCCCTTGCCCGTCAGGCCGAAGCGGATGGCGCTCGGCGAGTGCTTGTGCGGCGGCATGATCTCGTCGGGATCGTTCAAGCGGTAGGCGGTGTACATGGTGCTGACCGATGCACGCTTGGGTGCAAGACCGGGATTGACGAGGATCAGCGAACGGCGCTCGCTGTCGTCCATGGTCACCAGTTCGGCGGCGCGCTGGAGCAGGGGCTCGATGTCCGAATAGGACCACACGAAGGGAACGGCTTTCGACGTCGCCATCAACTGCTTGATCTCGTCATGGTCGACGCCTTCCGACGTCGCCCAGAACGGAAACATGTTCTTTGCGTAGAGGGCGTCATAGAGGCCCTTGAGTGCCGCCTTCTTGTTGGTGAGCACATCGTTAGCTGGTTGCGCCAGGGACATATCGGACACCTCTCGTCACGAAGAAAATACTTCTAACCAACTCAACCGTATTCGCATTGGTTTTGCTCGACAATACCCAAATTGCGAATTTTATAAGTTTTTGGTTGAGGTGCATTTTTGAGAGGCAAATGCCCAGAAATAGGCAGGAATAGCCTAGAAATGCACGAAATTCAGCTCACAATCAGGGCGTGAAACCGCTTCGTCACGGCCATGCTGACGCGCATGACAGTCCAACCAACGCAGTTTTTTAGTCTCAACCAAAAGACTTTGGTTGTATTCCGGCCACTTTTATCAGGCAGCCACGCTCTGTTGAGCGCGGCTGCGGATCAGATCCGCGGCCTTTTCGGCGATCATGATGACCGCCGCATTGATGTTGCCGCAAACGAGGTCGGGCATGACCGAGGCGTCCACGACACGAAGCCCGGCAATGCCGCGCACCCGCAATTCCGGATCGACCACCGATGCCGCATCGACGCCCATGCGGCACGTGCCGGCCGGATGATGCACGGTGATCGAGGTCTTGCGGATGTGCTCGTCGATCTCTTCGTCGCTCTCGCATTTCGGGCCGGGGAAGAACTCCGCGCCGACGAACGGAGCCATGGACGGCTGGCTGGCAAGGTTGCGTGCAACACGAAAGCCGGCGCGAAGCGACTGCCAGTCGCGCTGCGAGGACAGGAAATTCTGATGGATCAGGGGCGCGGCAACCGGATCGCTCGACGCCAGCTTGACGCTGCCGCGGCTCTCCGGCTGCACCGCAACGATACGGGTCGCAAAGCCGTCGGCGAACGGCGCCTTGAACGGCGACATGTACGGCCATGCCCCAAGCGGCGCGGCGGTGAAAAGCAGCTGTACGTCCGGCAACGGCCGGCTTGTGTCGCTTTTCAGGAATGCCACGACGCCGCCAGGCACATCTCCCGAAAAGCCCTTTCCGGTGAGATAAGTCCTGACGAAATCCAGCCCGATACGATCGGCCCGCATCATCTTGAGAAACGGTCCAGGCTGTTTGCGCCGATACATCACGATGACCGAAACGTGGTCCTGCAGATTCTTGCCGACTTGCGCACGATCGACCTTCGTCTCGATGCCATGCGCCGCCAGCTCGCCGCTGTCGCCTATGCCTGACAGCATCATCAGCTGCGGCGTGTTGATGACGCCGCCGGCAAGCAGAACTTCGCGCCGCGCCAGAACTTCATGGCTCGCCCCGCCTCTGGTGTAGGCAATGCCGGCTGCGCGGCCATCCCTGAGCAGGATCTTCGTCGCCATCGCGCCGGTCAGCACCTTGACATTGCCGCGCCGCATGGCGGGCCGCAGATAGGCGGTTGCGGTCGAGCAGCGGCGGCCGTTGGCAATTGTCATCTGCAGCCGGCCGAAGCCTTCCTGTATGGCGCCGTTATAGTCATCGGTCTGCGGGTATCCGGCATCACGGCTGGCTGTGGCGAAGGCATCGATCAGTTCGTCCTTGTAGCGGCAGAACTGGGTGTTCAGCGGCCCGCTGCCGCCACGGTACCGGCTTTCGCCCGCTTCCCAGCGCTCCTGCTTCTTGAAGTAGGGCAGCACCTTGTCGAACGACCAGTCCGTCAGGCCGCTTGCCGCCCAGCGATCGTAGTCGCCGCGATTGCCGCGCACATAAGCCATGGCGTTGGTGGAGGAAGAGCCGCCGATGACCTTGCCGCGCGCGCATTCGACCTTGCGGCCGCCGACATTGGCCTCGGGCTCGCAGAAATACATCCAGTCGTGGCGGCGCTCCGTCAGTATCTTGCCCCAGCCGAGCGGGATGTGGATCATCGGATCGCGGTCCCAATCCCCCGCCTCCAGCAGAAGCACCGACACGGCGGGGTCTTCGCTCAGCCGGTTCGCCAGCACGCAGCCGGCCGATCCCGCACCGACAATGACGTAGTCAAAGGTTTCGCCAGCCGGCATGCGTGATCCTCGGGAGAAAGACGTCTGCCGCGATGGCAACCGTCGACATGGGCAGTCAACCATCGCGCAACTGGTGTTGTCAACCATTGCGTACAGTTGTAGATTGGTTGAATTGGTTGAGTGCCGTCGAACAGGTTTTCGTGTCACAATATGATGTCGGGACGTTGAGTCGGCGGTCTGCCGATCGGACAGGAGATTTTGTTTTGAGCGCATTCGAGCCGCAGGTCGGACCATCTGATCTCGACGACATCATCGCTGCGGTCCGCCAGTTGCAGCAGGGCGGCGGCAAGCTTCCGTCCGAGCGCGATCTTGCGGAACATCTGAGCGTCAAGCGCCATCAGCTTCGCAAGGCGCTTGAAGTGCTGCGCCTTTCGGGCGACCTCAAACCGGCGCGAGCCAGGCGGGCGCCGACCGCCCTTCCGAGATATGGCGAGGAACTGGTCAGGGTAACCAATCCGATCGAGGTCCTGGAATTGCGCCTGATCATGGAGCCGGGCCTTGCCCGACTGGCGTCGCTGCGCGCCTCCTCTTTCGAGACGGCGCGGATCCTCGACGCGGCAACCACGCCGGAGAACGCCCCGTCGGGTGAGGTCGATTTCGCTTTCCATCTCGCGATCGTTGCCGCGGCCCGCAACCACCTCGCCGCGGAATTCTACAAGATGCTGCGCCAGGTCGGTGTCGATGCGCGAGTGAAGGTTGCGCGCACCGCGGCACCCACCTGCCCCAAGCGGATCGCCCACCGCGACGGCGAGCATCGCCTGATCGCCGAAGCGATCTCGCAGCGCGACCCCGAAGCGGCAGAGGCCGCAATGCGCGCGCACCTTTTGTCGGTGCAGAGACAGATCATGGAACGGTCGAATGCCGGCGCCTTTGCCGCGTGATCGCATCACCTCTGACATCGAGCCTGTGCGGGGAATTTCAAATTGAAACGTCATTTCGACGTGCTGGTCATCGGCGCGGGATCCGCTGGCTCGGTTGTTGCCAGCCGTCTCAGTGAAGACCGGTCGTGCCAGGTCGGCCTCATCGAGGCCGGGACGATGCCGGCCGATCCCGACATCGCCGACCCGCTGAAATGGACGATGCTCCAGGGCCGCGCCTACGACTGGAGCTACCGGACCGTGCCCCAACCCTTCACCGCCAACCGCGTCCATGAGTGGCCGCGCGGCAAAATCGTCGGCGGCTCGAGCTGCCTGCATGCAATGGCCTATGTGCGCGGCCATCCCGATGATTTCGAACCCTGGGTGCAAGCCGGCGGCGAGCGCTGGTCCTATCGGGGGTTGTCGCCGGGCTTCATCCGCAGCGAAGCCTTCACCGCCTTCGACGGGCCAACACGCGGCAGGAGCGGCCCGCTGGACGTCTATCTGCCGGACGCCGAGGTCAGTCCGGTCGTGCGTGCCTACATCGCCGCCGGGCGGGCCATGGGGGCTCCCGCCCTGAGCGACCACAACAGCGGCGAGCTGGTCGGCACCAGCCCCAATTCACTCAACATACGCGACGGCAAGCGCCTGAGCGTCGCCGACGCCTATCTGCCGCCGCGGGTCATGGCGCGGCCGAACCTGACCTTGCTCGCCGGCCACGAGGTCGAGCATCTTGTGCTGGACGGCCACAAGGTCACGGGCGTGAGCGTGGTCTGCGAGGGCCAGACCAGAACGCTCTGTGCCGACCGGATTGTCCTTTGCGCCGGCGCCGTGTCCACGCCGCTCATCCTCATGCGGTCGGGCATTGGCTGCCCGGATACGCTGAAGCAGGCTGACATACGCTGCCTTGCCGATCGCAGCGAGGTGGGCCGCAACCTGCAGGATCATCTGCTGGCTCTTGGAAATGTCTACAGCACCAAAAAGCCGGTGCCGCCTTCCCGCCTGCAGCACTCCGAATCGCTGATGTATCTGCACAGCGACGACCCGACCCGCTCCATGGGAAGTCCCGATATCGTGCTCGCCTGCGTCGTCGCTCCGTCGGCGGCCGAGGGCCTGAATGCCCCGCTTTATGGCTCGGCCTTTACCATCCTTTGCGGCGTCACCCATCCGACAAGCCGCGGGCGCATCACACCGAGCGGGCCGGGCCGCAACGATGCGCCGGTCATCGATCCGCATTATCTCGAAACCGAACACGATCGCGCGACATTCAGGATGGCGTTGAAGCGGGCGCGCATGGTCGGCCATCATGAGGCCCTGGACGAATGGCGCGATACGGAGATCCTGCCAGGCGCACCGGTTCGGTCCGATGCCGAACTCGATGCTTTCATCGCCAGGGCTGCTTCCACCCATCACCATCCGGCCGGCACCTGCCGGATGGGTCGTGACACCGAGGCCGTCGTCGATCCCGACTTGCGGCTGAACGGCTTCGACAATGCCTTTGTCGTCGACGCCTCGGTGATGCCGGCGATCCCGAGCGGACCGATCAACGCGGCGATCGTCGCCATCGCCGAAACCTGGGCGGCGTCTTCACGGGTTACCCCGCCGGCAGCGTGAAGGCGTCCGCGTCCGACAATTCCCCTGGCTCCGGTTCCCGGCGACTATCAGCTATGGAGATGCGTCAGCTCAAACGCGGCTCCGTCCTGGACGCCGGCCATGCGCTGCTCGGCGGACCGGAACATGTCCGCGAACTCCACCTGGTTCTCGAACACCACGCCGCCGACCTTGACCGTCAAGGCATCCTCGGTGCCTTTTGGCGCGAAATAGACTTGTGCGATGCGCGCCCTGATACGCTCGCCGATTTCCCTGGCTTCTGCTTCGGTCGCGCCGGCGAGGAAGACCCCGAACATCGACGTCCCCATGCGTCCAACCAGATCCTCCGCGCGCACTGACGATTGTATGGTTGAGGCTATGAGCCGCAAGGCTTGATCGCCCCATTCAAGACCAAAGCGCAGGTTGATGGACCGCAGATGCTCCGAATGGATGACCAGGAAGGCGCCGGATTTCGGCCCCGGCACCGACGGCCTTGCGGTTCTTTTTTCGACCATCGACGTGAAGACCGCTCCGTTCAGGCAGCCGGTCGTGGTGTCGAAGGTTGCCGACTTGTCGAGTTCCCGGCGATAGCGACGAAGCTCGATCTGTTTCAATCCAACGAACAGAAAAAGCGGAACGCCAAGGACAACGGGCAACAGGATTGCCGTGACCATGCTGCGCCCAAATGGCGTCAGCGCCTCGGAGAACAGGAGCAGGTAATTGAGACCGACGGAAACGCCCAGGATTGCAGCGGTTCCCAGAAAGGTCAGCAAAGCGACGCCTTTCCATGCCTGGTCGGTGGTGCTCGCCATAGTCTTTGTCACTGGCCGATCTCCTGTGGATGGGCTTGTATAAGGCCGGTGTGTTGCAATTTCAGTTTCAAGGAACATTGCAATTTAATCGATTGCGCGATGACCCCATCAAGGCTGCGCCCGTGGCGGCTAACAAACAAAACATCAGGGATTGAATGACAGCCTATTGTGCCGGGCCGAACATGCCCATCTCCGCGTCCCTGGCTGTCGCCTCCGCCTTGCCGTAGATGCCGCTCGGCAGCGCCGTGGCCCAGCCGTTGGAGACAAGCCAGGCGCCAACATCCTGCTTGCCCAGCCTGCACGGTGCGGCGACGGCAAAACGCTCGACGTCCGGCGGTACGAAACAGTGCAGCGCACGTCCCCTCAGCCAGGAATTGAAAACGGCGCGGGCGCGCACGCCGCAAGGCCAGGTGACGTCATGAAACGAGCAGGAGCTGTCGAGATCGATGCCTCGCACTCCGCTGATGACCACCTTGCGGCCCATGGCTTCGAACATCGCCGATGATGTGGCAACCGGGCGGTAGAGCGAGACCTCCCGCCAATCCCTGGGCATCGGCGTTTTCGGGGGCACGGCGAGACCGAGCTCGCTGAGCGGCGGACGGGGCTCGGCCCGTTCGATCTCAGCGGGATCAAGCCGTGGTGGAGCGATCAGGTCTTGAGCAACCTTGCGCGCCGGCTCCAGGCGTTGTGCGCCGGCAACCGGTGCAACCGGCCGGACAGGCTGCGTATCGTCAACATCCCGCGACGGGGCACGGACCGGCCGATCGACCGAAAGCAACGCCCCGCCCTGAATGATCAGCAGTATCCCGGCCAGGAGCAGGAGGCTTCCAAGTGCGATCGCCAAGCGGCTGCGGCCTGGCCTGGCCATCAGCTTGAACAGGATCTCAGGGATTTACGCCGGTCAGAAACCCGACGTCGATTTGGCAACCAGCTTGAGCGCACCTTTTTCAATCCGATAGAACGGCATCGAGCGTTGGCTGGATCCGTCGGCCCGGAACCGGAATAGGCCGGTCGAGCCACGAAAGCCGTTTGGATTCTCAAGAACCTTTTTGCTGAAACCATCGGGCCCGACCGCGCTGGCAATCCCTGCCGTCAGCGCAACCATATCATAGGCGTAGGCCACATTGACGTCAGCCGGATAGTTGTATGTCGTCCTGAAGCGGTCGGCGATCGGCCCGGTTTCACTTGCATCGAGCGTGGCGATAAACGCCCCCTCGAAGAGCGGATCCATGGGGTGCTCCAGCCAACGGTTCGTCCCGACGACGGAGATCGTCTTTCCCGGAATGCCCTTCGATTTGAGGGCGGCAAGGACAGGCGACGGACTGCCATTGCCGCTGGCGACGATGACGGCGTCGGGGGCGTCCACGAGTGAGCCCATTTCGTCGACGGTCTTCGCGCCGTCGCCGGCAGAATATCGGAGAGTGACCGCGAGCGCCGCGCCGTAGATGCTGAGGCTGTTTGCGACCCGCTTCTCCATGGCGCCGGCGTTTGGGCCATCCGCGACAAGCAGTACGAACTTCTTGCTGCCTTTCGCGGCCAGTCCCGCGGCGCCCGCGGCGGCGCTGTCCGCTTCGCCAAGGAGCACGGCATAGACCCCGGGGCCGCCGGCGAAATTGTCGGCGAGCGCCAGAACCGGTGGCCGCTTCGACCCCGACAGCGTGGCAATATGCTGGGCCGCCGGCAGCTCGGTCGGGCCGATGACGACTTTAGACCCCGTCGTAATGGCCGTAACCGCCAGTTTGCCGGCCAGTGCGCTGTCGCCTTTGGTGTCTTCTACCGTCAGCGCCAGCAATCCGTTGCCGATATCCGTCATCGCCAGCTTGGTCGCATCGAGCATCTTCCTGCCGTTTTCCCCGGCCGTTCCAGGGGCGGACAGCGGCAGCAGCATCGTGACTTTGGTCGACCCGGTGCCCAGCGACTGGGTCGCCTGGACGGGACCGGCGCCGGCGGCGCCGTTCTGCCCGGCAGGCGCGGTAACCGCCGCCGGATCGAGCACTTCGGACACGCCGCCCTTCGACTGGCAGCCCGACACGATCGCGGCGAGCGCCAAGGCGATTGCCCATGTCCGCGGACGGTGGACCTGTCGGCCAGCTTCCATGAATGCTCCACCCCTATGTGCCGCCGGATATTGTTCCCGGTCTGGTCTTCAACGCATGTTACGGCGGACTTGCAGTGCCGTCTGTAGTTCTTTTAGCCGCCGAACAGCCTGCCTCTGAGCGCCCTGATCTGCCTTGCTTGCCCGGCACTTCGATAGTCGGCGCATTTCATGTATCGCGGCCCGGGCACGAACACGCGGCGCACGCAAACGCCCTTTCCCTGGGCAGGGGCTCCACCCTCCTCGCCTGGCGAAAACGCGGAAAAGCCGAATGTCGCCACCGGCAAGGGGCCGGTCACTTCGATCCCTTCCCTTGCCAGGATTGCCCGCGCACGCTGGCAGTAGCGGACTGAAAGTGCCGAGAACCGGCTTTCATTGTGCCCGGCGCGATACTTCATGACGGTGGTGCAGAGATCACCCGCGGCGAGCCTGTTGGCCTGTGCAAGATATTTGACCCCCAGCGCGATGTTGGCCGCCGGCGCGCTGAGATCGTCGAGGGACCCTCGAAAGCCGAGCATCCTGGCGGTCGCCGGCATCACCTGCATCAGGCCGACTTCGCCATCGGCGCCTTGCACGCCGGGATCGAAGCCGCTTTCGATCTCCATCACGGCATGCGCCAGCAGCGGCTCCAGGCCATAGATCGATGCCTGGCAACTGGCAAACGCCTTGAAAGCCTGCCGGGTCCACTCCGTGGTCGGATCACAGCGCACTGGTTGCTTCAGGCCGGGCGAAAACTGTTGTTTCACGAACGGTCGTTCCAGCCAGTTGGCACTGGCCGGCGTGATCGTTTGGACAAAGCCAAGCAACACGATCGCGACCGCGACCGCTTTCAGGAAGGATCCGTCGGCTGTCATGATGGCCAACAGGCGTCGGTTCGCCTATCCGGTCAGTGCATGTACTCGACCATGCGATCGTGAAAACACTCGCATTTGTTGAGGGTGTCTTCGTCCTTGTAGTTCGTCTTCAGGTAGCCGTAAGCCATGCCGCAGGCGACCTTGGCTTCCGATGCCCAGACGAAGACGGGCCGGGACGAGTTGATCCACTCCGAGCTGTTGGCGGCGGCGACCGACTCGTCCATCAGCTTCACCACCTGTTGCTTCAGATCGACGATGTTGTCGTTCAAGACCAGATTGGACGTGCCGACGACCCGGCAATAATCGCCCGTCGAGCCTTCGATGATGTCGGCGGCATATCCCGTCGACCCGACTGCCAGCAACAGCGTCGCAGCGGAAACAAGCAGTCTTGCAGAACGTTTCATGTTGAGCTCCCCTAAATATTAGCGACGTATAACATAATCGCATGGTTGTGCGCTATGCCGTTAGACCAGGTTTGCGGTTGTCTGATGCTGGGTTATGCCATCGTCGTAGAGCAGCGTGATCGTGTTGGCAGCGGGCAGGTTCGTCAGCGTTGCCACGTCGACGAAGTTGGCGCCGCCGGTGCTGCCGTTGGCATCGACACTGAGCGTACCCGTCCCCGCATTGTAGTTCACGAAGTCACCGATATTGGCTCCTCCAGGCGCCGTGTCAAACAGGGCGGTCAGGTCAATCTTGTCGCCATGTCCTCCCACGCCGCTGAAATCAGTGATGAGGTCCTTGATGTCGATATTCTCAAGCCGGAACGTATCGGCGCCGGCTCCTCCGGTCAGGGTGTCCTGGCCGAGACCTCCTATGAGAAGGTCGTTGCCGTCGCCGCCGCTGAGGAAGTCATTGCCGCCCCGGCCGACGATGACGTCATTGCCGCCATTACCGCTGAGCTGGTCGATACCGGACGTTCCATAGATCTGGTCGGCCAGCGTTGGGTCACCGTTCACCGTGATCCCGGGATCACCAGGATTGTGCGAGAAGAAGGAGAAATTGACGGAGCGGGCCTGCCAACTGCCGCCATCATTGTCGAAGTAGGACAGGGTCCACGAGTCTCCGGCTGCCGGCGGATGCGCGATCAAGTAGCTGGCAAGCGTCGTAGCGGTGGCATTGCCCGCGCCATCGAGAAGGAAGATGTGATCGTAGTCGACCGTAGCCTTCATCTGACCCGTGGCCGGATCGTAGAACCAAGTCTGCTCGAAGGTCCCAGCGGTCAAATCGTCTTCTACTACGGCGAAGTGATTGGTGCCAATTCTGATCTCGACCTGAACCTCCTGTTCACGATGCGACCCTGCGCTACTATCTCCGAACGCACCTGGGTTTCGCTCTGAAGGGTCAATCGGCGTATCAATCGGCGTCTTTTGGAAATCGGTATAGACGACGACAGTTGCGCTGTGAGGATCCGCCAATATCGCGTTTACCGTCGCTTGCGACAGAGCAAGCGTCGTGACCTGATCATTGCCCGACGTCAGCGGACTGCTGCCATCGCCAATCTGCGACGTGTCGCTGGGCAGGCTGGTCGGCGGCACTTCGTGGATGCCAACAGTCTGTGCAACGTGAGTGTGCCCGTCATAGACATCCAGCGACAGGTTGTTGTTGACCGTGTCAGTTTGCAATGCGGTCGGCCGATAAACCAGATCGTCCAGCAGGTTGATACCGCCGGACGGATTATACAGCACCGTGCCGGCTGTCAGGGCGATATAAGTCACGCCGTTGAAATAGAACGTGCCGGTGGGGATCGTTCCCGTAGCGGTGACGATGAGGTTATCCCCGTCCGCATCCGTCGGAATGGAGACCAGCAGCGGATACCCATTCGGATAGCTGGGCGTGCTCAAGGTCTGCTGCGCCGGGTCGCTGGACATCCAGTTCTGAGTGTTCGCGACTACGGGCGCGTCATTGATGTCCGACAGGTTGATGGTCAGCGTCGTCGTCGACAGGTCGCCGTCACCATCCTTGATGGTGTAGACGAACACGTCCGTGGTGTTCGCGTTGATGCTGTGGGCCGTCGACTGGTAGGTGTAGGAGCCGTCGGCGTTGAGATGCAGCGTGCCGTGCAGGCCGGCAATGTCGGTGTTGACACCGGTCGTCACCGCCGTTGTCGTGTTGCCGCCCGCAGCCCGGACGCCGTCGATCGTGGCACCATCTGCCCCGGCCACGTCGTTGATCAGAACGCCGGCCGCAGCAGTCACGGTCAGCAGCGCGCCTTCATTGACATTGCCGCTGTCGGCATGGGCCGTCGGCACGTCGTCGGTGACGTCGATGGTGATGGTGTTGGTGATCGTGTTGCCGTTGGCGTCGGTGGCCTGGTAGGTGAAGGTCTCGACATTGTTGACGGTGTTGGTGCCGTTGTTGGCGTCGGCGCCGTCGACCGGCGAGGTCAGCGTGTAGCTGTAGGTGCCATTGGCATTGAAGGTCAGCGTGCCGTGCGCGCCGATGGCGTTGCTCACCAGTGCGTAGGTGTAGGGCCCGGTGCCGCCCGATACATTGTCGACGACCGTTCCGGCGATGGTCTCGGCGGTGCTCGACGGGTTGCTGCCGATCGGCAGCGCGGCCTCGTTGACCGTCAGGTCGTCGTTGGAGACGGCAAGGCCGCTGTCCGACAGGTTGATGGTCAGGGTCGTCGTCGACAGGTCGCCGTCGCCGTCCATGATGGTGTAGACGAAGGTCTCCGTTGCGCCTGCCGGCGGAACCACGTTGGGCAGGCCGTCATAGCTGTAGCTGCCATTGGCCTGCAGCGTCAGCGTGCCGAAGCTGCCGTTGATCACCGTGTTGACGCCCGTCGTCACCGCCGTCGTGGTGTCGCCGCCCGCAACGCGGACCCCGACAACGCCGCCGCCCGCCGCCGCACCGTCGGCGCCGAACACGTCGTCCGTGCCGTCGCTCAGCACGTTGCCGAGCACGATCCCGCCCTCGACAACGCTGTTGGTGTCGGCATGGGCCGTCGGCACGTCGTCGGTGACGTCGATGGTGATGGTGTTGGTGATCGTGTTGCCGTTGGCGTCG
>NZ_JBVVQG010000014.1:61263-61420 GCF_055811095.1 Mesorhizobium sp. WSM4833
TCCGTGCCGTCGCTCAGCACGTTGCCGAGCACGATCCCGCCCTCGACAACGCTGTTGGTGTCGGCATGGGCCGTCGGAATGTCGTCGACGATGTCGATGACGATGGCTGCCGGGGCCGACGACGAGGTGCCGTCAGAGACGGTGAGCGAGAAGCTGT
>NZ_JBVVQG010000014.1:61520-155636 GCF_055811095.1 Mesorhizobium sp. WSM4833
GCGTCCTCGCTGATGCTGTTGGTGTCGTTGACCGCATTGGGCACGTCGTCGACGATGTCGATGACGATGGCTGCCGGAGCCGACGACGAGGTGCCGTCAGAGACGGTGAGCGAGAAGCTGTCGGTCTCGGTGACTGCGGGAACGTCCGTGGTCGGGCTGGTCAGCGTGTACTGATAGGCAGCAACGCCGGTTGCCGGGTTGTAGCCGGTGATCAGCAGCGTGCCGTGGTCGCCCTGGAAGACCGAACCGTTAAGGCTGCCAATGGCAACCGTGACGCCGCCGATGGTGACGCTCTGCACGTCATCGAGCCCGTCGGCGTCCGACACCGTGAAGGTGCCTGTCGCAACCGTGCTGCCGTCGCCGGCCGCCGAACCCGCCGCCAGACCTGCTTCATAGACCTGGTCATGCGCGCCGGCCGGATTGCCCTGGTCGACGACGACCTGTGGCACGTCGTTGGTGCCGTTGATGGTGATCTCGACCGTTGTCGTCGAGGTGTCGCCGTCGCCATCGGTCAGCGTATAGGTGAACGTGTCCGTCAGATGCTGGCCGGTGGTCAGCGCCTGGACCGCCGCAGCGCCGTTGTTCAGCGTGTAGCTGTAGTGGCCGTCCGCATCGATCGTGATCGAACCGTAACTGCCCGCCACGGCCGACCCGACATGGCCCGAGGCCGATGCAACCGTGCCTGCCTCGACGCCCGTTACCGTCGCCCCGTCCGCGCCCTTAACGTCGGCGACGCCGTCCGTCACATTCGCGTCCGCGCCGCCGCTGGCCGTGATCACGTTGCCGTCCGCGACCGTCGCGCCGTCTTCCGTCACGCTGTCCGTATCGGCAACCGCTGTCGGCACGTCGTCGACAATGGCGACGGCAAAGGTGGTGCTGGCCGAATCGCCGTCGACGTCCGTGACAGTGATGCTGAAATTGTCCGGAACCGTGTCGTTGGGATCGAACCCGTTCGTGTGCTCGGGATGAGTGACCGATTCGGTCACCGTGTAGTTATATTCGATGGCGCCGGTGCTCGGATTGTAGGAGACGATCGTCAGAAAGCCGAAATCGCCAGGAATCTGCTGGCCGACGCCGGTGACGGCGACACCGTTGATAACGATCGACCCGATTCCATCCGGTGCGTCGATGCTGATCGTTCCGATGCCTGAGGTTTCGGAATTGCTTGGCGCGTCGCTGCCGGGCGATTGTGTCTGGTTGCCATCGAGGCCGGTTTCACTGGCCGCTTCGGTCGGGGCAAGCAGTGACGTGGCCACCACTGAAACCGGCCTGTCGACGATGGACGGGAACAGTTCGCGGCGATCCAGAAGCCCAAACTGCAAGGCGGTCGGCGGCAGCAATGCCGACAGGTCGAACCCGTCGCCGATGCCGCCGGGGGGAACCGAGAAATCACCGCCTGCGCTTGAATTCGAACCGCCGGGGCCGGCCGAGATGGAACCGTCGGCGCCGAAGGCGACATCGACATGGCTGGCTTCCAGCGCCGCCAGCAGCGCAACGCGCGGCACCTCGACGTCGCCGATGATGAAGGTCGGCACGTTCAGGGCGCCATCCTTGATCACGATCACCGAGCCGTCGGCCTGCTCGAGCACAAGGTTTTGGCCGTCGACCTTAATGTTGTCGATGGAGGCGTTGGCCGGAAGCCTTACCACGTGGCTGGCGTCGGCTACATATTCGTGCTGCGCAGCTGCCGGCAGCGTCTTCGCTTCCGCGGGGGCTTCCGGCTTGACGGGCGCTCCGCCGCCGACATCGACCGGCACCGGTTCGGACGCTGCCGGTGCGGCCTGCTGCGTCGAATTTGCCTGTGCGACCCGGATCTCCGCCGGCGATGCCTGATCGCCGTGTTCACTGGACGCGGAATGCTCGTTCAAGGAACCCGAAAAGCTGTCCAACTCGATATTGTTCGTCATGGCTGAAACCCCTCCGATATTTACCGGATAGAGACAGCGGCCATTTCTACTTTGCAACTGCCCCCTAATCTATTTCATATATTATGATATGCATTGCTCGGCATTTTTTACACGTGGTAAACCGCGACAATATAACCTGATATATGCTGGCTCCCAGAGGCTTCCCTGACGGAGTACTGGCCGGGATTTTTTGGTAAATCAAAGTATAAAATTGAATAGAATTTTAAATAAAATAGATGAAGACAGTTGCTGGATATTTATCCACCTTCCTTTCCAATAATTTGAGACAAGATTGGTAGCGTCCACAGTCAAAGGTGGGCGTTATGAAAAAGCAAAAATCGGTTCCGGGAAAAACCGGGCTCCAGATGCTCCTGCTGGCAATCGGGCTTGTCGGCCTGGCGGGGCCGTCATTCGCCAGCGATATCCCCGCACCCGGCAGGCCTCAGGAGAAGGTCCAGACGCCGCCCTGTCTCGGCGGTGTTTCACTGACGAGGCCCCAGCCCTGGCAGCCTGCGGACGCTTACCGGATCGGCATGGTCACCGGCAGCTATGGCCCGGATGTCGGCCGCGGGGACGGCTCGTCAACGGCGCGAGATGACGCCGGGATAGATCCGGTGCAGACCGCGTCGATTATTCCAGGGGTCTTCGGATCGGTTGCCTTGTCCATGCGCAATTTTCCCGTCGCGGCGCGCTGGGCGCCTGTCTACCGGGCAATCACCGCCTGCTCGGCAGGCAGCCCCTGCGAGCACAAGAGCACGGCTTTTGCCGGCATGATCGCCGCCGCTCAAGGCAAGGGATTCAGCGAGAAGCTGTCCTTCGTCAACAGCAGCGTCAATCGCCTGATCGCCTACAGGAAAGACAGCCTCGTCTACGGCAAGCTCGACTATTGGGCGAAGCCTTCGGAGATTCTCGATCGGCGAGCCGGCGATTGCGAGGATTTTGCCATCCTCAAGATGACGGCCCTGCTGAGGGCCGGCATTCCGACGCAAAGCATGGCGCTTGTCGTCCTCCAGGATCGCAAGAGAGGCTTCTTTCACGCAGTGCTGTCGGTGAGCACAGGCAGCGGCACCTTCATTCTCGACAGCCTCAGCAACACCGTTATGCGTGACAGCGATCTCCCGGATTACGTCCCGCTCTATTCGTTCAGCACCGACCGGGCCTGGATCCACGGTTCAAGACCGGGCGGCGCCCAGATGGCCGACATCAAGGGCGGTTTCGCAACCGTCGCACCCGGCGAAGGTTTTCAGCCATAGGGTTTCGGCCAGTCCAAGCCATAGGTTCTCGCCAAGGACTGGCGGGCATTCAGCCGCCGAAGACGAACGCCATCAGCAGCTCCGGCTCGAGCACCGGAGCCCGCACCGCATTCAATTGCCCCCGGTAACGACGGTCACCCGCGCCGATGACAAAACCGGTGGCCACCGGCGATTCGCCATTGGCGTCGAGCCGCGTGAAGATGTCGGCCACATTGAGATCCAGCGCCAGCTTGAGGTCGTGCCGTGCGTCATCGCTTGGGGCGATCGGCAATTGGCGCTTGACCAGTTGCTGGAACGGCGCGTTGAACGACAGTATCTTCTTCGAAGAAGCCAGGGCAAAGGCCGGAGACGGGCACGCGACCAGTATGGCGTTGATGGTGTTGATCGATGCAAGCCTTCGCAAGGTCAGGTTTTCGTCCCCCAACCCACGCATGCAGGCCACCCGGATCGCGGATGTCAGATTGCCTGTCTGGGCCTGGCTTTCGGCGATCTCGTCGATGAGCATTCCGATCGTGCACTTCCTGCTTTCGGCCATCTGCTTCAGCGACATCCAGAATGCCCGCTCCAGACGAATGCCGCGCCGTATGCCGCCTCGCGCCACGACCCGAAACTCCAGCCCGAAATCCTCGGCGGCGACTGGCGCAAGCAGCCGCTCGCGATCGGAATGATGAGGGCTGGCGCTACCGCTCACTCATCGCCTCCTCACGCGCCTTGTTGATCGGCTTCAGGAGGTAGTGCAGGATCGTCTTGCGCCCGGTCTTGATGTCGACCGAGCAGATCATTCCGGGGATGATCGAATAGGCCTTGCCGTCTCTTTGAAGCGTCGATTTGTCCGTCGCCACGCGCACCTGATAATAGGGCTCCCCCGTTTTCTGATCGACCAGGCTGTCGGCTGTGATGTTGGAGACCTTGCCCTCGATGCCGCCGAAGATCGAGAAATCATAGGCGGTGACCTTGATAAGGGCTTCCTGGTCGGGCCGGATGAAGGCGACATCCCGCGGCGAGACCCGTGCCTCCACCAGCAACGTTTCGGAGGTTGGCACGATGCCGGCCACGACGGCGCCAGGCTGGACGAAGGCGCCGACCGTGTTCAGTTCCAGCGTGTTGACGATGCCGTCCACGGGAGACCGGATATCGGTGCGCGCGACCTTGTCGGTGGCTCCCCTTATGGTCTCATCCACCACCGAAAGGTCCGCCAGCGCCTGGGTAAGGTCGTCCAGCGCCTCCTGCTGCAGTTGCAGGCCGAGTTCCTCGACCTGAAGCTGAGCTTCCGTGATCGACGATTTGATCTTCTTTATCGTTTCGCCGGCAAGGTTCAGCTGGCCGTTGAGTTCGGTCTGCTCGCGCTCTACCCGGAGCTGCTCGGTCCTTGCCATCAGGCCTTTCTTGACCATCGCGTCGACGAGTTTTGCCTCCTGGTCGCTGACGACCAGGTTCTTAGAAAGACGATCGGAATTGGCCTCCGCCTCGGCAAGTTCCTTCTCGCGCTGATCGAGGCGTGACTTGAGCACGGACAGCTTGTTGTCGAAGTTCCCGCGCCGGGCGATGAGCAGCTTCTGTTCATTGTCGCAGATTTGCGGAGCGACCGACTGGATGTCCTGCGGGCACGGAAATGGGCCCGAGAGATTGCCGGCCTGTTCGTATTTCAGCCTTGCTATGCGCACTTCGAGCGCGCGCGCCTTGGCCTGCTGCTCGCCAAGGCTGGACGTGTTGAGCGTGTTGTCCAGGCGGATGATGAGATCGTTCTTCTTGACGACCTGGCCGATCGTCACGGCGATTTCCTGAACCACACCGGCCTCGCTCGCCTGGATGATCTGGGTCTTGGAAGCAGGTATGACCTTGCCGTCGCCGCGTGCGATCTCATCGACTTCGGCAAAGGACGCCCAGGCGACAAAAACGACGAAGAGCGCTCCGATGATGAATATGGACGCCGACGCAAACAGCGGCGGCCGATCTTCCCTGGCAAGCATTTCCCACGCCCCAACGCATTGGATGCAGCAATAATTGTTTTGTCAGGCGCTTGTTTTCTGCAACGCCTGTATGACTTGGTCCTTCGGTCCGTCGGCAACGATTTTGCCCTGTTCGATAACGATCAGGCGGTCGGCCAGTTCAAGCATGCTGAACCGATGTGTGGAGACGATCAGCGTCGTGTCGCGGTCAAAGGCGACTTTGAGCTGCTTGATCAACTGGCGTTCGGAAGCAAGATCCATCGAGCCCGACGGCTCGTCCAGAAAGACGATTTTCGGTTTGGTCAGCAGCAGGCGCGCGATCGCCACCGTCTGCCTTTGGCCGCCGGAAAGATTGGTGCCGCGCTCGCCGACATTCATGTCGTAGCCGCGCGGGTGGCGTGAAACGAAATCATCGACGCCGGCAGCCTTTGCCGCTTCGATGATCTGTTCGTCTGTAGCCTCGGGGCATGCCATCAGGAGGTTTTCCTTGATGGTGCCCGAGAACAGGTCGCCGGCCTGCGCAACGATGCCGACCGCGGCGCGAACCTCGGACGGGTGATACTGGCGAATGTCGATCCCATCCAGCAGCAACTCACCGGAAGTCGGCAGGAAGAGCCGGCCGACCAGCCGACCCATCGTCGTCTTTCCCGATCCTATGCGGCCGATGATGCCGATCCGCTCACCCGGCTTGACCGAGAAATTCAGGCCGGTCAAAACTTCGTTTTCCGAGCCTGGATAGACAAACCCGACATTCCTGAACACCATCGCCCCCTTGCGGATGGGGCGGTTGACGAAGCCCACCGTGTCGGGTCGATCTTCCGGTTGAGCCATGATCGAATTCACCATCCTCAGCGAGAGCATGGCCTGGCGGAACCGGGACAACGTTATGGCGATCTGGCCGAGCGGCGCCACGGCCCTGCTCGCCAGCATCACCGTTCCTATGATTGCTCCTGTCGAAACATGCCCTTCCGAGAAGGCATAGGCGCCGGCCACGACCAGGGCGACGGTCACCAGCTGCTGTATGGACTGGGTGATGTTGCCCGCTGCCGCCGAAAGCTGCTTGATCTTCTCGGACGTGTTGGCGGCGTTCTTGGAGTGCTCTCCCCATTTCCGCAGCAGATACGCCTCGGCGCGCAGCGACTTGATGGTCTCCAGCGTCGAGATGGATTCGACCAGCAGGGCCTGGCGCTGCGATGCTTCGTTCATCGAGGCTGCGACGCGCTTGCCGATGCGGCGCTGGGTGACCAGGCCGACGATGACGGACATCACGAAGGCCAGCGCCGGTATGATCACCAGCCAGCCGCCTATTGCATAGATCACAAGGAGAAAGACGAAGACGAATGCCGTGTCGATGAACACGCTTATGGTGTTGGAGGTGAAGAACTCCCTGACGAACTCATATTGCGTGACCCTGTTTGCGTATTCACCGGTCGAGCCGGGGCGCGCCGAAAGCGACGAGTTCAGCACTTTTTCGAACAGCAGATAGGATATCCGCAGATCCGCCTTGCGCCCGGCATAGTCGATGAGGGAAGCCCTGGCCGTCTTCAAAAGCAGGTCGAACAGGATGACCGCACCGATGCCGAGAGCCAGGACCCACAGTGTCGATATTGCCTTGTTCGGCAGGATCCTGTCGTAGACGTTCATGGTGAAGATCGGCGAGGCTATGGCCAGCAGATTGATGAACACCGCCGCCAGGACGACTTTCGAGTAGGTGCGCCAGAAAGCGCCCATCGTCCCCGTAAGCCAATGTCTTCGCTCGATCCTGGCCGCCGAGCCGACCGACATGGTCTCGGCGGCATTGGCATAGGTGATCGAAAAGGAAGCGCCGCCGCTGATGTAGCTGGCGGCCAGTTCCGACCGGCCGATCGTGGTGCGGCCGTCTTCCTGGGGCGCGGTGATATACGCATCGCCTTCGCCTAGAGCCAGCAGGGCGACGGGCAATTGGCTGACGCGAAAAACGATGGCCGGCAGGTCGATACGCCCCCTGAGAAAATCGCGATGATTGAACTCGGTGACTTCCAGGCCGATGCGTTCGGCAAGGTGCCTGATGTCGTCGGCCGCAATTCGCGTGTCCGAGAGCGGCACGCCGGCAAACAGCACGGTCTCCGCGCTCGGCCTGCCGAGATATCCGGCAACGGCCGAGAAGCAGGCCTTGAACGCCTCCTTCGGGGAGAGGATGTTGGGTTGCTGGTTCACGATCTGCCCGTCAGGACGCTCGCTGGACCTTGTGCTGTCCTATTTCTTCCTCACCGGAGCGAGAATATCGAATGGCAGGTCGTTCTTCTGCTCCGATGGCGTCCGCGCATAGGTTTCTGTGTCCGCGGTTTCCGGTGCTGCGAACTCGGTGCGTGCATAGGCCGTCGCTTGCTTTGCCGGCTCGAGATTCATCGTTTTCAGCAACTGTCCGGTCGCGGCCAGGAGCCGGTACTGGGCAAACAGCGATGCGTAGGACGCGGTATCCGCCAGCGTTGCCGTGTTGAACCGTGTATTCTGCGCATCGAGCACGTCGAGCAGCGAGCGCTGTCCGACCTTGAACTGCTCGCGATAGGAAGCAACCAGCTTCTCATTGGCAGCGGCTTGTTGCCTCAGGGTCTTTGCCAGATCGGCTTGCCGGAAACGGCGATCCCATGAGGTGCGAACGGCTTCCTCGATTTCACGCTGGACCTGATGCAGCGCGAGACGCTGTTCACTGGTGCGGCGGATCTGTTCCTGCTCGTTGGCCTTGTCGATGCCACCGCGGTAGAGGTTCCAGCGCAGGACCACGCGCGCCTGCAGGTCGGTGGTGTCGCCATCGTCGCCGTCAATGTCGGTTCCTGCCCGGGCCCGACCTTCAGCGATGATGGAGGGGCCAAATTTTGCCCGCGCAGCGTCCACGAGGGAGGCCGCCGCGTCGATGTCGCTGTTGGCCATGTGTACGCGCGGATTGCTTTCCCGCGCCAACCCTATCGCGTCGTCGAGCGAGCGCGGGAGTGCGGCCGAGACATCGCCGGGCCTCGAAGGGCTGGTCAGTGGCTTTCCGACGGTTTTGAAGAAGCGGATCTTGGCCGCTTCCAGTTCCTCGGTCGCCTCCTGCATGCGCGCCTTGGCGGCGAACAGCCGTTCCTCGGCCTGTTGCCGGTCGGCCTCGTTCAGCGCGCCGCCCGAGATGCCTTGCCGGATGTCGCCGAGAATTGCCTGGTGGAAGCCGAGATTCTTCTTCGCTTCGGCAACGATCGAGGCCTGCAGCATGTATTCCAGATAGTCCTGGACAACGGACAACCCGATGAATTCGGACCGTTCCAGAACGCGGAACGAAGCGCCGTCGACGCGCGATGCCTGACGGTTCAATTCGGCCCGCCTTCCGCCGCTGTCATAAAGCGTCTGCGAAACGGTAAGATCCGTTTCAGCCGGATAGAGCGCATCGCCTTCGATGGAAAGAGAGCGCCGGGACGGATTGTCGAGCCGGCGAACGCCAGCCGATGCCTCGACATCGACACTGGGAAGATAAAGGCCCTTGGCCTGCCGCAACTCGAACTCGATGGCTTCGCGATTTTCGATCGCCTGTCCAATCTCGGGATTGGACTCCACCGCGACAGCCATCGCCTCCTTGAGCGTGAGCGCGTGAGCACTGCCGCAGGTCAGCATGGTGGCCGCCATCAAAAGACCAAGGCGCCTGCCTATGGTCGACATGTTTGTCGTATTCATTAATCCCACCCTAACGTTTCCCCAGCGTCCTTTTCAGAGCGCTAACCAAGCCAAGGCCTGCCCGTCGGTGGATTATTCACAGATTCACGAAATATGTGAGCGATTATTGATTTAGATATCGCTAAATAGCCTTTTTGGGCAACAAGGCTGCGAGATGTAGCAAAAATAGCACATAACGTCGGCTCGCTGCGGTTGTATCCGGACGCCGCATTCAGTGGGAAAGCACAAAAAACGGCAGGCCAGTGGGCCGGTATGGCCAGAATCATGGCCGGTTCGGATAGCGGCTGTCGATGATCCAACCTGAAGTTGAGCCCTTTTTCAGGCGCGTCCCTTTGGATGCCGCGTCCAAAAATACTCCATCGCGGCGGCCGGCGTACGTTTCATGTGGCTCACTGCGGCCAAAAGCTGGTCAGCGCGCACCCTAATTTGCGCTCAACGCCACCATGCGGTCGAGCGCCGCGGTCAGGCCGCGAAGCGACACAGGGAAGCTCAGCGGGGTCTCGGCGTCCGTCGTGACATTGAGCTTCAGCACCGAGCCTCCCCTCAGCTTTCCAAGCGTCGGCCGATCGACCGTAAAGACGGAGACGCAACCCGTCGGCAGGCAGGTCCTGAAGCGCTGCGGGGACAGCGGCGGTTGATCGTCGATCTGCAGCGTCACGCCCGGATCAAGGAGGATGCCGAAGGGCAGAAGCAGGGTAGCCGTCGTCGAACCGTCCGGGCGTGCCGCGATCTCCATGGCAAGAAGCCTCTGCCCGTTCTGCTGGACCTGGTCTTGCGCAAGCGAGCACACTCTCGCCTTTTCCCGTACCGAACAGGTCACGCTCCAGTCCTGATAGACCTCACGCAGCGATGAGGGTCCATCCGGGACAGCCGCCACCTGTTGCTGGGCAGACGCCGGCGACATCAATGAGAATAGAATTGCTCCACATGCGGAGACGGCCTTCGGGCCAAGCTTCATGTGCAGACCCATTCGCGGATCTTGCATTTCTCTCCCGTCGCCTCGCAGGCCTGCAAAGCGAGATCCTCCGCTTCCCGACGGGTCTCGGCCGAGTTCACGCCCCAGGGCGTGAAACGGTTCTCCACTTTGTCTGCCACGGCAAGCGCACCGCAGTGCTTGTAGGGAAAGCCGGTCTCGTCGTCATCATTCCAATGGCGATGGTTGCGGAAGACGGTGACGACGTTGCAGGCCTTTCCGCCTGCGTTCTCGCAATATTTCTGTGCGATGTCCTTCGCTTCCTGCCGCTTGTCGGCGCCCCAGAAGAAGCCGTATTTGCTATCGGCCTGCGAATAGGCAATGGCCGCCCATATGCCTTTTTCCTCCTGTTGCGGTTCCGATGGGGCCACAAGGTCGGCTGAGACGACTTGTCCGCTCCACAAAAAGGTCAAGCCCAAAACTGCCAAAGCCTGCAATCTCATGGTCGGCATCCTTTCCTTGACCTCACTCGCTTCGCGTCCTACTTCGCCGCCGAAGCAAGGGAGATCACCACACAGCTTTTGCCCGTCGGCAGGAGAAGCGCTTCACCGGCATTGCCGCCGAGCTCGTAGACCTCGACCTGCCCGAGATGGTCGGTGATCTTGCTGCCCTGCGGCAGGATGGATGGGATGTCGGCGCACGGGCTGGCGAATGGCGCCACCCGCACCATCGCCCCTTCGCAACCCGTGGCGGTGGGCGATGCGAAGACGATGCCGGCGGCCGGGCCGCTATAGCGTTCCGACGCATAGTCCATGCCGACAAAGGCCTGGATGGCGTGCTTGTCGGCGGCCTGGTCGTTCCACAGGGATTTGACGCTGTATTTCGTGCCGGTCGTCAGGATCTGTCCGAGCACTGGATAGACGGTCGAGCAGGCCTGCACACCGGCCTGCTTGACATGCTCGAGGAAGGGCGTGTCCGGAAGCACGGGGGCCGCCGCTGTTGCTGCAGGTGCGGCCGTCGCGCCGCCGACCAGATTGGCGACCGCGGCGTAATTCCCGGCGGCGAAGCCAAGCCCCGCCACGACCAATCCCAGCAGTGAATATCCGGCCGCGCGTGGCCAGCGCCTTGGGGGCTCGGCCCGCCTCTGCCGATCCGCCTCGACGCTCGGAGTGCGTTTGGCGGACGTGAACTGGTCCTGCTGGCTCATGGTGGCGCCTCGGTTATTTGAGTGGTGAAAGGGCGTCTGACAGCCCCTTGAGCGTTGCGGTAACGGTGATCGTCTGCCCATCGACCGTCGAGTAGGAGATCGCCGGCGTCGCGTTCTGCGATATCTGCCGGCGCATGACGGGGCCGACCGGCAACATGCCGACACAGACCATTTCGTTGCAGCCGTTCAGCTGCACGTCGATCGGCTGCTTCTGTCCATCGAATTTCACGGACACAAGGCCATCGCTCCTGGCGTTCGGGGCGGTGCGCAGGATCATGTACGGCTTGCCGTCCTGGGTGGCGGCAAGCGACCAGCTGAAGGCCATCTTGCCGGACGCGTCCTCGATGATCTGCGAGACGTTGCAGACCTTCTTGCGGGCTTTGAGGTTCTCGTCGCAGATCAGCGTCCAGTTGTCGAATGGGCGTATGGTGCGCTGGTAGTCTCCGAGCTTCACCTCGGGCGGGAGCACCACGTCCGAAGGCTTGATCCTGTAGGTCGACGCAACCTGCCCGGCGGCAGGCACGAGGCCGCCGCAAAGCGCCAGGCAGGTCAGGGCAACAAGTCCTTTCATCCCTGCCTCAGTTCAAGGTGAAGCTGATGCCGGCGCCGACGCCGACATGCCCACCCGCTGCCGTGCCCGACAGGTTGCCGCGGATGCGGCCGTCCTCGCTGGTGTAGCCCGCACCGAAGGCGAATGCGCCTGCGTCGCGCCAGAGGCCGCCACCCGCCGCGACGCTCAGCTTTCCGGGCCGGTCGTCGTAGCGCAGCGAGGCGGCGGCGAGACCTATCGCGGCCGCCTGCCTGGCCTCGTCGCGGATGCCGTTGATGTCCGAATTGAGCTGACCGAGCTTCTGGTCGGTATAGTCGTTGGCCTGCTGCAGGGTCGTGGCGGCTACCTTGTCGGTGTAGTCGTTGGACGTATCGATAGCGTAAGCCACGCGGTTGTCCGTATAGCTCTTGCCGGCGGTCAGGCCCTGGTTCATCTGGTCGACATTGACCGCATCGGTCCCTTTGACGCCGGGGCCGACATTGGAGATGACGACCGGCGCGTTGACGTCGCCACCCTGCAGCGTGATGGTGTTCGACTTGACGCCGCCCGGGGCGTCATAGGTCACCGCGTTCTGGGTGAGGTTTCCGACGCCGGCTTTCAAATCCTCGATCGCCGTGTTGGTGGCGTAGAGCTGCGAGCCGTTGATCGCATCCGTGCTGCCGGCATCGACGCGCCCGGCGGCGACATTGGTGATCGTCCGCTCGGCGCCGGCATCGCCGACGCTGACGGTTCCGGTCGGAGTCGTTCCGGCGAAGGTGTAGGTCTTGCCGCCGATTACGGTGCTGGAGGTGCCGACGGCTGTCTGCGTCACCGAGCCGGAGCCGAGCGCCACATCGTTGGCGTTGTTGGCCTGCGCACCCTGGCCGAGCGCGACGGCGCCCGCCCCGGTAGCCGTCGAGCCATGGCCCGCAGCCACGCTCTCGGCGCCGCTCGCCACGCTTTCCGGCCCGATCGCCACCGCGTTGGTGCCGCCGGCGATGCTGTCGGCCAGCGTCGAATTGGCGTGGAAGTATTTGATGCCGCCGCCATTGCTGATGGTGGTCAGGGCATTGTCGACGGCCGTCAGGCCGTCATAGACGGTCGAGTAGTTGTTGCCCTGGATAGTGTAGGTCGGGCCGGTGATCGAGCCGTCGGGATTGATCGTGGTAACGCCGCCGAACAGGTCGGTGACGTTTTTCGTCACGCCGCGCAACTGCGAGACGTTGACGCCGTCGGTATCGGCCGAACCCGCTGCGACATTGGTCAGCTTGCGTTCGGCCCCGGCGGCGCCGATCGACACCTCGCCGACCGAGGTCTGCGGACCGGCGAGCGCGAAGGCCGTGTAGCCGGCCTGCGCGCCGACCGTGGTGATGGATTGCGCACCGAGCGCCACGCTGTTGATGAAGGTGCTCTGGGCGCCGGCGCCGAGCGCCACCGACTGGACCCCGGACGCCAGCGAATTGGTGCCGAGCGCCAGGCCGTCGGCCAGCAACACATGGGCGTTCTGGCCGATGGCCGTTCCGCCGGGCGCTGTCAGGTCGACGATGGCGCCATTGCCGATGCCGATGCCATTGTCGCCGTTGACGACAGTCGTCGGGCCGACCGCGACCGATTCCGCGCCGACCGCGAGCGAGTCGCCCGCCGCCGAATTGGCGTGGAAGTATTTCGTCGAGGTAACCGATACGGCAGCGATGGCGCCGGCGAGCTGGCGCACCGTCACTGCGTCCTGGTCCTGCGTGCCGTCGGCCACGTTGGTGATCTGCCGGTAGGAGTTGACATCGCCGACCGAAACGGCGCCGAGCAGCGTCTTGTCGCTCGTGTTGTACTGGATGAAGTTGGACGGACCGGCCGCGATCTGGCCGGTGGCCGGAGCGATCGCGCGATCGGAGATCGAACCCGAGCCCAGCGCCACGCTGCCGTCGATGCTGGCCTTGCTGTCGCGGCCGAGCGACAGCGCGCTGACGCCGGTCGCGGTCGCATTGTAGCCGACCGCTGTGGACCCGACGCCTTGGGCGAAGGAATCGGTCTGCGCCAGCCCGGCCTCGTTGGTGCGGGCGTAGCGGATGCCTATGCCATTGGCATCGGTATAGGCCGTCGAGGTGTCGCCGGCGATGTTGTTGAACGTGTTGCCGAGATTGGTGACGCCACTGCCGATATTGGCGATATCGGTGGTGTTCTGCGTCACCTGCTGGTTGGTGGCGAAGAGCTGCGAGCCGTTGACCGCGTCCGTCGAGCCGCCGTTCAACTGTCCGGCCGCGACGTTCTGGATCTGGCGCTCGGCTCCCGCCGACCCGACAGAGAAAGCGCCGGCCGGCGTGGTGCCCGCGAAGGTGTAGTTGACACCGCCGATCGTCGTTCCGGCGACATTTGTCGTTGCGCCAGACGTGGAATTCAGGCCGATCGCCACATCGCCGGCATTGTTGGCCACCGCATTCGGGCCGACGGCGACGGAATCGGTTCCCAGTGCCTGGGAATCCGCCAGCGTCGAGTTGGCGTGGAAGTACTTGATGCCGCCGCCGACATTGATGTTGTTGAGCGTGACGCCGATGGCGTCGACTGCCTGGTTGGTGGCGAAGAGCTGCGAGCCGTTGATCGCATCGGTCGAGAGCGCGCTGATCCGCCCCGCCGCCAGATTGGTAATGGTGCGCTCCGCGCCTGGTGCACCGATACTGACCGTCGAGGTCGGGTTGGTGCCCTGGAAGGCGTAGGTGGTGCCGTTGACCACCCCGCTGGCCGTGCCGACCGCCGTGGTGGTCACAGAGCCGGAGCCGAGCGCCACGTCGCCGGAGCTTGCCGCCGCCGTCGCGCCATCGCCCAGTGCGACATTCCCGGCGAGGCCGGCCGCACCCGCCGTCGAGCCATTGCCCAGCGCCACGGAACCTTGCCCGATCGCCTTGTTGCTGTTGCCGATGGCGACAGCGCCGTTGGCCATATTGGCGGCGGTGGCCGTCGCCGTGCCGTCGCTGTTGGCGATGTTGTTGGCGCCGCCGGTGAAGGCGCCGGTGCCGCTGGCGTAGCTGGGATCGCCGATCGAAACCGCGCCATCGCCGTAAGCGACGTTGTCGGCGCCGATTGCGACGGCCTTCCCCCCGCTTGCGAACGCCCTGGTGCCGATGGCGACGGAGTCGGCGGTCTCAGCAAAGGACTGGAGACCGACCGCGATGGCGTTGGTTGCAGTCGCAAAGCTTTCGCGTCCCATCGCGATCGCGTCGTCTCCGGATGACGTCACGTCCGTGCCGACGGCGATGGCGCTCTGTCCGCTGGCGCTTGTCGCAAAGCTGCTCTGGCCGACATAGACGGAGTTTATCCCGGACGCACTTGTCCCAGCGCCGACAGCGACGGCATTCAGGGCGGTGGTTCGGGCACCGTTGCCGAGCGCGGTACTGCCGGCTCCGCTGGCACCGGAGTTGATGCCGGCCGCGAGGGTATTGTTTCCCGTCGCGCTGGACAGGACGCCGACCGCGGTCGCGTTGACGCCCGACGCAGTGCTGCTCAAGCCGAGGCCGGTGGACCAGGTGCCCGTTGCCTTGCTCGCGACGCCGACAGCCGTGCCGCCCTGCCCCGTGGCGACCGAGCTGTTGCCGATCGCGGTCGCTTCGAAGGATGTGAAGCCGCCGGGAAGCGCCGTGCCCGAAGCGCCGCTCGCATTGGCGAAAGCGCCGATGGCGGTCGGTGAACCGCTGCCGGTGGCAACCGCATTGGCGCCGATGCCCATGGCGATCGCCCCAGCGCCGGGGACGCCGCCGGAGGCGGTCGCCTGGGCGCCGATCGCGATCGCCGCGCCTGTCTGCGCATTGGCCTGGTTGCCAAGCGCCACCGATTGCGCGCCGGCCGAGCTGGCGCTGACGCCGGCAGCGAGAGAATTGTCGCCTGCCGCGATCGTCCCGGACCCGAATGAAGAGGCGTTTGCGCCGCTGGCAACGGCCGTGTTGCCAATCGCCGTGCTGGCTGAGCCACTCGCAACCGAGGTTGCGCCCATCGCGGTGGCGAAAGCGCCGGAAGAGAGCGAATTGGTGCCGATGGCGATGCTGTTGGGCAGGGCCGTGTTGGCCTGCACGCCTGCCTGCGCGCCGACACCGAACGCGATCGACTGGTTGCCCCAGGCGCTGGCGGTGTTGCCCATCGCCGTTGCGCCCGTTCCCGTTGCTTTGGTCAGGACGCCTATGGCGACGCTTCTTACCTGGGATGCCACCACATCCGTACCAAGAGCGATGGCGCCCTGTGCAGTAGCGCCCGCTCCTGCAAGAGTGCGTCCGCCGATGTTGATAGCGTTGATATCGGACGCCACCGCCTGAAAGCCGATAGCGATGGCATTCTGGTTGCTTGCGCTGGCCGAGTTGCCCTGGGCGAAGGCATCCAATCCCGATGCGTTTGCCTGAAACCCAAGCGCGGTGGCGCGCAGCCCGGTCGCCCGGGTAACATAGCCGATCGCCGTCGAGCTCGTTCCGTCGGCACGCGCATTGTTGCCAAAGGCGGCCGCGCCTGTGGTTGCAACCGAATTGACGCCAATGGCGCTTGCCGCGTCCCCGTTGGCATGGGCGTTTCCGCCCAGGGCGAGGGCATTGACGCCAGTTGCGCCTGCGAAGACGCCTATGCCTATGGAATTGAGGCCATTGACACCCATCGCATAGCCGATGGCGATCGTGCCGTCGCCCGTTGCACTGTTGGAACTGCCCAACGCCACGCTGTTATTGCCATTCGTCGCGGTGCCGTTACCGATGGCTACGGCGTTGCCGCCGGTCGCCGAACCGCCACCGGCCTGATATTGCGCCAGGGCCGGCGTCGCAGCCATGCCGATCGCGAAGGCGCTCAGCACCGCGGCCGCCGCCGACATCCCGCCGACGCCGAGCGTTCCCAGGCCAAGGCGCCTGCGCCCCATGCCGAGCACGCTATGCGCCATCCGCAGCACCGCCATCAGACGGCGGCGAACCGAGCGAGAGCTCAGATCGGCCCCCGCGATCCACTGCCCGGCGAAATGCGCCGTGCGACGCCGAACAAACGAACCGCTCGAAATCTGGCCGTTCGAAATCTGGTTGTCGGTCATGGTCCCTCTCCGCTGGCCGGCACGAAATGTCTGACAATTCCGCTCCATCGCAGGAAGACATGATTCCTGCGTGCGGTATTTCACGATATTGCTGTCTTGTGAGAAAAGAGGCGAGCAAACGGGCATAGGTTAACGGCTCGTTACCCCTGCCAATGCTTTAGAAACAAGTAATCAAGCAACTCCCTAAGCGCCGTCTCATCTAAACTTGGCGCTAAGCTTTCCCATCCGCGCCTGCAGCGGCGTCATCTGCCGGTATTTCTTCATCACGGTGGTAAAATGGCTCTGGCTCGAAAATCCGCTGGAGTGAGCGATGTCGGCGATCGTCATGCCGCTGTCGGCAAGCAACCTTTCAGCGAAATCCAGCCGCAGACCGAGCACGTACTGATGCGGCGGCATCCCGAACGTCCTCGAGAAAGCCCGCACAAAATGATAGGGTGAAAGACCGCAAACCGCGGCCATCTCGGCAAGCGCCAGCTTGCGCGTAAAGTTCTCGTCCAGGAATTGCCGCACGCGGCTCGCGGCGCGGACGGAAAGCCCGCCTTTTGCGTTGAGCGTCGGTTGTCGCGAATTGGGTCCGGAAACCGGTCCGGGGACACCATCCTCACCCGGCATTTCTTGGCCTCCTGATTCGTCCCGGATGAGGTTCAACCCTAGGCTTCCTTCCGCGTTCCCCTGAAAAACAATTCGTGATTGATCGAAGCCGACCGGCATCGCCAACCCCATTCATGAGAGCGTTCCGGTCGGACGGCGTACAACGCGCGGACTGCATGACATTCCAGACGATTCCTGCGGAGCTTGGGGCGGATTTGCAGCAAGATGTATTCTGGAAAACGCCGCAAGGCGCCTGTTGCGGCCTGGGTGGGTGCGCAGCAGATCGGCCGGGTCGACCGTGCCGAAAGCAGGCGGATCGAGTTCGGCGAGATCGAATTCCTGCGCGGCCAATTGCGCCAGCGCTTCGGGAGCGATGGAAACGACGGCGTTCTCCCGGGTCAGGGACCAGGCCGGCTTGCTGTCCACACCCGCCGGATTGACGACGCGACATCCGGTCGGCGTATCGTACCGCGTGATCCGGTCGCTGCCGAGCAAGGCTCTCGATCGGCGTGCGGGCCGCAGCGCAATTCCAGTGGAATGCTCTTTGGCCGGGAATGTCTGCGAGACGGGATCGCGGGCGGAGTCTATGACACTCCGCGCCGCGGTGGCCCTCCAGGGGCCTGCGCTTTCAGGGATTATGTCCAGGACATATCGAGCTGTCCGTTCTCGATTGACGCCCTGGGAATTGCCGCCTTCCCGAGCATCGTCCGTATTTTCCATTGCTGGCCTCAGCCGCTTGTCTGTCGCCTGAAATCCCCCTTAGCCGACCCGGATCCAACGTAACGCACATGCTGCGGATAGTGAATAACATCCGTACGCAAACAAAAAATTTTGTTCGGGATAAAAGCCCCTCGGGGCGAGGAACCCAGGCCTTTAGGTCGCGACTACGGGTCAACAGGTCCCTTTTGACCCTTCGGCGCATTGGCTGACGGAGCATCAAACGAAAAACCCGCCTGCTCGGCGGGTCACTGGCGCAAATCAGCACCATGCACGAATATATACCTTAGCTGAGATCACCGTGTCAAGAAAAAATTCCTATCGCGAAAAGCTGCCGACGCAAAAGCCGCGACACCGCCAGCAATGCAGAGCTACCAGATTGGCTACCGGTCATTGCAGATCGTCGCGACGATTCTCATACAAATCCCATGCAAGTTCGACAAACCCCAGAAGAACGTCCTCCTCGCTCCATCCGGCAGCGACGGCCGCCTGGACGATCTCGCGGACGAGAGGCAGCAATTGGCGTTGGCATTCTGCCGACGTGTCGGCAACTATGTCATCGCCGGGAGGTTCATCGAAGTTGAATTTCATCGTTAGGCGCCCCCCTCGCCATCAATCAAAGTGTTCATATCATTAAGTTCATTCATCCTGATATACAATAGAGGTCGCACCAAAGCATAAGAGGCTTCGGAGGCTCTGAGCAGAACAGGATGATGCCAGGCTCTATGCTTCCGCTAGGTCAGGTTTGTCCTTCTGAACAGGGTCCGTTGGGAAGCTTCTACCCATCAATCTCTGCGGCTGGTCGAAACCTTCGGCCAGGGCCGCATGCCACCATCCGGCGAATGCGCGGCAGGACCGGCCGCATTGCCTTCTGCAACCGCTCGCTGGATAGTCTCGGCATGTTGGCGACCCTGGCGACTCACTGGCCGCAAATTCTGGCGATCATCTCCGTGGCGATGGCGACGGTCGGCATCGTCCATGCCGTCATGACCAAGGAAGATGTGCGCGCCGCCACCGGCTGGGTCGGCGTGATGGTGCTGTCCCCAATCCTCGGCGTGCTGATCTACGCCGTCGCCGGCATCAATCGCATCCGCCGTGCCACGATCACCGCCCAGCGCCCGTTTGCCGACGGCGTGGTGTCCGCCAAGCATGAGCGCGACGTCGCTGTCGAAGAGGCCCTGATCGTCGAGCGATACGGGCAACGGTTCACGGGCTTGCGGACACTCGGCGACAGGGTGGCGCGGCGCGCGCTCAACCCTGGAAACGCAATCGATGTGCTGGAGACCGGCGACGAGGCCTATGCCGCCATGTGCGCGGCGATCGACGGCGCCGAGCGCAGCGTCCTGCTCGAGACCTATATTTTCGACAATGACGCCGTCGGCCTGCTCTTCGTCGAGGCGCTGGCCGGCGCCGTCCGGCGCGGCGTCACCGTCCGCGTGCTGATCGATGCCGTCGGCGCCCGCTACTCGGTGCCGAGCATCCTGGGGCATTTGCGCGAGGCCAACATCCCCGCCGATGTCTTCAACGGCAACATCGTCATGGGCCTGCGCCTGCCCTACGCCAATCTGAGGACCCACCGGAAGATCCTGGTGGTCGACGGCATCGCCGCCTTCACCGGCGGCATGAACATCCGAAAAGGCTTCTCCGCCGAATTCGCCGGCTCCAACAGCGCCAGGGACACACATTTCCGGGTGACCGGCCCGATCGTCGCCGACCTCTTTTCGGTCGCCGCCGAGGACTGGCGCTTCGCCACCAACGAGGCGCTGAAGGGCGACGCCTGGCGCATTGCCCCGCTGTCGCCGTCGCCAGGCGCACCGATGATGGTGCGGGCGGTCGCTTCCGGCCCGGATGCCAGCAACGAGACCAACCACAAGCTGCTGATCGGTGCGTTCTCGGTCGCCCGCAAGTCCATACGCGTGATGTCGCCCTATTTCCTGCCGGATCGGGAACTGATCAGCGCCCTGATCACCGCCGGCAGGCGCGGGGTCGAGATAGACATCGTGGTGCCGGCGGTGAACAATCTTTTCCTCGTCGACCGCGCGATGATGGCGCAGTTCGATCAGGTGCTCAAACACTATTGCCGTGTCTGGCGAACCGAGGGACCATTCGACCATTCGAAGCTGCTTTCGATCGACGGCGTGTGGGCCTATGTCGGATCTTCCAATCTTGACGCCCGATCGCTGCGGCTCAATTTCGAGATCGACTTGGAGGTGGTCGATGCCGGCTTTGCCAGCGAGATCGAGGCGCGGATCGGGTCGGCGATTGCCTCCGCCGTGCCGGTAACGCTGGAAGCCTTGCGAGCCCGGCCGTTCCTTATCAGGCTGTTCGACCGGGCATTGTGGCTCGGTTCACCCTATCTCTAAGGCGGAGGTGCGCTTGAGGAACTCGTCTGTCATGGAACATACGCCGAAATTGCCTATTTTGACTGTATCCGGCTTCTGAATTGAAGCCAGCGAGAACGAGCAGCACAGATGCACAGAATTGGACGCAGCCTCCCGGCAAGCATGCTTCTGTCCCTTCGTGACCGCCGGATGCAGAAAGCTAACGCCGCCGCACTCAAGACGACAGCCACCACCGGCACGCTGGTTGCCTCCTACAATGTCCACAAATGCATCGGCGTCGACAGGAAGTTCGATCCGGACCGGACCATCCGCGTCATCCGCGAAATCGATCCGGATGTCATTGCCCTGCAGGAAGCCGACAACCGCTTCGGCGACCGTGATGGTCTTCTCGACCTGCCGCGGCTCGAACGGGAAACCGGACTGGTTCCGGTGCCGATTTCCGCCACCGGCAAGGGCCATGGCTGGCATGGCAACGTCTTGCTGTTCAAGAAGGGCGTCGTTCGCGACGTGCACCAGATCAAGCTTCCGGGGCTGGAGCCGCGCGGCGCGGTGGTGGCGGAGATCGACCTCGATGGAAGCCGGACGCTGCGCATCATCGCCGCCCATCTTGGCCTGCTGCGTCGCTCCCGCTCCCAGCAGGCGCGCGTCGTGCTCGACCTGATGAACAGCCCGGACGAAAGACCGACCCTGCTGCTCGGCGACCTCAACGAATGGCGGCTCGGCAACCGCTCCGCTCTCAACACGCTGCATGCGACGTTCGGCCCGCAGCCGCCGGCGGTCCCCACCTTCCCGTCGAACCTGCCGCTGCTGGCGCTCGACCGGATCATGGCCAACCGGCATGGCATGATTGCCGCCATCGACGCGCATGACACGCCGCTTTCACGCGTTGCCTCCGACCACCTGCCGCTGACGGCTTTCGTGCGCCTGGAGCGGGTGGACGATAACGCCTTGATGTCTCCCGCGTCGCAAAGAGTGTAAAATTAGTCGGAACGCCCAGTTCTTCCGCGAGTTACCATGTCTTGAACGTGTAGGAGGACGAGATGAAGAAGTTGATTCTGGCTTCCCTGTTGGCATTGGCCGCGACAGCGGCGATCACTGCGCCGACGCGAGCGGCAAGCGTGACCATCCAGTCCGACGACGATCGATATTTGCCGGACGACGATTCCGACAGTGGGATCGTTATTCGCCGTCATCACCGCGATCGCTATTCCGACAATCAGTATGATGGCGACCGGAACGTTCAGTATGACGATGGCGAATACCGGTACGGCGAATATCGCCGCCACCACCGGCATCATCGCTGCCATATCGAACTGGTCAAGCACTGGCGCCACCACCACAGGGTGATCGAAGAGGTTCGCGTCTGCGGCTGATCCCGATCGTACCAACCGGCCGGCGAAAGCCGGCCGGTTTCATCGCGTATGGTGGCGAGAGATGCCGCCATCGACAGTTGGAAATGCTACTGCAGACGACTGACGCGCAGCGCTGTCGCGCAGCTGGATTACCTGGCTGATGTTGTCGCGATTGCGCTTCGCTGACTCACTCTCCACCATCCCCGTCAAGCCGCACCGGCCCGCTTCCCAGGGCATAGCAATCGGTTAGCGGATCCCACCATGCACCGGTCGTTGCCCGACCCGTGTTCGGGTTGGGCTTGCTCTTCGCATTTGGTGCCTCTGGACACAGCCGTGGAAGGCTGAAAAATGTGGAGCGCAACTCGGCTTTTTGAGTTGAACCGGAACACCAGGAGGATGGCGCTGAAGTTCGAAGAGATTGCCGGCCATCCGGCGTTGCATCGCTACGTTCAGGAACAGTCCCTGGCGCTGATCCGAATCTATGAGGAGAGCCCTCGCCTGGCTTCCATTTTCGCCACGCAGCAGCGTTGGCTGATGGGTCATGTCGGCCTCGCCATGCATTTCAGGCGCGATCCGCACGACCGCCGCAAGGAACTGACGGTATCGCGGTTCATCGAGTTCGTGCACCAGCATGCGGTCGCCAGCCGCAACACGGCGGACGCTTTCATCAAGGAGATGCTGCACTACCACATCGCCGAGTATGTGTCGGGTGGCGACGGCCGTACGCACCCTTTGCAGCCGACGGCGGCAACCGTGCAGACCTTTACCGGCTGGGTCCTTGCCCATCTGCGGACGCTGGATCGCCTCGACGGCGCTGACCGCTTGACCAGGTTCCTCGAACACCCCGAGATGGTTGCCGGGCTGCAGCCTCTGGTGGCGGACGGCCTGCTTGCCTCCAAGCCGGTGCGCGAACCCAACCAGACCTTTTCCCTGTTCATCTGGCTCAACAATGGCGGCATCGTCATGGACTGGCTGATGTCGGGCATCGACCCCGATCACGCCGGCCTGGACCAGATTCCGACCAGCGTGGTTTCGATCGGAGATTTCGCCAAATGGCTCAAGCTCTCGCGGACCCATCTGGCCCGCAAGCTGCGCGCTGCCGAGAATCTCGGCAGCATCGGCTGGCTCGGCCAGCGCGGCCATTCGGTGATGTGGGTGTCGAATACATTCTACCAGGAATACATGACAGTCCAGGCGGCCAAACTGGCCATCGTCGACACCGCTTTCAATGCCTGTTTTCCGCCGGCTGGAAGCTGATCGGTGCGGCATCCCCGTAACGGGGATGCCTTTCAATGCGGGCGATCAAAATCCCGAAGTTTTCAGTCGATGTCGAACGACACGCCCTGGGCGAGCGGCAGCGCCTTGGAATAGTTCACCGTGTTGGTGGCGCGCCGCATATAGGCCTTCCATGCGTCGGAGCCGCTCTCGCGGCCGCCGCCGGTTTCCTTTTCGCCGCCAAAGGCACCGCCGATCTCGGCGCCCGAGGTACCGATGTTGACATTGGCAATGCCGCAATCCGATCCGTCGACACCCAGGAAACGCTCGGATTCCTGCAGGTCGCGGGTGAAGATCGACGACGACAGGCCTGCGCCCACGGCATTGTGCTCGTCGAGCACGGCGTCGAAATCCGAATATTTCATCACATAGAGGATCGGCGCGAAGGTCTCTTCCGTGACAGGGGCCACCTGCTTGGGCATCTCGACCAGCGCCGGGTGCACGTAATAGGCATCCGGATGACCGTTCTCGACCCGCGTGCCGCCGGTCACCTTGCCGCCATGGGCGGCGGCTTCCTTCAGCGCCTTCTGCATGGCCTCGTATGCCGCCTTGTCGATCAGCGGCCCGACCAGCGAGGAGGTCTCCAGCGGATTGCCGACAGACACACTCTCGTAGGCCTTCTTGAGGCGCGGAACCAGGGCGTCGTAGACGCTGTCATGCACGAACAGGCGCCGCAGCGTCGTGCAGCGCTGGCCGGCCGTGCCCATCGCTCCAAAGGCAATCGCGCGCAGCGCCATGTCGAGATCGGCGCTCGGGCAGACGATGCCGGCATTGTTGCCACCGAGTTCGAGCACTGCGCGGGCAAAGCGCTTGGCCAGCCGCGGGCCGACGTCGCGGCCCATGCGGGTCGAGCCGGTCGCCGAAACCAACGGCACTTTGGGGTGATCGACCAGGATCTCGCCGACGGCGCGGTCGCCGATCAGCACCGGCGCCAGGCCATCAGGTGCGTCCGCGCCGAAGCGCTTGACCGCACGCTTGAAGATGGCCTCGCAGGCAAGTGCGGTCAGCGGCGTCTTTTCCGACGGCTTCCACACCACCGCGTCGCCGCAGACAAGCGCCAGGGCGGCATTCCAGGACCACACGGCGACCGGGAAATTGAAGGCGGAAATGACGCCGACGACGCCGAGCGGATGCCAGGTTTCCATCATCCGATGGCCCGGGCGCTCGGTGGCGATGGTCAGGCCGTACAATTGCCGGGAGAGGCCTACGGCGAAATCGCAGATGTCGATCATCTCCTGCACTTCGCCGAGCCCCTCGGACGGGATCTTGCCGACCTCGATCGAAACCAGCCGGCCAAGCTCGGCCTTGTGCGCGCGCAGTTCCTCGCCGAGCAGCCGCACCAGTTCGCCACGCCGCGGGCCCGGCACCATGCGCCAGGCCTGGAAGGCCTTGTGCGCGGCATCGATCACCTTGGCCGCGTCAGCCGGTGAGATCGTCTTCAGCGCCGCGATCTGCTCGCCCGTCACCGGGCTGCGCACGATCAGGTCGCCGCCGACGAGCGCCTCCTTGGCCACGCCCAGTTTCGCCAGCAGTTCGGTCGTTTCCTTGCCTATCGTCATTCTTGTCCCTTTCAGATCCCGTCGCCATCATATGGCGCTGGGTTAAGCCTTCGCCGTGTCGCCCGTGTGCCGAAAGGCACTTCAGGCGCAGTCATGGCGTGGCATTACTCGTTTCAGGGGAAAATCGCCACCCCGGCATGGTCCAAGCCCAAACTACACGATTGAGCCAGATGGGGAGGTGACGCTCAGTTTGCCTTTTTCGCCGGTGGGCGCACCGCACCGTCCTTGATCAACCGGTCGATATGCATGCGGATATGGGCAGCCTCTGCCGCCGTGTTCGCAAGCGCTATGGCGCGGTCGAAGGCGACGCGCGCCTCGTCGCCCCGGTCGAGCTGCATCAAGAGGCCCCCCTTGAGCCCGAAAAAGTGGAAATAGCCGGAAAGCCGTTCTTCCAGCGGCTCGATCATGGCCAGCGCCTCCCCCGGTCCACGCACCTTCGAGACCGCGACGGCCCGGTTGAGCGTGACCACCGGCGACGGCTGCATCTGCTCCAGCAAGCGGTAGAGCAGGTCGATCTCGTTCCAGTCGGTATCCTCGGCCTTTTCGGCCCGCGCATGCAGCGCGGCAATCGCCGCCTGCACCTGGTAAGGGCCGGGCTTGCGATGGCGCAGCGCCTTGTCGACCAGTGCCAGCCCCTCATCGATCATCTTGCGGCTCCACAGGCTGCGATCCTGGTCTTCGAGCAGCACGATCTCGCCGCTCTCGTCGAAACGGGCCGGTGCGCGCGCATGCTGCAGAAGCAACAGCGCCGTCAGCCCCATGATCTCCGGCTCGGTCTGGAACAGCCGCAGCAACAGCCGTGCCAGTCGGATCGCCTCCTCGCACAGCGGCGCGCGCGCCGGCGCCTCGCCGCTGTTGGTCGAATAGCCCTCGTTGAAGACCAGGTAGACCATGGCGGCGACGGCGGCGAGCCGTTCCGAGCGCTCGACCGCGCCAGGCGTCTCGAACGGCACGCCGGCGTCCGCAATGCGCGCCTTGGCGCGAGTGATGCGCTGCTCCATGGCGCTTTCGCCAACCAGGAAGGCGCGCGCGATCTGCTTGACCGTGAGACCGGAGACGATGCGCAGCGCCACCGCGATCTGCTGCGTTGCCGGCAGATCGGGATGGCAGCAGATGAACAGCAGCCGCAATATGTCGTCGCGGTAGTGCGCCCCGTCCAGCCGCTCGGCGATATCGCTCTCGGCGTCTTCCAGATCGGAAACCTGGTCTTCCTCCGGCATCGGCGCCTGCTTGGCGCGCTTGCGCACCGCATCGATGCCGCTGTTGCGGCCGACGAAGATCAGCCAGGCCGCCGGGTCGCGCGGCGGCCCGTTCTGCGGCCAGTTCTTCAACGCCCTGAGGCACGCGTCCTGGAAAGCTTCCTCCGCCGTATCGAGATCGCGGAAATAACGCAGCAGCGCGCCCATCGCCTGCGGGCGGGCGGCGCTGATCGCGGAGCTGATCCAGGCCATTTCGGTCATGCGGAAACCGTTGTTGGGTTGAAGACCGAAACCGGCCGGATTTCATAGGAGCCGCCGCTCGGGTTGACCTCGGAAAGTTCGCGGGCGAACTCCACCGCCTCGTCGAGATCGGCGCATTCGAGCGTGTAGAAGCCGAGAAACTGTTCCTTGGTCTCGGCGAACGGCCCGTCGATGACGACCGATTCGCCTTTGACCTTCCTCAACGTCGTCGCGGCCGTGGTCGGCAGAAGCCGTGCCACCGGGCCGAGCCGACCAGCCTTGGCGTACTTGTCCTGAACGTCGAGGAGATTGGCCATGACCTCGTCGTCCTGTGCCTTGCTCCAGGAGCAGACGACATCTTCGGAGGCATAGCAGAGGATTGCGTAGAGCATGGCTGGTCCTTTTCTCTGTCAAAGGACGAAACAGTAAGACCGATCCCGACATGACGTCGATAAAAAAATCCAGATGTGACGGATTTGGCCACCGTCGGCCGCGTCGGTTAGCTTTCTCCCAGTTTCAGCCATCGCAGCACGAGAGCTTCCTCGTCATCGAGACCGGCAATCGCCCGTTTGCGCTTGTTGGCCTGCGCCATTTCATCCAGCAACCGTCCCTCGGACCACGCTTCGAAGACCCGCGGATGGATATAGCATTTGCGGCAGACGGCACGCGTATTGCCCAGCCGTTCGGCAACCTTGTCGATGACGCTGTTCATCGCCCTGTTTCGCTGCGCCTGGCTTTGCGGCAGTTCCGTTTGCGCAAACAGCGACGCGGCGTGAATGGTGCCGCCCCAGGTGCGGAAATGCTTCGAACTGAAGGCGTCACCGACCGCCTCACGGATATAGCGGTTGACGTCCTCGGAGCGGACCGGCCGCCTGTCGCCGTCCTCATTGAGATACTGGAACAGCTTCTGGCCTGGCAGGTCCTGCGCGCCACGCACAATCCTGGCGATGCGGCGGTCGGCCAGCTTCAGCTTCCACTCCTTGCCCGACTTGCCCTTGAAGGCAAAGCGCAGGCTTGAACCGACAATATCGACATGCCGGTCGCGCAACGTGGTCAGCCCGAAACTCTTGTTGTCGCGGGCGTAGGCGGCATTGCCGACGCGGATCATCGTGTTGTCGAGCAGCCAGACAACCGCGGCGACGACCCGCTCGAACGGCAAGCCACGACGGCGCAGATCGCTGTCGATCCTGTGCCGCAGGTCCGGCAGGCTCTCGGCGAAAGCGACAAGGCTCGAATATTTGGCACCATCGCGTTCTTCGGCCCATTGCGGATGATAACGATATTGCTTGCGTCCCCGCTGGTCCCTGCCTGTTGCCTGGATATGGCCGTCCGCGTCGGGCGAAATCCACACATCCGTCCAGGCCGGCGGAATGACGATCGCCTCGATGCGGGCCTTGGTGGCGTCCGAAACCGTCCGTCCGTCCGGTCCCTTGTAGGAAAACCCCTTGCCTGTCTTCAGCCGCCGGATACCAGGCTCGGCATCGCTGACATAACTAAGCGACGCATGATCGGCCGAGCTTTGTGCCCCGTTTTTGAACACACCATCTGGCGATACAGCGTCCTCGCCAGCCGGTCGGCCGGGCGACATTCCGGATTTCTGCAACATGTCGGCTCCACGCGAATTCCGTAGATAAGCCACTGGCCGACCGCTGGTTCCACGCGCCGTCCGAAAACGGTGTCGAGCCTGCTTTCAGGCTTTCTCGAGCACAACCGGAATGACATCGACAGCCTGCTCGCCGACCTGTCCCCCCGTGGTCTTGAGCACGCCGACGATCGGCGCCACGTCCGAATAGTCGCGGCCGTAGCCGACGGTGATATGGTCGTTGCTGGCCCGCATGCCGTTGGTTGGATCGAATTCCTGCCAGCCTGCGTCGCGCCCGCACCAGGCCTTGACCCAGGCATGCATGGCATCGGCGCCTTCCAGCCGGGGCTTGCCCTTCGGCGGGATGGTGCGCAGGAAGCCGCTGACATAGCCAGCGGGAATGCCGAGCCCGCGCAGGCCGGCGATCATGATATGCGAAAAGTCCTGGCAGACACCGCGCTTCAGCCTGAAAGCATCGCTGGCCCGGGTCCGCACCGTCGTCGCCTCGCCGTCATAGGTGAAATCACGATGAATGCGATGGCACAGGTTCATGGCCGTGCTGGCGGCGGAACCGGCGATGCTGCTGCGTGCGTAGGCAGTGATCGCATCGTCGATGCCGGCATGGGTGCTGGCCGTCAGGAAATGGTGCGGTGCATCAGGTGCCAGAGACCGCACCGCGGCGAGTTCCTGCCTGAGCCGGGCGATATCGGGCGACACGTCGAGCCCGGGCTCGGGCCGAGACACCGACACGCGGGCGCTCATCCTGATGTCGAGCGCATCATGCGCATCGCGAAAGGCGATCGAGGTGACGTTGTTGCCGAAGAAATCGGAAAAGTCGGAACGCTCGTTGGGCGCCGGCGCAAAGGACAGTGATGCGGCGATGACGCGCTGCACGCCTGATATCGTCGACGGCAGCACGCGCACCTGATGACGACCGCCGCCGGCAGCGGAAGCGTAATCATAGTGGAGATGAAGCCTGATATCGTAGAGCATGATTTATCCGAAATAGGCTTTGGCGAGGCTGTTGTAGAGGCCGCCGATTTCGTGGGCGAGCTCGTCCAGCGCCTTTGCCGTCATATCCGAAGGCTCCTTGATGGCGATCTGGGTGTTGAGCTGCAGGATTTCCTTCGCCGCCGGCGACATTTGCCCCTCCCCGCCGAGCGACGGCAACAGGCCGATTTCGGCTTTCAGCCTTTCGAGCTGGAACAGGATGGAGCGCGGGTTAAGCGGATCGAGCGCCAGCAGGTCGATCACCGTGCGCCGGCCGGCCTGCACCGGATATTGGCGGCGATGGGTCATCACGCTGTCGCCGATCTCCAGCATCATGTCGAGCGCGCCGTCCGGCGCCTTGGCGCTGGTCAGCCGCGACAGCGTGCGGGAGATCTGGATGCCGCGCTCCAGCCGGCGGCCGATCTCGAGGAAGCGCCAACCGGCGAAGCGGTACATGTTTTCGTGCAGCAGGCCGGAAAAGCCGGCGAGCTTACGCAGGATGACTGTCATCGCCCGGGTCGCGTCGTCGCCGGGCGCGACCGTCGTTGCGAACTGATGGATGGTTTTCGACAGGTCCTTCAGCGCCAGCCAGCCATCGGGCGAGAAGCGGTCGCGAATCTGCCCGGCGCTGTAGACCGCGCTATCCAGCGTGCCGATCAGCCCTGACGGGATCGCCGTCTCGACGTCGATGCCGAAAGGTTCGAGATAATCCCTGATGTCGGCGAGCAGCGGCATGTCCGGGTCGGACGTTTCGGCGAGCCGCACATGGTAGGCGCGCAGGATGCGCACCGTGTCTTCCGAGCGCTCGATGTAGCGGCCGAGCCAGGTCAGGTTCTCCGCCGCGCGACTGGGCAGGCTGCCGGGCCTGGTGCGGCTGAAACTGTCGCCTTCCTGCGGCAGCAGCGTCTCGCGCTCCACCGGTTTGTCGCTGACAACCCAGACATCCGCCGCCTGGCCGCCACGCTGCATGCGATCGCCGTCGGGTCGAGCGACAGTCCGATGCGGGCAAAACCGCCCGGCATCACCGTCCAGCCCTCCGGCGTTCGCGCCAGGTAGACGCGCAGGCTCGCTGGCCGCGGCTCCAGCCACCCGCCGACATAGACGGGCGTCGTCGAAAGCGTCACCGCTTCCTGGCCGACGAAATCGCCGCCATCGCGTTCGATGCGCGCCACCAGCTCCGCCCGCTCTCCGGCCGACAGCGCCGAGCCGAGCTTCGTTGAATCGTCATCCTCGAAGGCAAGTCTCGTCGACAGCGCCGGCCCGATCACCATGCGATCGATGTTGGCCAGCACATGCGCGCGTTCGGTTGCTTGCCCGCACCACCATGTCGCGACGCTTGGCAGCAGCAATTCCTCGCCCCGCAAGGCCCGTGAAATCTTGGGCAGGAAGGCGAGCAGCGCACGCGTCTCCATCAGGCCGGAGCCAAGCGCATTGACGGTAGCAACCGCGCCCTGGCGGATCGCCTCGACCAGGCCCGGCGTGCCGATCTGCGAATCCGGGCGCAGTTCGAGCGGGTCGGCGAAGGCGGCATCGAGCCGCCGCCACAACACGCTGATCGGCATCAGGCCGGAAACCGTGCGCACCATGAGCCGGCCGCCTGAAACGGTCAAATCCTCGCCTTCGAGCAGCATGATGCCAAGGTAGCGGGCGATGTAGGCGTGTTCGTAATAGGTTTCGTTGAGCGGCCCCGGCGTGAGGATGGCGACGCGGCCGTCGGTCTCCTTGGCCATGCCGATCAGCGCGTCGCGAAAACGGCGGAAAAAGCCGGCAAGGCGGTGCACATGCATCTCGCCATAGATGTCGGACAGCGCGCGTGTGGTGGCGACGCGGTTTTCCAGTGCGAAGCCGGCGCCGGACGGCGCCTGCGTGCGATCGCCAAGCACCCACCACTGGCCGTCAGGTCCACGGCCGAGCTCGAAGGCGCAGAAATGCAGGAAGTGGCCGCCGGCCGGCTTGGTGCCGACGACAGGCCGCAAATATTCGGGGCTGGCGGCGATCAATCCCGCCGGCAGGATGCCTTTTTCGACCAGCCGGTTCGGCCCGTATATATCGGCGATGGTTTCCTCGAACAGTTCGGCGCGCTGCACGAGGCCGGCGCTGATCGCCGCCCACTCGCTCTCTTCGATGAGAACCGGGACATGCGCCAGCGGCCATTCGCGTTCGTTGGCGCCGGCCTTGTCATAGACGCGGTAATAAACGCCGGCATCGCGCAGATACTGGTCGGCGCGGGCAAAGCGCTGGCCGAGCTTTTCAGCACCGAGTTCCTCGAGCGCCTCGACAAAATGCTTCCAGGCCGGGCGAGGATTGCCCGATGCGTCGACCATCTCGTCGACGACGCCGTCTATGGGCTGGTAGTGCTCCAGCAGGCTGTGGGTCTGCGGCTTGCCGCGTCCCCTCTTGTGATTCCCCTTTGCCATTGCTGATCAGAGTCTTGCCGGCCGCCGAAGGTCAAGGGTCATCGGGAAATCTTCCGCCGGTTGTTCTTCACGGATCACATAGGCGGATGGCGTATGGCCACGCGGTTCGAAGCGGGCGAGCCGCCGAGCTTCCGCCTCGTTGCCATTGACCGGAAAGGTGTCGTAATTGCGCCCGCCGGGATGGGCGACATGGTAGACGCAGCCGCCGACCGCACGGCCCGACCATCGGTCATAGATGTCGAAGACCAGCGGCGTGTTGACCGGCAGCGCCGGATGCAGGCCCGATGCCGGCTGCCAGGCTTTGAAGCGCACGCCTGCCACCGCCACTTCGCGATTGTCAGTGACCTTCATCGGCACGATGCGGCCGTTGCAGACGACTGCGTGGCGCTCCGGGTTCAGCCCTTCGGTCTTGACCTGCAGCCGTTCGACCGAGGAATCGACGAAGCGCACGGTGCCGCCGATGGCGCCTTGCTCGCCCATCACATGCCACGGCTCCAGCGCCTGGCGCAGTTCCAGCTTGATGCCGGCATGCTGAACCTCGCCGCAGAACGGGAAGCGGAATTCGAGCTGGGCGTCGAACCATTCGGGACGGAACTCAAAACCATTGAGCTTGAGGTCGTCGAGCACGTCGAGGAAATCGGCCCAGACATGATGCGGCAGCATGAAGCGGTCATGCAGCGATGTGCCCCAACGCACGAAACGGCCGTCGAGCGGGCTCTTCCAGGCACGGGCAATGATAGCGCGGACCAAAAGTTGCTGCGCGAGGCTCATGCGCGCATTGGGCGGCATCTCGAAGCCGCGGAATTCGACCAGCCCCAGCCGGCCGGTCGGTCCGTCGGGCGAGAACAGCTTGTCGATGCAGATTTCCGAACGATGCGTATTCCCGGTGACGTCGGTCAACAAATTGCGGAACAGCCGGTCGACCAGCCATGGCAAGGGTGCGTTGCCCTGGTCTGGATGCGGCACCTGCGCCATAGCGATCTCAAGCTCGTAGAGCGAGTCGTGACGTGCCTCGTCGAAGCGTGGCGCCTGGCTGGTCGGCCCGATGAACAGGCCGGAGAACAGGTAGGACAGCGACGGATGGCGCTGCCATTGCAGCACCAGGCTCTTCAGCAGGTCCGGCCTTCGCAGGAACGGGCTGTCATTGGGTGTCGCACCGCCGACCACGACATGGTTGCCGCCGCCGGTGCCGGTGTGGCGGCCATCGATCATGAACTTGTCTGCGCCAAGCCGTGTCTGCCGCGCCTCCTCGTAGATCGCCGTCGTCGTCGCCACGCAATCCTGCCAGTTGGAAGCAGGATGGATGTTTACCTCGATGACGCCTGGGTCAGGCGCGACGCGGATGACGTTGAGGCGCGGATCGTGCGGCGGGCCATAGCCTTCGATGTGCACGGGAAGGCCTATCGCCTTCGCCGCGTTCTCGGCCGCCGCGACCAGTTCGAGATAGTCTTCCAGCGCCTCGACCGGCGGCATGAACACGCAAAGCCGCCCATCACGCGGCTCGACCGAAAGTGCGGTGCGCACCGCGCCGCCGATCTCGGTGATCTCCTGCTCGACCCGCTCCTGCTGGCCGGTCGCAGCGGTGAACGATGCCGCCTGCTGGCGGCGCGCCATCTCGTCGGCGCCTTCCAGTTCGGCTGGAGCCGGTCCGGCCAGTATGGCTTCACGCGCGGGCAGCGGGCCGCGTGGCAGTGACGGATCGACCGGCACGATATAAGGGAATTGCTCCGGCGGCACATAGGGCAACGTGCCGAGCGGCAGCCGGTAGCCGACCGGTGAATCGCCTGGCACCAGGAACAGCCGGCCACGCCGCGTCTTCCATTTTTCCGAACGCCAGCGCGGATCCGATGCCTGGCTGTTCCAGCGCTGGACGGGGAGCACATAGCCGGACGGTTTGGTCAGCCCGCGTTCGAACACTTTCGCCATGCGGCTGCGTTCTTCCGGATCCTCCAGCCTGGAGTTGGACGGATCGACATTGTCGGGCAGCTTGCCTTCCTTGAGCAGCCATTCGGCCGGATCCTCATAGGCTTCGCTGACCATGGCTTTGTCGATGCCGAGCTCGCCGGCAATCGCGGTGAGCAGGCTTTCAGCCTGCTTCGGGCCGATATCGGCCTCGCTCTTTTCGCGTGCGATCAGCGACGGATCGCTCCACACCGGCTGGCCGTCGGCACGCCAGTAGAGCGAAAAGGTCCAGCGCGGCAGGCTTTCGCCCGGATACCATTTGCCCTGGCCGTAATGGAGAAAGCCGCCCGGCGCAAAGCGCTCGCGCAGTTTACGGATCAGTTCGTCGGCCTTTTCGCGCTTGGTGGGACCGACGGCGGCGGTGTTCCATTCGGCCGACTCGAAATCGTCGATCGACACGAAAGTCGGCTCGCCGCCCATCGTCAGCCGCACGTCGCCGGCGGCAAGTGCTTTATCGACCTTGTTGCCCAGAGCGTCGAGCGCCTGCCAGCTTTCGTCCGAAAATGGCTTGGTGATGCGCGGATGTTCGGCGATGCGGTCGACCCGCATCTCGAAGCCGAATTCGACATTGGCGAAGCTCGCCATGCCGGAAATCGGGGCCGCGTTGCGGAAATGCGGCGTGGCGGCCAGCGGCACATGGCTCTCGCCGGTGAGCAGGCCCGAGGTCGGATCGAAGCCGATCCAGCCGGCGCCGGGAAGATAGACCTCGCACCACGCATGCAGATCGGTGAAGTCGACGGCGGTTCCGGCTGGACCGTCCAGCGCCACCAGATCGGGCTTCAACTGGACCAGATAGCCGGAAACGAAGCGCGCCGCGATGCCGAGATTGCGCAGGATCTGCACCAGCAGCCAGCTCGAATCCCGGCACGATCCCTTTTTCGCGGCCAAGGTCTCTTCCGGCGAGAACACACCGGTTTCCATGCGCACGATATAGGCGATCTCGCGCTGCAGCCGCGCGTTGAGATCGACCAGGAAATTGACGGTGTTGGCAGCGCTGCGATCGATGGTCTTCAGCAGCGCCGACAGCAGCGGTCCCGCCGGCTCCGGAGTGCGATAGATGGCGAGATCGTCGCGTATTTCTTCCGGATACTCGAACGGAAACGCCTCGGCCGACGGCTCGACGAAGAAATCGAACGGATTGTAGACCGTCATGTCGGCGACGAGGTCAACCTCGATCTTCAACTCCGTCACCGGCTCCGGAAAGACGAAGCGGGCGAGGAAATTGCCGTAAGGATCCTGCTGCAGATTGACGAAGTGGTTCGCCGGCTCGACCTTGAGCGAATGGCTCAGCACCTTGGTACGGGAATGCGGCGCCGGCTGCAGCCGGATGATCTGGGGCCCGAGAACCACCGGCCGGTCGTATTTGTAATGGGTCAGGTGGTAGACGGCTGCCAGAATTGCCATGGGGCCCCGGAATTCAGCGTTTCAAACGATTTCGCTGAACCCTGACACATCTGGCGACCATTCTCCAAGCAGATGTTGCGGTGCACCTAATTTAAGCAACGGTTACCGGCTCAGAAAAATGCCTGCAACCCCGTCTGCGCCCTTCCCAGGATCAGCGCATGCACGTCATGCGTGCCTTCATAGGTGTTGACCGTCTCCAGGTTCTGCGCGTGGCGCATGACGTGGTAGCCGATCTGGATGCCGTTGCCGCCATGCATGTCGCGGGCCTGGCGGGCGATGTCCAGCGCCTTGCCGCAATTGTTGCGCTTGACGATCGAGATCATTTCCGGCGCCATCTTGCCTTCATCCAGCAGCCGCCCGACGCGCAAGGACGCCTGCAATCCCAACGCAATTTCGGTCTGCATGTCGGCAAGCTTCTTCTGGTAGAGCTGCGTCCCGGCCAGCGGCTTGCCGAACTGCTTGCGGTCGAGACCGTATTGGCGGGCGCGGTGCCAGCAATCCTCGGCGGCGCCCATCGAGCCCCAGGAAATGCCAAAGCGAGCCCGGTTGAGGCATCCGAACGGTCCGCCAAGGCCCTTTGCGTTGGGCAGCAGCGCGTCCTCGCCGACCTCGACGCCTTCCATCACCACTTCGCCGGTGATCGACGCCCGCAGCGACAGCTTGCCGCCGATCTTCGGCGCCGAAAGCCCTTTCATGCCCTTTTCCAGCACGAAGCCACGGATCTCGTCCTTGCCGTTCTCCCCCTTCAGCTTCGCCCAGACGACGAACACATCGGCGACGGGCGCGTTGGAAATCCACATCTTCGAACCGGACAGCTTGTAGCCGTTGGCGGTCCTCTCGGCGCGCGTCTTCATACCGCCCGGGTCGGAGCCTGCATCCGGCTCGGTCAGGCCGAAACAGCCGATCCACTCGCCGCTGGCGAGCTTGGGCAGGTACTTCTTGCGCTGTTCGTCCGAGCCATAGGCATAGATCGGATACATCACCAGCGACGACTGCACTGACATCATCGACCGATAGCCGGAATCGACGCGCTCTACTTCGCGTGAGACCAGCCCATAGGTGACGTAGTTCGCGCCAAGCCCGCCGAATTCTTCAGGGATGTCGATGCCGAGCAGGCCGGCCTCGCCCATTTCACGGAAGATCGCGGTGTCGAAGGTCTCGTTGAGGTAGGCGTCCTCGATCCGCGGCGCCAGTCTGTCGGCGGCGAAGGCGGCCGCCCCGTCGCGCACCATGCGCTCGTCTTCCGAAAGCTGGCCCTCGATCAGGAACGGGTCTTCCCAGACGAATGCGTTCTTGTCGGCGGCCATGACGTTCTCCCAAACCAATGCATGTCGCTCAAAACGATGACACGCATGAAGCAAAATGTTGGCCCGTTCTATCGGCCTGTGCCTCGAAAAAATCAAACGAAATTGATTCACCGATCAATGAGCATTAAGAATGGATCATGAGTGTCCAGCGCCGCCTTTTGCCCAACATCAGCGCCCTTGCCGCCTTCGAGGCTGTGGCCCGGCTCGGCAGTTTCACCGCCGCCGCCCAGGAGCTCGATCTGACCCAGGGCGCGGTCAGCCGCCAGATCAAACTTCTGGAAGATCAGTTCGGCCGCCGGCTGTTCGAACGCGACAGCCGCAATGTCAGGCTGTCGACATCGGGCGAGATCTACGCCGAGGCGGTGCGTTCAGCACTTGGGCAATTGCGTGACGCAGCCCTTGGATTGATGAGCAATCGGCATAGTGGTATCCTGAACCTTGCCATTTTGCCGACCTTCGGCACGCGCTGGCTGATGCCGATGATCCCCGATTTCGTCGAAAACAATCCCGATATCACCATCAACTTCGTCACCCGCGTCGGCCGCTTCGATTTCGCCAGGGAGAGGCTGGATGCCGCCATCCACTACGGCCTGCCGGACTGGCCGGAGGCCGACTCGACACTGTTGGTGCGCGAAACCGTGGCGCCGGTCGTGTCGCCCGAATTCCTCGCCGGCCGCGCCATCGCCTCACCGGCCGATATCGGCCGCCTGCCGCTGCTGCACATGGCGACGCGTCCTGGCGCCTGGACCGAATGGTTCGAGCATCAGGGCCTGAGCGCGCCGACCGGACCCGGCATGCAGTTCGAACAGTTCGGCACCGCTGCCCAGGCCTGCATGGCGGGGCTCGGTGTGGCGCTGCTGCCGTTGATCCTCATTGCAGGCGAATTGCAGCGCGGCCAGCTGGTGCCGGCGCCAGGCCAGCCCATGCAAAGCCGCAGTGCCTACTATCTCGTCGTCCCGCACGACAAGCGCGGCCATCCGCCGGTCGCCAGTTTTCGCGACTGGCTGCTGGGTCAGGTCGCACGTCAAATTTGACTTGGCCGGTTTATCAAAAATTGATAATATTGGATAAAGCGAAAGGAGAGACCATGCCTGCAAGCTACAGCATCGGCACCCGCTATGAGACATTGGTTCGCGAGTTGGTGGAAAGCGGCCGCTATGCCAGCGCCAGTGAGGTTATGCGCGATAGCCTGCGCCTGCTGGAAGAGCGCGAAGAACAGCGCAAGGCAAAGCTTGCTGCGTTGCGCGCGGATATCCGCAAAGGCGTGGAAAGCGGCCCAGGTATCCCTGCCGAAGAGGTATTTCAGCGGCTGGAAGCAAAATACCGCGGCGGAAAGCCGTGAACTATGGCGGTCATATTTGCGCCAGCCGCCGCGCAGGACGTCGAAGAGATCAGCGACTACATCCATGCTGAAAATCCGGCTGCGGGTCGGCGCTTCATTGCCGCGCTCAGGGAACGCTGTAGCCGCATTGCAGACGTGCCGCATGGCGGCGTCCCCCGCCCGACCCTATGGCCCGGCCTGCGCTCCTTTGCATTTCATCGCTATGTTATTTTCTACACCACCGACGGCGATGAGGTGCGTGTCGAGCGCGTCTTGCATGGTGCCCGCGACATCCCAACTATTCTTGAGGGAGGACAGCCACTCAATGGCTCTTGAACTCCACGCCTCCCTGTCTCGTTGGGCTGGAACACTCATAGGGCTCGTCGCAGAATAGCTACTTTCGCTTCAGCGCATCCGCCAAAGCAGCACCGAACGCTCCCTGTTGCGCCGGCCGCTCCGGCTGGCGTTGCTGGGGTGCCGGCGAACGTGGTGCCGGCCTGCCGCCACCATTGTCGCGCGGTCCGCTGCGCGGAGCACCACCCTCGCCGCTATCCTTGCGCATGGAAAGCGCGATGCGCTTGCGCTTGATGTCGACATCGACGACCCGCACCTTCACCACGTCGCCGGCCTTGACCACCTCATGCGCATCCTTGATGAACCGATCGGCCAGCTGCGAGACATGCACCAGCCCGTCCTGATGCACGCCGATATCGACGAAGGCGCCGAAGGCGGCCACGTTGGTGACCGTGCCTTCCAGCAGCATGCCGGGCTTCAGATCCTTGATGTCGTCGATGCCGTCGGCGAAGGTCGCCGTCTTGAAGCCTGGGCGCGGGTCGCGGCCGGGCTTTTCCAGCTCCGCCAGGATATCGCGCACCGTCGGCAAGCCGAAACGCTCGTCGACGAAGACGCGTGGGTCGAGTGCCTTGAGCGCGGCGCTATCGCCCATCAACGACCGCACATCGCGCCCGCAGGCAGCGACGATCTTCTTCGCCACGCCATAGGCCTCCCGGATGCACCGACGAGGCGTCGAGCGGCTCGCTGCCATTGGCAATGCGCAGGAACCCGGCGGATTGTTCGAAGGCCCGAGGTCCGAGCCGCGGCACCTTGAGCAGGTCCTTCCGGCTGGCGAAGGGCCCGGTCGCATCGCGATGCGCAACGATCGCGTCGGCCAGCGATGCGCCCAGACCTGAAACGCGCGCCAAAAGCGGCGCCGAGGCAGTGTTGAGATCGACGCCGACGGCATTGACCGCGTCCTCGACCACCGCTTCCAGCGAGCGGCCGAGCCGGTACTGGTCGACATCGTGCTGGTACTGGCCGACGCCGATCGATTTGGGTTCGATCTTGACCAGTTCGGCCAGCGGATCCTGCAGCCGCCGGGCGATCGACACGGCGCCGCGCAACGACACGTCGAGGCCGGGGAATTCCGCCGCCGCCGTCGCCGATGCCGAATAGACAGAGGCGCCGGCCTCGCTGACGATCACTTTCAGTGGCTTGGGGCCACCGTCCGCCGGCATGTCGGAAAGCATGTCCGCCACCAGCTTTTCCGTCTCACGGCTGCCGGTGCCGTTGCCGATCGAAATCAGCTCGACCTTGTGCAGGCGGATGAGCGTGGCGAGTTCCGCCTGCGTGCCACGCACATCGTTTCTGGGCGGAAATGGATAGACCGTCGTCGTTGTCAGCACCTTGCCAGTGCCGTCGACCACCGCCACCTTGACGCCGGTGCGGATGCCGGGGTCGAGCCCCATCGTGGCGCGCGAGCCGGCGGGAGCGGCCAGCAGTAGATCCTTGAGGTTGCGGGCAAAGACGTGGATCGCTTCCTCCTCCGCCCGCTCGCGCAGATCGCGCATCAAATCGAGCGTCAGGTGCAGCGACAGTTTTATACGCCAGGTCCAGCCCGCCACCTCCATCAGCCATCTGTCACCCGGAAGGCTGCCGCCGATGGCATAGGCATTGGCGATCATCCGCTCGACCGGCTTCACCGGTGAGGTGTCATCGGCATCGACCTCGATGTCGAGCGACAGCACTTCCTCGTTGCGGCCGCGCAGCATCGCCAGCGCGCGATGGCTCGGCACATTTGCCCAACGCTCGACATGGTCGAAATAATCGGAGAATTTCGCGCCGGCCTCCTGCTTGCCGTCGACCACCCTGGCCCGCATGAAGGCGCGCTCCTTCATGTAGCTGCGCAATTTGCCGACCAGATCGGCATTCTCGGCGAATTGTTCCGACAGGATGTCGCGCGCGCCCTCGAGCGCCGCCTTGGTATCGGCCACCTCTTCGTTGACATAGGCCAGCGCCAGTTCGGCAGGCACCAATGAGCGGTTCGCCAAGATGGCTTCGGCCAGCGGCCCCAGCCCGCGCTCCCTGGCGATCTCGGCCTTGGTCCGGCGTTTGGGCTTGTAGGGCAGGTAGATGTCCTCAAGTTCCGCCTTGGTGGTGGCGGCGACGATCTTGCCTTCAAGCTCCTCGGTCAGCTTGCCCTGTTCGCGGATCGAGCCAAGAATGGTGTCGCGGCGCGCGTCGAGCTCGCGCAGATAGGCAAGGCGTTCGGCAAGATCGCGCAATTGCGTGTCGTCGAGCCCGCCGGTGACTTCCTTGCGGTAGCGCGCCACGAACGGCACTGTCGCGCCCTCATCGAGCAGTTCGATCGCCGCGGCCGCCTGTTCGGGCCGCGCGCTGATCTCGGCCGCGATGATGGCTGCAATGCGCTTGATGTCGGATGCCATGTCGTTCCTGCTCTCATCCAAAGAGCGGCGACCATAGGCGCAGACGTCCGGCCCGCCAACCGCCGCGCTTCGATCAGCCCGGCGGGTCCACAGGAAAGCGTGCGCCAATGTGGCGATCGCGGCGCGCCTAGATCAGCCGGCTCAGCGCCTCGAAGAACGCGACGATCTCGATATCGAGCGGATCGTCGACAGGCTCCGGCTGCGACGACATCTTGGCGATCACCACTTCGGTCCTGGGATCGACATACAGCCACTGGCCATGAATACCGATGCCGCAATAGGCGCCGTTCTCGTGTCCAGTCTGGTACCATTTGTTGCGGTAACGGCCCTTGGGAAACAGTGGCAGCATCGCGCCGCGCTGCCAGGCGTCCGCACTGCCGCCAGTGCTGGTCGTGTCGCGCACCCAGGCTTCCGGTACGATGCGGCGGCCATTGGCCATGCCACCTTGCCGCATCATCTCGCCGACACGCGCCAGATCGCGCGGCGTCACCGAAATGCCGCCGGCCGTGCGCGCCGTGCCTTCCATGTCGACGCCGATCGAGGCTTCGCTGACAGCGCCGAGCGGCAGCCACAGCTTCTCGCGCATCAGGTCGGTGAACCGCTGGCCCGACGCACGCTCGAGCAGCAGGCCGAGCAGGTCGGAATTCGGCGAGCGGTAGCGGAAGGTCTGGCCATGCGGCTCTGCAAGACGTTGCAGGGTCAGGATGAATTCGCGCAGGCTCTCCGTACCGCCGCCCGGATTCCACAGCGTGGCACGGCGATAGCGGGCGAAAGCACTTTCCGGATCGAGATAGGCTTCCTCGAAATCGAGACTGACGCTCATATCGAGCACATGCCGCACGCTCGCATCGCCATAGGCCGAGCCGGCGGCTTCGGGGATGTAGGCCGTCACCGGCGCTTCCGGGTCGAACACCCCCTCGCCTTCTAGTATGCCGGCAATGATGGCGGTCAGCGACTTGCTGATCGAAAAGATGATGTGGCGGGCGCCGAAATCCATATGCGGCGCGAACCAGTCGCCGACGATCCTGCCGCCTTTCATCACCGTCAGTGCGTCGGTGCTCGAACGTGCGAGAAAATCAGCCACCGTCTCCGGTGTGCCGGCGATCGCGACCTTCTCGCCGAGCAGGCCGCCCATATCGCGCACGGGGATTTCGACAACGCTCGACGTCGCCGCCACCCGGGCGGTCGGCACCAGTTCGCCGAGATTCTGGAACGACCATCGGTTGAACGGGTTCTCGCGCCAATTGGCGAGCACCACCTGGTTGCGCCGGAAGCCGTAGCGGGTCTCGAACACGGTTTTGCCGGTCATGGCGTTTCCTTCCGGGTCGTTTCTTCTTTGTGGGGCTCAGCGAAGCGCCGTGGCGATAGCGTGCACGGCTTTCAGCGTCGCTATGGAATAGGCACCATTGGCGAAATCCGGCCATGTCGAAAGCTTCACCACGACCATTCCGGTGTTCCAGTCGATATGGATCATCTGACCGAACACGCCACGGCACATCAGTGCGCGCGAGCGCGGGTCCTCGATCCAGAACTGGTTGCGATAGCTGCCCTCCGGCAGGCTGGGGCTGAAGTCCGGCCCATGCCTGCCGTTGCGCGTCGCCTCGACCCAGCCGGCCGGCACGACGCCGCCACCATTGTCGAGGATCAACTGGCCGAAGCGGCCATAATCGCGCAGCGTCGCGTTGAAACCACCGTCGGCCACCGCATAGCCGGCGCTGTCGACCGTGAAGCAGGCGCTTTCATCAGCACCGAGCTTTTGCCAGAGTTCTTCCGAAACCAGTTGCGGCAGCCGTTTGCCTGTCACCCGCTCCATGATGAAAGCAAGCACGTCGGTCTCGATCGACCGGTATTCGAATTGAGCCCCGTGCGGGCGGATCGTGTCCTTCAAGCCCAGGATCAGCTCGAACATGTGCGAGGGCCAGCGAAAATCCGGATCGCTGCCCGGCGGCACCGGCTTCCAGCCGGTGGCGACATCGACCTGGCCGATGTCGGAATAGCGGTCGGTATATTCCTCGGAGAAACGCACGCCGCTGGTCATGTCCAGCACATGCTGCACATTGGCGCCGGCCCAGCCGGTAGCGCCGAGTTCCGGCAGGTAGTCGCTTACCGGTCTGGCCGGATCGATCAGGCCGCGCCCGACCAGTATGCCGAACACCGAACCGGTGACGGACTTCGCCATCGACTGCGACAGGTGCAGCGTGCGCTCGTCTATGCCGTTGAAATAGCGCTCATAGGCGATCTTGCCGTCCTTGAGCACCAGAAAACCGTCCGTATAGGTCTCGTCGAGCAGCCCGGCGAGTGTCGTCGGCTTGCCCTCGCTGTCCTCGACCGCCAGCCCGTCAAGATCGACCTCGGCGCGTTCGAGACGGCGGCGATGGCCGTTGCCGCGCCAGACTTCGGCGGTCGGCAGAATTTCACGGATGTGCTGGAACGCCCAGCGGTTCCACGGCGGCCGGTCCCAGTCGAGCTTCGGCGGCACCATGGCGGGCGGCGAGCCCTGCATGATCGGCGGCCGCGGATCGCTGTTGCGATAGGAGTCCATGAAAGGCCATTCCCGGAAAAGAAAAGACCCGGCGGCATGTGCCGCCGGGTCTCTCATGCAGCGGTTACTTCTGCAGTTCGGTCCAGATCTTGGTGTAGAGTTCCTGCGTTTCCGGCGGGCACATCTTCTGGAATTCGCCTTTCGGCTTGGCATCGGCCGGAATGACGACTTCCGGCGCGTCCTTCATGTCGGCAGGCATGTACTTGTCAGAGCCGTTGATGGCATTGGCATAGCGGTGGAAGGCCGAGAGGCCCGCCGCGTTTTCCGGATCCATGATGAAGTTCTGGAACAGCTTGGCATTGTCGACGTTCTTGGCTTCCTTCAGAACGACGACGTTGTCGCTCCACAGGCCAAAGCCTTCCTTCGGATAGTTGTAGTGGATAGCCGGATTGGCCAGCCGCTGGCGCAGCGCCGAGCCGTTCCAGTCGCTGGTCGCCTTGAAATCGCCGGCGCCCATCTTCTCGATGGTGTTGTATTCCATCGCGATCCAGTTCGGCTTGGCCGCCACCAGAAGGTCGCGCACCTTCTTCAGCACCGCCTTGTCGTCGGTGCACTGCTGGCCGCCGACATATTTGATCGCCGCGAAGATGACGTCGCCCATCTCCGGAACGACGTTGACCTTGCCCTTCAGCTCGTCTGGCGTGTTGAAGACGATGCCCCAGCTGTCGGCCGGACCCTTGTAGGCATCGGTGTTGACGACGACGCCGATCGTGCCCCAGGCCCACGGCACCGAATATTTGCGGCCCGGATCGAACTCGGGATTGGCCCATTCCGGCGCGACGTTCTTGAAGTTCTCCATCTTGCCCGGATCCGTCTCGAGCAGGAGACCTTCCTTGATCCAGATCGGCACGTAGGTCTGCGACGGCACCGCGATGTCGAAGCCGGTGCCGCCCTGGCGAACCTTGGCCAGCGCGGTGTCGTTGGAATCGTAATCGGTGATGGTCACCTTGACGTTGTATTTGGCCTCGAACTTCTTGATCACGTCGGGGCTGGTGTAGTTGCCCCAATTGTAGATGTTGAGCACGCCGTCGGCGCGGGCCAAGCCCGTCGAGGCGAGCAACGCCAACCCCATGGCGGTTGCTGTTGTCTTCCAGTTCATGGTTTTAACTCCCATTTTTCGGTTCAGTCTCGTTTCCTGCTGACGAAGAAAAACAACGTGACGATGGCAACCGAGAGCAGCAGGAAGGCGGTCGATATCGCGTTGATCTCGGGTGTGATGCCGCGGCGGATCTGGCCGAGCATGTAGGTGGGCAGCGTGTCCTGGCCGCCCGATTTGACGAACTCGGTGATGACGACGTCGTCGAGCGAAATGACGAAGGCCAGCATCAGCCCGGCCAGGATGCCGGGCCACAGGAGCGGCAGCGTGATGCGCCGGAACGTCTTCCAGGGCGTCGCGTAGAGGTCGGCTGCGGCACGCTCCAGCGTCAGGTCCATATTCTCAAGCCGCGCCCGGATCGGCAAATAGGCAAAGGGAATGCAGAACGCCGTGTGCGCGGCGACCAGATAGCCGATGCCGGAATAGCCGGTGAAGATCTTGATGCGCGAGAAGAAGATCAGCAGCGCCACGCCGGTGACGATCTCGGGCACCATCAGCGGCTGGTTGATCGCCGCATACTTGAAGGTGAGGCCGGGATAGGACGCGGTGCGGGTGGTGGCGAGCGCCGCCATGGTGGCAAAGATCGTGGAGAGCACCGCCGCAATGGAGCCGATCTGGAAGGAACGCAGCGTGGCATCGACGACCTGCGTGTTCTGCCATGCCGACTGGAACCATTTCAGCGAAAAGCCGCCCCATTCGGAGGTCGAGCTCGCCGCGTTGAAGGCATAGATGACCAGCACGATGATCGGCAGATACAGCACGATAAAGCAGGTCGCGGCGATCGCGCTGAATCCTGGCTGGTGCTTGATGGAAAAGTTCTTAGCCATGACGCACCCCCGACTTGCCGGCATTGCGCACATAGGCAAGCAGCGCCACCATGACGATGATCATGACGGCGATCGACAGCGCCGAGCCGAGTGGCCAGTTGCGGCCCTGCCCGAACTGCAATTCGATCAGGTTGGACAGCATCATGTTCTTGCCGCCGCCAAGCACGCTCGGCGTCACATAGGCGCCAAGCGCTGGAATGAAGACCAGGATGGAGCCGGCGATGACGCCCGGCTTGACCATCGGAAAGATAATCCGCCGCAGCACCTGGAAGCGCGTGGCGTAAAGGTCATAGCCCGCCTCGACCAGCCGGAAATCGAGCTTTTCCATACTGGCGTAGATCGGCAGCACCATCAGCGGCAGGTAGACATAGGCCATGCCGATCAGGATCGCCGTGTCGGTGTAGAGGATCTGGATCGGCGCCGAGATGATGCCGAGCTTGAGCAGCATTGTGTTGATGATGCCTTCGTTGCGGATGATCTGCAGCACTGCGAAGGTGCGGATCAAAAGGTTGGTCCAGAACGGAATGGTGATCAGGAACAGCCAGAGATCGCGGGTCTTTTCGCTGCGCGTCGCCATGAAATAGGCGGTCGGGAAACCAAGCACCAAGGTGGCGATCGTCGTCACCACCGAGAGCTTGATCGAGCGCAGGAAGATGGTGACGTGGGCGGCGGCGATCGAAAGCGTGTCGTCGAAGATATCGCGTTCCAGAAACACCGCTATCCAGGCTTCCGGCGAGAACTGCCACTTCACGTCGCCATAGGAGCCTGGCGTCAGGAACGAGTACACGAGCACGATCAGCAAAGGGCCGGTCGCGGCGAGGAAAATGACCAGCAGCGCTGGTGCTGACAAAAGCCAGCGGTCACGGACATCGCGCCGCTCCGCTGCCTTGGCGACTTCTTCCGCGGTCGCCATCGTCAGTCCTTCAGGACCTGGGCGGCATCGCTGCCGATGAGGATGCCGACCGCGTCGCCCTTCTCGAAACCGCAGCCCGCGCTGCGCGTGTTCTGCTGGCGTACGGTGAAGAGTTCGCCGCTGTCGAGATGAACATGGATGTGGGTGTCGGTACCGAAATAGACGATATTATCGACCCTCCCCGACAGTTCGCCCTTGGCCTTGGTCAGCTTGGCGTGTTCAGGCCGAACCACGACCGTGGCATTGGGCTTGGGCTGGAAACCCTGGGCCACGGTCGCCTCGATGGTCGCACCGGACTTGAGCGTGGCGCGCGCCTTGCCGTTGGCCATCTCGCTGATGGCGGCCGTCAGGAAGTTGGTTTCACCGATAAAGTCGGCGACGAAGCGTTCGGCCGGCTTGTCGTAGATATCCCAGGGCGAACCGACCTGGAGGATCTTGCCCGATGACATGACCGCGATGCGGTCGGACATGGTCAGCGCTTCTTCCTGGTCGTGGGTGACGAAGATGAAGGTGATGCCGGTCTCGTGCTGCAGCCGCTTCAACTCGATCTGCATCTCCTTGCGCAGCTTGTAGTCGAGCGCCGACAGTGGCTCGTCGAGCAAAAGCACCTTCGGCTGCGGTGCCAAGGCGCGGGCCAAGGCCACGCGCTGCTGCTGGCCGCCGGAGATCTGGCTGGTGCGACGACCGGCGAGTGCCTCCATCTTGACCAGCTTCAGCATCTCGGCGACGCGCGCCTTGATCTCGGCCTTCGGCTTACCCAGCATTTCCAGGCCAAAGCCGATATTGTCGGCGACCGTCATGTGCGGGAACAGCGCATAGGACTGGAAAACGGTGTTGACCGGCCGCTTGAAGGGCGGCAGCGGCGCGATGTCCTGGCCGTAGAGAAGGATTTCACCGGCGGTTGGAAAGTCGAAGCCGGCGATCAGCCTGAGCAACGTCGTCTTGCCGCAGCCGGATGGCCCCAGCAACGTGAAGAATTCGTTCTCGCGGATAGATACCGAGACCGTGTCGAGGGCAGCCACCTGCCCCTCACCTGATCCGAAAATTTTGCTGACGTTTACTACTTCAATCGCATTCCGATCCGGTTTGTCCGGCACGATTACGCCTCACTGTTGACCCCGCTCTTGCTGGCGGAGCTCTTCCCCTGTTCGATGTGACCACATGGCCGGTGGGTTGGCAAGCCCGGCATTGGGTCACAGTTCAGTCAGTCATTGAGACCTGCAAGCCCCATGCCATAGTCAGGCCTGATAGGTGATCTTGCCGCCGCAAATCGTCGTCACCGGCCGCACCTTGTGCAGATCGGCCGGGGCGGTGTTCTCGATATCCATCGACAAAACCACCAGATCGGCCATGTAGCCCGATCTCAGCGTGCCCTTGCGGTGCTCGGCGAATTCGGCGTAGGCGCCCTCGATCGTGTAACCGGCGATCGCTTCATGCAGTGAGAAACTCTGGTCCGGGTCGCTTTCTGCCCATGGTTTGCGCAACACTGCCGCCTGAATGCCCAGGATCGGATCGATCGGCGACACCGGCCAATCGGATGCGAAGACGACATGCGCGCCGGCATCCTTCAAGGTCCGCCAGGCATAGCTCAGCGGCCAGCGTGCCGGCCCGATGCGCGACACCGTCGGCTCCAGCGGAAAATCCATGGCGCCGGGCGGATGCGGCGGTTGCATGGAGGCAATGACGCCGAGTTCGGCGAAACGCGGCACGTCCGAGGCGGTGGTGACCTCGATGTGCTCGACCCGGTGACGGCTGTCGCGCTTGCCGTTCGCCTTCTGCGCCGCCTCATAACCGTCGAGCACCGCGCGCACGGCGCCGTCGCCGATCGAATGCACGGCGATCTGCAGCCCGCGCCTGTCGGCCGCGACGGCCAGATCGATGAATTGTTGCGGCGTGAACAGCGGCTCGCCCACCCAGTCGGGCCGGTCGGCGTATGGCTCGACCATGACAGCTGTCCAGGAGTCGAGCACCCCGTCGTAGAACACCTTGACCATGCCCGACGACAGCCATTCGCTGTTGTAGCTTTCGGCCATACCAGATGCCTTGTCGAGCATGTCGAGCGTCATGAAATTCTTGTAGTGGAACGGGATCTTGACGCGGCAGGGCAAGCCTTCCTCGGCTTCGATCTCGGCCAGCAGCTCAAGCTGATAGAGGTTGCCGTCCATGTTCTGGATCGAGGTGATGCCGTGGCGGGCGCACCAGGCGAGCCCGCGCCGCATAATGTCGCGATCGGCGTCCCGCTCGGCCGCCGTCGGCATCGGGTCCGGCTCGCCGCCGGTCGACAGCCCCAGCCGCACCCGGCTTTCGCCGGCAAGGTCGAGCACCGGGCCAAAGGCCTCGCCTTCGCGCAATTCGCCGGCGGCCAGTCCATCGTCACCCATGACAATCTCATTGCCAGGGCCGAGCGTGCGCCCCTGCAGGATGCCGGCCATTTCCAACGCCTTGGTGTTGGCCCACATGGTGTGATGGTCGGGCGCCGCCATGCAGAACGGACGATCGGGCAAAATGGCGTCGAGGTGATGGCGCGTCACGCGCTCGCTGCCGAGCACGGTGTAGTCGACGCCTTGGCCGACCAGCATCTTCGCGTCGGGCCGGGTAGGCGCATAGTCGCGGATCGCCTTCTGCAGCGCCTCGAAGCCATGGATACCGGTGAGTTGAAGGTGGGCAAGTTCAGCCCCGCCCGAAAACAGATGCATGTGGGCTTCGATGAAACCCGGCAGGACGGAGCCGCCCTTGGCGTCGATTACCTTGGTGGCCGGTCCCTTGAACTCTTCGATGGAGGCGCGGCTGCCGATGGCGATGATTGCGCCGTCCTTGACGGCGACGGCCTCGGCGGTGGGATTGTCGTCGTCGATGGTCAGTACACGACCATTGATGACGATCAGATCCGCATTGTGACCTGCACCTGTGACAGACATCGCGACTCCGCGCTTTTGACGACTGACTGAGACCGACAACCTCTTGGCCAACGACCTGCCACTCCACCGGAGCGGCGCCATGGGACGAAAAAGAATGCCAGCGCGCTGTCTTGGAAATTCCCCTTGTCATCCCAAGAGGCAGCGTGGATAAAGAATGCGACTGATTATTCGCGTTTGTCAACATACCGAATCTGGAATGTGTCGTGGACAGCAAGCTCCCACCATGTTGAGACCGGGCGGGGAACGAGGACATCGGACGGTGAAGCGCAGTCTCGACCTCAAAACCAGGATAGCGCTCGAACCGCGCAAACAGCCGCGGCAACAACGCTCCAGCAAGGTGGTCGACCGGATTCTCGACGCAGCGCTGGTCTTGACGCGGGAGCAAGGAACCAAAACGCCGACGACGCTCGCCATTGCGCAGCGCGCAGGCTTGTCGGTTGGTTCGATCTACCAATACTTTCCCAACAAGGAAGCCATTCTTCTGGACCTCGCCCGGCGCTGGCTGTCATCCTTTCCCGAGGTGATCGCCAAGCGTATCAAGGTCGCCCCGCCCACCAACCGTGAAGAGTTTCGGCAGGAAGTGCGCAAGCTCTTCATCGACACGTCCAGACTCTACCTCGAAAACGCCAGCCTGATGCCGGTGATCGAGGCCATTTCAGGCAACGCCGACCTCAGGCCGATCCAGAACGAATATGACGAGCAGATCATCGCGCTCTACGCCGCATGGCTGCAGCATGTGAACCCGGCGCTTGAAGACAAGATCGCCAGCCGGCTCGGCGTGCTGATGATGGACGTCGGGCACGCCTGCCGGCTTGTCGGGCTGAAAAGAGACCGCAAGACATACGACCTCATCGAGGACGATGTGGAAAGAATGTGGCTCGCTCTGGTGAGCCCTTATCTCAATCTTGAATCTTGACTGATTTCGCACTTCGAGAGGAATTTATGAAGACTGTTTTCTCCCCCCTTCACGCCGGCCATGCCGGTCAAATGGAATTGGTCACATCAGCCATCGTGCCGGGTTTCGAGAAGCCATCGAGGGCCGAATTCATCAAGGCTCGGGTCGAAAGCGAGAAACTGGGTCCCATCATCGCGCCGCACGAACATGACCTCGCCGCCGCCAAGCGCATCCACAAATCAGACTATATCGACTTTCTCCCGACGGTCTGGCCGCAATGGCTGGAAGCAGGCCTCACAGGCACGGCGATGCCCTTCACCTGGCCGACGCGCGGCCTGCGCGGCGACGTGCCGCCAAAGCGCGTCGACGCGCTGCTCGGCTATTATTCCTTCGATGCCGGCGCCACTTTCGTCGAAGGCACGTGGGCCGCGATCAAGTCTTCCTACGACGTAGCGCTGACCGCCGCCGGCCTGCTCAAGGATGGCGAGGCTTCCGCCTTCGCGCTCTGCCGTCCGCCCGGCCACCATGCCGGGGCTGGCTTCATGGGCGGCTATTGCTACATCAACAACGCCGCCGTCGCCGCGCAATGGTTCCGCGACCACGGCGCCAAACGCATCTCGATCCTCGATGTCGACTACCATCACGGCAACGGTACGCAGGAGATCTTCTACGACCGTGCCGACGTCCAGGTGCTCAATCTGCATGGCGATCCGATGGTCGAGTACCCGTTCTTCCTCGGCCATGCCGACGAACGCGGCGCGGGTGCCGGCGAAGGCTTCAACATCAACTATCCGATGCCCTTCGGCACCGACTGGGATGCCTGGAACGCCTCGCTCGAGGATGCCTGCGGCAGGCTCGCCGCTTATGCACCGGATGTCGTCATCGTCTCGCTGGGTGTCGATACGTTCGAGAAGGACCCGATCAGCCAGTTCAAGCTGAAGACGTCTGATTATCCCAAGATCGGCCGCCGCATCGCCAGGCTCGGCCTGCCGACGCTGTTCGTCATGGAAGGCGGCTATGCCGTCGAGGAGATCGGCATCAACGCGGTCGGCGTGCTGACCGGGTTCGAGGATCGGTAAATGCCTGTCGTCCAGGAGCATCTGGCGGTTTTGGGACAACGACAGGCATAAGCAAAGGACCACCGGGACCGGGCGGCAACATCGCCCGGCTCCCACTATCGGGCCAAGGCACCAGTCTTCGGCACAGCAACCGGCGCGCCCGTCTGTCCAATGCTCCCGACCCTGGCGAAATCGACCAGCCGCCGAGGTGGCCGGCGAAGATTTTCGCGTCCCGGTCTTCTGTCCAGGGTGCGAAAACCGACTTGTGAGTCGCACATGAGTCCACCGGATTCGATTTTGTCAAATCGCGTTTGATGTCAGATTCAACTGCGGGTAGATTAGACCCGAATCAGCCGGTCCTGGGGGGCGCGGCGACCACCCAAAGTCTTTTGTTCCGGAGCTTTTCCGGCACCAGACGCGGACGGCTTCGCGTTCCCTGAATGGATTCGGGATTTGGTTCGGTGCAGCCCTGCGCCACGCGTGTGTCTTCGTCAAAGTAATGCGTATTCGGGTTCGGCGGCTGGCTTCCAGTATCCGGACAGCAGAAACGATTCCGGCCAAAAGCAACAAGAATGAGCAGTCCCGCCGCACGTCTTCAATCCGACACATTGGGCTCGCGCCTGACGTCGCGCGGCGATCTCACCAGCTTTTTCATGCAACTGACCGCCGAGATCGGCGCCGACAGCTACATGTTGGTCGCCATCGTCCACGACCAGGACCGCAACGATGCGCGCATCGTCTCCTCCAACTGGATTTTCGATGCCATCGAGCTGATCGGCAAGCGATTGATCGCCGGGCTTGCGCAAGGCGCGCTCACCGTCGCGCCAGGCATCCGCCCACAGCCGCTGGTGGCATCTCAAGCACCAGAAGCAGACGGATTGGTCACCGGCGAGGAAGCCCGCCTTCTCGACGTGCTCGGCCATGCCGAAATCTATTCGCTGCGCCTCAATGTCGGCCGCCAGCGCCTGTTTGCCCTGTTCTCTGCGGCGACCGCCGGCAGCATCGACCAGCCGGCGCTGATGCGCGCGCAGCTGAAATGCTGCTACGCGCTCTCGCACATCCCGCAACTGATTGCCGCCGCCGCCATGCAGGACCCGTTGTCGGATCGCGAGCGCGAATGCCTGTTCTGGGTTTCCGAAGGCAAGACCACCGACGAGGTCGCCGTCATCCTTGGCGTCTCCTCCAACACCGTCAACAGCTACATCACCCACGCCATCCAGAAATTCGCGGCCAGCAACCGCGCGATGGCCATCGCCACGGCGATCAGGAGCGGCATCATTTGAAACACGCCGATATCAAGGAAACGGCCGAAGCCCTTTTCAACGAGCAGCGCAACCCGTTCGGGGCCTTCACCCTTGGCTCCGAAACCCATCACGCGGTCACCATTCCCGATGCCGTGCGCCGCTGCCGCTGGATCGCCGTTGACATGAATGCCTCGGCTTTCGGCCTCTTCTTCGTAAGCCCCTCGCCCGAGCGGGCGCGGCTCGTGCCATGCTTCGATTCCGATTATCCCGGCATTGCCGTGGCGACCAAGTTCATCTCAGGCGCCAACGGCGAGGAGATCGTGCGCCACACCCGCATCTCGACCGAACCGCGCTGGTGGACGGATGACGGCGTCCCTGCCACGGCGGAGCTGTTTGGCGATTTCGCCTGGACCGAGCGGATGGCGGCGCTGGTGCCCGGAACCAGCGGCATCGCTTTTCCCGTGCACGCCGACCGCGGCCAATGCGGTCTTGTCGTGTTCCTGGGCTCGGAGATGACCTTGCAGCAGGATGCGCTCTACGAAATACACGCCCGCTGCTTTTCGCTGTTCGCCGCCGTCGCCCGCATCCGTCCGGGCGATGCCGGCCGCATGCGTGCAATCTCCAAGCGCGAACTCGAATGCCTGAAGCTGACCGCCAACGGCAACACCAGCGAAGAGATCGCGCGACTCCTGAAATTGTCGGTGCACACCGCCAACCAGTATCTGACCCAATCGACCCAGAAGCTCAACGCCGTCAATCGCAACCAGGCCGTTGCCAAGGCGCTGCGGCTGGGCTTGATCGAATAGAGAAATTCGAAAGCGATCAGCGATAGGCCAGCGGCTCGACCTTGCGGATACGCGCCTCTTCGATCACCGCTTCGAGCAGCGCCGTGTTGCGCTCCGGGTCTTCGCCCGGCTTCTCGAACGATACGTAGTTGACCGCCACCGACGCGCCGAGCTCGCTCAGCGTCAGCTGGAAATAGACGGTGACGCCGGGCGGCCTCAGTTCCAGATCGAGCACGATGCGCGGACTGCCGCTCCAGTCGACATGCGCCTCACCACCATGGCCGAGCCGCAGAGTGCCCGGCATGAAGAACAACTCAACCGCTGAATCGACCAGGTCCGACAGGCATGCGAAATGCTCCAGCCGGATAAAGGCGATGTAGTCGGCGACATCGATCAGCCTCAGTTCGCCCACCACCTGCTCGATGGCGCTGGCGACGATGATCTCGCGGGATTTTGCGTGCGGTTGCCGGTTCATGAAATCTGTCTGCGCTCAGCCTTTTTCGAGTAGACGATCCGCACCAGTTCGGCGACGGCCTGGTAGAATTGTGACGGGATCACATTATCGACCGAAACTTGCTTGTACATGGAGCGGGCGAGCGCCACGTCCTCGAAGACCGGGATGTTGTGTTCCCGCGCGATCTCGCGGATCTTGAGCGCCACCAGATCCTGGCCCTTGGCCAGCACCATGGGCGCCGAGTCCTCGTCGCGCACATATTTCAGCGCGATCGAGAAGTGCGTCGGGTTGGCGATGATCAGCGTCGCGCGCGGCACCGCCGTCATCATCCGTTTGCGCGCCCGGTCGCGCGCCAGGGAGCGCAGCCGCGACTTGACGATCGGGTCGCCCTCGGACTGTTTGAACTCGTCCTTGACCTCCTGCTTGCTCATGCGCAGATCCTGCTTCCAGTGGAAGCGCGACCAGACGATGTCGACTGCCGCGATCAGCCCCATGACGAAGACGATCGCCACCAGGATGTCGACGGCGATGCCGCGGATGACGAGACCGAAGGCGACCGGATTGGTGATCATCCCGGCGAGCAGCTTGCGGTGGTCTTCCGACAGGGTGAAGCTCAGCACGACGATGGCAAACCCGACCTTGCCGAGTGACTTCAGGAACTCGACCCAACCCTGGATGCCGAACAGCCTGTTCCAACCCTTGGCGATCGAAATGCGCGAGAGTTGCGGCCGGACCCGCTCGCCTACGAATTGCGGCATGTTCTGGAACACCGAGGCGCCGACGCCGGCGACGGTCAGCAGCACCATCAAGCTCAGGACGGCGCGGCCGACCTCGAGCAGGACGATCTTGTAAAGCGCGATGACGTCGGTCTCGGTGTCCATCGGCCAGGCTTCCGGCTTCTCCAGGAACATCGACAGGAACATGCCGAGATCGATGATCGCATCCTTGGCGTAGAAGACGGTGAACACCAGTATGGCAACGAACGAGGCAAAGAGCGCTGTCTCCCGCGAATGGGGCAGCTTGCCCTGTTCGATGGTGTCGCGGATCTTCTTTTCCGTCGCCTCTTCGGTTTTCGAATCCTTGTCGACCGCGTCAGCCATGGCGCGGTCCTAGGCGGCGTCTTGGGTCGAGGGGAGTTCGAAGGCGCCTTCGCGCGACAGCCGGATCGTCGTCGTGACGATCGTCTTGCGGGCCGCCATGATGTCGGCGAGGGGGATCCCGTCCGAGCCCTGCCCGAGCTCGGCTTCGATCATGCGCCGCGAGCGGGCGCCGATGGCCGAGAGCACCGATTCCGCAAGGGCGGCCGACGTGCCACGCAAGGCCAGCGTGACCAGCTCCGTCGATAGCCCGTCGAACAGCAGCACCCGCGCTTTCTGGGTGAGCAGCGGCAGATCGTCGAAAGCAAACAGCCGGGCTCGCACGCCGTCGAGATCAGGCGTGCCGGCGGCTTCCAGATCCTGCATCACCTCCTCGAGCAGCGGCTTGTCGAGTTCGTTGAGGACGCTGGCGACACGCGCCTGTCCGGCCGAGGTATCCTTGGTCGAGGTCTCCGCCAGCACACTGGTGCGCAGCCGGTTTTCGACGATCCTGGCGGCAGCGTCGGGAACATTGGCCATCGTCACCATGCGCTTGATGATTTCTCCACGCATCGGCTTGGTCAGTGTCAGCAGCACGCTCGCCGCCACCTGCGGCACCAGCTTCGACAACACCATGGCCGCTGTCTGCGGATGCTCACCGGCCAGGAAGGCGCCAAGCCGCGCCGGCTCGAGCTTTTCGAGCTCGGGCCAGATCGGCGGCGGGCCTTCCGGTGCGACCTCGAATTTCCTGTCGCCCATGATCGCGCTCATCTCTTCGGGCGAGAGCGATTCGTTGAGGATGGTGTCCATCCTGTCGGCGGAATCGAGCAATCCCGCCCCTTCGGTGAACTCGGCCTCGAACTCGGCGACGATGCGCTCAAGATCGCTTTGCGGAATCGTCCGCAGCAGCCGGGCGCCCTCGATCAGGGCCTTCAGTTCTTCCTGCTTGAAGAATTTCAGCAGGCGGCTGGCCGACGGCTTGCCCATCGCCACAAGTATGGCGGCCGCCTTCTGCGCGCGGGTCAAGGTCACCGGCGTCGTCATGCCACTCGCCTCCGCTGCCACCGGCAAGCCCCGCAAACCATGTCTAGGCGCCCTTCGTGCCGGCGATGATTTCGGTCAGCCTGATGCCGAAGCGCGAAGGATCGCTTTCCAGCACGGTGATCTCGCCGCGCGCGATCTTTCGGCCGTTGACCACGACGTCGACAGGTTCGCCGATGCGGCGATTGAGCGCCACGGTCGACCCTTTTTGCAGCGCCATCAGATCGGAGACCGGCATCTCGGTGCTGCCGAGGATGATCTGGACATCGACGGGGATGTTCATGATCACGCTCGAATTGGCCGATGAGGCCGCCCTGAACGCCGCATCGGGGCGTTGCTCCTCTTCATGCAGGACCCCGCGCAACTCTTCGATGGCACGGTCGAGTTGCTCGTCCGGCTGGTCGAGGTCGGCTTCCGCCTTGGTTTTGGCCATGATCGTCTCCAAATGCTCAGGCGCGTCCGGCGGCAGCCGGCATCAGCCCGTCGATAAAGTCCTGCCCGGCATCGTAAGGTTGCCTGATCCGGACGGTGTAATTCTGTCCCAGTTTGCCGAACTCGCATACGAACAGCGTCTTGCCCCGTGCGCTGAGACGCGCCTGGGACTGGGCCGTTTCCTCGAATTCGATGACGTCGCCGATTTCGAAACCGGCGAGGTCGCCGAGCGTCAGCCGCGCCAGCGGCATCGTGGCCTCGAGCGCCACGGTGGAGCGCATCACCTCTTCCGAAAAGCGGGCGCGCCAGCTGGGGCCGTGATCGTCGTCGCTGACAGGCACGGCTCCGTCGCGGCTGGCCAGCACGACGCGCTGCGGCATCGTCACCGTCACGGTGCCACTGTCGGCCGGCGTCGAGATGCCAAGCACGATGCGGATTGCCGCGCCATCGCGCAGCACGTACCGCTTCGCCTCGGTGCCCGACATTGCCCGCGGCGCGGGCAGGCGCAGGTCGAGCGAACGCTTTCCCGATCCGTTGAGGGCCTGTGCGACCTGCTGGAACAGCATGGTCGAAACATCGATTTCGATTTGCGACAGATCGCGTTCGATCGGCGATGCCGGCAGATCCGGGTCGCCGCCGAACAGCGTGCAGACCATGATGGCGATCGCCGGAGCATCGATTACCAGGGTCATCGCATCGGAGGACGCCGACGAGCTGATCACGGTCATCGCAAACGTGTCGCCGGCACGCGAACGCGCCTCGGGAACGCGGCTGACCTCGATCGCTTTGAGATCGACGACGACCGGAACGCCAAACTCGCTGGTCAGGCTTTTCTGCAGCAGCGGCACGGCGCGTTCGGCCATGGCGCGGCCTGCGTCGATGACCTGCGCGGCCTCGCCGCTGTCGCCGACCAGACGCTCGATGATCAGCGAGCGCGCTTCCGCTGGACTGCCCAGGCTGGTCATGACAGTGCCGGGACCGATCTGTCGCGCATCGTTCAGGCGGCCTTCTTTTCGACGGTGCCGGTATTCATCGTGCTCTGCTCGACCGCGTCGATCGTCGGCCGTTCATAGGACGAGATGGTCTTGCGGCCGAACTCGATCGCCACCTGCGGCAGCGCGCCGTTCATGTAGGCCAACAGCGTCTGCTTGACGATGATATAGAGGCGGTTCTTCTTCTCGCGCACTGTCTTGATCTTGGTGGCGACCGGTCCGACCACCGAATAGGACAGGAAGATGCCGAGGAACGTTCCGACAAGCGCGGCACCAATCAAACCGCCGAGAATTTCCGGCGACTGGTCGAGCGCGCCCATCGCCTTGACCACGCCGAGCACGGCGGCGACGATGCCGAGCGCCGGCAGGCCATCGCCCACCGCCACCATCGCGTGATAGGCCTTCATCTTGTCGGACCTGATGGTCTGGATTTCTTCGTCCATCAGCGCCTCGATCTCGTGCGAGCGGGCATTGCCGATGATGATGATCCGGCAGTAGTCGCAGATGAAATGCGTCAGATCGTGGTTATGCAGCACGGTTGGGAACGCCTGGAAAATCGCCGACTCTTCCGGATTGTCGATATGCGCCTCGACCTCGCTGCGGGATTTCGAGCGCAGCTCGCGCATCAGCGAGTGCAGCACGCCGAGCGTTTCGAGATAGTCCTGTTCCTTCGGCACCGCCTGCTTGAAGGCTTCGAGAATGCCCTTGCCGGTATCCTTGACCGTCTTCATCGGATTGGCGACGAGGAAGGTGCCAAAAGCCGCACCACAGATGATCACCGCCTCCCAGGGCTGGATCAGCACGTGAAGATGGCCGCCCATGGCCATGAAGCCGCCAAGGACGCAGCCGAGCGTTACCACCAGTCCAATCAGAATGCCCACGACAGGTCCTTCCGCATTTCACATCAGGAGCTAGGGATAGCCCCCGTGCCTTGTGTGAGGCTTGAATCGAAGGCGTCGGAGACGATTCAGTTTCGCGCAAGGAAGTAGGGGTATTGTCCGGACATAGCTTCGGCCGGAGGCACCTTTTTGCTTAATACCTTTACCAGCTACCAGCTCATCACCAGGGACATTTCAAAGTCGATCGACAGGATCGAGCAGCAGCCCGTGGTTGATCGCGACACCAAGTATTATCTGGACAACATCACCAAGGTGAAATCGATCGACGATTTCGTCAAGAATGACCGTTTGTTCAAATATGCCATGAAGGCCTACGGGCTCGAGGACATGGCTTACGCCAAGGCCTTCATGGTCAAGGCACTCAAGGAAGGCGTCTCCGATCCCAACAGCTTCGCCAACAAGCTGACCGACAAGCGTTACGCCGAATTCGTCAGGGCCTTCAATTTCGCCGCCAACGGCACCAGTACGACTGTCTACAACAAGGCGCAGCAACTGGTGACCAGCAACTATGCGCTGCAAGTCCAGATCGGCGCCTCGCAGAAGGGGCTCCCTTACTACCAGAGCGAAACCGCCTACTACGTCACCAACATCGCCAAGGTTAAATCGGTCGACGACCTGATGGGCGACAGCCGCCTGCTGACATATGCGATGGCCGCTTTCGGACTCGACGCCGCAACCGAACCTGCCGCAACCGTCAAGGCGATGCTCGAAGGTGGCGTCAGCGACCCCGACAGTCCCGCCAACAAACTGCCCGACAAGAGCTACGCCAAATTCGTCGCAGCCTTCGACTTCGCCCAGTATGGCGATCAGACGACCATGCGCGACGATGTCCAGCAGGCGGTGCCGAAAGGATACATGGCCGGAGCCGGACTGACATTGGTCGAGCCAAGCGCGCAATATATCAAGGGCGAGGCCGATTATTACGCGGCAAACATTTCCAAGGTGACGTCGATCGACAACCTCATGGCGGACAAGCGCCTGCTCACCTTCGCCATGGCTTCCTACGGACTTGATGCGTCAACCGAAACGCCGCAGCAGATCCGCACAATGCTCGAGGGCGGCGTCAGCGACCCCGACAGCCCAGCAAACAAGCTGACGGATAAACGGTACGCCAACTTCGTCACGGCCTTCAACTTTGCCCAATATGGCGATCAGACAACGTCGCGCGACGAAGTGCAGAAAGACACGCCGAAAATCTATACGACGGAGTCGGCGCTTGGCCTGATCGCGCCGAATGCGGACTACATCAAGTCGGAGACCGCGTACTACCTTGCCAACGTCACGAACGTGAAGTCCATCGACGACCTGATGGCCAACAGCCGATTGTACAACTACGTGCTCTCGGCCTACGGACTGGACCCGGCGACGGAAAGCAAGGACCTCATCCGCAACGTTCTTGCCGGTGGCATTCGCGACGCCGACAGCGTCGCCAACAAGATGACCAACAAGGCCTATGCCGGACTGGCCGCCGCCTTCAACTTCGAACAATACGGCGAAGCGGCCACCACCATCAATCCGGCGCAGCAGCCGACCGTCGACAAATACATGCGCCAGACCCTCGAAGAGGATGCCGGCCAGACCAACCAGGGCGTGCGGCTGGCGCTTTATTTCGATCGCAAGGCCCCAACCATCACCAGTTGGTATGACGTGCTGGCCGACACTGCGCTTGCCAGTGTCGTGCGCACCGTGCTCGGCCTGCCCGATTCCTTCGCCACCGCCGATGTCGACAAGCAGGCGCAGCTGTTCGAGCAGAAACTCGACATCTCGGATTTCTCCGACCCCGAGAAACTCGGCAAGTTCCTGACGCGCTTCACCAGCATGTACGAGATCAACAACCCGACTTCATCGGCCGTCACCTCGGTCAGCGTGCTGTTTGCCCAGCCACTCACCGTCGGCATCTCCACCGACCTGATGATGGCCATGCAGAAACTGAGGTTCTGAGACCATCATGCGGGACAGCCTGTACGTCGCTCTTTCATCGCAGATCGCGCTCGAGCGGCGCCTCGACACCATCGCCGACAACGTCGCCAACGCCTCCACGATCGGCTTTCGCGCCACCGGCGTGAAGTTCGAGGACGTCGTCTCTGGCACCGGGCAGAAATCGGTGTCATTCGCCTCCCCGGGCAAGACCTACCTTTCCGGCGCCCACGGTGCCTTGAGCGAGACCGGAAATCCCTTCGATTTCGCCATCCAGGGCGATGCCTGGTTCGCTATAGAGACGCCGGTCGGCACCGTCATGACCCGCGACGGCCGTTTTTCGATGAACGAGAACGGCGAACTGATGTCGATCGAAGGCCACCCGGTGCTCGATGCCGGCGGCTCGCCGATCCAGCTTGACCCCCGCAACGGTCCGCCCAAGGCCGGGGCCGATGGTTCGTTGCGCCAGAACGATCAGCTTGTCGGATCGATCGGCCTCTACAATTTCGATCCAGGCGCGAACTTCGTCCGCTATGGCAATTCCGGCATTGTTCCGGCACGCACCCCGGAGCCTGTCACCGATCGCTCCGATATCGGCGTTGCCCAAGGTTTTCTCGAAGAGTCCAATGTCAATCCGGTGCTGGAGATCACCAGGCTGATCATGGTCCAGCGCGCCTTCGAGAACACCGCCGCCCTGATGCGCCAGACCGACTCGTCCACCGACGAGGCGATCAAGACGCTCGGCTCGAAATAGTCCATGTCGCTCGACCAGCCATCCCTGCGGGCACTCGAAAGACAACTCCAGCCGGCACCGGAAGACCGGCTTGCCGCCCTGGAACGGGTCTGGCGGCGTTTCGCCGACGCCGAGGCACTGCTCAAGCGCGGCGGCCGCGTCATCGAAGTCACGCCCACGCACTACAAGGTGCACGGCCTTTCCAGCTTCGCCAGGCTGGGTGACATCGTCGAGCAGCCCGGCCATGCCGGTGCGCGCCGCGGCGAGATCGTCAAGATCGGCCGCGACGAGGCCGTCGTGGCACCCTTCGAACGCAGCGCCGATTCCGGCATCGGTGATGCCGTGTTCCGCCGCGGTCCGCTTGTGGTGGCACCGCATGCCTCATGGCGCGGCCGCACCATCGACGCACTCACCAGGGCGATCGATGGCGGCCCGCCGCTCGCCCGGGGAGACGACACATCGCGCGGCGCCCAGACGACGCCGGGCGCCATGGCGCGGCAACGCGTCGGCACTGCCTTCATGACCGGCGTCAAGGTCATCGATATCTTCACGCCGCTCTGCTTCGGCCAGCGCCTCGGCATCTTTGCCGGCTCCGGCGTCGGCAAGTCGACGCTGCTCGCCATGCTCGCCGGAGCCGACGCATTCGATACCGTCGTGGTGGCGCTCATCGGCGAACGCGGCCGGGAAGTCCGTGAATTCCTCGAGGACACGATCGGCGACAGCATGGCCAAGACCATCGCCGTCGTCGCCACCAGCGACGAAAGCGCCATGATGCGCCGGCGTGCGCCGGACACCGCCATGCGCGTCGCCGAGCATTTTCGCGACCAGGGGCATCGCGTTTTGCTGGTGCTGGATTCGATCACCCGCTTCGCTCATGCCTTGCGTGAGGTGGCGACGGGAACCGGCGAGCCGCCGGTCGCCCGCGGTTATCCGGCCTCGGTGTTCACCGAATTGCCCAAGCTGCTCGAACGCGCCGGGCCGGGTACGGAAGGCAAGGGATCGATCACCGCCATCATTTCCGTACTGGTCGACGGCGACGATCACAACGACCCGGTCGCCGATTCCGTGCGCGGCATCCTCGACGGCCATGTCGTGCTCGACCGCACGATCGCCGAACAGGGTCGCTACCCCCCCGTCAACCCGCTGTCGTCCATATCGCGGTTGGCCGGAAAGGCCTGGAGCGTCGAACAGCGCGCGCTGGTGACAAGGCTGAAGTCGATGATCTCGCGCTTCGAGGACACACGCGATATCCGCTTGCTCGGGGCCTATCAGGGCGGCGTCGATGCCGAACTCGACATCGCCGTGCGCCAGGTGCCGCTGATCTATGAAGCGCTGACGCAAGGGCCGAAGGATCGCCCCTCAGCCGACCCGTTCTCCGATCTCGCCCGCCACCTCAAGAGCAAGCTGAACGCCGATGCCGGAGACTGAACGCGAATACACCGAGCGCATCCTGCGCGACATGATCGCCGAGGCCAATGCCGCGCAGCAGGCAGAGGCTGACACGGCGAGAACTGCCAAAGCAAAGGCCGCCCGTGCCATCGCGGCCAAAGCCGAGGCCGTTCTGGCCAGAGCCGTCAAGCCAATCCTGCCACGGGCTGGCAAAGCCGATCCTGATCTGGCCAGGCCCGTCGAACCCGCTCTGTCCCGGGCTCCCCAGGCGGTGGCTGCCGAGATGACGCAGGCCAGCCGGGAATCGCTGATCGACGGCCTGTTCCCGCGCACCGAATGGCCGCAGCCGCCAAAGGCGCCGTTTCCCCGACTGGAGAAGAAGTCCGACCGACGGAGCGATTTCGTCATTGCCGCGCTCGGCATCGCGCTCGGCCTGATCTGCGCCCTGTTCCCCTGGTATATCTTCTTCAACCAGGACCAGTTTGGCGTCCAGGCGATGAAGTTCGGCGGCACAGGCTCTAATTCCGGGCGAGCGGGCGGCGGCGTGGTCGCCGAACGCAGCGCGCCGCTGACGGCAAAGGACGTTCCCGCGGCCAATCTCGATCTTCTTGCCACGGGGACGGTGCGGGATGATGCCGATCCCGCAGCCGCATCCGACGAGCAACCGTTTCCGGCCGACGCGGCGAAATTCCGCATGGTTCATGTCGCCAACGGCCGCGCCATGATCCAGGACGACGCTGGCCTCTGGATGGTCCAGCGCGGCTCGATACTGCCGGATTCCAGCAAGGTATCCTCCATCGAGCAGCGCAACGGCAAATGGGTCATGGTCACCAGTGCCGACCAGGTGATCGAACTGTCCCGATAAACGATCTCAGGCTTGCGGCCATCCGCAAGGCCCGCGCAAGACTGGCGGCCTAGTCTCTGGGTACCTGCTCGGAGATTCCCATGGAGCCCGTTTCCCTTTTCGACCTCGCCGCCAAGCAAGCGCAATGGCTGGCCGTGCGCCAGTCGGCCGTCGCCGGCAACATCGCCAATGCCAACACGCCAGGCTATACGGCAAACGACGTCGAGCCATTTGAAAAGGTGCTCGACCGCGCCGCCGTATCGCTGCAGGCCACCCAGGCCGGCCATCTCGGCAATGCAGCGACCAATGCCGGCTTCACCATCAAGCCGCAGGAAGATGACGGCGTTGTCATGCCGTCCAAGAACTCGGTCGTGCTGGAAGACCAGTTGCTGAAGGCCGGCGAGGTGCGCCGGTCCTTCGAGCTCAACACGGCGATCGTCAAGGCGTTCCATTCGATGATGATGATGGCGGTGAAGAGCTGACCATGGACGCACTGACCGCAGCCCTCAAAGTCGCAGCATCCGGCCTCGGCGCCCAGTCGGAACGCCTGCGCGTGGTTTCCGAGAACCTCGCCAACGCCCAGTCGACGGGCACCGCGCCCGGCTCCGACCCTTATCGCCGCAAGACCATCAGCTTCGTCTCCGAGCTCGACCGGGCCTCCGGCAGTTCAACGGTTGCAGTGAACTCGATCGATCGAGATCCCAGTGACTTTCCAGTCGAGTTCCAGCCCGGCAACGAGGCCGCCGACGAGAAGGGCTACGTCAAGATGCCCAACGTCAACGTGCTGATCGAAATGGCCGACATGACCGAGGCCAATCGCTCCTACGAGGCCAACCTTCAGGTGGTCAAGCAGGCCCGCGACCTGATTTCCATGACCATCGACCTGATGAGGAACCAGTAATGATCAGCGGTATCGGAGCCCTTCAGTTCAAGCCGTCGATCGGCGGCGATGACGCCGCCACAAGCCTGCTCCAGGGCGGCGCGACACCGTCAGCCGGTGGCAATGTCGGCACCTCCTTTGCCGAAGCGCTGAGCCAGGCAGCCTCCAAGACCGTCGACACGATGCAGAACGCCGAGCAGGTATCGATGCAGGCGCTCAAGGGCGATGCCGACACCCGCCAGGTGGTCGACGCCGTGATGAGCGCGCAGCAGGCGCTTCAGACCGCAGTCGCGATACGCGACAAGGTGGTCTCCGCCTATCTCGAAGTCAGTCGAATGGGCATCTGAGGAATTTCGCCATGAAAGCACTCGCCATCGCCGCCACCGGCATGAATGCCCAGCAGACAAATCTGGAAGTCATCGCCAACAACATCGCCAACATAAATACCACCGGCTACAAGCGCGCCCGTGCCGAATTCTCCGACCTGCTCTATCAAGTCGACCGCACGCAAGGCGTGCCCAACCGCTCCAACGCCTCGCTGGTGCCGGAGGGCGTCTCGATCGGCCTCGGCGTCAAGACGACGGCGGTGCGCAACGTGCACACCCAGGGCGAACTGACCAGCACCGGCAACAGTTTCGACCTGGCGCTGACCGGCAGGGGCTGGTTCCAGATCGAGGGTGCCGACGGCGGCACGCTCTACAGCCGCGCCGGCGCTCTCAACACCAACGCCACCGGCCAGTTGGTGACGGTCGACGGCGCTGCGGTCATTCCGGCAATCAATGTTCCCGTTGATGCCGTCGAGGTCATCGTCAACAAGACCGGCCAGGTCTTCGCCCGCATCGACGGGCAGACCGACCTGCAGAACCTCGGTCAGCTTCAGATCGCCAATTTCGCCAACGAGGCCGGCCTGGCGCCGCTCGGCGACAATCTGTTCCAGGAAACCACGGCTTCGGGGCCCGCGAATGTCGGCGTGCCTGGCGATCCCGGTTTTGCCACCATCCAGCAGGGCTATCTCGAAGCCTCCAACGTCGACCCGGTCAAGGAAATCACCGAGCTGATCTCGGCGCAGCGCGCCTATGAGATGAACTCCAAGGTCATCCAGGCCGCCGACGACATGGCCTCCGTGGTCTCCAAGAACATCAGGTAACGCATGATGTCGACGCCCGGCCTCCTGTCTGCATTCCGCCGCACCGCGCTCGTCCTTGCGCTGGTGACCGGCACGATGCCGGCTTTTGCCCAGGAATCGGCCAACCAGTCGGCCACCCGGATCGCCAGCAATCAAGCTGGCGGCGAGGTGGTGCTTATTCCGAGCCGGGTTATCTATCCCGGCGAGACCATCAACCTGGCTGCCCTGAAACAGGTCACCCTTATCGTCGGCAAGCACAAGCCGGAGGCGGTCGCCACACGGGCCGAGGAACTGGATGGCAAGGTCGCCAAGCGCACCTTGCTGCCCGGCCGCTACATTCCCTCCGCCGCCATCCGCGAGGCCTGGCTGGTCGAACAGGGTGCCTCCGTGCAGATCTTCTTCATCGCCGGCGGCCTGACGATCTCGGCGACCGCCGTGACGCTGCAGCCAGGAGCCGCGGGCGACCTCGTCAAGGTTCGCAACATCGACAGCGGCAAAATCCTGTCCGGCACGGTGATGGCGGATGGAACCATCCAGGTCAGCGCTTCATGATGCGCGGGCTTACCTTGATCCTGGCAGCCGTGCTTGGCCTGCAGCCGGCGCTGGCCGACGGCCTGACGCCGAAGGCCAAGCGCGAGCTCGCCGCCAAGAATGGCGGCGTCTACAACGATCCCGAATATGATCCGGCCACCACCAGCCGCATGTTCCGGGTCTCGACCGGGCCGAGTTCGCTGCCGCCGGGCCAGGTCGCCTCGCGTATCAAGGACATCGCCCAGCTGCAGAGTTCGCGCGACAATCAGCTCGTCGGCTACGGCCTGGTCATCGGCCTTGCCGGATCGGGCGACAGCCTGCGCAACTCGCCATTCACCGAACAGTCGATCCGCGCGATGCTCGAAAACCTCGGCATCGCCACCGAAGGCGGCAGCGCGCGCGCCAAGAATGTCGCCGCCGTCATCGTCACCGCCAACATGCCGCCCTACGTGCAGTCGGGCGCCCGCATCGACATCGACGTCTCCTCGATGGGCGACGCGACCTCGCTTTCCGGCGGCACGCTGATCATGACGCCGCTGAAGGCGGCGGACGGCGAAATCTATGCCGTCGGCCAGGGCTCGGTCATCGTGTCCGGCTTTACCGCGCAAGGACAGGCCGAGCAGCTGACGCAAGGCGTGCCGACCGCCGGCCGCGTGCCCAACGGCGCCATCGTCGAGCGTGCTGTCCAAGCCGAATTCGACGATCAGGCGATCCTGACGCTGCAGCTGCGCAATCCCGATTTCTCGACCGCTATCCGCATCGCGGATGCCATCAACGACTACACCGGCCAGCGCTTCGGCATGCGGGTGGCGGCCGAGCGCGATTCGCGCACCGTCCAGATCAGAAGGCCGAAGGGTGTCTCGGCGGCGCGCTTCTATGCCGAAATCGAGAATTTGGTGGTCGAATCCGACACGCCGGCCCGTGTCGTGATCGACGAGCGCACCGGCACCATCGTCATCGGCAATGACGTCAAGATCTCAAGGGTCGCCATCAGCCACGGCACGCTCACCGTGCGCATCACCGAAGCGCCGCGCGTCGTGCAGCCCGAACCCTTCTCCAAGGGCGAGACCGCGATCGAACCGTTCACCGCCATCGACGCCAGCCGGCCCGACGCCCGCGTTGCCGTGCTTGACGGGCCCGATCTCCAGACCCTCGTTTCCGGCCTCAACCGCCTCGGCGTCAAGCCGGACGGCATCATCGCCATTCTGCAGGGCATCAAGTCGGCCGGGGCCCTGCAGGCCGACCTGGTTCTGCAATAGGCGATGCCGATGACGCGCTCCTTCCCACGCCACGACAGACGCCGCAAAGCCGCGATCCTGCTTGCGACCGCTTTTCTCGCGGCTCTGCCCTTTGCCGGCGGCACCGCGCGCGGCGAGGAGACGGTCCGCCAGGTCCTGCCGGGAGCACAGGTGGCGGCGGCGCCGCAGCAACTGACACGGGAAAAGGCGCCGGACCAAAGCGAGATCGAGCGCTTCTGCTCAAACATCGCCGATGCCGCCCGCGACCGCCGCTATGTCCTGCAGGCGCAGGAACTGAAGCAGCTCCAGGCTGGCATTGACGAGCGCATGAAAGCTCTTGATGCAAAGAAAGCTGAATACGAGACCTGGCTGAAGCGGCGCGAGGTTTTCCTGGCCCGGGCCGAGGACGGCGTCGTCCAGATCTACGCCGGTATGAAACCCGACGCCGCCGCCGAGCGGCTGGCCATCGTCAACGCCGACCTGGCTGCGGCTATATTGATGAAGCTCGATTCACGCAAGGCGAGCGTCATCCTCAACGAAATGGACCAGAAGGCGGCGGCGACGCTCACCGGCATTATGGCCAGCGCAGCCCGAAGGGTAGATCCGTCATGATCCGGAAGATGCTTGTCCTGTGCGCGGTTGCCATGCTGTCCGGTTGCGGAACCAACCTCAAGGAGGTCGGCAGAGAGCCAGCCCTGTCCCCGGTCGGCTCCGGCATCGATGGCGGTAGCACCGGCTCGCTCTATCGATATCCGCAAACGCCGCCAGCGCCGGTCAAGAAATTCTCGTTGTGGGACGACCGCCAGAGCCGGCTGTTCACCGACCCGCGGGCGCTGTCCCAGGGCGACATCCTGACGGTCAAGATCAAGATCAACGATCGCGCCAACTTCAAGAACCAGAACGACAGGAGCCGCACCGCCAATCGCAAGCTCGGTTATGACCTCAGCGCGCAGTGGGACAAGTGGAGCACCGCCGGCAAGGGCGCCGGGGCGCTCACCTCCACCACCGACACGACGGCTGACGGCGAGATCAAGCGCTCGGAAACGCTTGAACTCAATGTCGCGGCGATCGTCACCGATGTGCTGCCCAACGGCAATCTGATGATCACCGGATCGCAGGAAGTGCGCGTCAATGCCGAGCTCAGGGTGCTGACGCTAGCCGGCATCGTGCGGCCGGCCGATATCGGCGCCGAAAACACCATCCCCTACGAACGCATCGCCGAGGCCCGCATCTCCTACGGCGGACGCGGTCGCATCACCGAGGTCCAGCAACCTGCCTATGGCCAGCAGATCCTCGACCAGGTTCTTCCGTTCTAGGATCGGGGCAGGGCGCCGTGGCAAATATTGAACAGGTTCAGCCGCGCAAGGGTCCCTCCCCTGTCATTCAGGCCGGCATGCTGCTGCTTGTGACGGCGGCCGCCATTGGCGTGGGCTGGATGTCCGGCGGTTATCTCAAGGGCGTCGGCGCACCGGCGTCGGTACCGGTCGCGCCTGAGAACGAAGGTAAGATCATGCAGCCCGCCGCAGCCGAGCAACCAGGCCTGGGCCCGATGCTTGTCGTGCTGGCGCCGATCACCACCAACATCGCCTCGCCTGCCGGCACCTGGATCAGGATGGAGGTGTCCGTCGTCTATGACGCGCCGCAGCCACAGGCAATGTCGGATGACATCCACCAAGATCTCCTGGCCCTGGTGCGCACCTTGAAGATGCATCAGATCGAGGGAGCCAGCGGCTACCAGCACCTGAAGGCCGACCTCGAAGAACGCGCCGCGATCCGCAGCCAGGGTCACGCCAAACAGGTACTCATCAGGACATTGCTGCTCGAATGAGAAAGTTCCTTCTCGCCACCGCCATGATCGCCGCCGCCACCTCCATCGCGGCGGCTCAGCAGCTCGACCTCGGCGGTATCGGCAAGGCTGACGGCACCACCGTCGGCTACATCATCCAGATGTTCGGTCTGCTGACTGTTCTGTCGGTCGCGCCGGGCCTGCTGATCATGGTGACCAGCTTCACCCGCTTCGTCATCGCCTTCTCGATCCTGCGCGCCGGCATCGGCCTGCAGTCGACACCGGCAAACCTCATCCTGATTTCGCTGTCGCTGTTCATGACCTTCTATGTCATGGCGCCGACCTTCGATCAGGCCTGGAATACCGGCGTCAAGCCGCTGATGGACAACCAGATCACCCAGACCGAAGCCTTCGACAAGATTTCCGATCCGTTCCGCACCTTCATGCTGCACAATGTGCGTGACAAGGATTTCGACCTCTTCGCCGATCTCGCCCGCGAGCGCGGCCAGACCGTTTCGCGTGACACCGTCGACCTGCGCATCCTGGTGCCCGCCTTCATGATCTCGGAGATCCGGCGCGGCTTCGAAATCGGCTTCCTGATCGTGCTGCCATTCCTGGTCATCGACCTGATCGTCGCCACCATCACGATGGCGATGGGCATGATGATGCTGCCGCCCACGGTGGTGTCGCTGCCGTTCAAGATCCTGTTCTTCGTCCTGATCGACGGCTGGAACCTGCTTGTCGGCAGCCTGGTGCGCTCCTTCCACTGACTCTGCCGCGCCGGCTCGAAATTCCAGCAATATATTTTCGATTAACCGTCCGGTTTAGCCCTTTGGTAGGGACTTGCCCGCATATTCGCTCGCAGATGGCGGGTGATCGATTTCAGAGATCATTGGCATGATGCCGCACCGTCATACCGGGAGGCCCGGTATGTCAAAAAAACACCTGTAAAAACCAAGGTACGAGTACCATGTCCAGCATCATGACGAACTCCGCCGCGTTGACGGCTCTGCAGAGCCTTAACGCCACCAGCAAATCCCTCCAGGACACCCAGGCCCGCATCTCGACCGGTTATCGCGTCTCGCAGGCCTCGGACAACGCCGCTTACTGGTCGATCGCCACCACGATGCGCTCCGACAACCAGGCAATGTCCACCGTTTCGGACGCTCTCGGCCTCGGCGCCTCGAAGGTCGACACCGCCTATACCGGCATGAACAGCGCGATCTCCACCATCAACCAGATCAAGGCAAAGCTGCTGGCTTCCTACGGCCAGACGGACGCCTCGAAGGAAAAGACCCAGACCGAAATCACCGCTCTTCAGGCGCAGATGAAGTCCTACGCCGACGGCGCCACCTTCTCCGGCACCAACATGCTGTCCGTAGACAGCGGCGCAACAGCCACGACGGCTGCCGATGTGAAGATCCTTTCGGCCTTCAACCGTGACGCGGCCGGCGCATCTTCGATCTCGACCATCGACGTCAAGGTGGAAAGCATCAAGCTCTATGAAGCTGGTACCACCTCGGGCCTCGCGAAGGGCATCCTTGACACGTACCGCCTCGGCAGCGACGGCAGTGTGGCCGCAGCGGTTTCCGGCACGCAGACAGCTCTAGGGGCGGCTGCACTGGCCACCGACACCTATTCGGCCGCCTCGCTTTCCATCTTCTCGGGTGGCACGGCTGCCAGCGATTCGCAGATCAAGCAGATGCTGACCGTCATCGACTCCGCGCTCGCCGATATGACCAACTCGGCCACCACGCTCGGCGCCGCCAAGAGCAGTATCGACCTGCAGAAGACCTTCACCTCGGACCTGATGGACTCCATCGACCGCGGCGTCGGCCAGCTCGTCGATGCCGACATGAACAAGGAATCGACCCGTCTGCAGGCCCTGCAGGTCCAGCAGCAGCTCGGCGTGCAGGCGCTGTCGATCGCCAACGGTTCCTCGCAGTCGATCCTGTCGCTCTTCCGCGGCTGATCGCCTCCGCTCAACCACAGTTCGCACTAGAAATTCGGGCCGCGCCAAAAGCGCGGCCCTATTTGCGTTTGCTCCAGCCCCGCACAATCCTCGATCCTTAACTCTCAAAAGCCAGCTTTTAACAGGCTGTTAACCATGCCGCGCTAGTTATGGTTAACCAATAGCTTACGACAGTTGGCGAATCGGTCCGACCGGCACGATGCCAATCGTTGAACAGGCCCATCCGGCATGTCTGAGCATGTCGGCTTTTGAGAAGGAGCGACTTTCTTGGCGAGCATCATGACCAACGCCTCGGCGTTAACCGCACTTCAAAGCCTCAGCGCCACCAACAAGTCGCTCGAACAGACACAGGCCCGCATATCGACCGGCTATCGGGTCTCGCAGGCTTCGGACAACGCCGCCTATTGGTCGATCGCCACCACCATGCGCTCGGACAATTCGGCCCTGTCGACGGTGCAGGATGCACTCGGCCTCGGCGCCTCGAAAGTCGATGCCGCCTACACCGGCATCACCAACGTGCTGACGACGATCGGCCAGATCAAGACCAAGGTGTTGTCCATGGTCGGCCAGACGGATGCCGCCAAGGCGAAGACCCAGACCGAGATCAAGGCGCTTCAAACGCAGATGAAGTCCTTTGCCGATGCGGCCACCTTCTCCGGCTCGAATTTCCTCGCGGTGACCTCCAAGCAGGTCACGTCCGCCAATGATGGCGTCCAGCCCGACTCGCAGATCGTGTCCTCATTCAATCGCTCTTCATCCGGCGCTGTCTCGATCGGAACGATCAACATCAATGTCGAGGGCACCAAGCTTTTCGACTACGGCCTTGCCGCCGAGGTCAAGAACCAGGGCGTCCTCGATCGCCAGACCTCCATCTATTCCACGGGCGCCGCCCAGACCCTGTATGACAACGCCTATGCTGGCGTGATCGCGGGCGGAGGAACGGATATCGCCGCGAACACTGCCGGCCAGACGGCGGCGGGAGCGGTCACCAAGGTCGACAATATTTCCGCCTACAACCTCGACATCACGGCCCCAGGGGTGACCGACGGCATCATCACCCAGATGGTCACCATGATGGACAAGGTCATGGCCCAGTTGACTGATTCCGCCACCATCATCGGTTCGGCCAAGAGCTCGATCGACCTGCAGAAGACCTTCACCCAGAGCCTGATGGACTCCATCGACCGCGGCGTCGGCCAGCTCGTCGACGCCGACATGAACAAGGAATCGACCCGCCTCCAGGCCCTGCAGGTGCAGCAGCAGCTCGGCATCCAGGCACTGTCGATCGCCAACAGCTCCTCGCAGTCGATCCTGTCGCTGTTCAAGAACTAATCGCGGGCGCCACCGGCGCCCTCCTTTTCGCACTCCGATTGACGGGCCGCGCCGCAAGCGCGGCCCGATTTCATTTTCGCACAAGCTTCGAAGACTAGAGTTCCGGCGGACAATCATGCTGGGAGTCGTTGAACCGTGCCGGAACAGATCCAGAGCATCATCTCGAATCTCCGCGGGTTTGGCGTGAAGCGCCTCGCCATGCTGGCGGGCATCGCCGTTCTGGTGATGGGCGTCATCGGCATCGCCTCGGTCTATCTCAACCGCCCCGCCTACGACACGCTCTATGTCGGGCTCGACCGCGCCGACGTGAACCAGATCGGCCTGGTGCTCGGCGAAGCCGGTATCGGCTTCGATGTCGGCGCCGACGGAACCTCGGTTCTGGTGCCGGCCGGCACCACCGCCCAGGCGCGCATGCTGCTCGCCGAAAAGGGCCTGCCGACCAGCGCCAATGCCGGCTACGAACTGTTCGACAATGTTGGCTCGCTCGGCCTCACCTCGTTCATGCAGCAGATCACCCGCGTACGCGCGCTGGAAGGCGAGATCGCCCGCACCATCCAGTCGATATCGGGCATCAAGGCGGCGCGCGTCCACATCGTCATGTCCGAACGCGCCAATTTCCGCCGCGACGAGCAGCAGCCCTCGGCCTCCGTGGTCATCCGCTACGCCGGCATCGACGCCGAGAAGAGTGCCATGTCGATCCGCCATCTCGTCGCCGCCGCCGTCCCCGGCCTGTCGGCCGACAAGGTGACGGTGCTCGATTCCAGCGGCAATCTGCTGGCTGCGGGCGACGACCCTTCCAACACCAGCGCCGCCCGCACGCTGGGCGTCGAGCAGACCGTCGAGGCGCAGATCGGAGACAACATCCGCCGTGCGCTGACGGCCTATCTCGGCCCCGACAATTTCCGCGCCAGCGTCAAGGCCGAGGTCAACACCGACACCCGCCAGACGGAAGAGACCATCTTCGATCCGAATTCCCGCGTCGAGCGCTCGGTGCAGTCGGTGCGCGCCAACGAGAACAACAACCAGAAGCAGGCTTCCACTCCGGCCAGCGTCGAGCAGAACCTGCCCGAGACCCAGGCAACCGCCACCGATGGCCCGCAATCCTCCTCGCAGAACGACCGCAGGGAAGAGATCACCAACTACGAGATCAATTCCAAGAAGATCGCCACCGTCTCCAACGGCTACACCGTCACCAAGATGTCGATTGCCGTGGTCGTCAACCAGCAGCGGCTGACGACCATCCTCGGCAAGGATGCCACACCGGAGCAGATCGCCAAGCGCGTCGCCGAGATCCAGAAGATGGTCACATCCGCCACCGGCCTGGATGAAAAGCGCGGCGACATCATCGACGTCTCGGCGGTCGAGTTCATCGATGGCCTGGACGGCGAGGCGATCCCGCAGGCCGGAATGCTCGATTCGATCGGCCAGCATGCCGGCACGATGATCAATGCAGGTGCCTTCATCGTCGTGGTCTTCCTGGTCGCCTTCTTCGGCTTGAGGCCGATGGCCGCGGCGCTGACGGCAAAGGCTGCTCCAGCCCTGGCAGGTCCCAGCTTCGACGACGTCCAGCGCTCGCTGCCGACGCCGGAGGCAATGGCGGCCACCGACAATGCCGCGGTTGGCGCCTTGCCAGGCACACGCCCAGGCCCCACTCCGGTCGACGATCTTCGCCAGAAGATCCGGCCGGCGCCGCAGGACCGGCTTGCCAGGATGGTCGACCTCAACGAGGAGCGCACCGCGCAGATCCTGCGCAAATGGGCTTCCCAGGAAGTGGCGGTGTAAACCATGCCTTCCGTAGCCCTCTTCGACCTTCTGCCTGATTTCGGCACGCGCGCGCAGCGTGCCGGCCAGCCCCGGGCAGCAGTCGATCCCGAACACAAGCCCGAGATGCCGGCGCCGCAAGCCGATATCGGCACGCTGATCGCCGAGGCGGTTGCCCAGGCGGAGGCAGCGCTGGAGGGCCGCCTGGCGGCTGCGCATGACGCCGCGCTCGAAGCCGAACGCCAGGCCAGTGCTGAGGAAGCAAGGATATTTCTCGAAAGCCTTGGCGACGATGTCGGCAAGGCGGTCTCGTTGCACATTGATGCGATGGAGGCGCGCGTGACCGGACTTGTCGCCGGCACGGTCGCCCGCATCATCGGCGGCATCGTCAGCGACGATCTGCAGAAACGTTCGATCGATGCGTTGGCAGACGCCGTCCGCGAAGCGGTTGGCGACGCCGAGGCTGTGCGCATCGTCGTGCGCGGCCCGCTCTCGATGTTCGAAACACTGAAGGCATCGCTCGGACCCCGCGCCGCCAATCTCGATTTTGTCGAGGCGCCAGGCTTCGACCTGACCGTGGCTATCGACGAGGCGGTGTTCGAAACGCGCATGGCCGAATGGTCGACGACCCTCTCGGAGGTCCTGGCATGAGCGTCGCCAACGCCGATCAGGGCCGCCACGAGATCATCATCGTGCGGCGCAGTCATGACGACCATGACGAGGCCCACCATGGCGGCGTCTGGAAGATCGCCTTCGCCGACTTCATGACGGCCATGATGTGCTTCTTCCTAGTCATGTGGCTGATCAACGCCGCCAACGAGCAGACCAAGGCAGCCGTGGCCAGCTACTTCAACCCGGTCAAGCTGGTCGACCGCAATTCGAGCCGCAAGGGCCTGGAGGATCTCGGCGACGGCCCGCGCGCCATGGGACTGACGGCCGACGATCCGCAAGAGGCGACCAGCAAAGCCGGACAGAACGGCAATGCCGGCGCGGGCGCGTCCGAGCGCAAGCAGGACAAGCAGGAGCCACAGCAGGCGGAACACTCCGACGACCATCTCTTCGCCGACCCCTACGCCGTGCTTTCGGAAATCGCCACAGATACCGGCGTTATGCAGAATGTCAGCCAGAAAGGCGATGGCGGCATGCAGGCTGCCGGCCCGGCTACCGGCGCCTCCGGTGGCGCCTCCTACCGCGATCCTTTCGAGCCGGATTTCTGGTCGCAGCAGGTCGCGGCGCCCGGCGCCGAGGCCAGCGCCCAGCGCACCAAGATCGAGGGCGATCCGGCCAAGCCCGGCGACAAGACCGCCGAAACGCAGGTGCTCAAAGTCAAAGCCGTGCCGCCTGTCGCGGCACCGCTCGAGCCACTGGCAAAGGACGCGACCAGTAAACAGGCCGCGAACCCTGCCACGGCATTGGCCGGCGAGACGAAACCGGACGGCACCAAGGCCGCGGTAGCGAAGGCTGAGCCTGAGGCGCAAAAGGCCGTCCAGCCCGACATCGGGGAGAAGGCGCCAACCGCTGCTGCCGTGAAGGCAGCGGCCGACGTCAAGCGGCAGTTGGCCGATGCTTTCAAGCCTGGCGACAAGCTGCACGACGGCGTCTCGGTCGAAGCCACCGACAAGGGCGTCGTCATCTCGATCACCGATCAGCTCGACTTCGGCATGTTCGAGGTCGGCTCGGCGTTGCCGAGACGCGAACTGGTGCTGGCGATGGAGAAGATCGGCCGCATCGTCAACAGCCAGAAGGGCACCATCAGCATCAACGGCCACACCGATGCCCGGCCGTTCCGCAGCGACAGCTACGACAATTGGCGGCTGTCGACGGCGCGCGCGCATTCCGCGTACTACATGCTCGTGCGCGGCGGCGTCGACGAACGCCGCATCACCGAGGTCGCCGGTTTCGCGGACCGCCAGCCGAAAATAGCAGCCGATCCATTGGCGGCCGCGAACCGCCGCATCGAGATCCTGATGGCGACCGGCGGATGAAGCGAGCGGCCGTCACCCGCCGGTTGATTGGCCTGTTGCTGCTGGCCGGCGGACACCCGTCCACTGGTTTCGCCCAGGAGGCCCTGCAGCCGTATCAGCTGGTGCGCTCGCTGCAGCTCATCCAGGACCGCATAGCCGCCGGCGATCATGCCGCCCTGCCGATGCAGGCCAAGCTGCTCGAGATGACGGATGCGCGCCTGCGCGCGGCGAATGCCGAGGACTACAAGGATCCCAAGAATTTTCGGGCCCTGCTTGTCTACGGCATGAGCGGCGGCAACCCGGTGACCGTCGAAGCGGCCACGTCGCGCGCTACGGCGGACCCGCAAAGCCTTGCAATCGCCAAAGGCGTGATTGAGTACCTCAACGGCCGGCCCGGCAAGGCTATCGAAGCCTTGAGGCCGATCGATCCCATGGCGCTGCCTCCGGATCTCGGCGCCTTCCTCGCTTTGGTCAAAGGCTCGCTGCTTGCCGGCGATCAACCGGCGACCGCACTCGGTCTGCTCGACGAGGCAAGATTGCTCAGCCCCGGCACGCTGGTCGAGGAAGCGGCACTTCGCCGTTCGGTCGGCCTTGCAGTCGCGCAAGGCGACGCGGCACGTTTCGCCCTTGCTTCCACCCAGTATGTCGAGCGCTACCTCTATTCGCCCTATGCCAGCCAGTTCGCGGACTCCTTTGTCTCCGGCGTCATCGCGCTGCACATGTCGATCAGCCAGGACAAGCTGGGCGACATCACCTCGATGATGGATCCCGAGCGCGAGAAGGTGATCTATCTGCGCATCGCCCGCCGTGCCGCGATAGACGGCCTGAACGACCTTTCGGCCTTCGCTTCGGCGCGGGCCGAGCAGGGCCGTGACGGCAACACCAATCAGGACGATCCACGCGCCCTGCTCTATGCCAGCCTTTCCACCGTCACCTCGGGCACAATCGAGGACATTCGTGCCAAGCTCGGCAAGATCGATCGCAGCCGGCTGTCGGAGGGCGACCGCGCCTTGCTCGACGCCGCTCAGGCCATTGCCGGCGAGGTCGTCGCGCCGCCCACCGCCCTTCCGGCGGAAAAGCCTGCCCCTGTCGCGGCCGAGCAACCTCCGGCTCCCGAGATCGCCACGCCGCAAAACGCCGATGACAGTGGCTTGCCACCGGTCGAAGGCGCCATCTCGGAGCAACCCGCCGCCACCGCGGCCTCCGGCGGATCGGCCGCCAATACGCCGGACACGGCGGCAGTTGCAGCCACCTCCGCCGAGCCTGCGACCGTCGTGCCGGCGTCGGCACCTTCGCCCGCCGCCGGTCCGGCGCCCGCCGATCCGACCGACGCCGCCATGACCAGAACACGTCGACAGCTCGACCTGATCGACCAGATGCTTGGAGCCGCCCCTAAATGACCACCAGCCTCGGCTCGGCCTTGCCAGGATTTGCCTCCACGCGCGCGACGTCGGAGCAGCCTGCCGCGAACGGCAGAAACGATGACGCCGGCTTCGGCAAAATGCTGCGCGACGATGCCCGCCCGGAACGGCAGGCGTCGACAGAGGCGGGATCGCGCGACCGGCGCTGGAGCAAGCTCGCTGCCGGCCTCGCCGGGCATGGCGCCAAGGCCGAACCGGCATCGGCCGAGCCCGGAAGGACCACCTCGGCCAAAGGCGCAAGCGTGAAAACCGGCAAGGACGATTTGGAAGCAAAGGCGCACAAGGCCGACGCCGAACAGACGGCGTCGGATACCGCGCCGCTTCAGGACGACCTGCCGCTGCTGATCGCGTTTCATGACCTGCGGCATTTCTCGACAGCGGCCAAGGCAGCGGGGGGCAATGCGGCCACCGGCGAGAATCCGTCGGACCCGACGCTCGGCGGACAGGCTTCACTGCCAAAGACCTACCGCTCAAAATCGTCGGGCGGACGCGAAGCACTCGAAACCATGTCGAAGCCGGAGCAGGCGTCGATCGTCGACGGACCTTTGACGGCGCTTGACGGTCAGTCGCCGAGCGCTGCCTCCAGCGCGCCAAAACGCGACGTCACAGCGGCGGCTCAGAAGCTGTCGGACGCGCCGGCTGCCGATGTGCCCGGCGTGCCGTCGAAGCCCACCACGAATGCGATGAGGAGCATCGAGGATGTGCGGTCCTCGATGCGTCCCGAAGCGGGAAAACAGTCCCTGTCCGCCGCGCGCATCGACGTGGTGTCGGAACGGAGCTTCCCCGCGCCGCCGCAGGGTCCCATCAGCCAGGCGGCCCTCAATGTGATCAACGCCATAGCCGCCGACGCAGGGCCGCAAAAGGCGCTTTCAGCCTCACCCACGACCACCCATCTGGCCAGCTCTGTTGCCGTTCCGACACATGTGTTGAAGATCGAACTTCACCCTGCCGAACTCGGCATGGTGACGGCCAATCTTCGCCTCTCCGGGGAACAACTTTCGATTGAGCTGAAGCCTGAAACACACGATGCCTATCGTCGGCTGTCGGCCGACAGCGAGGCCATCGTCAAGTCGCTGCGAGGGCTCGGCTTCGAGGTTGACAAGGTCACGATACTGCAACCTTCGGTAGCAGTTCCCGCTACAACCCGGACGGATGCAACCGCTCCGTTGGCGGCGGCAACAGGCCGCGATCCAGCATCCTTTCAACCGGGGAATTCGGGCGGCGGCAATGGTGGAGCCGGCGGCCAGCAACCGGGTCAGCAATCCTCAGGGAACCGCAACGATGACGCGCAGGACTACGGCCGCGGCACTTCGCCTTCTCGCGAGCGCGCTGGCGGCGATATCTTTATCTAGCGCGGTAACAGCTGCCGCAGCCACGACCAACCCTTGCGAGCCGGAAATCCTGCGCGCCGCCGACCGCTATGGCGTTCCCCCCGGCATCCTTTATGCCGTTGGCCTGACGGAGACCGGCAACAAGGGCAGCCTTCAACCCAACGCTTTGAATATAGAGGGAAAAGCAGTCTTTCCCAGGAGCCGGACCGAGGCCCTTGCCGCCTTCGCCAATGCCCGGCGCGAGGGCAAGACCCTGATCGATCTGGGCTGCATGCAGATCAACCACCACTACCACGCATCGCATTTTCGCAGCGTCGAGGACATGCTCGACCCACGTCAGAACGTCGACTATGCGGCGCGCTTCCTGGCCAGCCTTCATGCCCGTCACGAGACCTGGTCGATGGCCGTGGCCCGCTATCATGCCGGCCCCGACAATGACCCGGCGCAGAAGATCTATGTCTGCCGTGTCATTGCCAACATGGTCGCCACCGGCTTTGGAAAATGGACCGCGAACGCCCGCGGATTCTGCAACCCATAAGCGCATTTCCCATTACTAATAGACCTGCCACACAACCCCGAATTGTTGTTCTGGCCTGGCCAAGACTTGGCGCCGAATGCGTATCTGGCTGCACGCTAATGCAACCGATACGATTCCAGACTCCCAAGAAACTAGCTATAAGAAATGACGGTTGTTCAGGATTCTCGCCAGCGGATAGGCCTCTCTTCACGGGGCAAATGATTTGATTCGGAAGGCGGGGCCGATGATTGTGATCGTTGACGAGCGCGAGCTCGTAACAGAGGGATACAATTCACTTTTCGATCGTGAGGGCATCGCCTGTGCAGGCTTTGCATCCGGCGAATTCGGTGAGTGGGTGAATTCGGCCGCCGACACCGATCTGCGCTCGGTCAGGGCCTTCCTCATCGGCGATTGCCGCGAAGGTTCCATCTCTCCGCGCCAGATCCGCGACCGCACCGGCGCCCCGGTGATTGCGCTGAGCGAACAGCATTCGCTGGAGAACACGCTGCGGTTGTTCGAGAGCGGCGTCGATGACGTCATTCGCAAGCCCGTCCATATCCGTGAGATCCTGGCCCGCATCACCGCGATCCGCCGCCGCGCCCAGGAAGACGTCGCCTACACCGAGATCGGCGCCATGCGCATCTTCATGGACGGCCGCGACCCCGAGATCGACGGTCAGCCCCTCCCCCTGCCGCGCCGCGAGCGCCGCATCCTCGAATATCTGGCGAGCAATCGCGGGCGCCGGGTCACCAAGACCCAGGTCTTCAACGCCATCTACGGCATCTTCGACGAAGAGGTCGAGGAGAACGTGGTGGAAAGCCACATCAGCAAACTGCGCAAGAAGCTGCGCGAGAAGCTGGGCACCGACCCGATCGATTCCAAGCGTTTCCTCGGCTACCGGCTCGTCTTCTGATGCAGCGCCGCGCCAGCCTCGCGCAAGAAAACATGCGTAGCCTCGCAGCCAGCAGCATGGACACAGCGGAGACGTTTCGATGAGCCTCTATGGAATGATGCGGACCGGCGTTTCCGGCATGAACGCGCAGGCAAACCGCCTGTCGACGGTCGCCGACAACATCGCCAATTCAGATACCACGGGTTACAAGCGGTCCTCCGCCGAATTTTCGACGCTGGTCATGCCGTCGACCGGCGGCGCCTACAATTCCGGCGGCGTCACCACGACGATCCGTCAGGCCGTCAGCGATCCGGGCGTGCTTCAGTACACGACCTCGGTTTCCGACCTTGCCGTCAGCGGCGATGGCTTCTTTGTCGTTCAGGATCCGAGCGGCACCCCCTATCTGACCCGAGCCGGCGCTTTCGTTCCCGACGGTCAGGGCAGGCTGGTCAACTCAGCCGGCTTCCAGCTGATGGCCTACAGTTACGAGAACGGCGTACCGGCAGCGACGGTCAACGGCTTCGAGGGATTGGTCCCGGTTGTCATCTCCGACCAGGGCATGACCGCAACGCCGAGCACCGAGGGCAGCTTTGCCGGCAACCTGCCGGCGGGTGCGACACCTGTCGCGACCGCCAACCTGCCCGCCGCCAACGCTGCGACCGCGCAATACACGTCGAAATCCTCCATGGTCGCCTACGACAATCTCGGCAACAAGAAGCTGCTCGACGTCTACTTCACCAACACCGGCGCCGGCACCTGGCAGGTGGCGGTCTTCGATCAGTCGAAGGCCACCGCTGGAACATCGTTCCCCTACACCGCCGGCGGCTTGCTGGGCTCGGCCAACCTGACCTTCGACACCACCACCGGCAAGCTCACCGGCACGCCCACCAACGTTTCATTTACTGTGCCGAACGGCGCCACCCTCAATCTCGATCTGTCGGCGCTGACCCAGCTTGGCACCGGCTTCACGGTTTCCGACGCCCAGGTCAACGGCAACGCACCGAGCACCATCGACAAGGTTCAGATCAGCAAGGACGGCACCATCTACGCCCAGTACAAGGACGGCTCGACCAAGCCGCTCTACAAGATCCCGCTCGCCGACGTACAGAGCCCGGACCAGCTCAAGGCGCTGCCTGGCAACGTCTATTCGCAAGGCACCGAGTCCGGCGCGGTTCGTGTCGGCTTTGCCAATGAAGGCAAGCTCGGCTCCATCATCTCCGGCGCGCTCGAGAATTCAAACGTCGATATCGCCGAAGAACTGACCAACATGATCGCGGCACAGCGCAGCTACACCGCCAATTCGAAAGTCTTCCAGACCGGTTCCGATCTGATGGACGTCCTTGTCAACCTGAAGAGATAAGACGGGCGTCGCCCGCGAAAGACCCGCATGTCACTGTCTACCGCATTGAGTATCGCCCAGTCGGCGCTTATGAACACCGCGCGACAGACCAGCGTTGTCTCGCGCAATGTCGCCGACGCCTCCAACCCGGACTATTCCCGGCGTCAGGCCGTCGTCACCAGCACGGCGCCGGGTGCGCGCTCGGTCGATATCCAGCGCGCAGCCAACGAGCTTCTGTTTCGCCAGAATCTCGCCGCGCTATCGGCCTGGAGCGGCCAGAACGCTCTCTACAACGGCATGGATCAGTTGGGTGTTGCGGTCAATGGCGTCGACAATGCATCCTCGCCCTCGACCGCGATCGCCAACCTGCAGCAGGCGCTGCAACTCTACGCCACCTCGCCGTCGAATCAGAACCTCGGCGCCTCCGTCATCGACGCCGCCAAACAGGTCGTGCGCTCGCTCAATGAGGGCTCCAAGGCAGTCCAGGATTTCCGCACCCAGACCGACGGTCAGATTGCCACCGCCGTCGACGACCTGAACTCGCTGCTCGGCCAATTCCAGGATGCCAACACGGCCGTCATGTCCGGAACCCGTTCCGGCACCGACGTTTCCGATGCGCTCGACCAGCGCGATGCGCTTTTGAAGAAGATTTCGAACTATGTCCCGGTGTCGACCTTCACGCGAGGCGACAATGACATGGTCATCACCACCGGCGACGGCACGACCTTGTTCGAGACGATACCGCGCACGGTCACCTTCGCGGCGTCGGCAGGCTATACCGCGGGTGCCGCCGGCAATGCCGTCTACATCGACAATGTGCCGATCTCGGCGGGAGCTGGTGGCAACACCAGCGCCAGCGGCACGCTTGCCGGCCTGCTGCAATTGCGTGACGGCGTCGCCTCGACCATGCAGAGCCAGCTCGACGAGACCGCGCGTGGCCTGATCACAGCCTTTGCCGAGACCGCACCCTCGATGGCCAACGCCGCCGGCCTGTTCACCTGGTCTGGTGCGCCGGCCGTGCCGGCCGCCGGCACGCTGGTCAACGGCCTTGCCGCGTCCATCAGCGTCAATGCAGCGATGGACCCGGGCACCGGCGGCAACCCGATGCTGCTGCGCGACGGCGGTGCCAACGGTGCGGCCTACGTCGCCAACACGGGCGGTGGCGCGTCCTATTCCACCCTTCTGGTTGCCTATGGCGACAGGCTCGACCAGCCGATGACTTTCGACCCCGCCGCCGGGGTTTCGGCAACGTCCAGCGTGTCCGATTACGCCGCCAGTTCGATCGGCTGGTTCGAGGGCGTGCGCCAGCAGGCTTCGACCGCCTCCGACGCCAAGGAAGCGCTGGCGTCGCGCAGCGCCGAGGCGCTGTCCAACGCGACCGGGGTCAATGTCGACCAGGAAATGTCGCTGCTGCTCGACCTCGAACACACCTACCAGGCGTCGGCTCGGATGATGAAAACCGTCGACGACATGATGACGGCCTTGCTCAACGCGGTGGGATAATTCCATGACTTCAGTCTCCTCGGCCGCAATCTCCAATGCCATGCGCTCCCAGCAGATGCGCATGCAGGCCGAACTCGTCAAAGCCACGAAAGAATCCTCGACGGGCAGGGTCGCCGACGTCGGCCTGGCTCTCGGCGGGCGCACCACCCAGGCCGTCACTTTCCAGCGCGATCTTGACCGGCTCAACGTCATCATCGATTCCAACGGCCTGGTCGGCGCCCGGCTCTCCTCGACGCAGACCTCGCTTGGTCAACTCTCGACCGCCGCTCAGACGTTCCTGTCCGCCCTGACCACCGCCTCCTCAAGCGACTCGTCCAACAGCCTCACCCAATCCTCCGGCAAGGCGACCATCCAGCAGCTGACCTCGATCCTCAACACCAGCGTCAATGGCGAATACCTGTTCGCCGGCACCAACACCGACGTCAAGCCAATCAACGACTTCACAGCTGCCGGCTCCCCCGCCAAGGCGGCATTCGACGCCGCTTTCGTCGCCAATTTCGGCTTCACCCAGGACGATCCGCTCGCGGCCGACATCACGGCTGCCCAGATGGACGATTTCATCACCAATGATGTCGCCCCGCAGTTCACGGGCGCTGGTTGGCAGGGCAACTGGTCGAACGCCACCGACCAGCAGATCGTCAGCCGCATCGCACTCAACGAAACCACACCGACGTCGACCAGCGCCAACAGCGCCGGCATCCAGAAGCTCGCAATGGCGGCAGCCATGGTCAGCAGCCTGATGTCCAGCAACATCAGCCAGGCGGCGAAGAATACGGTTGTCAGCCGCTCCACCACATTGGTTGGCGAAGCGCTGAGCGGCATTGGCCAGCTTCAATCCGAGACCGGCATCGTCCAGAAGCGGGTTTCCGATGCCAACGATCGGATGAAAACGCAGGTCGACCTTTTCGAACGGCACATTCTCGACCTGGAAGCTGTCGATCCGGCCGAAGCCGCGACACGGGTCGCGGACCTGACACAGCACATCGAAACGTCTTTCGCGTTGACCGCACGCCTGCAGCAGCTCAGCCTGTTGAATTACCTGACCTGACAACGCTTAACGGAACGGTAGAGCCCCAACGATGTACCAATTCTCTTACGCCGACATCCAGAGCAACTCCGTTGCCGACGCGAAGGACCGCGAGCGCGAGCTTCTGACCCGCTCGATCGACATGCTGGCGGCAGCAGCAGTGGCAGGCCACGGTTCGATGGAGGCGATAGAGGCGCTTCACTTCACCAACCGCGTCTGGACCGCCTTCGTCGAGGATCTTGGCTCCAGCGACAACGCTCTGCCAAAGGAACTGCGCGCCAACCTCATTTCCATCGGCCTGTGGCTGCTGCGCGAGGCGGAGGACATCCGTCAGGGCCGCACCAACAATTTCGAAGGGCTGATCGAGGTGTCCCAGATCATCAGGGACGGCATTCAATGACCAACACGCTGAAGATATCGCTGAAGCCGAACGAAAAGATCTACATCAACGGCGCCGTCATCCGGGTCGACCGCAAGGTCACCGTCGAATTGATGAACGACGTCCAGTTCCTGCTCGAAAACCACGTGATCCAGGCCGAAGATGCCTCGACACCGCTCAAGCAGCTTTATTTCATCCTGCAGGTCATGCTGATGAACCCGGCCGGCGCCGCCGCCGCACGCGAGATGTTCCGTCGTTCGCTGCCGCTGCTTCTGGCAAGCTTCGAGGACGGCCAGATCTGCAGCGCGCTGAAACAGATCGACCGCATGGTCGGCGAGGACCATATCTACGAAGCGCTGAAGGCGATCCGCGCACTTTATCCGCTCGAACGCCGCGCGCTGGGTGGGAATGACGATGTTTCGGGTGCCGAGCGCCCGTTGGCTGTGGGAGCACGATACTGATGAACGTGGACATGACGACGACGATTCCGACCGGCGCCAATCAGGCCACCGCGTCCACCTCGAAGACAGCAGTCGACTACCAGTCCTTCCTGAAGCTTCTGATCGCCGAGATGAAGAACCAGGATCCGACCAAGCCGATGGATTCGACGCAGTATGTCGCCCAGCTCGCCACCTTCTCGCAGGTCGAGCAATCGGTGCAGACCAACACCAAGCTCAATCAGATCATGCAGTCCTCGGCGCTGTCGCAGGCCGACGCACTGATCGGGCGCTCGATAACCTCCGCCGACGGCCTGACGACGGGCACCGTGGCTTCGGTGCGCCTCGCCAGCAACGGTCTCATCGCCGTGCTGCAGAACGGCACCGAAGTCGCGGTCGGTCCGGGAGTTTCGGTCAAGGCGGCAAGCTGACGCTTTCGACAGAGAGCCAGTCCCATGAATGAGGCCGACGCTCTCGACATCGTCCAGTACGCGGTATGGACGGTGCTCGTCGCGTCCGCTCCGGTGGTGCTGGTCGCCATGGTGGTCGGCATCGGCATCGCCCTCATCCAGGCGCTGACCCAGGTGCAGGAAATCACCTTGACCTTCGTGCCGAAGATCGTCGCCATCATGCTGGTGGTGGCGCTGACCGGCCCCTTCATCGGCAGCCAGATATCGGCCTTCACCAACGTCATCTTCGAGCGCATCCAGAACGGGTTCTAACCTGTTTTGGGAAGGCGTGCCGCGGCATGCCGTTCGTAATTGTCCGAAGACAGACGCCGCCGATCCCCTTGGCGCCTCCGCACGCACGGCAGACAAGGCCTGGACCGCCTCTATCCCATTGTTGGACCATGAGCTTTTTTGCCCTTTGCGGCGCCATGCCCTACTTTCGGCAAACGGTCTGCGCAAACGGATTGTCTGACGGGCAGGCACGACATGGCAGGAATCCCAAATGATTGACGAAAAGCCGGACAGCGAGAGCGTCTCGGCGCTGGCGCCCTTCCGGCACGGCATTTTCCGCGCCGTGTGGGGCGCAAGTCTCGTCTCGAATTTCGGTGGCCTGATCCAGGGTGTCGGCGCCGCCTGGATGATGACCACGATCGCCACCTCGCCCTATCAGGTGGCCCTTGTCCAGGCTTCGACCACCTTGCCGATCATGCTGTTTGCGTTGGTCGCCGGCGCCATCGCCGACAGTTTCGACCGGCGCAAGGTGATGCTGGTCGCCCAGACCTTCATGCTGGTGGTGTCGGTGCTTCTGACCCTGTTCACCTATTCGGGCCTGATCACGCCATGGACGCTGCTTGCCTTCACCTTCCTGATCGACAGCGGCACCGCGCTCAACAGCCCATCATGGCAAGCCTCCGTCGGCGATATCGTTCCCCGCAACAAGGTGCCGGCGGCCGTCGCCCTCAATTCGATGGGCTTTAACCTGACGCGCAGCGTCGGTCCGGCGATCGGCGGCATCATCGTCGCCGCCGCCGGTGCGGCAGCCGCCTTCGCGGCGAACGCGGTGAGCTATATCGGCCTGATCGTCGTGCTGGCGCGCTGGAAGCCGAACGTGCCGGTATCGACCTTGCCGCGCGAGTCGCTGGGGGCCGCCATGGGCGCCGGCCTGCGCTATGTCGCCATGTCGCCCAATATCGGCAAGGTGCTGGTCAGGGGTGCTGCGTTCGGCTTCAGTGCAGGCGCTGTGCTTGCGTTGCTGCCTCTGGTGGCGCGCGACGTCGTCAAGGGCGATGCGCTTACCTATGGCATCATGCTCGGCGCCTTCGGCATCGGCGCGGTCGGCGGCGCCTTGATTAGCGTCAGGCTGCGGCAGTTGCTCTCCAGCGAGACGATGGTGCGCTGTGCGTTCGCCGGCTTCGCCGTCTGCGCCTTCAATGCCGCCGTCAGCCAGCATGCCTGGCAGACGTCGCTCGGCCTGCTTGTCGGCGGTGCCTGCTGGGTGATCGCGCTTTCGCATTTCAACGTCACGGTGCAGATGGCGACGCCGCGCTGGGTGGTCGGCCGGGTGCTGTCGGTCTACCAGACCGCGACCTTCGGCGGCATCGCGCTCGGCAGCTGGATCTGGGGCGTCGTCGCCGACGCGCATGGCGCCGAAACCGCGCTGATCGCCGCCAGCATCGCCATGCTGGCCGGCGGCGCCATCGGTCTTTTGCTCCCGCTGCCGCAACAGCAGGTGCTCAACCTCGACCCGCTCAATCGCTTCAAGGAACCGCATTTGGCGCTTGACCTGAAGCCGCGCAGTGGTCCCATCGCCATCATGATCGAATATGTGATCCGCCACGAGGACGAACCGGAGTTCCTCGCCATCATGGCCGAACGCGGCCGCATCCGCCGCCGTGACGGCGCCCGCAACTGGACGCTGGCGCGCGATCTCGAGAATCCCACCGTATGGATCGAGCATTATCACACGCCGACCTGGATCGAGTATATCAGGCACAATGGACGCATCACCCATGCCGACGCCGTCATCGGCGAACGCGTGCGGGCCCTGCACAGCGGCGACGAACCGCCCCGCGTACGCCGCATGATCGAGCGCCCGACCACCGCCGGCACGGCGCTTGTGATGGCCAAGGGACCTATTGAGCACTGACTCCGGGTTGTCCCTTAGCCCTCGCCCGACAGGTCCCGGCGGGCCTTGTCGAGTTCCTCGGCATAGCGTCGCATCAGATGGCCTTCGGTCAACAGGCCCAGCACGATGTGGTCGGTGAAATCCTCGACCACGGCGAGTTCTTCGGCGCCCGCCCGCTGGAATGTTTCCGCGGCGGCCTGCACGTTCATGCTCGGCACCAGCACCGCGTCCTTGTATTTGGCGAGATCGCGCACCGGCACCTCGCCATCGGACGGATCGCTGTGCAGTTCGGCCACGATCAGCACGCCGACATAGTGGTCGCCCGCATCGACGGCGATGACGCGCTGGGCAGAGCCGAGCGGCACCTCCTTGCGGAAGGCTGCCAGCGTCGTCGAGGCATAGATGGTCTTGATGTCCTTGCGCATCATCGAGCCGACTGTGAGGCTGCGCATCCAGCCGACATCGTGGGCGCTGCGGATGGTCTCGCCGCGCAGATGGAAGCGCCATGTCGAGAACGAGTAGCCGAAGGTTTCGCGCACCAGGATGGCCGACATGATCGAGGCGGCCAGCACGACGCCGGTCAGCGTCAGGTCGCGGGTCGATTCCAGCGCCAGGAAGGTCATCGTCAGCGGACCGCCGACGACACCGACGGCGAGCGACGTCATGCCGACGACGGCGGCGACGGCAGGGTCGATGCCGGTTGCCGGAGAAATAACAAGCATCACATCCGCGAACGCCTTGCCGAGCAGCGCGCCGAGGAACAGCGAGGCAAAGAACAGTCCGCCGCGAAAACCCGACCCCAGCGAGACCGCCGACGCCGCCAGCTTGAGCACGAAGACGCTGGCCACCACGGCCAGCCCGTAATTCATCGAGAATTCGCGATGCAGCGCGCCATGGCCGCTGGACAGCACTTGCGGCGTGATCAGCCCCAACAAGCCAACGATGACGCCGCCAATGACGGGGCGCAGCGACGCATCGATCGACAGCCTGGCGAAACCGCGCTCGATCAGCGTCACCAGATGCATGATGGCGATCGAGGCGGCACCGCCGAGCAGCCCGAGCAGCAGGAACGGCACATACTGGCTGGCGGTGAGCGCCGGCAGACCCGAAAGCTCGAGCGGGAAAGGCACCCCGCCGAACATTTCAGCGGTCAGCGAGGCTGAGATCGCGGCGGTCATGACAGGCGCGACATTGGCGACCGAGTAGATGCCGATGACCAATTCGAAGCCGTAGAAGGCGCCGGTCAGCGGTGCATCGAAGGCAGCGGCGATAGCGCCGGCCGCACCACAGCCGACCAGGATACGGACATCGTTGCGGCGCAGCCTGAAGATGCCCGCCAGCCGCGATGCCAGCCCGGAGCCAACCTGCGTGTAGCCGGCTTCCAGCCCGACCGAGGCGCCAAAACCGCTGGAGATCATCGTCTGGCCGGCGATGATGAAGGTGTCGGTCAGCGACATGCGCCCGCCATAGAGCGCATTGGCTTCGATCGGGTCGATCGGTGTGCGGAATTTCCGTATCCGGAGCCAGACCACCGTCAGCCCCAGCAGTATGCCGCCGATCGCCGGTATCAGCGCCTGCATCGGATTGGCGAGCGAGAACATGCCGGAAAGCCGGCCGCCAGGCTGAACGCCGAACAGCAGCCCGTGCAGGTCCTGCACGATCTGGCTCATCGCCGTGACCAATATGCCAGCCATGACGCCTACGACACCGGCGAGGATGACCACCACGATGCCGCGTGCCTCGAGCAGGGGCAACGACCTGATTAGCACCGCGCGCAGCCGGCGGGCGTAGACTTCGCTGTGGTTTCTGGAAAGCACCGGGGCGGCTCGCCGATATCGAAAGGCAGTGGAAAGCCAGCCTGATACGCCCGGCGGCACGGCATGGCAACCACAATGCCGACAGACACCATGTTGGCGACAGCGCGATATCGATCGGCCTATGGACCGTTCAGGTCGGCATGGGCTCGCCGGCTTCATAGAGCACGAGGTTGCGCTCGCCTATGCCAAGCGCCGGCCAGCTCGCACGCCAGTCCGCAATGTGCGGCGAGGCGAAGTGCGCGTCGAGCGCTGCCCTGTCGCTCCAGACTTCCGTGACCCGGATGAGCCCGGCATCGAAAACATCCTGCGCATAGGAATATTGGATGCAGCCGACCTCGGCGCGGCTGCCTGAAACCATGCGTTCCATTGCGGGCTTGGCTTCCTCAAATTTGTTTGGCGGCAAGCGGATGGTGCCGATGATCAGAAGCATGGGTTTCCCTTTCCTGGCGAGGCTAGCCGACACGGCGACCTGCGCATGATCGTTCGAACTAGCCAGTCTCCCACCCTCGCGCAAGCTTGGCGGACTACCCTCACAGGGCTGTCGCGCGCTCGGCAGTCTATGGGGTTTGAGGACGATATGGCGATCAGCGAAAGCATTCAGCCCGGCGCGGCCGCCAAGAACGGCCGCGACGTCTTCTTCGCCATCGGCATCGTCATCATACTTGCCGTGCTGTTCCTGCCGATCCCGGCCTTTCTCATCGATGTCGGCCTCGCCTTTTCGATCGCGCTTTCGGTGCTGATCCTGATGGTGGCGCTGTGGATCCAGCGGCCGCTCGATTTTTCGTCTTTTCCAACCGTGCTGCTCATCGCCACCATGCTGCGGCTGTCGCTCAACATCGCCACCACGCGCATGATCCTGTCGCATGGCAATGAAGGGACGCATGCCGCCGGCTACGTCATCGCCGGCTTCTCCAAGTTGGTGATGGCCAGCGACTTCGTCATCGGCCTCATCGTCTTCATGATCCTGATCGTGGTGAACTTCATCGTCATCACCAAGGGCGCCACGCGTATCGCCGAAGTCGGCGCGCGCTTCACCCTCGATGCCATCCCCGGCAAGCAGATGTCGATCGACGCCGACCTCTCGGCCGGCATGATCGACGACAAGACCGCGCAGCTGCGCCGCCGTGAACTGGAAGAAGAATCTTCTTTCTTCGGCTCGATGGACGGCGCCTCGAAGTTCGTCCGCGGCGACGCCATCGCCGGCCTCATCATCACCGCCATCAACATCGTCGGCGGCATTGCCATCGGCTACATCAGGCACGGCATGGGCATGGGCGAAGCCGCCGACGTGTTCATCAAGCTGTCGGTCGGCGACGGCCTCGTCACCCAGATACCGGCGCTGATCGTGTCGCTCGCCGCCGGCCTGCTGGTCTCCAAGGGCGGCACCCGCGGCTCGACCAACCAGGCGGTGTTCGGCCAGCTCGGCGCCCACCCGCGCGCCCTCTATGTCGCGGCATCGCTGCTGGTGCTGCTCGGCCTGATGCCCGGCCTGCCGCTGTTCCCGTTCTTTGCGCTCGCCGCCGGCATGGCCGGCCTCGGCTACGTCATCCCGATGCGCGCCAACCGGGTCCTCGCCGAAGCCGAGGCGATCAAGGACCAGGAAAAGGCGACCAAGGTCGAGGAGGAGAAGAACTCGGTCAAGGCCTCGCTCGCCACCGCCGAGATCGAGCTTTTGATCGGCAAGCAGCTGTCGACAAGGCTGCTGACGTCGCATCAGGAACTGGTTTTCCGCATGGGCAAGATGCGCAAGAAATTCGCCACCCAGTACGGCTTCGTCGTGCCGGAAGTGCGTGTCGCCGACGATTTCGCCATCCCGCCGAAAAGCTACCAGATCAAGGTGCACGGCACCGTGGTGGCCGAATACCAGATGCGCGTCGGCGAGATCATGGTGCTGCTCGGCAATCGCGACGTACCCGAGATACCGGGCGAGGAAATCCGTGAGCCGGCCTTCGGCATGCGCGCCTATTCCGTCGTCGAAGCCTTCGCCGAGGATCTGAAGCGCGAGAACTACACCTTCGCCGACAACATGTCGGTGCTGCTCACCCATCTCTCCGAGGTCATCCGCAACAACCTGCCGCAGCTTCTGTCCTACAAGGACATGAAGGCGCTGCTCGAACGCCAGGACCAGGAATACCGCAAGCTCGCCGACGAGATCTGCACCACCCACATTTCCTATCCCGGCCTGCAGGCGGTGCTGAAGCTGCTGCTCGCCGAGCGCGTCTCGATCCGCAATCTGCACCTGATCATCGAGGCGATCGCCGAGATCGCGCCGCATGTGCGCCGCACCGAGCAGATCGTCGAACATGTCCGCATCCGCATGGCCCAGCAGATCTGCGGCGACCTCTCCGAGGGCGGCGTGCTGAAGGTGCTGCGCCTCGGCAACCGCTGGGACCTCGCCTTCCACCAGAGCCTCAAGCGCGACGCCAAGGGCGAGGTGCGCGAATTCGACATCGACCCGCGTCAGCTCGAGGAGTTCGGCCAGGACGCCACCAAAGCGATCAAGAAATATCTGGAAGCCGGCGAACGTTTCGTCCTCGTCACCGCGCCCGACGCCCGCCCCTATGTGCGCATGATCATCGAGCGGCTGTTCACCACGCTGCCGGTGCTCAGCCACGTCGAAATCGCCAAGGGCGTCGAGATCAGGGTGCTCGGAACCATATCGTGAGCGTGCTGTCGCAAGGCGTCGTCATCGCGGCGTTCCTCGCCTTCTGCCGCATCGGCGCCTGTTTCATGCTGATGCCGGGCCTGTCCAGCGCCCGCGTCCCGGTCCAGGTCAGGTTGTTCGTGGCGGTCGCCGCCACCGGCGGCCTGCTCGCCTTCCTGTGGGACAAGATCTTTCCTTTCGTCGACCCGCGCCCGCAGATCCTGGTGCCGATGATCATCTCGGAACTTCTGGTCGGCGGCCTGATCGGCGCCATGACCAGGCTCTACATGGAAGCCCTGCGCTTCATGGGTTCGGCCATCGCCATGCTGGTCGGTTATGGCGGCACCGGCGGACCGGCGATCGAGGAGCCCGAACCCCAGGCAGCCCTTGCCGCCATCATCTCGTTCTCGGCGCTGTTGATGCTGTTCGTGTTCGATTTCGACCACGAGATAATACGCGCGCTGGTTTCCTCCTACACGGTGGCGCCGGTCAACATCTTCTTCAACCCGCAGGCAGCCCTCGTCGATGTCACCGACACGGTGTCGGACACCTTCTTCCTGGTCATCCGCCTCGGCAGCCCGTTCGTCGCCTATGCCATTCTCGTCAATCTGACGATCGGCTTCGTCAACAAGCTGACCCCGCAGATCCCGATCTATTTCATCTCCCAGCCCTTCATCATCGCCGGCGGCATGATCATCTTCTATTTCGCCGTCGGCACCATGCTGTCGCTGTTCGTCGACGGCTTCGTCGACCTGACGCTGGCGAGATGACCATGAGCACGCGCAAGGACCGCCTCAAGAAACTGGTCAAGGTGCAGGAACAGCTGAAGGCGCTGCACGAAACCCGCCACGCCACCTTCCTTGCCGCGGCCAGTGCCGCCGAGGCTGAAGCCAGGGAACTGGTCGGCCATTTCGACCAGCCCGATTCGCTTTCCGCCCTGTTCCCCGATCTCTACCACCGCCGCATCGCCCAAGCGGTCGTGCGCCAGGAGGCGAACCTGGCAAGCGCGAAGCAAGAAGCCGGCCTCATCGCCGCCGCGACCGCCCGCACCAACATGGTTGAGCGTGCCTACAAGGACGTGCGCAACCGCGACGAGCGCGAACGCTCCGACCGCGAGCGGCTCGACATCATCGCGCAGAAGCAGGGCGAGGAATAAGCTGAGGGTGTTCTGCTATGGGGCCAACGGTGAGCGTCATTGACCAGGTTGCGAATGGCGGCAATCTCGGTCTTAGGGGCGGGCATGGTGGCTTCCTGAGAGCGGACATTGCAGGCTGCGCATCGAGGTCCTGCCGCGCCATGAACAGTCGATGCTTCGGTCTGGAAGCAGCCGTTGAGCAGACGTTCATTGCACGGCGGCGGCCGCGGTGAAGATGTAGCCAACGCCATAGACGACCTTGATCGGCGCGGGCAAGCTGATGTGCTCCTCCAGTTTGCGGCGTAGCCGGCTGACGACTGCGTCGAGATGCCTGTTGTCGAAGTTCGACCTGGGACGGGCGACAAGCTCCACCAGATCCTCGCGCTGGCAGATTTCGCCGCTACGGTTGCAGAGCACGTTCATGAAGGCGAACTCGGCCGCCGTCAGTTTAAGCGAACGGTGATTGGGCGCGATCAGCATCCAGTTCGTGCCGTCCAGCACCCACCGATCGCTGCTGCCGTTGGCAGAGTCGGGCGGGGCTCCCGTCCGTCGCAGCAGGCTGCGAATTGCGGCGTCGATCTCGCGCAGCGTGCTGTGCTTGACCAGGTAGATGTCGGCGCCGCTCTCAAAGCCACGGATACGGTCGTCGCTGTCACCGAGCGCCGTCAGCATGATGATGCCGCAGGCATGTGATTTGCGGATTTCGGTTGCCAGATCGAACCCGTTCCCATCGGGCAGCCCGACATCGAGGATGATGACAGCGGGCGAGCTGCCGTTGGCCAGCGTCTGGCGCAATTCCCCTGCCGTGGCGACGCCTTCGGCCGTGAAGCCCGTCAGTTCCAGGAAATCCGCCAGATCCTTGCGCAGCCGGGGCTCGTCCTCGACGATCAGAATATGCGTCATGCGGTCAGTTCCTCGGGCGAAAGTCGATCCGTTGCCTCGCCTGCCAGAGGCAGGCTGACGATGGACGTAATGCCCTGGTCGTCGTTGGCGAGCAACTGCAGCTTGCCGCCGTGATAGGCCAGCAATTTGCGCGAAGAATAGAGGCCGAGACCGGTTCCGGTTCCCGCCATCGTATTGGAGGCCCGGAAAAAGCGCCTGCCGATCTTGTGAAGCTCGGCCTGTGGAATGCCGATGCCACGGTCACGCACCCGAATGACCGCACTTCGACCTTCGCTGCGCACATCGATATCCACTGGCTGGTCCTCCGACGAATATTTGAGCGCATTGTCGATGAGGTTGATCAGGACGGTCGCCAGCATCTCGGGATCGACGACAAGCGAAACGGCGTCGTCATCCGCCGTAAAGATCAGGCGCTCGCCGCGCCCGGTCATCCCGAAATGCAGCCGCACATCGGCAATAAGCAAACCGACGCGTATCATCTCCGGCTGAAACCCGCTGTCGCGATCATTGGCCATGAAGCGGTCGATCAGGGAAAACAGGCGATCGAGCGCCTCGCCAATGCCGGCAATCCGTTCTCGTGTCGCTTCGGGCGACTTGTGGCCGACAAGGCCGATCATGTCGGCCGCGTTGCGGATGATGGCGAGCGGGGTGCGAAACTCGTGGCTGACGACGCGCATGAAGTCCGCCTGCTCGTCGCGAAGCACACGTTCGGCCGCCAGGCTCGCGTTCAACCGGCTTTCCAGCCGTCGTCGTTCCCGTACCTCCCGCGACAAGGCGATATTTTTCTCCAGCAGCGCAGAGGACAGCCGCGAACTGACCATGAACAGCAGGCAGCCGAAAAAGGCGATCAGGAACAGCGCGCCCTGCAGCAGATACCAAGCGTTGCGGTCGGCCAGAACCGAGGCGCCTTGAAAATCGACCGGCAGCCGGTATTCGATGATGCTCTGGAGAACGCTAGCCGCGATATACTCGGCAAGCACACCGATCGTGATCCAGCGCAGGAGGGTTGGTTGCGTCCGGTCCCGCATCAGCCCAAGACACATCACCGACATCATCACGACCGTAAAGAAGGTCGATGCGTGAATGCGTATAGCAATGTCGCCCGGATCCATCGCGAGGGCGGCACTCCATGCGACAATTTGGAAAATCAGCAGTGAAATGCTGATCCAGGTATAGCGTGGCTGTCCCAGAAAGCGCGCCAGACCCTCGGCCAGCAACACCAGGCCTAGCTTGATGATCGTGTTGTGGAGCACGATGGCCCAGGCCGCCGGCTGCTCCCCACGCAGGAGAATCAGCAGCACCCCCGCCGCGATAGCGACGAAGCCGGCCGCAAGAAACTTCAACTCATAGAGGCGGCGCCACGCCAGCCACACAAACAACCAGGTGACGGCCTGCAGGCTTGCGGTTGCAAACGTAACAACCAGAACGGTCTTCAGATCAAGCATGGTCGAGTATTCGCACGGGGTTCCCCTGCCGCACCCCCCGATGCGCCAAATGTTGAATCTCGCAGGAGTTGTGCGGGGAGGCAAGCGCGATCCGCCCGTGCAAGAATTGGTCAGAATTCAATAGAATTGATCGGTGGAATTGTCGGGAGAGGACGTTTTATCATCGGCCGCGATCGTCTTGGTGGTTTCGCCGGGCGGATTGTGAGGAAGCAGTCGGGCGATGTGCGTGGCGGACGCACGCGACCCGACGCAGCGGCAAGCGATGATTTTTCGCGGGACGCTCGGCGATCGGGCCGGCCGCGGAATCGTTGCTTGCGGCACACGGGGGGAATTCCATGACAATTCGCGATCGTCGCTCGCTCATGCGCCCGCTTGTACTTTTGTGCTCCACGGCGCTCGCGGGGTCGTTGCTGCTGCCAGTCATCCTGACGGCGCCGGCGCATGCACAGGCTCTTTATGGTGCGACCGGAGGCAGGGGCGGTGATGGTGACGTAGACAGCAACGGTGGCGATGGTGGCGATGCAGGTGACGCCGGCGTCGCGGGCAACGGTCCGGATGCAGGGACCGGTGGGGCGGCCGGCACGCAGGCCATTCCAGACGGTGGAAATGGTGACAACGGCGGCTCCGGTGGCGGTGGTGG
>NZ_JBVVQG010000015.1:0-145205 GCF_055811095.1 Mesorhizobium sp. WSM4833
TGCCCGGTGACGATATCGGGACCGGCACCGACACGGCGGATCAGCGTGCCAAGCCCCATTCCGAGCGCCTGGACGCCAATCAGATTGAGCTCCGGCAGTTGCGCGGAGCCGGGATGGCCAAACCACCAGCGCGCATCATATTCTCGAAAGCCGGATGGCTTGATCAGCGCTTCGGTTTCGAACTCGAAACTGTTGGGCCGGGCGTCGCCAACGATGCTGAAGGACAAGACTGGAAAACTCCGAGTGGCGGAAATTACGAGTTGTCGAGGACTGCGGCTTAGCACAGAAGGCTTTAAGCCACGTTTATCCCAGGAGGGAATCCGAGCCTTTCGGGCTATGCTCGACGAAAGCCGATGAAATGCGACAGAAGTGCTGCCATGCCGCTTGCAGGAACGAAGTGTGGCGGCTATAAGCCCGCGGTCTGGTCACGGAGTGTAGCGCAGCCTGGTAGCGCACCTCGTTCGGGACGAGGGGGTCGCAGGTTCAAATCCTGCCACTCCGACCAGAAAAAACAAAGAGTTAGCGCATCCCGACTTCGGCGCTCCACCTGCCCCTCAAGCGAGATTACTCGCGTCTCCCCGCCGGCCGACAGCGATGCCTGTTGCACTGGACAGCAACCAGACGGTCTCAACCGGCCGCCTGATGCCTTCGTGCGTGCGCTCGCGGACAGATTCCGGAAAACATCTCAACTGGTACGCGCGTCCGGCTAGCGGAGGCCAAAAAAGCTCAAGATCGCTATCACGATGACCACAGCTCCAACGAGCCAAATGATATTGTTCATGATCTCTCTCCTGTTGCCTGGGGGAAGCCCGCGCCTCTTGCGGAGAACGCGGGCCGACCAGTCTTTGCCGACTGATCCGCAGCAGACACCAAATCGTGATCCCGGCTGCGAGAAATAAAACCATCAGGCACGTCTAATGTTCCGTCGTTGACGAGATCCGGCGGTGACAGTGAACGTTCGGGCCGATGCCGGACCACCGGAACCAAAGCGATCAGGGGCAGTTAATCCAATGAAGGGCTAATTAAGAAAACGGAGGAATTGCAATGAAAACAATGATCATGTGCGCGTTGGCGCTTTCCATTGGACTGCCCGTCGTGGCTTCGGCAGCCGAAGCCGATGTGGTTGTTAGAACCCATCATCGACATCACGGCAGCGTCAAGATCATCAACGAAGACGGTCAGCGCTTGCACCACCGCCGCCATGGTACTGTGGCGTTCTACGACCATGGGCGCCGGCATCATCACCGCGATACCGTTGTCGTGACAGGTTCCGTCTCCACCCATCGCCACCACCATCGGCACCATCCCGTGGTGATCGAGAACGACGGGTACTGACCACAGATCTCCGGCCCGATTCTTGAAGGAATCGGGCCACGAGAGGCCGTTTGATCATGCTTTTGGCAGCACCGTCGGCAAGACAATTGCCCCTAGCCAGACTTAGGTCTGACCCCTGCCCGACCGAAGTCCAGGTTGGAAACGCATGCGCTTGCCCCAAATTCGGGGTGGCGGGCAAAAATCATCGATGAAACCAAGAGCAGCAGCATGTCGAACCGTGAGACCAAACGATCCGATGCCCTGAGCACGCGAGTAACAGAGATCAAGGCCAGGATGCAGCAAGCCCAGATTACCGAAGACGAGATGAAGACCTTCCAGAAGGTCGCGGCCATCATGGAGGGCGGCGAGGGCCGAATCGAGGTTGACGACCTGATTGCCGCGTCATTCCTCACCGACACGCTGCTGAACAGCCCGAAGCGTTAAGCGACCATGCCGACGATTAGCAGACTTTTTGATTCCCACGCCGATGCGACGCGGGTCGCTAGCAACCTGGTGGCGGCCGGAATTCCTCGCGTACAGATCGCGATCATCGGGCCTTACAATGACGAGACAGGATCTGTTTGGGTTTCCGCTTTGGGATCGGTACTGGGCGCTGCCGCCGGCGGGTTGGCATGTCTGAGCGCCGTTGCGGCAGTTGGCATCAATCCTGTTGCTGCGAGCGTATTGCCAACAGCGGTGGCTGGCGCGGTCTGTGGCGGCGTTGCCGGCGGTCTGTTTGGAACATTCGCCCTGCGCGCCATGAAGGCGGATGATCAGGACGTGGCCGAAGGCGTCGTCCTGGTGACGGCGCATGTCGATGAAAATGACGCCGAGATCGCTCAGACAGTGCTCGGCGGTCCCCCGTCGACGTTGGTGGCCGAAGCAGCTTAGGAAAGCCGCCTCGACGTCGCCGGAACCGGCACTCTCCGTTTGCCAGCGATTGAACTCCACACCCGGCAAATAGCAATTCAGACTGGGGATGTTCCTGCTGTCGACCGCATGGCCGAGCCCTGTGGCAGGTTCCTTCGCGGCCGCATATTTTGACGAAAAGGCCCGTCGGCTCTAGGGTCGATGGACCTGATGGAATGAGTGAAACGGCGGGCCGAGTGCGACATGAATTTGAATTCAACCACAGCCCCGCCCTTGATTCTTGTGATGACGCTGGTTCTCGTCGCTGGCTGTTCATCGCTCGGCAGAACCGTCGATCCAGCGAAATACGATTCAATGACGTGCACCGACCTCAACAGCGCGATGGGAGACGTCGCCCGTGACATCTCGCAAACGGCAATCACGCGCGGCAAGGTCGCCAACACCAATGTTCCACGCTGGCTGCTCGGCGGCTCACGCGTGAAGACCGCGGTAGCCAACCGTGAAACAGCCAGGATCGACCGGCTTAAGCAGCAACAGGATGCCATTGCCGCCGTGCGAGCGCGCAAGTGCCAGAGGTCCGCGAATTGAGCGGACAGCCAACGCCTCGGTGCAGAGCCCGGTTCAGGCGCTCAGGCGAAATCGCGTCACGTCGATCGCGGCGGCCATCAGCGTCTGTGTGTAGGCGTGCTGCGGATTGCTGAAGATCGCCTCGGTCGGCCCTTCCTCGACGATCTTGCCCTGTTTCATGACGATGATGTAGTCGGCCATGGCGCGCACGACCGACAGATCGTGGCTGATGAAGAGATAGGACAATTCGTGGTCCGCCTGCAGCTTGCGCAGCAGTTCGACGATCTGTTTCTGCACAGAGCGATCGAGCGCCGAAGTCGGCTCATCCAATACCACCAGCCTGGGCTTCAGGATCATGGCGCGGGCAATGGCGATGCGCTGCCGCTGACCGCCGGAGAATTCGTGCGGGTAGCGGTTGCGGGCGTTGGGGTCGAGGCCGACCTCGCGCAATGCCTCGACCGCGCGTTGATCACGCTGCTTGCCCGAAAGGTCAGGCTCATGCACCAGAAGTCCTTCGGTGATGACCTGGCCGACAGTCATGCGCGGCGACAACGAGCCGAACGGGTCCTGGAAGACGAGCTGCATCTGGCGCCGCAGCGGCCGCATCGCCTGCCGGTCGGCTTGGGAAATGTCGCGATCGCCGAAACGGATGAGCCCGTCACTCGGCAACAGCCGCAGCAAGGCGCGGCCAAGCGTCGACTTGCCCGAGCCGGATTCACCAACGATGCCGATGGTCTGGTTGCGCTGCAGCCGGATCGAGATGTGATCGACTGCACGCAGCATCAGCGGTTCGCCAGCAAGAAACCCGCCGCCGATCCTGAACGTCACTTCGACATTCCTGCCTTCGAGCAGCACTGGGGCGTTGGCGGGCGGCGGCGCCTTGCTGCCGGTCGGCTCGGCCGCCAGCAGCATTTTCGTGTAGGCATGCTGTGGGTTGACGAAGATGGCCTCCGCCTCCCCCTCCTCGACAACCTCGCCCTGGCGCATGACATAGACCCGATCGGCAAAGCGGCGGACGATGCCAAGATCGTGGGTGATGAAGACGATCGCCATGCCGAGCTTGCGCTGCAATTCGGCCAGAAGCATCAGGATCTGCGCCTGTATGGTCACATCGAGCGCCGTCGTCGGCTCGTCGGCGATCAATATGTCAGGGTCGTTGGCGAGCGCCATCGCGATCATCACACGCTGGCGCTGGCCACCCGACATTTCGTGCGGATAGGATTTCATCCGCCGCTCGGGATCGGGAATATGCACCAGCCGCAGCAGTTTGAGCGCTTCTTCACGTGCCTCGGCGACATTCAGGCCCCGATGCCGGCGGATCGGTTCGATCAACTGGTTGCCGATTGAATAGAGCGGATCGAGCGAAGTCATCGGCTCCTGGAAGATCATGCTGATCTTGCGGCCACGGACCTTGTTGAGCTCGGATTTGCTGAGTGTTAGAAGATTGCGGCCACGATAGTCGACGCTGCCTGTCGCTTCGCCATTCGACGCCAGCAGGCTCATCGCCGCCATCATCGTCTGGCTTTTGCCGGAGCCGGATTCGCCGACCACGGCAACGGTCTCGCCCGATTTGACATGGATGTTTATGCCCTTGACCGCCTCGACGGCGCCGTCGAGCGTGCGGAAGCGGACACGCAAATCCTTGACGCTGAGGATCGTTTCGGAAGCAGCCATCTCAGCGGTTTCCCTCTTTATCGATCCGCATCTTAGCGATCCCCATCTTAGCGATCCCTCGGGTCGAGTGCGTCGCGCAGGCCGTCGCCGACGAAGTTCAGCGCAAACAGCGTCGAGACGAGGAAGAAGGCGGGGAACAGGAGCAGCCAGTTGGCGGTGCCGATGTTCTTGGCGCCGACCGAGATCAGAACGCCCCAGCTGGTCATCGGCTCCTGCACGCCGAGGCCGAGAAACGATAGGAAGCTTTCCAGGATGATCACCTGCGGCACCAGCAGCGTCATGTAGATGACCACCGGGCCGAGCAGGTTGGGGATGACGTGGCGCAGCAGGATGCCGCGCTGGCCGACGCCCATGGCTTCCGCCGCCTGGACATATTCCTGGCGGCGGATCGACAGTGCCTGGCCGCGCACGATGCGCGCCATGTCGAGCCACAGCACGGCGCCGACGGCCAGGAACATCAGCACGAAGTTGCGGCCGAAGAACACCACCAGCATGATGACGAAGAAGATGAAGGGCAAGGAATAGAGCACGTCGACGATGCGCATCATCACCTCGTCGACCTTGCCTCCGGCAAAACCGGCAGCGGCCCCGTAGACCACGCCGATGACCACCGCCACGACGCCCGCGAGCAGGCCGATGGCCAGCGATATACGCCCGGCCATCAGCGTGCGCGACAACAGGTCCCGTCCGGTGTTGTCGGTGCCGAACAGGAAATATTGCTGCTTGATCGAGGCGCTCATCGTCACTTCGAGACCGTCCGGCGACTTGCTCTCGATCTTGGTGTCGTCAAAGGCATCGGATCGGTCAAGATAGCGGATGTTGCGATCGTCGATCGGCCTGGTCGACTTGACGGTGACGAAGACCTGGTTGCCTTCCTGCCGCCATTCCTTGATGTCGACCCGCATGCGCTTGATCGCTTCGGTGAGCGCCGTCTCGATCATGTCGGCCTTCGGATAGGCTGACAGGCTTGGCGGCATGCGCACATAGTCGGCATAGATGGTGGTGTATTGATGCGGCACGAACCATGGCCCGAACACGCTGACGACCCCGATCAGGGCAAGGTAATACAGGCTGAACATGGCGGCGCGATTGGCCTTGAGCCGCGCCCAGGCATCCCCCCAGAGCGAACGGCCGATGACGGTGGGGGCGACTGTGGCCGCGATGTCAGTCATAGCGCACTCTCGGATCGACGACCGCGTACATGACGTCGACGATCAGGTTGAAGACAATGGTAAAGATGGCGATCACCACCACCGTTCCCATCACCAGCGTGTAGTCACGATTGAGCGCGGCATCGACGAAATAGCGGCCGACGCCTGGGATGGAGAAGATCGTCTCGACGATGACCGAGCCGGTCAGCAGTGCCGCCGCCGCCGGACCGGTGAAGGAGACGATCGGCAGGATGGCGCCGCGCAAAGCATGCTTGACCACCACCGACCAGTCGGACAGGCCCAGCGCGCGCGCCGTGCGGATGTGGTGGGACCGCAAGGATTCGATCATCGAGCCACGCATCAGCCGGGCGACGATGGCGATCTGCGGCAGGGCGAGCGTCAGCACCGGACCGACCTTGTTGATGAAAGCGCCATCGCCCCACCCACCGATCGGCAGCAGCCTCCAAGTCAGCCCGAACAGGAGTTGGATCACCGGCGCGATGACGAAGGTTGGGATGGTGCTGCCGGCCGTCGCCAGCGCGATCACCGTATAGTCGCCAAGCTTGTTCTGATTGAGCGCCGCAATGGTGCCGAGCACGGAACCGAGCAGCAGCGCCAGGACAAGCGCCGAGGCGCCGAGCTGGACCGAAATCGGCAGCCCCTTGGCGAACAGTTCGGTGACGGTGAAATCCGGCATGTTGTAGCTCGGGCCGAAATTGCCGCGCAACAGATTGCCGAGATAGTGGACGAATTGTAGCCAGAGCGGGTCGTTGAGGCCGAACTGGGCTTCGAGATTGGCCCTGATCTCGGGACTGAGCCCCCGCTCCTGGTTGAATGGACCGCCCGGCGCGACGCGCATCAGGAAAAACGCCATTGTCACGATGACGAACAGCGTTGGAATGGCGGTCAGAAGCCGCCGTAATACGTATCGCAGCATCGGTGCCCCGCTTGATCCAGAGCCGCGCGCGTCCAGTTGGACGGCCGCGCTCCAGCTTTCAAATCTTCGCACCGGCATTGCCGAAATCGAATTCCGGTAACCGGGCCGATGCGATGGCAAACCATCGCCACCGCGCCTGGAGGGCGCGGTGGCTTGGCCAGGGTTAGTCCTTGCTGACGAAGCGCGACGGATGCACGTCCATCACGTTGTCGACGAAGCCATGCAGCTTCGAGGAGACGATATCGTGGTAGCTGTAATAGAGGAGCGGTATCTGGCCGACGTCGTCGACCAGGATGCGTTCGGCGTCGGCCAATTCCTTCATGCGCTGTTCGGGGTTGCCGCCGGCGGCGGCCGCCTTGTCCATGGCCGCTTCATAGGCCGGGCTGTTGTAGTCCGAATAATTGTTGCCGCTGGCCTTGCGCGAGATGCCGAGGAAGGTTTCCGGATCCTTGTAATCGGCGATCCAGGCGGCACGTGCCAGATCATAGTTGCCCTTCTGCTCGAGGAAGGAGTAGTGGGTCTTGGTGTCGGTGTTGAGCAGCGTGACGTCGACGCCAAGCGGCTTCAGCTGTTCCTGGATCGCCACCGCAGTGTTCTTGTGGTTTTCCGACGTGTTATAGCGGATTTCCATCTTCAGCGGCTTTTCGGGCGTATAGCCGAGTTTCTCGAGGATCTTCTTGGCCGCATCCTCGCGGTCGATCTGCGGCATGTCCGCATATTTGGCCATTGCCGGCGTGTAGCCTTCGATGCCGGGAGGCACCATTGAATAGCCGGGCAGCATCGAGTTCTGCCAGACTTTTTCGGCGAGGAAGTCGCGGTCGATCGCCATCGAGATGGCATTGCGCAGCTCTACATTATCCCACGGCGCCTTGTCGGTCTTGATCGCATAATAATAGGTGCCGAGATACGGTCCGACGTGGATCTGGTCGCCAAACTTGGTCTTGAGATCGGCGAGCTGTTCAGTCGGAAGGTCGTCGTAGCTGTCCAGTTCGCCTGCCTCGAAGCGCTTCATCGCCGAAGAGCGGTCCTCGGTCGGGATGTAGTTGACGACGTCGAACTTGACGGTCGCCGCATCCCAGAATTTCGGGTTCTTGACCAGCTTCATATGATCGTTGGGAACCCATTCGGCCAGCGTATAGGCGCCGTTCGAAACGAGATTGCCGGGCTTGATCCAATCGGCGCCGAGCTTTTCGATGGAGGCCTTGCTCACCGGATAGGTCGCCTGGTGGGTCAGCATCTCCAGGAAGTAGGGCGTCGGCGCCTTCAGCGTGACCTCCAGCGTATTTGCGTCAATCGCCTTGACGCCCATGTCCTCAGGCTTGCCCTTCTTGGTGTTGACGTCCTCCGCACCCTTTACCGGATACAGCATCGAGGCATATTCGGCGCCGGTCGCCGGATCCTCCAGCCGGTGGAAGGCATAGACGAAATCGTCCGCCGTAACCGGGCTGCCATCCGACCACATGCCGTCCTTGCGCAGCTTGAACGTATAGACGGTTCCGTCGTCCGAAACCGTCCAGCTCTCGGCGGCACCAGGAATGAGATTGGCCTTCTGGTCCTGCATGACCAAGCCCTGGAACAGGTCGCGCAGGACATTGGCTTCGTAAACCGTCGAGGTCTTGTGCGGATCGACCGACTCCGATTCAGCGGCGGTGCCCCTGTTATAGACGGTCTCGGCAAAGGCCTGCGTGTAGAACGTCCCGGCGGCCAGCGTCATCGTCGTGGCGAACACAGTCGCCTTCAGCATGTTTTTCAGCATGAAGTTCTCCCTATCGGCGCTGCCGTTGGCGCGCCTATTAAGTGTTGACGCCCTGGAGCCGATATCTGACCCCTTTGAGCGCGCCGCTGGTTCCCGTCCTGCGGCTCGTGCCCAGACACTAACGCGGAGAATTTTTATTTCAACAGACTCTCTGGGTCACCCAAAGTAAGGCGGACGAAAGCTATGGTGTGGCCGCTGAAACACCAGCCGAAACCAAAAGCTTGACTTGGTTTCTTCACCTCGACGCTATTTTTCACCGCGAATCGGGAGCCATGCCAGTTTGCCGGAATGTCTTAATGCGTTCTTAAGCAACCTGAGGTTACATTACGAGCACCTTCTATACGGTTCGAGCTTCAGACGCGCGGCGGCTATGAGTAACGGAGCAAGTAATTTGCCCAAAATCCGTCAACTAATGCGGAACTTTCAAGAAGAGCGCGGTACCTCTGCGGTTGAATTTGCCTTGCTTTCACCGATTTTCATTCTTCTTCTACTCGGAATGGTTGCATACGGTATATACTTCGGCGCCGCCAACTCGATCCAGCAGATCGCAGCGGATGCCGCCCGCACGGCAATTGCCGGGTTGAACCAAACCGAACGTCAAACGCTCGTAGCCAGCTTCGTCACCAACAATGCCGGCGGATATCCCTTCGTGGATGTCAGCAAGTTGACCTACCAGGCCAACGACAGCTCGGCCGATGGAAGCCAGTTCGTGGTGTCCATACAATACGACGCCCGCAACCTGCCGATCTGGAACCTTTTCCCGGGCATGGCCATGCCCGGGACCACGATCAGGCGCCAGTCAACGATCAGGGTCGGGGGCATTTGAATGCTGCTGCATGCGTGCAATGGGATCGGTCGGCTTGCCCGGTTGATGCTGAGTGACAGGAAAGCGAACTTCACCGTCATGGCGGCATTGAGCGCGCCGGTGGCGCTGGCGCTGGCCGCAGTGGCCATCGACGAAGCCTCGATCTACACCGAGCGCCGCGAAGCGCAGGCAATGGTGGATCTGGCGGCGATCACCGCCGCCTCGAACATGACCAATGTCAATACAGCGGTCGTTACCACGCTGACCGACAACGGCATGCCAGGGGTTGTCGTTCAAAGCTCGGGACAGACGATCGAGCCAGCGGTCGGCAAAACCGTCGTGACGGTCACGCCCGGGCGATATGTGGCATCCGGGGCCAATGTGGGCCAGCGTTTCCAGGCCAGCATAACCCCCTACAATGCCGTCCGCGTCACCCTGAAGAAGATCCCCGCCCGCTATTTCGCGAGTTCGCTGATCCCCACTCCCGTCATCGGCACCCAAGCCACCGCCAGCATGACGCCACAGGCGACATTCTCGGTCGGATCGAGGCTCGCCAGCCTCGATGGCGGTATCCTCAACGCGCTTCTCGGCGGGCTTCTCGGCAGCAACATCTCGCTCAGCGTCATGGACTACAACGCGCTGATCTCCGCGGATGTGAGCGTGCTCTCCTTCGTGGACGGCCTTGCCACACAGCTGAACCTAACTGGCGTCTCGTATTCGGATGTGCTGGCATCGAAGGCGACCGTCGGCCAGATCGCCACGGCCATGGCCAATGTGCCTGGGCTTGGCAACACGGCCAAGGTCGCCCTGCAGACGATCGCGTCCAAGTCGACCAGCACGGTCCAGATCCCGCTCAGTCATCTGGTCGATCTCGGCTCCGTCGGCAAGTTGGGCCTCGGCCAAAGGCCCGCCGGCCTCGGCGTCGACGCCAGCGCCTTGGGAATGCTGACGGCCGCCGCCGGACTGGCAAACGGTTCAAAACAGGTCGACGTCGCCCTCGGCGCCACCATTCCCGGGGTGCTGTCGACCACGCTCGCCATCGCCATCGGCGAACCACCGCAATCCTCGCCATGGCTGGCGGTTGGAGAAGCCGGCACCGTGGTTCGCACCGCGCAAACGCGCATCAAGCTGCTTGTCACGGTCGGCGTCGGCAACCCAAACCTGGGCGGCGGTATCAGCCTGCTGTCGGTCAAGCTGCCGCTGAATGTCGAAGTAGCCTACGCCGAGGCCAAGCTGACCGACATCAACTGCCCGACCGGCCCCGACAGCCTGAAGGTTACCATTGCCGCGAAGCCCGGCATCGCGGCGGTGAACCTTGCCGCCAGCGATGCCGATAACAGCCCCACCGCCTTCGCCGATTTCAGCAACCCGCAGTCGTTCTCCGACGCCAACATCGCGGATGTCAGCCTCAATCTGCTGCTGTTAAAAATCCCGCTAATACTGGTGAAGGGTTCGGCGGGAGCCGACATCACCAACGTCAGCCCGACCAATCTGGTCTTCAACAAAACCGAGATCGCCGCCAAAACCATCAAGACGACGCCGACACGGGACATTACCCAGACGCTGACGACGTCACTGGTCGACAAGTTGTCGCTTTCCGTCAATGCGCTTGGTATCCTCGGGCTTGACGTAACGGCGTTGCTCGGCACCGTGAAGCCAGCTGTGACGACGCTTCTGAAAACCGTGACCGCACCAGTCGACACATTGCTTTACAGCCTGCTCGATACGCTCGGCGTGCATCTCGGCGTGGCCGATGTCCGGGTCACCGGCGCGACATGCGGACGTGCCGTGCTGGTGCAGTAACGTCGGGATATCAGTCGAGCCTGCCCAAAAAGGCTCCGAGCGCTGGCAGCAAAAGCTCAGTCTCGACGACCGCGGCATTGCCATCCAGCTGCGCAACCGCTCGGATGTCCCCCGGCAACGGCCAATTGGCCTGTCCTCCGGCGAAATTGAAGACACAGAGCAGTCTTTCACCGCCGCCGTCGCGGATGAAAGCGAGCAGGTCACCCTCGGCGTCGAGAAAGCGGATCGAGCCGGATATCAGCGCCTCATGCTCCCCGCGCAAGGCCAGCGCAGCCCGGTAGGACGCGAGCACAGAGACCGTGTCGGCATTCTGGACGTCGACGGCGCGAGCGCGATGGCTGGCCGGTATCGGCAGCCAGGGCCTGGCCGTGGAGAAGCCTGCATTGTCGGCGCCGGCCTCCCACACCATCGGCGTGCGGCACCCATCCCTGCCCTTGACGCCTGGCCAGAAGCGGATGCCGACGGGATCGCGCAGATCTTCATAGGCCAGCTCCGCCTCCTCCAGCCCGAGTTCCTCGCCCTCATAGAGGCAGATCGAGCCGCGCAGGCAGGCGAGCAGCATGATCGAGAATCTTGCGACCGCGTCGGGCTCGCTGTCCGGCCTTGTCCAGCGGCTGACATGGCGCGCCACGTCATGGTTGGAGAAGGCCCAGCAGACCCAGCCGTCGGAGACGGCCGCCTCGAAGGCTTCGACGCAGCCACGCACATGCGCGGCCGAGAACTGCGGACCGAGCAGGTCGAAGGTGTAACACATATGCAGCTTGTCGCCGCCTGAGGTATAGGCGGCGAGCGTCTGCAGCGAGCGGCCTTCATCGCCGATCTCGCCGACGGCAGCACGGTCGTCATATTCGTCGAGCAGCGCCCTGAAGCGGCGCAGGAATGCCAGGTTTTCCGGCTGCGTCTTGTCGAACAGGTGCTCCTGGTAAAGGTAGGTGTTGGTCTCGCTGTTGGTGCCGGCGACGCTTGATGCCAAGGGTGGATTGCTGCGCAGCCAGCGGTCGTGGACATAGTAATTGACCGTATCGAGCCGAAAACCGTCGACGCCGCGCTCCAACCAGAAGCGCACGGTTTCCAGAAGCGCGTCCTGAACCTCCGGATTGTGGAAATTCAGATCGGGCTGCGAGGGGAGGAAATTGTGCATGTAATACTGCCGACGGGTCGAATCCCATTCCCAGGCCGGGCCACCGAAGACGGAGAGCCAGTTGTTTGGCGCGCTGCCATCTGGCTTGGTATCGGCCCAGACATACCAGTCGGCCTTGGGGTTATCGCGGCTGGCGCGGCTTTCGACAAACCAGTCGTGCTTGTCGGATGAATGCGACAGCACCTGGTCGATGATGATCTTCAGGCCGAGACGATGCGCCTCGGCGACCAGCGCATCGAAATCCTCGAGCGTGCCGAACATCGGATCGACATCGCAGTAGTCCGACACGTCGTAGCCCATATCGGCCATCGGCGACTTGAAGAAAGGCGACAGCCAGATGGCGTCGACACCGAGCGAGGCGACATGGGCGAGCCTCGATGTGATACCGGCGAGATCGCCGCTGCCATCGCCGGTCGTGTCCTGGAAGGAGCGCGGATAGATCTGGTAGATGACGCAACCGCGCCACCATCCCTTCTTGTCACTCGCCGCCATTGCGCTTCTCCCTTGTGTCGGCCTGCGCTCGTTCGATCATGAAGATCATCGTCCGCCCGGATATTGGCCGCGAGATATCCGCCGCATCCGGCGCTTCGATAGCTGGGGCCCAGAAGAATCCGTCTCGTTCAGGCAAGGTAAACATGCAGGCCCGGCGATCGCCGTTGATAAGCACCGCAAGACGGCGGCCGTCATCGCTGGCGCCACTCAGGACCATGACAAGACGGTGCCGCTGCGGATCCTGCCAGCTCTGTTCATCGAGCGGCGCGCCCGTCTCAGCAAGCCATGCGACGTCCGGTATCTCCGAACCTGCCGGCGGCTGGCCAGTGAGGAAGCTTGTGTCGGAAAGCGCCGGCATCGATCGGCGCAGCCTCGAGAGTTCCGCCGTGTAGCGCTCCAGCGCCTGGTCGCGGCCGGCCCAGTCGAGCCAGGTGATCTCGTTGTCCTGGGCATAGGCGTTGTTGTTGCCTTGCTGGGTGCGGCCGAATTCGTCGCCCGCGGTCAGCATGATGGTGCCGCGCGAGGCAAACAGCGCGGCGAGCAGAGCGCGCTGGTCGTTCTGGCGAGCCGCTGCCACGGCCGGGTTGTCCGCATCACCTTCCACGCCGTTGTTCCAGGACAGGTTTTCATTGTGGCCGTCGCGGTTCTGCTCGCCATTGGCTTCGTTGTGCTTGCGCTCGTAGCGCACGATGTCGGCGAGCGTCATGCCGTCATGGGCGGCGATGAAATTGACACTGCGGCTGGCGCCTTGCCCGTTCGCGGCAAACACATCTGACGAACCGGCGAGCCGGGTCGCCAGGGCGCCGACCATGCCGGCCTCGCCACGCCAGAACCGTCTGACATCGTCGCGATACTTGTCGTTCCATTCGAGGAAGGGCGCTGGAAAATTGCCGAGCTGATAGCCGTCGGGGCCGATGTCCCACGGCTCGGCGATCAACACGCGATCGGCCAGCAGTGCGTCATCGCGCATCCCTCTCAGCAACGGCGCCTCGGCATCGAATGTGCCCTCGACCCGCCCCAGAATGGGAGCGAGGTCGAAGCGGAAGCCATCGACACCGGCATCCCTGACGAAATGGCGAAGCGTGTCGAGGACCATTTCCTGGACCACAGGATGGTCGCAAGCGACTGTGTTGCCGGTACCGGTGTCGTTGGCCAGCCCGCCATCAGGTGTGTGCCGGTAGTAGGCCTGGTTGTCGAAGCCGCGCAGCGACAGCGTTGGACCAAGCCTGTCGCTCTCGCCGGTGTGGTTGAAGACGAGGTCGAGGATGACGCCGATACCAGCCTGGCGCAGCACAGCGACCGTGTTTCGCAGTTCCATGATGCCGCCCGGCGCAAGGCGCGGATCGAGGGCCATGAACGTCACGGGATTGTAGCCCCAGGCGTTGCGCAGCCCGAGCGGCGGCAGATGCCGTTCGTCGATCGACGCGGTCACCGGCATCAGTTCGACCGCGCCAACGCCGAGTTTTTTCAGGTGCTCGACGATCGCCGGTTGAGCAAGTGCGGCGACTGTTCCGCGCAATTTTTCGGGAACGTCCGAATGCAGCATGGTGAAGGCGCGCACCGGAATTTCGTAGACCAGGCCGCCGGCGCGGAAGAGCGGCGGCGCAGCCTGCACAGGCTTCGGTAGCGCAGCCGCGATCGCCTTCGGCATCAGCGACGCGGTATCGCCCCCCTCGCCCCGGCGATCGGCCAGCCGCCAGTCGTAGGCATAGGGCCTGTCAATCTCGACGGCGTAGGGATCGGTCAGCAATTTGTCGGGGTCGAACCACAGTCCATGCTCCGGCGCATAGTCCCCGTCGGCGCGGAAACCGTAGCGGGTTCCGGAGCCAAGACCTGCAACGAACAGCGCATGGACGCCCTCGCCTTCCCGCTGCAGTTCGAGCCGTTCGATTTCCCGCATGCCCTGCTCCTCGAAGATCGAGACCCAAAGCCGACGGGCGGCCTGCGACCAGGCGGCAAAGCGGATGCCTTCGCGGGTGACTGTGGCGCCGAGCTGGGTCATGCCCGCGCCTCACCTTCTCCCCTCGCGGGAGAAGGTGGATCGGCGCGCAGCGCCGAGACGGATGAGGGGTGTTGGAAGGACCGCGGCGTTGGTGATCTGGACATCGGTTTGCGCCAAGCTGGAGCACCCCTCATCCGACCGAGCTTCGCTCGGCCACCTTCTCCCACAAGGGGAGAAGGTGAAACGCGCGCAGCCACTCTCAAGTGATCACGCTCGGCTTGGGGCGGCCGGTATGGCTGTGAATCCCGGCAATATCGTCAGCCGCGGCAATCAGATCGGCAAGGGCGGCCTGGGTGTCGAGATCGTGCCGAGACTTGTCCGGCTCGTAGCGCTCGATGTAGACGCGCAACGTCGCGCCCGACGTGCCGGTGCCGGACAGCCGAAAGACGACCCGCGAACCACCTTCGAACAGAACCCTGATGCCCTGATGCTCGCTGATCGAACCGTCGACCGGATCGTGATAGGCAAAATCGTCGGCGCTGGCGATTTTCAGGCCGCGCACGCTGGTGCCAGGCAGCGAGCCGAGCTTGGCACGCAGTTCGTCGACCAGCGCGTTGGCGCGGTCGCTCTCGACCTCTTCATAATCGTGCCGCGAATAGTAGTTGCGACCGTAGGTCGCCCAGTGCTCGGTGACGATCTGCTTGCAGCTTTCGCCACGCGCGGCAAGGATGTTGAGCCACAAAAGCACCGCCCACAGGCCGTCCTTTTCGCGGACATGGTTGGAGCCGGTGCCGGCACTCTCCTCGCCGCAGATCGTCGCCATGTCGGCATCGAGCAGATTGCCGAAGAATTTCCAGCCGGTCGGAGTCTCATAGATGCCGACGCCGAGTTTTTCAGCAACGCGATCGGCCGCGCCACTGGTCGGCATCGAGCGTGCAATGCCTTTCAAACCGGCCTTGTAGCCGGGCGCCAGACGCGCATTGGCGGCGAGCATGGCGACCGAATCCGACGGGGTGACGAAAATGCCCTTGCCGATGATCAGATTGCGGTCGCCATCCCCATCCGAGGCGGCACCGAAATCCGGCGCGTCCGGTCCCATCATCTCGTCATAGAGGTGTTTGGCGTGGACAAGGTTCGGGTCCGGATGGTGGCCGCCGAAATCCGGCAGCGGCTTGAAATTGCGGCAGGTGCCATTGGGCGCGCCGAGCCGGTTTTCCAGGATCTCCTTGGCGTAGGGGCCGGTCACCGCGTGCATGGCGTCGAAGCGCATGCGGAAGCCGGACTTGAAGAGTTTGCGCAGGGCGTCGAAATCGAACAGGCTTTCCATCAGCGCGGCATAGTCCACGACCGGATCGATGATCTCGACCGTCATGCCGGCGGCCTTGACCGTTCCTGTTGTGTCGATGTCGATCGGATCGATATCGGCGATCTTGAAGCTCGAAATCGCCTTGGTCTTTTCGAAGATCGCGTCGGTGAGCTTTTCCGGCGCCGGGCCGCCATTGCCGGCATTGTACTTGATGCCGAAATCCTCATGCGGGCCGCCCGGATTGTGGCTGGCCGACAGGATGATGCCGCCAAAGGTCTTGTATTTGCGGATGACATGCGAAGCGGCTGGCGTCGACAGGATGCCGCCCTGCCCGACCATCACCTTGCCGAAGCCGTTGGCGGCTGCGATGGCGATGGCCTTCTGGATGACCTCGCGGTTGTAGAAGCGGCCGTCGCCACCGATCACCAGGGTCTTGCCCTTGAAACCGTCGAGCGCGTCGAAGATCGACTGGATGAAATTCTCGGCATAGTGCTCCTGCTGAAAGACAGGCACCTTCTTGCGCAGGCCCGACGTGCCGGGCTTCTGGTCGGAATAAGGCTTGGTGGGAACGGTCCGTATCATGCTTCAGGCAACCCTTTTCGAAAGCAGCGAACGATAGAGTTCGACATATTTTTCGGCGCTCTTGTCCCACGACACATCGGCTTTCATGCCCTGGCGCTGCAGCGATTCCCAGACCGTCGGACTGGCATGGGCGTCGACGAGGCGGCGGATAGCGTGCAGGAGGGCGCCGCCATTGTTGGGCGCGAACTGGAAGCCGGTAGCGACGCCGGCAGAGACGGCAGCCTCATTGGCGTCGATGACCGTGTCGGCGAGGCCGCCGGTGCGCGCGACCACCGGCACGCAGCCATAGCGCAGGCCGTAAAGCTGCGTCAGCCCGCACGGTTCGAAGCGCGAGGGAATGACGATGGCGTCGCAGCCGCCCTGCATGATGTGCGACAGCCCCTCGTCGTAGCCGACGACGACGCCGATGCGGCCGCGATGCCGGGCGGCAGCGGCAAGCAGCGCGCCTTCGAGACCGGCATCGCCCGATCCCAGGATGGCGAGCCGCGCACCCGTCGCGACAATGCCGTCGACCACCAGCGCCAATATGTCCATGCCCTTTTGCCAGGTCAGGCGGCTGACCACGCAGACGATCGGGCTGTCATCGCGCTCAAGGCTGAAGCGGTCCTCCACGGCAATCCTGTTGGGCGCGCGGGCCTTCAGCGTGCTGGCCGTGTAGTTGGACACGAGATGCTTGTCGGTTTCCGGATCCCAGATGCCGGTGTCGATGCCGTTGACGATGCCATGGAGATCGCTGGAGCGCATGTTGATGAGGCCGTCGAGGCCCATGCCGAATTCGGGCGAGCGGATTTCCTGCGCGTAGGTCGGACTGACCGTGGTGATCGCCCAGGCGGCCTGCAGGCCCGCCTTGAGGAAGCCGACACCACCATAATATTCGACGCCGTCGAGCGCCATCGCCGCCGCCGGCAAGCCAAGCTCGCCGAAAATGCCGGCGCCGAACTGGCCCTGGAAGGCGAGGTTGTGGACGGTCATCATCGAAGGCACGCCGACCGCCTTGCCATAGCGCATATAGGCCAGCGTCATCGCCGACTGCCAGTCATGGGCGTGCACGATGTCGGGCTGGTAGCCCGAGATGGCGCCGCCGGCGATGTCGCCGCCGACCTGGCTCAGTGCCGCGAAACGCCGCCAATTGTCTGGCCAGTCGACGCCAGTCGCATTGCCATAGGGGCCGCCGGGACGGTCGAACAGATGCGGCGCATCGAGCACGAACAGTTCGAGCCCGGCGAGTTGGACGGAATGGACGGAGGCCTTGCCGCCCTGCAGCAAGGGGTATTGCAGAACCGCCCGCTTTTTCTTGAAGGCAGCCATGACGGTCGGAAAGCCGGGCATGAGCGTGCGCACGGTCACGCCCTTGGCCGCCAAGGCAATGGGCAGCGCGCCGGTCACGTCCGCAAGCCCACCGGTCTTGATGAGCGGGAAAATTTCCGGCGTGACCGACAGAACCTGCATGCGTCAGAGCCCCAGCTTGTCGATCATGTCCTGGGTGACCAGGCAGATGCCCTTTTCGGAAACGCGGAAGCGCTTGGCGTCGAGAATAGGATCTTCGCCGACCACCAGCCCTTCCGGTATCCTAACACCATGGTCGATGACCACGCGCTTCAACTTTGCGTTCCGGCCGACATGAACGTCGGGCAGCATGACGACTTCTTCGAGCGTCGAATAGGAATTGATGCGCGCGCCGGTGAAGATCAGGCTTTTTTTCAGCGAAGCCCCCGAGACGATGCAATCGCCCGAAACCAGCGAAGACACAGCCGAACCGCGGCGGCCATCCTCGTCATGCACGAACTTTGCCGGCGGCTTCAATTCGGCATAGGTCCAGATCGGCCAGTCGCGGTCGTAGAGGTCGAGCTCCGGCGTGATATCGGTCAGGTCGATATTGGCTTCCCAATAGGCGTCGACCGTTCCGACATCGCGCCAGTAGGCCTCGTTCTCGGCGGTCGAACGGACGCAGGACTTGGCGAAGCGGTGCGCGATCGCCTTACCGTGCTGGACGATATAGGGGATGATGTCCTTGCCGAAGTCGCGGCTCGAGCCCGGCTCGGCCGCATCGCGGCGCAACTGCTCCATCAGAAACTTGGTCTTGAAGACGTAAATGCCCATCGAGGCCAAGGCAAACTCCGGCTTATCGGGAATGCCGGGCGGATCGGCGGGCTTTTCGACGAAGGCGATGATGTTGTCCTTGCCATCGACATGCATGACGCCGAAGCCGGTGGCTTCCATGCGCGGCACTTCGAGGCAGCCAACGGTGACGTCGGCATTGGCGTCGACGTGCTGGCGAAGCATCATCTCGTAGTCCATCTTGTAGATGTGGTCGCCAGCCAGGATGACCATGTATTCGGGCCCGTAGGCCTCGATGATGTCGATGTTCTGATAGACGGCGTCAGCCGTGCCCTCATACCACTGCGTTTCCGAGACGCGCTGGCTGGCCGGCAGGATGTCGAAGCTTTCGTTTCGCTCGGGGCGCAGGAAGTTCCAGCCGCGCTGCAGATGACGGATCAGCGAATGCGCCTTGTACTGGGTGGCAACGCCGAGGCGTCGAATGCCGGAGTTAAGCGCGTTGGAGAGCGCGAAGTCGATGATGCGCGTCTTGCCGCCGAAATAGACGGCCGGCTTGGCACGCCGGTCGGTCAGTTCCTTGAGGCGGCTGCCACGGCCGCCGGCCAATACATAGGCCATGGCATCGCGCGCCAGCGGCTGGGTCCCTTTCAAGTCTGCCATTTCTACCCTCCCAAGTTACTCGATCTCGACATCTTACTCAGTGTCGATGGGTTCAGTCGGCGACGAGCTCGAGCATGATCGTGGACAGCGGCGGCAAGAGCATCGTCGCGGCGATGCTTCCTTCCTCCGCCCGCGCCTCGACCATGCCACCATTGCCCTTACCGGAACCGCCATATTCAGAAGCATCGGTGTTGATGATCTCGCGCCATTTGCCTGATGTCGGCAACGGCACGCGATAATTATCGCGCGGCACCGGCGTGAAATTGGAAATGACGGCCACCGGGCTGCCGCCCGGCGCACTGCGCAGCCAGGCAAAAACCGAATTCTGGCTGTCGTCGACGATCAGCCAGGAAAACCCTTCCGGTTCGCAGTCGCGGCCATGCAGCGCCGGGCGCGAACGGTAGAGATAGTTGAGATCGCGCACCGTCTGCCAGACGCCGCGATGCGGCCGGAATTCAAGCAGGTTCCAGTCGAGCGCGCGCGCCTCGCTCCATTCGCGGCGCTGCCCGAACTCCTGCCCCATGAAAAGCAGCTTCTTGCCGGGATAGCCCCACATGAAAGCGTAGTAGGCACGCAGCGTCGCAAACTTCTGCCAGTCGTCGCCGGCCATCTTGCCAAGCAACGTGCCTTTGCCGTGTACAACCTCGTCATGCGAGAGCGGCAGCACGAAATTCTCCGAGAAGGCGTAGGTCAGGCCGAAGGTGAGGTCGTTGTGGTGGTGCTTTCGGAAGATCGGCTCCTTGGAGAAATACTCCAGCGTGTCGTGCATGAAGCCCATATTCCACTTGAAGCCGAAGCCGAGGCCGCCTTCATGCACCGGTGCCGAGACCTTCGGCCATGAGGTCGATTCCTCGGCTATGGTCATGACGCCCGGATGATGGCCGTAGACCTCCTTGTTCATCTTCTGCAGGAAGCTGACCGCCTCGAGATTCTCGCGGCCGCCCTTCTCGTTGGGGATCCATTCGCCGGCTTTGCGCGAATAGTCGAGGTAGAGCATCGAGGCGACCGCGTCGACGCGCAAACCGTCGACATGGTATTTCTCGGCCCAGAACAGCGCATTGTTGACCAGGAACGACACCACCTCGCGGCGGCCGAAATTGTAGATCGCGGTGTTCCAGTCGGGATGAAAACCCTTGCGCGGATCGGCATGTTCATAGAGCGCGGTGCCATCGAAATTGGCCAGGCCATGCGCGTCGACCGGGAAATGTGCCGGCACCCAGTCGAGGATGACGCCGACGCCGGCGCGGTGGGCGCCATCGACGAAACGGGCAAAGCCGTCCGGGTCGCCAAAGCGGGCCGACGGCGCGTAAAGGCCGGTCGTCTGGTAGCCCCAGGACGGGTCGTAGGGATGTTCAGAGATCGGCATGAATTCGATGTGGGTGAAACCGGTCTCAACCACATAGGGGATCAGCCGGTCGGCCAACTCGTCCCATGACAGGAACGTTCCGTCGTCGCGGAGCTGCCAGGAGCCGGCATGGACCTCGTAGATCGAGATGGCTTCTCGCCGGTGATCGGCATTGCGCCAGAAATTGCGATGCGCCTCGTCGCCCCACTCGTGCGCCGGCGGCACCGCCACGACCGAAGCAGTAGCCGGACGCAGTTCGGATTTGAAGGCGAACGGGTCGGCCTTCAGCGGCAGCCTCACACCATCGGGGCCGATGATCTCGTATTTGTAGGGTCGTCCGGCACCGATGTCGGGTACGAACAGTTCCCAGATACCGGTGTCGCGGCGGTCTCGCATGGTGTGCCGGCGGCCGTCCCACTCGTTGAAGTCGCCGACCACAGAGACGCGCCGCGCATTGGGAGCCCAGACGGCGAAATGCACTCCGGTGGCGCCTTCGTGATCGATGACATGGGCGCCGAGCTTGTCGAACAGCCTGAGATGCGAGCCTTGGGCGATGTAGTAATCGTCCATCGGGCCCAGCACCGGACCGAACGAATAGGGATCGGTCAGCCACCAGTCGCCGCCGGCGTTCCTGGCATGATAGCGCAGGGGTTGCCGCTTCTTGATCGAGAGCTTGCCTTCGAAAAAGCCGCCATCGTCGCGCCTGGACAATTCACCCGCGATGGTGCCGGTCAGCGTGTAGGCGGTGACGAATTCGGCATTCGGAACAAAGCACCGGGCATACAGGCTCTTGCCGACCTCATGGACACCAAGGACGGCGAAGGGATCTCCGTGCGTGCCGGCAACAATCGCCGCGACATCGCCGGCTGGCGCCAGTCCATCCGGCCCGCTTGTCGCAGCGGTCGCGCGCGGCTTCTTCATCAGGCAGTGTCCCTCCCCGGGCACCAAGTGTTTGTTTCTAGTGATGTGAATCCAACATTCAAATTCACATCACCGGGACCACATTGTTTGCGGCCTCATGCAATCACATCAGACAGGCACGTTCCAGATTTCTTTCGCATATTGGCGGATCGTGCGATCGGAGGAGAACCAGCCGACACGCGCAACGTTGCGGATTGCCCGGGCGTACCAGTCGGGACTGTTGCGCCAGACCGCATCGACCTCGCGCTGGGCGGCGGCATAGGCATCGAAATCGGCGGCAACCATGAACCAGTCGCTGTTGTAGAGACCGTTGATGAGATCGCGGTAACGCTCCGGATCGTCCGGCGAGAAGACGCCTGACGAAACAGCCGCAACCGCTTGCGCCAGCTCAGGCGAGCCTTCGATGACGGCGCGCGGATCGTAGCCGTTGTTGCGCCGCTCGGCGACCTCGGCGGTGGTCAGGCCGAAGATGAAGATGTTGTCGTCGCCGACGCATTCCTTGATCTCGACATTGGCGCCGTCGAGCGTGCCGATGGTCAGCGCACCGTTCAGCGCGAACTTCATGTTGCCGGTGCCCGACGCTTCCATGCCGGCGGTCGAGATCTGTTCGGACAGATCGGCGGCCGGCATCATGATCTCGGCAAGGCTGACATTGTAGTTCGGCACGAACACCACCTTCAGGAGACCGCGCACGGCCGGATCGCGGTTGATGACCTTGGCGACATCGTTGGCGAGTTTGATGATCAGCTTGGCATTGTGGTAGCTGGGCGCCGCCTTGCCGCCGAAGAATTTCACGCGCGGCATCCAGTCGCGCTCGGGATGCGAGCGGATCTGGTCGTAGAGGGCGATCGCCTCGAGGATATTCAGAAGCTGGCGCTTGTATTCATGGATACGCTTGATCTGGATGTCGAAAAGCGCCGAGGGATCGACCTTGATGCCGAGCCGGTCGGCGACGAGGTTGGCCAGCCGCGCCTTGTTGGCTCGCTTGACGGCGGCGAACTTGTCGCGAAAGGCGGCATCGCCGGCGAAACCGTCGAGATCCTTGATGGCGTCGATGTCATCGAGAAAGCGGTCGCCGATCGCCTCGCGGGCAAGCGACGTCAGCCCGGGATTACACTGGATCAGCCAGCGCCGCGGCGTGATGCCGTTGGTCTTGTTGTTGATGCGATCGGGATAGAGCTTGTGCAGATCGGCGAACACCGTCTCCTTCATCAGGTCGGTGTGAAGCGCCGAAACGCCGTTGATCGAGTGCGAACCGACAAAGGCCAGATTGCCCATGCGCACCCGGCGGTCGCCATTTTCCTGGATCAGCGAGATGCGGCCGATCTGCTCGTCCGAGAACTGGTTGGACGCACGCGCCTCCAGAAGCACTTCGGCGTTGATGGCATAGACGATCTGCATGTGGCGCGGCAAAAGCCGCTCGAACAGCGGCACCGGCCAGCTTTCCAGCGCCTCGGGCAGCAGCGTGTGGTTGGTGTAGCCGAAGGTGCGCTGGGTGATGTCCCAGGCCTGATCGAAGTCCATGCCGTGGACGTCCATCAACAGGCGCATCAACTCCGGCACAGCGATGGCCGGATGGGTGTCGTTCAGGTGGATCGCAGCCTTGTCGGGCAAGGACTTCAGGTCGCCATATTGGCTGAGATGGCGCTGGACGATGTCCTGCAGCGATGCGGTGGAGAAGAAATATTCCTGCCGAAGCCGCAGTTCCTGCCCGGCCTTGTGGGAATCGGCGGGATAGAGCACGCGAGACAAGGCATCGGCCTTGTTGCTTTCGGCGAGCGCGCCGATGTGGTCGCCGGCATTGAACTTGTCGAGCAGGATCGGATCGACCGGCATGCCCGACCAGAGCCGCAGCGTGTTGACGCGGTTGGCCCGCCAGCCGACGACGGGCGTATCATAGGCGACGGCCAGCACATGCTCGGTCGGCTTCCAGACATGGCGTTCGAGGCGGCCGTCCTTGGAGGTGATCGATTCCACCGAACCGCCGAAACCGACCTCGAACGAGCGCTCACGGCGTTCGAATTCCCACGGGTTGCCGTGATCGAGCCAGGTTTCAGGCAATTCGACCTGCCAGCCGTCGTGAATCTCCTGGCGGAACATGCCGTTGGCATAGCGGATGCCGTAGCCATGCGCGGGAATGTCGACGGTCGCCATGCTTTCCATGAAGCAGGCCGCAAGCCGCCCGAGGCCGCCATTGCCAAGTGCGGCATCCGGCTCGAGTGCGGCGATGAGATCGAGATCGACGCCCAGGGACGACAGGGCCTCGCGCATGTTGTCCATCAGGCCGAGATTGGAGAAGGCATCGCGCATCAGGCGGCCGATGAGGAACTCCAGAGACAGATAATAGACGCGTTTTTCCTTCTGATCGTACGCCTCCTTCGTCGCCTGCATCCAGCGATCGACGATCCGGTCGCGCACGACCTTGATCGAGGCGGTCAGCCAGTCGTACTGGGTCGCAACGGTGGTATCCTTGCCGACCCGGTATTTGAGGGCCACCAAGACTTCACGTGCGAGTGTCTTGGGATCAGGATTTTCGAGCAGTGGAGGAAGGGGTTCGGATGTCATCGCGCTCGTCATGATGCCTCTCGTGCGGTTGCCATGATCATACCGGCTTTCATCGCTCCTCCCAGCCCATGCTAGCTGATACCGCTATATATTCAATCGATTTAAACAAGCCCGAACCGGCACGCCCCCTGCGGCAATTTGGCAATTCGCAAGTGTGACGCGCCAAGACGGTCGCGCGACGCGCTCAAATTCCTGTTCCGTGGTTGCCGTGCCGCCAACCCTCCAGCACTTGGGCGACATGTATCAGGCCGCCAGCGCTGCCTCGGGCGGAACCTTTGCTCCGGTCATGAAGGCCACGGCATCGGACATCGTATATTGCTTGGGATCGATGACGCAGAGGCGACGGCCGAGCCGGTGGATGTGAATGCGGTCGGCCACTTCGAACACATGCGGCATGTTGTGCGAGATCAGCACGATCGGCAGGCCGCGCTTCTTGACGTCGAGGATCAACTCGAGCACGCGGCGGCTTTCCTTGACGCCAAGGGCGGCCGTCGGCTCGTCCATGATCACCACACGACTGCCGAAGGCGGCCGCGCGCGCCACCGCAACGCCCTGCCTCTGGCCCCCCGAGAGCGTTTCCACAGCCTGGCTGATGTTCTGGATGGTCATCAGGCCAAGCTCGGTAAGCTTGTCGCGGGCGCGCTTTTCCATCGCCGGACGGTCGAGCATACGCAGCCAATCGCCCAGAAAACCCGATTTGCGGATCTCGCGGCCAAGGAACATGTTATCGGCGATCGAGAGCGCCGGCGACAGTGCCAGATTCTGGTAGACGGTCTCGATGCCGGCTTCGCGTGCCTCCATCGGCGATTTAAAGGCGACGGGTTTGCCTTCAAGCCGGATCTCGCCTTCGTCGGGCACGGCCGCGCCGGAAATCGCCTTGATGAGCGACGACTTGCCGGCGCCGTTGTCGCCGATGACGGCGAGGATTTCGCCGGGATAAAGGTCGAAGTCGGCATTGTCGAGGGCGGTGACACGGCCATAGCGCTTGATCAGGCCACGCGCGGTGAGGATGGGTTCCTGGGTCATGGTCATGCCGACACCTTTCTGATCCATTGGTCGACTGCCACGGCGCCGATGATCAGCACACCGGTGAGCAGCACCTTCCATTGCGGATCGGCGCCCAGCATGTTCAGGCCCATGGAAACGACGCCGACGATCATCGCGCCGAACAGCGTGCCCAGGATGGAGCCGCGTCCGCCGAAGAGGGAAATACCGCCGATCACCGTCGCGGTGATGGCCTGCAGATTGTAGTCGGTGACGGCAGCCGACGGCGAGATCGAGCCGTTGCGGCCAATGGAGACCCAGGCCGCGAAAGCGGCGATCAGGCCGGCCAAGGTGTAGACCGTCATCAACACCTTCTTGGTCTGGATGCCCGACAGCTTCGCCGCCTCCTGGTCATCGCCAACGGCGTAGACATGGCGGCCCCACGCCGTGTGATTGAGCACGTACCAGAGGATCATCACGAGCAGGACCGTGGCAATGACGCCGAGCGTCAGCACCGCAGTGCCGACCTTGAAGCTGATGGCAAAGAGATGCAGCAGCGGCGCCTGGGTATCGACGTCGGTGTCGCGGATCGTCTCGTTGGCCGAATAGATGAAGTTCGTGGCCATGACGATGTTCCAGGTGCCAAGCGTCACGATGAAGGGTGGTAGCTTCATGTAGGCGACAAGCACCCCGTTGAGCAGCCCGCAGGCGGCGCCGGCGGCAAGCCCGATCGCCACTGCGAGCGCGCTCGGCATGCCGTAGGAGACCGCGCAATTGCCCATGATCACCGCTGAAATCACCATGATCACACCAATCGACAGGTCGATGCCTGCGGTCAGGATGACCAATGTCTGCGCAGCCCCCAGAATGCCGATGATGGCGATCTGCTGCAGGATAAGCGTCAGCGTGTAGGACGAAAAGAAACGCCCACCGATGGTGATGCCGAAGACGATGATCGCCAGAACCAGGACGATCAGCGGCACCGCGGCCGGCGTCGAATGCAAGAAATGCTGGATACGCTTGACGGCCGATTTGTGCTCGTCAAAAGCAGCGACGCTGGTGTCGCTGCTCGAGAGAACCTTCTCGAATTCCTGAGCTTGAGCCATGTTTTCTCCCCGTAGGCTTCAGCCAAACGCCGACGCCAGTCCACGCCTTTCCGGTCTGCTGCCGGGATTGTTCGCGGTCACGCGAGCCATCGTCCACCCGAAGCGACCGGGGATCAAGCCCCGACCGCTCAGGTTCCTTGGATGCCGGTCAGAACGGCATCAGCCCCAGCACTTGGCGAGGCCTTCCTTGGTGTCGATGGACTTGACGCCGGTGGCCGGCTTGTCGGTCACCAGGTTGACGCCGGTGTCGAAGAAGTTCTTGCCTTCGGTCGGCTTCGGCTTGGTTCCGTCCTTGGCAAAGGCGGCGATCGCCTCGATGCCGAGTGCAGCCATCTGCAGCGGGTATTGCTGCGAAGTGGCGCCGATGACACCTTCGGCCACCGACTTCACGCCGGGGCAGCCGCCGTCGACGGAAACGATCAGCACCTGGCTTTCGAGGCCGACAGCCTTGAGCGCCTGGTAGGCGCCGACAGCGGCCGGCTCGTTGATGGTGTGGATGACGTTGATGGTGTTGTCCTTCTGCAGGAGGTTCTCCATCGCCTTGCGGCCGCCCTCTTCGTTGCCGTTGGTGACGTCATGGCCGACGATGCGCGGATCGGTCTCGTCGCCGATCTTGTTGGGATCCTTCACGTCGATGCCGTAGCCCATCATGAAGCCTTGGTCGCGCAGCACGTCGACAGTCGGCTGCGAAGGTGTCAGGTCAAGGAAACCGATCTTGGCGTCCTTGGCCTTGTCGCCGAGCGTGGCGGCGGCCCAGGCCCCGATCAGCTTGCCTGCCTCGAGATTGTCCGTCGCGAAGGTCGCATCGGCGGCGTCGATCGGATCGAGCGGCGTGTCGAGCGCGATCACCAGCAGGCCGGCATCACGCGCCTTCTTCACGGTCGGCACGATGCCCTTGGTGTCGGATGCGGTGATCAGGATTCCCTTGGCGCCATCGGCGATGCAGCTTTCGATCGCCGCGACCTGGCTCTCGCTGTCGCCGTCGATCTTGCCGGCATAGGTCTTGAGGTCGACGCCGAGTTCCTTGGCCTTCGCGGTCGCGCCTTCCTTCATCTTGACGAAGAAGGGATTGGTGTCGGTCTTGGTGATCAGGCAGGCGCCGACACCGGCCGCGGATGCGGACGAGGCAAACGCCATCAGCCCCAGAGCCGCGGCGGCAAACACGGTCGATTTCAACAATTTTGTATTGGTCACGATTTTCCTCCCAGTGGAACCATTCCGATGCCGGCCAACCGGCACCTGCAGCGCATCCAACGAAATTCTCCCAGCGTGGACGCTGCCTTAACAGACACCAGGCCGAAGCCTGTGTCAATAATTAAATCACTCTTATTTATTATTGACAGCATTGCTTCGTTCACCCATTCTGGCCCAAAAGCATTGAGGGGAAACGACGGGAGGAACAGGGTGGAAACGGCCATTGCGAGGCACGGTTCGCCCGAGGTGAATGACAGTCTCATTCACCGCGGCACCAACCAGAGCGGCATGCGCGACCACAATGAGCGGTTGGTGCTGTCGCTGGTGCGTCAACACGGCAGCCTGGCAAAATCCGACATCGCCCGCATGACCGGACTTTCGGCGCAGACGGTTTCCGTCATCATGCGCGAGCTGGAGGAAGAAAGCCTCCTGCTGCGTCAGGCGCCGTTGCGCGGCAAGATCGGCCAGCCTTCCATCCCGATGGCGCTCAATCCCGAAGGCGCTTTCTTCATCGGCCTGAAGATCGGCCGCCGCAGCGCTGAACTGGTGTTGATCGATTTCCTTGGCAATGTCCGTTCGATGCTGCAGCATTCCTATCGCTACCCGGCGCCGCGCGAGACGGTGGACTTCGTCAGCAACGGCATGCGGCAGATGCGCGGCGAGCTCACGCCCGCGCAAGACAAGCGCATCGCCGGGCTGGGCATCGCCATGCCGTTCGAATTGTGGAACTGGGCCGATACCGCCGGCGCCCCGCGCGACGTGATGGACGAATGGCGTCACCGCGACATCAGGGCAGACATCCAGGCGCAATGCGATTTTCCGGTCTATTTGCAGAACGACGCCACGTCGGCCTGCGGCGCCGAACTCGTCTTCGGGCAGGCGGGCGCTGCGCGTGACTTCGTCTATTTCTATATCGGCGCCTTCGCCGGTGGCGGCATTGTGCTGAACGGCCGGCTTTTCGGCGGCCCGACCGGCAATGCCGGAGCGCTCGGCTCCATGCCCGTGCCCGGGCCGGACGGCAAGCCGACCCAACTGATCGATGTCGCTTCCATCGCCATGCTCGAAAAGGCGCTCAATGCGCGCGGCATCGAGGCCTCGCATCTGTGGACCTCGCCGGAAGACTGGGGCGAGATCGGACCCGAACTCGACGGCTGGATCGCCAGCGCCTCAAGGGCGCTCGCTTACGCCATCGTCGCCGCATCCTCGATCATCGATTTCGAAGCGGCGGTGATCGACGGCTGGATGCCGAAGGCGGTGCGCCGCCAGCTGGTCGACGCCATCATTGCGGCAATCGCCACGATCGACGGCGAAGGCTTGAAGCTGCCCGCCATTCGCGAGGGAACCGTCGGTATCCATGCCCGGGCGCTCGGCGGCGCCAGCCTGCCACTTTCCGAACGCTTCCTGATCGGCTCGACGACGATTTCCAGGAGCGCCTGATGCTGATCGGAATCCCGGCGCTGCTCGGTCCGGAGCTTCTGGCGATCCTGCGCGGCATGGGCCATGGCGACGAAATCGCCCTTGTCGACGGAAACTATCCGGCGGAACAGCAGGCAACCCGACTGGTACGCGCCGATGGCCACCCTCTTATCCCGGTACTCGACGCGATATTGAGTGTCCTGCCTGTCGATGACGCCGTGCCGGAGGCGCTGTTTCGCGCCTCGGTCCGAGGCGATCCCTCGCTTGCCGATCCTGTCCATCATGAGATCGAAGCGATCTGCGCCAAACGGGTACCAGGCCGCAAGGTGGTTGCGCTGGCCGGCGCCGACTTCTATGCACGAGTCAAATCGGCGCATGCCATCGTCGCGACAAGCGAGCCGCGGCTCTACGCCAACATCATCATACGCAAGGGCGTGATCTATCCGCCGGAGACCAAGAAGCCATGATTCTCTGCTGCGGCGAAGCCCTGATCGACATGCTGCCGCGCACGACGACAGCGGGCGAGCCGGCCTTTGCGCCTTATGTCGGCGGCGCCGTGTTCAACACGGCAATCGCACTTGGCCGGCTCGGCGCGCCGGCCGGCTTCTTTTCCGGCCTGTCGTCGGATCTGTTCGGTGGCCAATTCCGGGATGCGCTTGGGGCGAGCAAGGTCAGTTCCACCTATGCACACACCTCGCCACGGCCAACCACGCTGGCCTTCGTCAAGCTCACCAACGGCCAGGCGACGTACACTTTCTATGACGAGAACACCGCCGGACGCATGCTGACGATCGACGATTTGCCGCAGCTCGGCAACGAGATCGAAGCCATGCTGTTCGGCGCCATCAGCCTGATTTCCGAGCCCGCCGGCAGTGCCTATGAAGAGTTCATGCGGCGCGAGCATGAAAGCCGCGTCATGATGCTCGACCCCAACATCCGGCCGAACTTCATCCCGGACAAGGCCAAGCACCTCAAGCGCATTCGCACCATGATGGCGATGGCCGACATCGTGAAACTGTCGGACGAAGACCTGAACTGGTTCGGCGAAGCCGGCTCGCATGAGGATGTCATCCGCAATTGGCTGGACCGCGGCCCGAAGCTGATCGTCGTCACCCATGGCGGCGAAGGCGCGGTCGGCTATACCAGGGAACATGCGGTTGCCGTCGTGCCCGAAAGGGTCGAGGTGGTCGACACGGTCGGCGCCGGCGACACGTTCAACGCCGGCATCCTCGCCTCGCTGCACGAGCAAGGCCTGCTGACGAAAGCGGCGATTTCCGGACTGTCGGAAGACGCCATCCATAAGGCGCTGGCGCTCGGCGCGAAGGCGGCGGCAGTGACCGTGTCGCGGGCCGGCGCCAATCCACCCTGGCGACATGAAATCGCCTGAGCAACGCTCAACATAAGTTGAGCCCAATCGATCACTTTATGTTTCGCAGGGGCTCTTTCCAAGGCTATAAGGGCGGGATGGCGCCCGACGAAGCCCGGATTTCCGGCATCTGACTGACATTCGCCGGGAAAACTGGTAACGGACTGCGACACTTCCGCAATTTAGGGCTCCGCCTGCCCGGCTTTCTCGGCAAGCGCAACTCTGGTACCAGCGGCCGATTATCTGGCTAACCCATTTTGAGGCCGACATGCAGTTCATCGATCTTGGCGCGCAACGCGAACGAATCCGCGACCGGCTGAAGGCCGCGATCGACCGTGTCGTCGACGAGGGCCGCTATATTCTTGGCCCGCAAGTCACCGAATTCGAGAACAAGCTTGCCGCCTATATCGGTACCAAGCATGTCGTGGCCTGCGCCAACGGCACCGACGCGCTGCTGTTGCCGCTGTTTGCAGCCGGCGTCGGCCCGGGTGACGCGGTGTTCGTGCCGAGCTTCACGTTCGCCGCCACCGCCGAAGTGGTGGCGCTGGCCAAGGCCGAGCCGGTGTTCGTCGATGTCGACCCGCACAGCTACAACATCGACATTGCCAGCCTCGAAGCGGCCATTGCCATGATCAAGAAGGAAGGAAGGCTGAAGCCGAAGGCAATCATTCCCGTCGATCTGTTTGGCCTTGCCGCCGATTACGAGGCGATCATGGCGATCGCCAACCGCGAAGGCCTGATGGTGATCGAGGATGCCGCCCAGTCGATGGGCGGTTCGCTCGACGGCAAGATGTGCGGCTCCTTCGGTGCGGTCGGCTCGACCAGCTTCTATCCGGCAAAACCGCTTGGCTGCTACGGCGACGGCGGCGCGATGTTCACCAATGACGATGCGCTGGCCGAACAGCTTCGCTCGTTCGCCTTTCATGGCAAGGGCGAGACGCAGTACGACAATGTCCGCGTCGGAATCAATTCGCGGCTCGACACGATACAGGCGGCGATCCTCATCGAGAAGCTGGCCATTCTCGAAGACGAGATGGTCGCCCGGCAGGTCGTGGCACAGCGCTATGCCGATGGGCTTGGCGACGTCGTTACCGCCGCCCGCAATCTGGACGGCAGCCGTTCGGCCTGGGCGCAATACGCCATCGAGACGCCGAAGCGCGACGGGCTGAGGGCGCATCTCGGCGAAAAGGGCATTCCGTCTGTCATCTACTATGTGAAGCCGCTGCATGCCCAGGTCGCTTATCGCGATTATCCGCGCACGCCGACCGGCCTTGCCGTTTCGGAAGACCTGCCGAAGCGGATCCTGTGCCTGCCGATGCACCCTTATCTCAGCGAAGCCGACCAGGACCGCATCATCGAGACGATCCGCAACTATATAGGCTCGAATTCGGCGCAGGCAGCGGCCGAGTAAGCTACCGGGCCTTCTCAGGCGGGGCTGACCCCTGCCCCGCCGCTGGCAATGAAATGCGGATTGGCGAAATCCTCGTCGTCGCTTTGCCGGCGCTTCCCATAGACCAGAGGCTGGCCATCGAGCGTGCGCGTCATGCCACCGGCGGCGCGCAGGATGGCGTCGCCTGCCGCCGTGTCCCATTCCATGGTGCGGCCGAAGCGCGGATAGACATCAGCCTCGGCACTGGCGAGAAGGCAGAATTTCAAGGAGGAACCGACCGAGACGATTTCGGCGGCACCAAGGTCGCGAATATAGGCCTCGGTTTCCGGCGTGTTGTGGGAACGGCTGGCGACGACGGCCAGAGGCGCCACGGCCGTTCTCACCGAGATCGGCCGGCGGCCGACGATCTGGTAGCCGCCATCGATTTCGAGAGATTCCGCCCTTCCCGGCAGGCCGGAAAAGAAGCGGCCCGTGCAGGGCGCAAAGACGACGCCGACCTCCGGCACGCCATCGCGAACCAGCGCTATGTTGACGGTGAAATCGGTGCGGCGGTTGACGAATTCCTTGGTGCCGTCGAGCGGATCGATCAGGAAGAAAGCCCCATTTAGGTCGGGCGGCACGATGCCGGCGGAAGCTTCTTCCTCGGCCACGCAGGGGATATCGGGAAATGCGGCACGCAGTCCGGCGAGAATGATCTTTTCGCTCTCGCGGTCCGCCTCGGTCACCGGCGAGGCGTCGGACTTGCGGTCAACCGCACAGCCGGCGTGGAACACGCGCATCACCTCGCGCCCGGCCGACAAGGCCAGGCGCTCGAAGATTTCAAGCATCAGCCTGTCGTCAGATGCCGCCGCCGCTATCGTATTGGTCTTCGGCAATGTCGCGCTCGTTCAGCCAGTGTTCCAGGGCGTCGACCATCTCTTCGGCCGATTTGCCGAGTGTCTGCAGATGGATCTCCGGGGTTTCCGGCGCTTCATAAGGGGAATCGACGCCGGTGAAATTCTTGATCTCGCCATTCAGCGCGCGCGCATAGAGGCCCTTCGGATCACGCCGGGCGCATTCCTCGAAGGGCGTATCGACGAACACCTCGACGAATTCTCCGTCGGCCATCAATTCACGTGCCATGCGCCGTTCGGCGCTGAACGGCGAAATGAACGAAACAATGACGATCAACCCGGCATCGGCCATCAAACGCGCCACCTCGGCGACGCGGCGGATGTTCTCGACGCGATCGGCATCGGTAAAGCCAAGATCGCGATTGAGACCGTGACGGACGTTGTCGCCGTCGAGGATATAAGTATGACGGCCGGTGGCGAACAGCTTCTTTTCGAACAGGTTGGCGATGGTCGACTTGCCGGATCCCGACAGCCCGGTGAACCAGAACACGGCGGGCCGCTGGTTCTTCATGTCGGCGCGCACGCGCTTGCCGACATCGAGCGACTGCCAATGGATGTTTTCGGCACGACGCAGCGAGTGCAGGATCATGCCGGCGCCGACCGTGGCGTTGGAGATGCGGTCGATCAGGATGAAGGCGCCGGTTGTGCGGTTTTCGGCGAAGGGATCAAAGGCGATCGGCGTCCGCGTCGAGATGTTGCAGATGCCGACTTCGTTCATTTCGAGCGACTTGGCCGCTTCATGGGCAAAGTCGTTGACGTTGATCCGGTATTTCAGATCGGTGACGGTGGCGCTGGTCTGGTCGGTCTCGGTGCGCAGGATGTAGGAGCGGCCCGGCAGCAGCGCATGCTCGTCGAACCAGACGATGTTGGCGGCGAACTGGTCGGCGACCTGCGGCCGTGCGGCAGGCGAAACCAGCATGTTGCCGCGCGAGATTTCGACTTCGTCGTCGAGGACGAGCGTGACGGCCTGTCCGGCAGCCGCCTGGGCGAGATCGCCGCCATACGAGACGATCCGCTTGACGCGCGAGGATTTGCCCGACTTGGCGACAACGACCTCGTCGCCGGGCGCAACCGAGCCGGAAGCGACCGTGCCGGCAAAGCCGCGAAAGTCGAGATTGGGACGATTGACATACTGGACCGGGAAACGGAACGGCAGTTCGACCATCGCTTGGTCGACCGACACGGTTTCGAGATGCTCGATCAGCGTTGGGCCGGAATACCATTCCATGCTTTCCGACCGACGGCTGACATTATCGCCATAACGGGCCGACATCGGGATCGGCACAATGGTCTGGAAGCCGAGATCGCGCGAGAATTGCCCGTAGTCTTCGACGATCCGGTCGAAAACCGTCTGATCGAAATCGACAAGATCGATCTTGTTGACGGCCAGCACGACGTGGCGGATGCCGAGCAGCGAGGCGATGATCGAATGTCGCCTTGTCTGGCGAAGCACACCCTGCCGGGCATCGATCAGCACGATCGCCAGGTCGGCGGTCGAGGCGCCGGTGGCCATGTTGCGGGTGTATTGCTCGTGACCAGGTGTGTCGGCGACGATGAATTTGCGCTTCGGCGTGGCAAAGAAACGGTAGGCGACGTCGATGGTGATGCCTTGCTCACGCTCGGCCTCGAGGCCGTCGACCAGCAGTGCGAAATCGATGTCGTCGCCCGTCGTGCCATGCTTGCGCGAATCGCGTTCGAGCGCGGCGAGCTGGTCCTCGAAAATCTGCTTGGTGTCGGACAGCAGGCGCCCGATCAGCGTCGACTTGCCGTCATCGACCGAGCCGCAGGTCAGGAAGCGCAGCAGCGACTTCTTCTCCTGCGCCGCCAGATAGTCGCGAACGCCGTCGGTGGGGGCGAGGCTCTTTGCCATGATGTGGCGCATGGTCAAAAGTACCCCTCGCGCTTCTTCTTTTCCATCGAGCCGGCTTCATCGCGGTCGATCAGGCGCCCCTGCCGTTCGGATGTCCGTGCCGTCAGCATTTCGCCGACGATGGCTTCCAGCGTGTCGGCCTCCGATTCGATGGCGCCAGTCAGCGGATAGCAGCCAAGCGTGCGGAACCGCACGAGCCGGTTCTCCACTGTCTCGTCGGGGCGGAGTTTCATGCGCTCGTCGTCCCGCAGGATCAGCATGCCGTCGCGTTCCACCACCGGCCGTTCCTTGGCGAAATAGAGCGGCACGATCGGGATACTTTCCTGCAGGATGTACTGCCAGATATCCAGCTCGGTCCAGTTCGACAGCGGAAAGACGCGGATCGATTCACCCGATGCGATGCGGGTGTTGAATATCTTCCACATTTCGGGGCGCTGGTTCTTCGGATCCCACACATGCTGGGCATTGCGGAAGGAAAAGATGCGCTCCTTGGCGCGCGATTTCTCCTCGTCGCGACGTGCGCCGCCAAAGGCCGCGTCGAAGCCGTATTTGTCGAGCGCCTGGCGCAGCGCCACGGTCTTCATGACATGGGTGTGGGTGTTCGAACCATGGTCGAACGGATTGATGTTGTCGCGCACGCCGTCTTCGTTGACATGAACCAGGAGATCGAAGCCGAGTTTCTGCGCCATCTGATCGCGAAAGGCGATCATCTCGCGGAACTTCCACGTCGTGTCGACGTGAAGAAAGGGAAATGGCGGCTTGGCGGGATAAAACGCCTTCATCGCCAGATGCATCAACACGGATGAATCCTTGCCGACCGAATAGAGCATGACCGGCTTGGCAAAGGCGGCCGCAACCTCGCGGAATATATGGATGGACTCGGCCTCAAGCCGCTGAAGATGCGTAAGCGCTGTTGTCATGGACCGTGGGCGTTCTTTCGTATTTCCAACAGAAGACCTGCCTCAAATCATCGAGCTTTTGCGCCCGGTTCGAGCCTTGTTTCTGGACAATCTTCCTCGTGCCGGCGTTCTAGCAGATCGCCGTTGTCAAGAACAATGCAAGACTGGCCCGGCCGCACATGGTTCGAGAATGAATTTTCCACAGATACCATCAAACCCGGAAATTCCTGCCCGCAAGCTCAACAACCGAGAAAACGCGGGGAAAATATTGCTTGAATGGCCGGCTACGGCTTTCAAGCGACTTCCCTTGGCCGACCGTCGCCTGCCGCCGATTTTCGGTGGCAATCCACCAGATACACTATCGAAAACGGGGGGCGGCCGCTATACCAGCTTCGGCAGCGGGCAAGCGCGTTATGAGGCCTGGGCAATTTCGAGGCGAGCGCATTCAACTTCGCTAAACAAGATCCGCCGCATGACACTTGCCGAAAACAGCGAGCCCGAAAATTGAGCCGGCTTTCATCCCTCACACAGCAATTCTCGCCTTCGCGGATCAACAACTACTTCTCCATCCTTTGCTTCTTTTTTCCACCGGTTCTGGGGTCGGTGGTCAGCTTTGTGTTCAATGGCGGAGGCCTTTCGTCCGCCCTGCTGATTGCTTTAGGGAAAAGGCGCTTCAACGCCGACCGGCCCATGATCTGGATGACGGTCGCGATCTATGCCTACTGCGCCGCCAATCTCCTGGCGTCCATCGTCAACAACTCGTTTGTGCGGGATGCGCCGCATCTTATCCCGCTCGTCACCTTCCTGTTTTTTCCCGTGTCCTATTCGACCTGGAGCAACACGCAGAAAACCACGCTTGCCCGCATCGTCGTGCTTTCCAGCATGGCCGCCTGCTTTGTCGCGCTGCTCATGGCCGTCATCCAGCAATATTGGATTGGCGTCAGGGCGGAGGGGGGAGCCGGAAATCCGATCGTCTTCGCAACCGTCGTCTGCCTTGCCGTGGTGACGTGTGTGGCTGGCGCCTTGTCCAGTATTGAGCAAGCCCGGACACCCCTCTTCTACGCGACACTGGCCGGGACGATCGCCGTCATCTATTCCGGCTCGCGTACCATCTGGCTGGCACTGCTGATCGCCGGCATAGCCGTCATGCTGATCAACAGGCACAGGCTCAGGGGCAGGAATGCCGCTCGCCTGCTGCTGTTGCTGGCGGCGGTCGGCGTCGTGATCGCCGCTTCCAGCTTCCAGGCGATATCCGGGCGGGTCGACTTTTTGCGCTCCGATTGGGGTGCGCTTGGAGCCAGCGGCAACTACGACACCTCGTTGGGAATACGTGTTGCGCTTTGGGAGATCGGCCTCAAAGCATTCCATGACATGCCACTGTTCGGGCACGGTGTGGGTGCAACCCAGCTTCTGATCAAACAGGGCTTTCATGAGCAGTTCGCGATGGACACAGGCTTCAACCATTTCCACAACGGCTTCCTGACCGCCTTGGTGCAAGCAGGAATTCTGGGCGCCGTGACGCTGGCAGCGATCTTTATCGTTGCCGCTGGAAATGCCGCCCGGGTCTTGCGAAACAGCAGCGATCCGAACGAGCGGTTCGGCGCCACCATGATTGTCGTCGTGGTGATCACCTATCTGACGGCCGGAATGACAGGCATCCTGGTCGGCCATGACATTCTGGACTCGGTGCTGATGGTCTTCCTGGTGAGCGGAACATATCTCGCCTCCGGACGCCATGTTCCTTTGCTGGACGAGCCGGCACTTGCACCAGTCACGCAAGACCTGTCTCGGGCAAGGCCATGAAGGTTCTGGTCACGGGCGCGACAGGTTTCATCGGGCGTCTTGTCGTGCGCCACTTACGCGAAGCCGGTGCCGAGCTTCGCCTCGCCTCCCGCCATCCCGAGAGGCTTGGTTCGGAGAACGAGACTGTGCCGATGCCCGGCTTCGATGCGCCGGCCGCCGCCTTCCTGGAACTGACCCGGCATATGACTGACGTCGTCCATTGCGCTGGCCTCAACAATGATCGGGGAAATGCAACCGAAGCCGATTACCAGGCGGCCAATGTGGAACTGAGCGCAAGGCTGGCGCATGCAGCGGCGGCCCAGATAAGCGGACGTTTCATTCATCTCTCCTCGATCCGGGCGGTGATCGGCGCGCACGTCAGCGCAACGATCGACGAGGACACGCTTCCTGCCCCACAATGCGCCTATGGACGCTCGAAGCGCGAAAGCGAGATCACGGTTTTGAACGCCTATGCGTCGCATGGCCGCTCCGACGCCGCCGTGTTGCGCCTGCCTCCGGTCTATGGAAGCGGCATGAGGGGAAATCTGGCAACGCTGATGCGCCTTGCCGATACGCCGCTGCCGCTGCCGACGGGTGCCTTGACCGGAATCCGTTCGCTGATGTCTTCCGAGGCCGCGGTGCAAGCAGTGTCGCACCTGCTCAGCCATTCCGGGCCGCTTCGCCCGATCTATGTCGGCGCCGATGTGCCGCCGGTCGCCCTCGACGCCGTCATCGCCGCCTTTCGCAGAGGTTTGGGGCGGCCTGTGCGCCTGATGGCGGTGCCGGCCGGGCTGATACGGCCGGTGGTGGCCGCACTCGGCAGGCGGGCGTTCTGGGACAGCCTGACCGCGACACAGATATGCGACCCCGCCCTGCTGGTATCGCAGGGGTGGACGCCCGAAGCCGGCACGCTTGAGCGGCTGGCCGAGCTGGCGCGGCTCAGCAGATCCTGACTTTCTTGCTTGACCATGATCTTTTCCAAAAACCGGTTTCCACTTTTGGGATCATGGTCTGCTCAGCTTCGGTAGAGCGTTCCAAACAGGATCCGAAGATCGAGCCAGAACGATGCGGTGCGGAGGTAGGCAGCATCCGTTTGCGCCAAGAGCTCCGGGTTAGACATGTCGATGCCCCTGATCTGGGCCAGGCCCGTTATGCCCGGCAGCGCCGCCAAAACCCCCAGCCGCCTGCGACACTCGATCAATTCCGTCTGGGTCGGCAGGCAGGGCCGCGGCCCGACCAGGCTCATTTCGCCCTTCAAGACGTTCCAGAATTGCGGCAGCTCATCCAGCTTGAACTTCCGCAAGACCTTTCCAACCGATGTCACGGAATCCGCCGGCGCCTCGTGCGAGGGTAGCGACGGCGTGCCTACATACATCGTGCGCAACTTGTGGCAGCGGAAAAGCCGACCGTCACGGCCGACCCGCACCTGCGAAAAAATAGCCGGGCCCGGTGACGATGCCCGAACGGCAAGGACGGTGAGCGCCAAGACAGGAGATGTCGCCACCAGCAGCAGAGCCGCACCGGCAATATCGAAGATTTGCTTGGCTGCCTTCATGAACGGCCGATAGTGCTCCCTGCCGAAGTCCCGAGGCAATGCCGCAGGCCAATGCCGTCAATCCGGTCGACGTAGCATGAGCCGATCTCTTGACCAAGCGCGCCACGCAGCCGTCGCAATGTTCAGATGCGCCCCAGGATGAAGGCGAGATAGAGCCCAATGTTTCCGGAAACGGTCTGCCGATAGACGCCGCTTTGGCGCAAGCCTGCCAAGCGGCGGGAAAGGCCACCGTTGCGCCCGCGGATGAAAAGGTCGAGGCACGCCATCGCGTCCTCGGTCAGGAGGTCGCGATTGACGGCGAGACCGTCGAGGTTGAGGTCCGTCCAGCCGGCGAATTCCCCCTTGAACAGGCGGCCAAGCCGAGAGAACCTTGCTTTCCAGGACACGTTGGCGCCGACCAGGTTTGCCGCGTGCTGCCGGTAGCGCACCAGCGGCCGCGGATCGTAGCGGACGATGCCGCCGGCGGCGGTCACGATGAGATAGGCCCACCAGTCGTGGCTGACGAACCCGGTTCGCATGCAGGCCCTGGCCAGCAGGTCGCGTGCCGCTGCGTTGAGCAGGATGGTGTTGCCGCCGGCGATGCTTTGCACAAGCGCGTTGCGAAAGGTTGGCGGCCGGGCAAACAAAGGCGAATGGCCGACAAGGCTTCCTGTTTCCGTCATGGTCGCGGTTCGCGAACAAAACATCAGCGGGATTTTCGCATCCTGGGTCCGCATCCAGTCGATAGCGCTCTCCAGCCTGTCGGGCTCCCAGATATCGTCCTGGTCGCAGAAGGCATAGCAGTCCGCCTCGATGCGTCGATCGACGATCATGGAGCGGAAATTGGCGGCGAAGCCTTGCCGCGGCCCCTCGACGAGCGTCATTCGACCCTTGGGCCGCCAGCGGGATTTCCATGCCTCGATGATGGCGGTCGTGCCATCGGTGGAGCCATCGTCTGAAATCCACAGGTCGACCAGAGGGTGCGACTGCTCGAGCAGGGACTGCAGCTGCTCCTCGATGAAGGCGGCGCCGTCTTTCGTGCCCATCAGGACCGCGATGCGCAGATCATCTTTGCTCACGAGCAAGATCGCTTTCTGATTCTGATTGGATCTACCTCTTTGATTTGGCGCAATTCCCAAAGGTAAGCGCCGTGCGCTTTTCCCGGAATTGTTCTAGGTCGCCTGCCCGGCCGTCTTCGGAATCGCGTCTTGACGTGCACTTGCCCTGGCCTTCTTGGCGCGGTCGAGACCTGCCAATGCGACGAGCGCGGCAGCCTTGTCCTGGTTTTTCGCCGACTGCTGCAGCGCCGTGAGCGCGACCTGGACATCCGACCATTCCACGACGTCCGTGCTGAGGCCGAAAATCTTCGAGATGCCGAGTTCGACAAGTTCCTCGTCTTCGCCATGCAGCGTTTCGTGGAGTTTTTCACCCGGCCTTATGCCGGTGAACCGGATCGCGACGTCCTTGTATGGGCTCTTTCCGGACAAGCGGATCATCGTTTCGGCCACTTCAAGGATCGGTACCGGCTTGCCCATGTCGAGCATATAGACGGCATAATCGTCTCCGCTCTGCCGCGACGCGGCATCGGCCGCCGACATGATGACGAGATCGACGGCTTCGGCCACGGTCATGAAATAGCGCGTCATGCGCCGGTCGGTGATGGTGACGGGCCCTCCGGCCTCGATCTGCGCCTGGAATATGGTCGCCACCGAACCATTGCTGCCGAAGACGTTGCCGAACCGCACTGCAATGAACTTGGTGGCCGGGCGACGCCCGCTTGTCTCGCCTGCCGGCGTGCCATGCAAGGCGCTGATGATCTGTTCGGCGGCCCGCTTCGTCATGCCGAGCACTGACGAGGGATCCACCGCTTTGTCGCTCGATATCAGGACAAATTGCGCAACCCCGCACTTGGCGGCGACCTCGGCACAGACGAGCGTTCCGAAGATATTGGTCTGGATGGCCGAATCCCAGTTTTCCTCGAGCAGCGGAACATGCTTGAGGGCCGCGGCATGAAAGATGATGTCCGGCCGGAATTCCGTGACGACACGCGTTATCTGGCGCCGGTCCGCGACATCGACGATGCGGACCTTGAGGCGGTCGTGGTCCTTCTCGTCAACATACTGGCTCAGCTGGAAAATGCCGAACTCGGAGTTGTCGGCGACCAGCACCGCCTCGGCTCCGAGTTCCAGCGACCGCCTGACCAGCGTCTGACCGATAGAACCGGCACCGCCGGTCACCAGAACGCGTTTGCCGCCGACAAAGGCGCCGATGCGCTGGATATCGGACGCGACCGTCGGCCGGCGCAGGATCGTTTCCATCTCGACGGTGTCGAGAACCAGCTTTCCGTGCTGTTCCAACTCCGAAAGGCCTGAGAACTGCACCACATTTATGTCGCCGTGCCGGGCAATGCGCACGAGTTCCGAATAGTCCTCGATTTCGTGCTCGGCGCCGCTACCGAAAATCAGCAAGTCCAGGCTCTTGGTGCCGGTCGCATAGTCTTCCAGGACATCGATCAGGCGCGGCATTGTCGCCACTACGGGAACACCTTGAATCCGCGTGCCCAACGGTGCGCCGCGCTCGGTGGCCATGATGCCTGCGATGGAATAGTCCGCCGGTTGCGCCGTGCGGGTGAAGCGAATGATCAGGTCGGCCTCGCCGAGCCGGCCGACGAACAGAGCGCGCTTGGCCTGCTGGTCGGTCTTGCGGCTCAGAATCCCCCAGCTCGCGCCGTCACGCAGGAAGCGGTAGAACAGCCGGGGTGCCGATATGATGGTGAAGGAGACGAGGAAGAAGACGATGAACTGACGCTCGTTGAGCCCCGCCACCGGCCGGTAAAAACGCAGCAGCAGCGACGCCATGTAAAGAGTGAACGTCAAAATCGCGCAGCTCTTCAGGATGTTGAAAAAGTCCGGCGTCGAGGCGAAGCGCCACACGGTGGTGTAAAGGCCACTGTAGCGGAACAGCAGATGGCTGATGACGACGATGCCCGCCCATGTCGCCAGACCCTCGTTGGAGAACGCTTCGAACGAAAGATTCGACCGCGAAAGAATAAGGCTGAGTGCCACGGCGACCAGGACCATGACCACGTCCTGGACCATGATGAAGGCGCGCCGCATCTGTGGCCTGAGCCCGAACACAGCTTCAAGGTGGGAATTCATTGGACGGCACTAGACTCCAGGCTCAAGGGCATCGACACCAGCGAAGTGCGAACACGAAGATACTTCGCGACCAATCCACCTTAAGTGCCATCCCCGGCCCCCGCCGTGGTGTATCGCATACTGCGGGGCGGAGGGCATAGCTAGAGGTTTTTTCGGGAAGAGGCATCCAGTGGAGAATATGGATCATGCTCGGGCGATTGCCGTAAACTCAACATTACCAAACGCTAATAGATAAGCCGCACAGCATCAGCATGCGTTCAGTTTTGCCGCAGTTGACTCTGCTCCCCACCGCGTTACGACGCAATGCGTTGCCATATGCCCACCGAAATGGCTATTAGAGACGGGCTTGGTGGTTCGCTATGGCCAGCGAAGAATAATGCGCCAGAATAACGGATTGCGATACTCCCAGCTATGATTGCGGCACTAAACGGCGCTTTTGACGACATCTCAAAGGCCATGAGATTACACCGGGTCTGGATCGCGCTTGCCCACGAGGACATAGGCGACCAGCACAGACGCACGACGCTCGGCCCGCTTTGGATGCTGGTCAATTATTTTGCCTTCGTCGGCACATTTGCCTTTGTTTTCGTCACAGAGGATGCAAGCAACCCAAGCTATATAGCCTATGTAGCCATTGGCATGCTGGTGTGGTTTTATCTTACCGAGACCATCACCATGAGTGTGTCGCTCTTCCAGCGCGAAGCGAGCTTCATTCAAGGCACGACGCTGCCGTTGTTCGTTTATGTGATGCGATTGACGATGCAATGCATCATCCGGGCCGGTTATTCGCTGGCGGGCTGCGTTCTTGTTCTGCTGCTGAGCGGTTATGGAATCAACACAAACTGGCTGCTGTCGTTGCTGGGATTGCTGCTCATCATCTTGGCAACTCCCGCATTTGTCGTGGTTTTTGCGTTCCTGGGCGCTTTCTTTCCCGACAGTGAGTTCATCGTCGGCAACCTGATGCGGGTGGGCATGTTCTTCACGCCGGTCTTTTGGGTCTATAGCGGGCAGGACGGCGTTCAAAAATACGCCTACCATTGGAACCCTTTCACCTATTTCCTGGAGGGCGTGCGTGAGCCGATCACGGCGGGCATATTTCCGGGACATGCCTTGGCCGTGACAGGTTACGTCTGCCTCGGCCTCTGGGCGCTTGCGTTGCTGCTGCTGGGCCTTTATCGCAAGCGCATCGTTTTCCTGATCTGAGTTCCATGACCTCCATCACACTGAACAATGTCAGCCTCGTTTATCGCCTGTTCGAAAAGCTGACGCTTTCGGCGCCTGGCCGGCGGCGGAGCGCTCTTGGCGGCAACATAGCAGGCTCCGGCACCAAGCAGGTTGTGCAGGCGCTTGACGATGTCAGCTTCGAACTCAAGGCGGGCGACCGGTTGGGGCTTGTCGGCCCGAATGGCGCCGGCAAGACCACATTGCTCAAGGTCCTATACGGAATCTATCAGCCGTCGGGCGGCACGATATCGATCGCGGGCAAGGTCGACGCCCTGTTCAACATCCACATAGGGTTTCGTCCCGAAGCCACCGGGCGCAGAAACATCGTGCTGAGGGGGTTGATCAGCGGCTGGACGGCGGACGAGATCGAAGAGAAGATGGAAGAAATAATCGATTTCAGCGAACTCGGCGACTTCATCGACCTGCCGTTCAAGGCTTACAGCCAGGGCATGGCGGCACGCCTGGCATTTGCGGCAGCGACCTCGCTTGAGCCTGAAATCCTGCTGATGGATGAATGGATTGGCGCCGGCGACGCTTCATTCCAGGAAAAAGCCAAGCGACGCATGGACGAACTGGCCGAAAAGGCCGGCATCATCGTGCTGGCCAGCCACGACGATGCGCTCATCCAGCGCGTTTGCACGAAGAAAATGACACTTCGAGCTGGCCGGATTGAGTCGCTGACTTAACTCGCCTCAAACGCAGTATCCTAATCGATACCAAGAGTGCATTCGGATCCGCAGTCAGCTACATGCAGCGGCGAACACCACACTTCAACGGCGCGGGTTCAATAAAGCTGGCTGGTCGATGTCAGGTTGCGCCTCAACCTCATTCCCTGTAGTCGACACCCATCACCGTTTAGATGGGGGCGCCCCAATGGATACAGCGGAAACGAAGAAACAGGTTCGACACGCCTATCTCAGCGCGCTGCGTGGTATTGCCGCTCTTTGGGTGATATCGGTCCATGTCGCCCACATGCCGCAGCCTGGTATAGAGCTGCCACCTTGGTTCGACCTCTACGTGGCCAACGGCGTCTGGGGGGTCCAGCTGTTCTTCGTCGTCAGCACGTTCTCTCTTTGCCTGATGCAGCCCAGTCATGCTGATGAGCAGCGACCGCTCTTGGGTTTTGCCTTGCGCCGCTTCTTCCGCATTGCGCCGCTGTTCTATCTGTTGGTGGCGTTCACACTGCTCTCCGTCTTCGAGCCGGCTAGGGATATCTTCAATACCAATCCGGCTGGGTTCAATCTCAATGTCAGCACGTTCCTGACGAACGTGACATTCATCTTCAACCTAGTGCCGGGGTATGGCCATCAGACGTCGCTGGTTCTCGCCGGCTGGACGATTGGCACGGAGATGATGTTCTACCTGATCTTCCCGTTCGTCTACGCCCGCACGAAGGACATATGGAAGGCGACGACCGTAATGCTCCTCAGTCTGGCGGTGGCAAAGGTCTTCAGCATGACGGTGTCCCTGTTCGCTGTAGACCCGGCCAGTTACCAGATGTATTCGATCTTTCACCACCTGCCGATTTTCATGTTCGGTTTCGTAGCTTTTTGGGGACTGCCCTTGCTCAGGGATCGGCCCAACAGCAAGCACATCGGCGCCGCATTGCTGGCCTCCGTCCCGGTGCAGTTCTATGCGATAGTAGGAGGTTCGGTGCCTTTCATTGAGCCGTACCATTGGCTAGGCGTCATGTTCGCCTGCCTTGTCGTCGGCCTCGCCCTTTGTCCGATCCGAATTCTCGTCAACAAAACCACGGCCTGGATTGGCGACATCAGTTACTCGGTCTATCTCGTTCACAGCCCGATCATCGTTGCCCTGTTCCCGATCTTTAAACAGATACAGGCGTCGGGAGGGGGCAGGATAGAAACGTTTGTTTCCTGCTTTGTGCTGACGCTGGCGTGCGTCCTTCCAACTGCCGCGGTGACCTATAACGTCTTGGAAAGGCCGACCAACGATTGGGGCAAGCGGCTTGCCTCTCGATTGGCAGGACGAAAAGAACGGCCTCGACTGGTCGTTCGTGAAGCAGCCTAGGAAGGACACGAAAGCCGGCTGCTAACCCCTGGGCGCAATTATCCTTTGCAGGCAGCGATAGACCGGCCTGAGGATCCTGAACGCTATTGGCGATTTGGCCACGATTGATCTCTTGATCGAGAAGATGAGGCCATGAAAGGCTCTTCTCACCCCCAGGTTTCCAAATTCCACCGGCGCTCCGTTGGCGCACAATGCCTGCAATTTGGCCTCCAAGATAACGTAGTTGTGAGCAGCATGCCCAGCGGTCATCACGTGTCGGAAGGTGTATCCGGCATCGATCGCGACATAGGCCATGAGCCGCTCTATGGCGTGGACCAAACTCCCATCCCGATAATCCATATTGGCAAAATCGTCCCAGCTCCATTTGTTTTCGAAAAGCTTCCTTAGAGCTGCGGGACGAAACCAGTACATTCCGCCGTAGGGCGCGACGGGTGTGCTATCATCCAAATGCACGATCAGACCCAGTTGCCTGGCAAGCCTTGCAACGCTGGCTTTGTTGCCAGACCATGAGTTTCCTATGGTCGGATACCCAATATGAACCACCGGCGGCATAACGAGACCAAGCGCCGGGTTGTTGACGAAGAGTTCGAGCAAATTCGAGACATATCCGGGCGTGTGAAGAAGGTTCTCAAAAGTGTGGAGCTTGAATAACTCTCCCCTCGGGCCATCTTGGGGCGACCGCTTCGAATGGATGCGGCAGATAAGGTCGTAGCGGTTCTCGACCACGTAGTCCCGGCATCCGATGAGGAGAGCGGAGGTATCCCTGCCATCGTTCTGGACGACCAGAACCGTGGTACTTCTGGCGTTCCGTGCCTTCGCGACGGCTTGCTGAATCAACGCTTGCTTGTCGGCATTGTCGGTCGTGATGATCAGGTCATAGCCCTTCGGTACGTTTTCGGCATAGCCCAGAATCTCATCGATCATGTCAACGTGATATACATGCGCAAGAACGGCTATCCGGTATTTGTCCCAATTCCCTTGCGCACCAACACGGACATCCGGCAGAACGGAGAGCAACGCGGCGTTGCCGCTTAGCGTACGAGGCTGACCTAGGCGGCCAACACTTTTCCATATCAGCGACAAATCGTAATCTGATTGGTTCTCTATTATCTCCAAGGCACGCGGCAGGTTGATGGCGCCGCGTTCGAGCGATAGCGTGTCGTGAAAAAACAGGCGCCGCTTCAGGATCGGGCTGCGATCCTCCAGTGTTTTGTCCGGCTCCATGAAAACCGGGTATGGCGTCTTGTATCGTTCCGGATCGAGCAGCACCGAGCAGGCGTAGCCCAAAGCCTGAAAATGCGCTGTGAACACCGTCTCATGCTTCGCGACTGAATCCAAATAGGAGTTGATGGGCACCATCCGGGTCCAATAGTCACGAAACGCCTCTGACTGATGCAAGGACCGCCGTACTGCGATGAAATGAGAGTTGAGATGGAAAGGCAGCTCCGATTTCCGCACGTCGATCGGATTCGGCCTTATCGCCTTGTGGGCGGAGATCCCCCAAAAGTCACAGTGACGTTGGTCCATCTCCGAGAACATTTCCGAGAAGGGGAAAATCGGGCCGTAGAACGTGTGGTTGAAAAGCAAGATCTCGTCGAAGTGCGAAAGTTCATCCCAGCCGATGTGTTCGAGGCCGGTTCGATAGGCCCATACATCGAACCCTTCGTTTTCCCTGATCAGGAAGCCATCGGCAGCATCTGAAAGCCGAGACTGAGCTTCTTTGTCAACCGAACCGTTGCAAACCACTAGCAGTTTCTCGACAAAAGGCCGGATCGATGCAATCAGGTGAAAATAGTAATCGTCTATCTTGCCGTATTGATCGTAGTAAAATGCAATGGCCAGACGCTTCATCAACCTCTCTCTTTAGTTGATTGAAACGTGATCCGCATGTGTATGCCTCTTCGTTTATGCAGTGTTACGCTCACGAGTTCGGCTTTAAAACGGAGGCCATGCCACGATAGATCGGCCTGAGTATTTTGAACAGGACAGGCGCTCTGAACTTTAGCGAGCTTTTAACGGCGAAATTGAGCCCGGCCAGAGAGTGTCTCACCGACGTTTGCGCCCACGGCACGGGGGCTGGCAGATAGTTTGCCGAGGGATAGCCGGCCTTCTTCCATTCAGACAACATGTGACACTGCCACTGGAAGTCGCCCGAGGGCATCAGGCTGGCAAGCTTTTGCAGCTTGAACTCCAGCATGGTGTAATTGTGCGCCGCCTGGTGCGCGCACATGATGTGGTGCGTGGTGTATCCAGCATCCTGAGCCGCATAGGCAATCAGCCGTTCGAGCGCGTGAGCCAACCCGCCGTCGAGATGATCCGGCTCGGCATTAAACTCTTCCCATTTCCATTTGTGTTCGAACAGCTTGCGCAGCGCCCGCGGCCTGAACCAAAACATGGTGCCATAGGCAGCCACCGGCGTACTCTCATCGAACTTGACGTTGATCTTCAACAGACGCGCGATCTCCTCGACCTTGGGCCTGTTGGCAAACCAGGAATGTCCCATGGTCGGATACGAGATATGAAAGATCGGCGGAATGGCCAGTCCGACTGAGGGATTGCCCTGAAACATATCCAACACGTTGTGAACGTAGCCACGGGTATTCAGCAGATTCTCAAGCATGTGCCGCTTGAACAGATTGCCCCGCGACGACTGCACTTGAGGCGACTTCTTTGTATGCAAGCGGCAGACGAGATCATAACGGTCGTCGATGAGCAAATCGCGTAAGGAGATAAAAAACGAAGACATGTCACGACCGCGATTCTTCTCGATAACACGCACGATGGCCTTCTTTATGCCAGGGCGTTTTGCCAAGGCGACTTCAATCTCGGCCCTTTTTTCCGGCGTATCCGTAGTGGCGATAAAATCATAGGGAACCGGAATGTTCTCGGTCAGCGCCAATATCTCGTCGAGCATGTCGGTGTAGTAGACATGCGCGCAGACCGCGACGTTGCCGTAGTCGCCGGCAGCACCATCACCTTTCGCCCGTTCATCCGGCAAGACACTCATCAGCGCAGCGTTTGTGTTGAGATTCCTCAACTCGGAGCTGCGTAAAACATTCCGCCAAATCAAGTTAAGATCATAGTCGGACGTCTCTTTGAGAACACGCAACGCACGCGGCAAATCAATGCCTTCAGCATTCAAGAACATCGGGTCGTGAAAAAAAGGGCGTCGCTTTAGCAAAGGAAATCGGCTGACGATCGTCTCATCAACGTTAATAAATGCGGGATATCGCGATCCGTATCGATCCGGATCAACATAAGCCTCGGCTGTATAGCCAAGATCTATAAAATGTTTGGTAAACCGTGATTCGTGAAGCACAATGGCATCGACGTACGTTTCGATTTTCGGGAGGTTCTCCCAGTATCTTTTGAAGGCGCGCGATTTCAGCATGTGTTTCCGGACAGCAATGAAATTCGCTGTAAGATGACGGGGCAGATGACCTGTACCGGTAAATGGGTTTGGCGTCATTTCCTGATGGGCAGCACTGCCCCAGAAATCGCAATCCCGGCCTTCCATTTCCGAGAACATCTCCGAGAATGGGAAAAGAGGGCCATAGCAGGTGTCGTTTAGTAGGATAAGTTCATCATACTCGGAAAGACCATCAAAGCCGACAGCCTCAATGCCAGTCTTATATCCCCATACATCAAAGCCCTCATTCTTCCGAATTAGGATTTGATCGCATTTATCTTTTATTGCTATTTCTGAAGCCTTTGAAAGATCCCCGTTGGAGACAATAACAATCCTTTCAGAAAACTCGCGCAACTTTTTTAGTAAAAATATGACATAGTCATCCGCTATCCCACGTTCGTTATAGAGAGAAAATATGGCGATGCGACGCACCTGACACTCCTGAATAGACCGGGAAACTTTACTTGTCTGATGCCGATCATTGTCGCGAAATGCGATTATCTATGGTTACGCTCACGAGTTCGGCTTTAAAACGGAGGCCATGCCACGATAGATCGGCCTGAGTATTTTGAACAGGACAGGCGCTCTGAACTTTAGCGAGCTTTTAACGGCGAAATTGAGCCCGGCCAGAGAGTGTCTCACCGACGTTTGCGCCCACGGCACGGGGGCTGGCAGATAGTTTGCCGAGGGATAGCCGGCCTTCTTCCATTCAGACAACATGTGACACTGCCACTGGAAGTCGCCCGAGGGCATCAGGCTGGCAAGCTTTTGCAGCTTGAACTCCAGCATGGTGTAATTGTGCGCCGCCTGGTGCGCGCACATGATGTGGTGCGTGGTGTATCCAGCATCCTGAGCCGCATAGGCAATCAGCCGTTCGAGCGCGTGAGCCAACCCGCCGTCGAGATGATCCGGCTCGGCATTAAACTCTTCCCATTTCCATTTGTGTTCGAACAGCTTGCGCAGCGCCCGCGGCCTGAACCAAAACATGGTGCCATAGGCAGCCACCGGCGTACTCTCATCGAACTTGACGTTGATCTTCAACAGACGCGCGATCTCCTCGACCTTGGGCCTGTTGGCAAACCAGGAATGTCCCATGGTCGGATACGAGATATGAAAGATCGGCGGAATGGCCAGTCCGACTGAGGGATTGCCCTGAAACATATCCAACACGTTGTGAACGTAGCCACGGGTATTCAGCAGATTCTCAAGCATGTGCCGCTTGAACAGATTGCCCCGCGACGACTGCACTTGAGGCGACTTCTTTGTATGCAAGCGGCAGACGAGATCATAACGGTCGTCGATGAGCAAATCGCGTAAGGAGATAAAAAACGAAGACATGTCACGACCGCGATTCTTCTCGATAACACGCACGATGGCCTTCTTTATGCCAGGGCGTTTTGCCAAGGCGACTTCAATCTCGGCCCTTTTTTCCGGCGTATCCGTAGTGGCGATAAAATCATAGGGAACCGGAATGTTCTCGGTCAGCGCCAATATCTCGTCGAGCATGTCGGTGTAGTAGACATGCGCGCAGACCGCGACGTTGCCGTAGTCGCCGGCAGCACCATCACCTTTCGCCCGTTCATCCGGCAAGACACTCATCAGCGCAGCGTTTGTGTTGAGATTCCTCAACTCGGAGCTGCGTAAAACATTCCGCCAAATCAAGTTAAGATCATAGTCGGACGTCTCTTTGAGAACACGCAACGCACGCGGCAAATCAATGCCATTCTGCTCCAAAAAAATCGGATCATTGAAGAATAGGCGCCGCTTTAGAATCGGATTTCGATCCGAAATAGCCTCATCCACCTCAATAAAAACAGGATATTTTGATGTATACTTTTCTGATTCAACGTAAACATCAGAACCATATCCGAGATCTTCAAAAAACTTCGTAAACCGCGACTCGTGAATCAACACAGAGTCTTTATAGTCCTTGATCATCGGCATACTTTCCCAATAATTCCGGAAAGCGAGCGAGATAAGCATCGTCCTTCTTATCGCAATGAAATGAGAGTTTAGATGGTTGGCCAAGCTCCCCTGTCCGGTGAAAGGATTGGGTACCATTTCTCTGTGGCCGGATATGCCCCAGAAATCACAATCTCGGCGCTCCATTTCCGAGAACATCTCCGAGAATGGGAAAAGAGGGCCATAGAACGTGTGATTAAGCAGAAGGATTTCATCATAGTTGCCGAGCTTGTCGTAGCCTATAAACTCGAGCCCATCGCTGTACGCTCCAACGTCGAGCCCCGTATTTTCACGGATGACTATCTCGTCCACAGCAGACCGGACTGAAATTTCCGACGATCTTGAGAGGTCGCCGTTGGAGACAAAGATAATCGTCTCTACGAATGGTCTCAGTTCGCCCAGCAGGAAGAGTATGTATTCGTCGACAAGACCTGTTTCATTATAGAAGAAAAAAATTGCCCCACGACGCATTCCCAATTCCCCGCAAAACCAAACCCACGTGGCATAGGGACCACGTCTCCCATGGAAGTATCTCGACGGCGGAACACTTCCTTGTCACGATGTCGTAGTTCTAGCCAAGTTGTGAATCTATCCATCCGGAAAGCTGGCCGATCCCTTCATCCACGCTTTTCAAAGGTTGCCATTCCAGTTCGCGAACCGTCCTATCAATGTTGGCGACAGCGGACCGCACATCGCCGTTGCGGAACATGCCGTTGACATGCGGTTCCGGCGCTCCGTATTTTTTTGCGATGATCCTTGCCAGGTCAAGAACCGTGGTCTTGGAGCCGGTACCGACATCGTAGGCGAGCGACTGCGATAGATCCGCGGCTGCGGCTTTGTCGAGAGCAGACGCCACATCGTCGATGAAAACGAAGTCCCTTCCGATGTCCCCATCTTCATAGATCGGGATACTCTTGCCTTCTTTGGCCATTCTGATGAACAACGACACAATTCCCGTGTAGCTATTCGTCAAGGACTGCCCGGGACCATATACATTCTGAAGGCGAAGCACGTTGACGGTTGTTCCGAACGACAGGGCCCAAGCCCGCAATATCTGTTCCTGGGTTAGTTTCGTCGCGCCGTAGATGCTGGTTGGATTCGGCATCGTTTTTTCTGCATCCATTGGCAGAGCTTCAAGCCCGGGGAAGTCCCATTGCGCGCGCTCAAGCTGTTGCCTCGATCTCTGACCGGGATACGTTACCTCGCCTGCATTCTTGGACCGCCATGCACCTTCTCCGTAGACGGCACGGCTTGATGCCAGGACAAAACGGTCCGGAACGTGCGATACCGCAGCGAAGGCATCCAACATGCGGGTAGTGCCAAGGACATTTGCGATCGCGTGGCGCGAGCCCTCTGTAAGCGACTGCCCCGTGCCCGTTTCAGCCGCCAGATGCACCACGACGTCCGGTCGGGCAGTTTCCAATGCCTGCGCCCAGGTCGAAGCCTCGGTCACATCGGCAACCATGAGTTCGACGCGAGGGTCCAGTTCGGCAGGACGTTTCCGTTCAGCGTGAATCTGGGGATGCAAACTATCGATGACAATTACACGCCCGAAGCGGTTTGCCAATTTGGTCGACAACGCACATCCAATGAACCCGGCTCCGCCGGTCACGACACATATTTTGGACATTAATCAGCATTCCATGTTTCGTTGACCCGTTTGTTCGCCATCAGCGTCGACCTGATTTGAATGGATTAGAACCGCGAACCTTGATTATGTTGGCGATCGCACGGACACGGCGCGCGAAGCCTCGCAAGGGTCTCGTCAGACGCCAAGAGGTGCTGGCGTAAACGGCATCCAGGACATCATGCAGGCGCTTTTCCTCAGAGCGTGCATTGTCGCGCTCGGTCAGCAACACACTCGCAGTCGCATGCGCAGCCGATACTTCTTCTTGCAGAACCCGGAGGTCTTCAACTCTTTCAACAAGATTAGCGCGAGCGCTGTCGCGCTCGGTCTGAAGCGCAGCAATGTTGCTCTCGTGCTGTTGCCGCCGTTCTTCAAGGCTCAGCGCAAACTGCGCTTCCGCCTGCCTTATCGCATTTGCGGCATTTCTGCGCTGGGCAACCGCCTGGCCAAGATGGGCGAAGGCGGTTCGTACAGCCTCCCGGCCATGATCTTGTTCACCGGCAGCGAAAAGTGCCTCGACCGCTTTCGGGTAGCTGTCGCCAATCCCCAAGACGCCCAGGCCATGCCCATGCAGGAACTCGAAATGCGGCCGGCCCGCCGAGATCTCACCCCAAAGTCGATAGACTCCGAAATCGCGTTCATGCACGTTCGTGTCGTGAAAGAGCACTATGGCATTCCGCGTAAGTTTCGGCCGCCAGTTTTCGAAGTCATGGCGAACGGCGTCGTAGGTGTGCAGTCCGTCAATGTGCAACAGGTCGATGCTTTCATCCTCGAAATGGTCAACAGCCGCGTCGAAAGTCGACCGCACGAGACTCGAGAAGGCCGCATACTTTGGAGCGTGGTAGGTGGCCAGATCGGTATAGACCCGCTCATCGTAAAAGCCGGCATGCTCGTCACCCTTCCAGGTATCGATCGCATAGCAACTGCAGGGGAGACGCAGCAGCTCGATGGCTTGGCAGGCGGCACAATAGGAGACACCGGTGTGCGTGCCAAGCTCGACGAACCGATGCGGCCGGAACGCATCGACAAGCCAGAATATGAATGGAACGTGCTCGATCCATGCGGACGGAGCATCGAGGTCAGGGAATCGGAATGCCGTCGAAGTGAAAGGAATCATCGCTGTCTTTTCAAGTCCAGGCAAGCGCGTTGTTCCCGAAGGGCAAGGACATCGTCAAGCACACCGAAGAAGCCGGCGCACCACTGCCTCCGTCGATTGACGCCAGTCCGGTGCATTCCAGCCGAACACGTCGGCGAATTTCGCGCTCGATAGCCGGGAATTGGCGGGGCGGCGCGCCTTGGTCGGATAGTCCATCGTAGCAATGTCCCGTACCCGCGCCCAGGGACCACCCAACACGCGGCTTGTGTCGAGGATATGGCGGGCAAAGCCGCTCCAGTTGGCCTCGCCGGTTCCGGCCAGATGATAGATGCCGGATGTGGCGGCGCCCTCGTGCAGCCGTGCCGCCGCATGCAGGATCGCGTCGGCTATATCAAGTGCCGATGTTGGATTTCCCCACTGATCGGCCACCACCGCGATCTCGTCGCGGTCGGCGGCCAGCCGCAGCATGGTTTTCACGAAATTCTTGCCGAACGGGCTGTAGACCCATGCCGTGCGCAGGATCAGATGGCGCGGATTGGCCGATGCAACCGCCTGTTCGCCGGCAAGCTTGGAGGCGCCATAGACGCTGCGCGGTGCAGTGGCGTCGGTCTCGACATAGGCGCCAGGGGCGGTGCCGTCGAAGACATAGTCGGTCGATAGATGGATGACGGGAACGCCAAGCTCCGCCGCGGCTTGCGCCACCTTGCCGGCGCCGAGGGCGTTCACCGCGAACGCCAGATCGGGCTCGTCCTCGGCCTGATCCACCGCCGTGTAGGCGGCAGCCGACACGACGATATCCGGCTTCGCGGCCGCGATGGCGTCGATCACCGTGTCGGGTCTTGCAAGGTCGAGTTGCGGACGGCCAATGGCGATGACCTCAACGCCGGCGGCCGCCTGGCCGGCCTCCAGAAGGCTTGCCGCGACCTGTCCGTCGCGCCCGGTGACAACCAGCCTCACGCCGCCCCCTTGCGTGCTTCGCCCAGCCGTTCACCGGCATAGCGCTGCTCGCGGATCGGTCCCCACCACCATTTGTTGTCGAGAAACCAGTCGACGGTCTTGGCGAGGCCGCTGTCGAAATTCTCATTGGGCGTCCAGCCCAGGTCCCGGCCTATCTTCGAGGCGTCAATGGCATAGCGGCGATCGTGACCGGGGCGGTCGGTGACGAAGGAAATCAGGTCGCGATAGCTCTTGCCCCCTGCCCGCGGCCGCCTGCTGTCGAGCAGATCGCAGATCGTCTCGACGACGCCAAGGTTCGTCCGCTCGGAATTGCCGCCGACATTGTAGCTTTCGCCCGGCAGTCCCCTGGTCGCGACAAGTTCCAGCGCGCGTGCGTGATCCTCGACGAACAGCCAGTCGCGCACATTGGCGCCGGCGCCATAGACCGGCAGCGGCTTTTCATCGAGCGCATTGAGGATGACCAGCGGGATCAGCTTTTCGGGAAAGTGATAGGGTCCGTAATTGTTCGAGCAATTGGAAAGCACGACCGGCAGGCCATAGGTTTCGTGCCAGGCCCGCACCAGATGGTCCGAGGCCGCTTTCGAGGCGGAATAGGGCGAGGATGGCGCATAGGGCGTTTCCTCGACGAACATGCCGCCATCGAAGGGAAGATCGCCGAACACCTCATCGGTCGAGACATGATGGAAGCGGAAATGGCTCTTCTTGTCCTCGGGCAGGCCGCGCCAGTACTCCAGCGCGGCATTGAGCATCTTGTAGGTGCCGACGATGTTGGTCTCGATAAAAGTGCCCGGCCCATCGATCGAGCGGTCGACATGGCTCTCGGCGGCAAGGTTCATGACGATGTCGATATCGTCGCGCCGGAGGATATCGAGCACGGCCCTTTCGTCGCAGATATCGGCCTGCGCGAAGCGATAATTGTGTGCGTTCTCGATCGGCCGCAGCGAGGCCAGGTTTCCCGCATAGGTCAGCTTGTCGAGATTGGTCACCCGATAGGCCGGGTTGGCGCATAGATGCCGGCATACCGCCGAACCGATAAAGCCAGCACCGCCCGTCACCAGAAAATTCATGCCGCTGTCCTCAAATAACCCATCAGGCGAACACCTCGGCGGCAGCCAGCAGCGGCGCCTTGAGGTCCTTGTCCGAGAGCTGGAACCCGCCAGTCAATGACGGCCATTCGATGCCGATGGCGGGATCGTCGAAACGGATCGACCGGTCATGCGCCTGCGAATAGGTATCGGTCACCTTATACAGGACCTCGGTGTCGGGCACGAGCGTCACGAAGCCGTGCGCGAAGCCTTTCGGCACCAGAATCTGGTTGCCCTTTTCGGCCGACACTTCGAGAGCGACCCATTTTCCGAAGGTTTTCGAACCGCGGCGAATGTCGACCGCAACGTCGAGAATGCTGCCCCGGATGACGCGCAGCAGCTTGTCCTGGGCGCGCGGCGCAAGCTGATAGTGAAGCCCTCGCAAGACGCCCGCCGCGGCGGAATAGGAATGATTGTCCTGCACGAAAGCCAAGTCTATGCCGGCCTGCGAAAAGCGCTCGGCATTGTAGGTTTCGACGAAGAAGCCGCGCGCGTCGCCATGTCGCTTCGGAACGATTTCCAGAACGCCATCGATGCCAAGGGGCCTGACTTCCAGCACCTAGGCCTCCGACAGGTCGACGACACGCCGGCGCAGATAGGCGGCATATTCGTTCTTGCCCAAATGGTCGGCGCGACGCAGAACCTGGTCCACAGTCAGCCAACCCTGTTCAAAGGCGATCTCTTCGGGACAGGCGACCTTGATGCCCTGTCGGTGCTCGATGGTGCGCACGAAGGACGAGGCCTCATGCAGGCTGTCATGGGTGCCGGTGTCGAGCCAGGCATAGCCGCGCCCCAACCGATGCACATGCAACTGGCCGCGCTCGAGGTAGACGTTGTTGACCGCCGTGATCTCGAGCTCACCGCGCGCCGAGGGACGGATGGCAGGGGCAATGTCGACGACGTCGTTGTCGTAGAAGTAGAGACCGGTGACCGCCCAGTTGGATTTCGGCACCTGCGGCTTTTCCTCGATCGTCAGCGCCGTTCCCGTGGCCTTGTCGAAGGAAACCACGCCATAACGCTGGGGATCCTCGACATGATAGGCGAACACCGAAGCGCCCTTTTCGCGCGAGGCAGCGTCGCGGCAAAGCTGCGACAGCCCATCGCCGAAATAGATGTTGTCGCCGAGAATCATCGACACGTTGTCCTTGCCGATAAAATTGCGGCCGATGATGAAGGCTTCCGCCAGCCCGTTGGGCTGCGGCTGCTCGGCATAGGACAGGTCGAGCCCGAACTCCGATCCATCGCCAAGCAGATCGCGAAAAACCGGCAGGTCACGCGGCGTCGAAATGATCAGAATCTCTCGGATACCCGCGAGCATCAGAACGCTCAGCGGATAATAGATCATCGGCTTGTCGTATATCGGCAGAATTTGCTTAGAGACTGCTAATGTTAGTGGATAAAGACGCGTTCCACTGCCTCCAGCAAGGATAATTCCTTTCAAGAAGCTCTCCTTGACATGCCTGAACCCCCCGGTCCTAGCCGCCCGTGCTTAGGTTCCATGCACTGGCTTGTCAATCTCGGCGTTCGTCAAATGACTGGGTCACGATCCGGCGCCAATCCATGGCCAATTCAGGCGACGCATTGCTATCGTCTTGCCAAAGCCGGCCTGACGGGAACAAGCAGATTGTCATCATGGGCGGCGGTCGACTCGCCTCTCTGGCTCAGCCGCTCAGCAAGTCCCTTGTGAAAGATAACGCCATTCATATAGGCGAAGGTCATCGCCAGTGCCGCCGTTCGCAAGGGATAATCGACCAGGGAATGAACGAGCAGAAACGATACTGAGAGAAACGCCATTTTCTGCAGCGGATCTCGCCGTGCCGTAACGGAAAACACAAAAAGCAATATCGCGTAAGCTGCGACCAGAAAGACAACAGGAGCGCCACCTTCAAGTGCCAATTCCAGATAATCATTGTGGGCGTGATTGACGTAGGGCTTGAAGATCATCTCTCCCTTTTCGTAAATCTGATAGACCTTCGGAAAACTCCCAAAGCCGACGCCCGTCGCCCAGTTCTCTTCAATTCCCGCGATCGTCGTGCGGGCAAATTCGGCCCGTCCAAAGGCCGGGTCAACCACTTCCGCATCGATCTTCGTCCACGCCCCGAGCGTGTAGAGTGAAAGCCCGATGAAGACAGCGAGTATTCCATACCCGCCCAGCCTCGAGCGCGCGGACAGAAAGACGACTGATACCATGGTGATCGCCAGCCCTATCAGAATACCGGCGCGCGAACCGGCGGCCAGAAGCAACAGCAGCAGCGTTATCAAGCCGAGCGACCCGGACAGAAGGTGCCCGCGAAACAGGCCGTAGTAGACAACGAAGGGAATGGAGACGAAGAGCAAAGCTGAAAAATGGTTCTGGTTGGCAAACAGTCCCGCATTGATCGTGAACGGCAACAAACCCTGTATGGCAACCCTATCGGAGAGCGAATACTGGATCGCCGCAGCCAGTCCGTTACAGATGACACCCATGAAAAAGAAGGGCAGAAGGCCGTAGACCTGATCTGGGCGCAAGCGGGTGACGCTCAGAAAGAATGCAGCCATCGCTACGAAATACAACAGACACTCGATCGTACGTCCCACGCCGACACTGACGAAACGCAGCCCGGTTTCACCGCTCAGCCACGGATTTGCAAGTAGAACCTCAGGCCGCAATCCGCTCAACAGAGCGGCGGGCAGCGGCACGATTTGAAAACAGAACACGGCAAGGCCCAGAGCAAGCAACCACAGGGCCGAGCGAGGGATGCCGTGTTCCGACGGCCTTGAAAAGACAGCCGCGGCCGAGACGATCGCCGCCACCTCGATCAGCGCTTCTGTGTGGAGACCGCTCGCGGTGCCGCCGCCAATCAGCACCGACAGGAAGAGAACCGACCCAAGCAGATATTTTTCCCATTCCGTGGACCGGGTTGACCGCTCTCTCAAGATGAAACTCTTTCGATGCTCAATTTGTGCATGACCAACGTGCCAACGTACCGAAATCGCCAACTCTCAGCGATGGCAGCTGTTTCCAGCCGCAACAATTGCATGGGACACGCGCTTGGTCCGATCGCGAAATCCAGGCTCAACTCCCGCCGATTGAATGTGCCTTCCGGAATGTCGAACCGAGCTATTTCGCCCGCCGGATCCGCGCATCTGATCCACCAGAACAGCTGCTTGGGCAGCTTCAGGTTTCTCGCGGAGGCGATCAGGGAAATCCTGTAGGAGCCGGGAGGCAGTTCGACATATTGCTGGAGCGCGGCGTTCTTCACCGGCGTATTCAGGAATCGGACAGTCGCTCCGCTATCGCCTTCGCCAACATCGCGCGCCCCGGCAAAGGTAATTTCCAGACCGGAGCGGTCGCGAACCTGCCAGTCGAATGGCTTGCCGCTGAGTATCTGTTCAAAGCCGCCGTTGAAAATGTATCCGGCCAGTGTCCGCTCCTGATCGGACAGACTGAACAGGAAAAGCCGGTAGGCCGCCTCGTATTCCTTCTGCCTGATATATCCGTTGATTACGGCAGACAGTTCCTTCGACGTCGGTTGTGAGATCGATCCGGCAAGGTCCAGCAACAGTTGATTTGCGACGCGCAGGCCCCGCGGATCCTTACCAAGCGCGGTGAAAAGACTGGATCTCCACGGTGCCTCGATCCTCAAGGCTGCCAGGACAGCCTGGTATCCGTCCGGGTTTGAAAGAATAGCCGGCAAGCCCGCCGCAATGACTGGAAATCTGTCGGGCCACCGGCGCAGCAACGTGTCGATCTCGGCAACGGCCTTTGACAGATCGCCCACCTCGATCGAGCGATCGATCGATCTCTGAAGCGAATGGATTTCAGTCTTGGACAGCTTTCGAGCCTGGTCGAAGAGTTCGAAAGCCTCATCTTTTTCGCCTTGTCGATACTCAATCTCGCCTATCAGGCTGTAGAGCCGGGCATCCGCAACATTGAAACGAAGCGCGCCCTTCGCCTTTGTTGCCAAGACATCGAGATCAGCACCGTCGCCTGTTTCGCTCAACCGACCGGCAATTTCGCCTATCAAGGCATCTACGTTGAACGGATCGAGCGCAAGCGAGACGGCCGGCGTTTCCGACTCAAGAAGCCGACTTAGCCCTACCGACGAAACCGCCAACACCAGAACGGAGGCGACGAACCAAACGCCTGAACGCCGGAGATTTCGCGTGAGCGGGCTGGCCTGCTCCGTCATCGACTTTGCCCTCAATTTTCGGGGTACTCGCGCCATAGTCGTAGTACTGATAGTTCATGTATTTATAGGCGTAATTGTAATCGAACTTGTTGACCGTAAATTTCGACATCGCCGCTCCGATCACATTCGCACCGGCTGAGCGCAGACGCTTGAGTGCCGTTTTGGCTGACTTGCGTGTGACCTGATTGGTCGAAACGACCATCAATGTGCCTTCGGCAAGCCGGCTGAGGATTGGTGCGTCGGAAAGACCGACGACCGGCGGTGCGTCGATGATGACCAGATCGAAGCGTTTGCCTAGATTGGTCAAGATCAACGCCATCTTCGGCGACGAGAGCAGGTCGGCCGGATTCGGCGGAATCGTTCCGGACGTCAGCACGGTGACATTGGGATATTTCGTCGGTCTGAAAATGCCCGGCAGATCGTCCTTGCGAACGGTATTTGTCAGCAGGTTGCTCAACCCGATCGCATTGTCGAGGCCGAACAGCCGGTGCAGGTTGGGTTTGCGGAGATCGCCGTCAACAAGCAGAACCCTTGCGCCGAGTGCCGCGAAATCCTGGCCAAGTTTGAACGACGTGGTCGACTTGCCTTCCGACGGTTCCGAACTGGTCACCAGCAGCGATCGCGGCGCGCCCTCCGCACCGGAGAACTGCAGCGATGTTCGCAGCGAACGATAGGCCTCGGAGAGCCCGGATTTTTGATCGGCGATGCTGGCTATGAGTTCGCGATCACCAACAAGCGGCAGGATGCCGAGCATCGTCAGCCCCAGCTCTTTCTCGATCTGCTCCGGATTGGTGAAAGTGTTGTTCAGCAACTCGATGATGTAGATGATCGATGCAGCCAGTGCCATGAAAAGCGCGAGAGCGACTGCAAGATTGATGCTCAGACGTGGAGAATAGGGGGCTGTGGGCAGCGAAGCGAAATCGACTATCGCAGCGCTTTGCGTCTTGAGCTCCGAGCTAACACCGACTTCATTCAGCTTGGCGATAAGGCTGTCATACTGCGACCGGTTGGAGTCGACTTCGCGCTTCAGGATCGTGTATTTGATATTCTTGTCGTTGAAGACGACCTGCTGTCTCTCCATCTCCGCGAGCTTGGACTTGAGGTCGGTTTCCTTGTTCTGCGCTTCCTGATATTTCAGCCGCAACGAATCGGTTATCGCCAGCACGCCGTTGTTGTAGAGTCGCTGCAGTTCCTTGATCTGCGATTGCAATTGCTGCATTTCCGGAAAACCGGGTTTCAGGATGCCCAATTTCTGCTGATACTGGCTGGTCAGATCCGCCAGCTTGTCGCTAAGCTTCTGCAGACCTTCGCTTTCCAGAACCGGACCGAGGCTCGACCCGCGGCCCTTTTCTATCTGATCGACCACCCGCCCCGCATCAAGACGCTCCTGGATTGCCGTGGCCAGGGCGGTGTTCAGGGCTTCGATGTTCGAGCCGATCAGCGATTTGTCGTCGCCGGTAACAGTGATGCCGGCATCTTTTGCATAGGTGACCAGTTCCTTTTCGGAGGTCTGCAGCTTTTGCTTCACCTGCAAAACCTGCTCCTGGATGAACTGCCGTGCCAGATCGGAGGTCTCGCTGGTCTGATCGAGACGTTGATCGATAAAACTCTGCGCGACCTGATTGGCAACGTCGCTTGCATATTTCGGCTTTTGATCGACGAAGGTGATCGATAACAGGCTTGTATTGGTGACCAGATTGACCGTTAGATCTTCCTGGATGCTCTTGATGGCAATTGCCTCGCGCTCTTCGGGCGTTTTCTCCTCAATGGAAGGTGATTTGGACATCCCGAACGCACGGTAAACAATATTGCTCGGGGAGAAGCTCGGCGTCGGAAACAGAAAGTCCGGCCTTTCGCCAAGTCCAAGCTGGAACACCACGCGCTGAGCCAATGCCCGGCTCTTCAGCTTCTCCCGCGCGGTCAGGAAGGCCCGGACGTCGCTGTTTTCGGAAACAACCTCAATGTCCTGAAACACTTTCGCCGAAGGCACCAGAACTTCGAGCTGTGTCGTCGCCTGATATTTTGGTGTCTGCATCATCGTCACGATAACGCCGGCAACGAGCCCGGCGGCCGCCATCATGACGATCAGCCAGCGATACTGGACGATGTATAAAAGCAGCTTGAGCGGGTTGAACCCCTCATCCTGGCCCGCATAGTCGCGACCATAGGGACCGTAGTTTTGCGGCACGTCGTAATAGGAGTCCGCGGACAGGGCCTGACCATGTCCGGGTCCGGCAAGTTGGGGCTGCCTGTTGCGATCGAGCATGCGCGAGGTGATCCTGGGGTTGTCCGTGTCTACGGAATGACCGCAATGCGGGCAGCGCTGGAGGCGAGGCCCAGCGCATCCTTCAAATTGTTCATCGCGATTTTCGACTTCGAAGCAAAAACGACGACCACGTCGCCGCCATAGATGCGCGGGTTGCGGTTCTTGCCGGCGCGGATTTCCTCGACATTGTAATTTGCGACCAGCTTGTTTTGGCCGACATTGCGATAGACGAAGACCTTGCCGGCATCACCGACCGGATTGAACCCTCCGGCAAGGGCGATCGCGTCGAGCAAGGAAGCGCTGCTGGACACCGGATAAATGCCGGCCTTGTTGACCTCACCATCGACCGTGATGCGCTGGCCAATCGACTCCTTGACGAAAATCGTCACGTCAGGCGACTGCAAGTACTTTTCACCGTAGGCAGTCTCGATTTCCTTCTCGAGCTGACGAACGGTCTTGCCGGCTGCAGTCATGGTTCCAATCAGCGGAAGCGAAATCTGCCCGCCTGCGTCGACCTGAACTGTTCTGTTCAAATTATCGACCTGAAACACACTGACCTCGAGCACATCGTTGGCGGACAGCGGCTGCTCGCTGCCATTCTGGGTATTCTGCGGCGGCGGAAGATCCTTGACCACCTGCAGCGTACCACCGCCAGAGAGCGCCGATGAAGACGCCGTCGGCTGCAGCGCATCGACAGAACTGGTGGTGGACGTCGATGTCGACGACGTGCTTGCGCAAGCAGATATCGCTAGTGATGCGAGTAAGGCGGGCACGGTGCCCGCACGACTTCTTGCAAGGTCGAAAATGCCCATCAAAGAGCCCCGCTCTTGAACAACCGGCCCAATCCGCCAAACCGCCCCGCACTGCTGCCGCCCGACTTTCTCGCGCTTTGCTTTCCGATGGGCACGAGCGGCCGATCCTGCAATATCGCGTCCGGGCGTTTCACTGCCATGTTGTAAGCCTCATCTTCCCCACACCGGTTCGCGATGGCGACAACCGCCTGCGAAAGCCCTGGCCGCCGGCGGCTGGCGCCGTGCGTATCGGAGGCGACAATATCCACCCTGCCCTCATCCAGCAGCTTCTCCGAGTAGTAGAGCGCCGTACGTCCAAAGACCCCCGTCACAGAATCAGCCGTGAGCTGAATAAGGCAGCCTAGCGTATTCAACCTCTCGATGACGTCGTAATTCGCCTTGATCCAGGTCAACCGTTCTGGATGAGTGAGGATCGGCACGAAGCCGGCGCCTATGAGACGGGCGGCGAAGTCTTCGAGCCGCGGAGGCAGAATGTGATGTGGCGGTTCGAACAGGAAATAGCGGGATCCGTTCAGAGTGGGCACCGTACCAAGCCTCAATCGATCGGGAAGATCAGGCGCGAGATGAACATCAGCGCCAACGTATAAGGTAAGCGGTATGGCAGCGCGATGAAGCTCCAGTTCCAACGCCTGAACAGCCTCCGCAATGTTTGGCGTGGCGTTCTCATAAACCCCAGGCATCACATGCGGCGTACATACCATATGCGTTGTACCGTCGGCGACTGCCAGCCGTGCCATCTCCAGCGACATGGCCAAGTCAGGAGAACCGTCATCGAGACCGGGCAGGATATGTGAATGCAGGTCGATCATTGGCGTTTCTGGTTGAGAGGAGGCAAAGCTTCGCCTCGACAAAATAGAAATGCGTCACCCGCATGAAGGCGAATGACGCATTTGACAAATTTACACAAAACAACGGGTGTCGTATCCCGCCTACCGGCTGACCGCGTCGTCGTCATCCTGCAGGCCGATAATAAGGGCGGCGGCACCACCGACGGCGGCGCCGCCCAAGAGAACCGGCAGCATGCCAGGTTCTGAGCTGGCGGGTACGATCGTCGCAGTTGGTGTCTCAAGCGAAACGCACATGCCGCCTTCGATAGGGTCGACCTTGACGGTGGCATTGGCTGGAATATCGAGCGCGCAATTGGCTCCGATAGCCAGCGAAGCAGACGCCTGCGCCCCGGTCATGATGCGAGCGCCCGCATACACCGGCGCCTCGGCATCCACCCCTGCATAGCCGCCGGCCTGGGACATCTGGACATCACCCCGGACCTGCGTAAGCCGACCTATCGCGTCTGCGGACGCCGGCACGGACGCAAGACAGGAACAGGTTTGTTGAGCTACAGCCTCGGGCGCGGCCAACAGGACGCCCCCTGCGACGAATGCAACAAAAGCAAAAGCAGCCCCGAACCGATGGTAACTCATCATTTTTACCCCACCAAAACCTGCAACTCGCCCTGCTGGTACGAATCACACCCACCCCACCCCAAGCAATAAAGCAAATGGTTAAAGAATCCAATAAACTAGCCGGGCCGCCGACCGATCCAGCACTTTCACTACAGCGGCCAACACCGCTTAATCTTCGTCAGCGGCTGACGCCGTTGTCGTCGTCCTGCGTCGCCGCGAGCACGCCAGACGTCAGAAGCGCGCCCGTGAAAATCGCCTCCGGCGGACCGAACCCGGCGCCGCCACGGGAGGGCTGAATAGCAGCCGTCTGCTCAGAGCCGACAAGCTTGAGGCAGATGTTGTTGCCAAGGCGGGAAACGTCGAGGCTCGAATTGGCCGAAACCTCCAGACTGCAGCCGCCGACCAGAACGGAGGCCGCGCCCTTGGCGCCAACCACCACACGGCTACCAAAATCGAGCGCGCTTCCGACCTTGGCAGCGCCATAGCCCGTTGTTTGCGACACCATCACATCACCGATGGCGGAATGAATGGATCCGATCGGGCTTGCCGAACCTTGATAGGGTGTCGCGCAGCTGCACGAAGCATCCTGGGCAAACGATGAAGCTGAACCAAACCCGATTGACACGACAAATACGGCAAGCGCAGTTTTAACCACAAGGTTCATCAGTCTTCGATCCCCTCTTGCTGCACCGCTTCCGGCGCACCCAGTCCAAGGCAGTTCATTAGCGCGTACCAGTTTTTGGCCACAATTCCAACCTGTTTCGCGCGCGCGAGGCGATTTAAGCTGATGCGTGTCTGTCCGAGCACAGTACTTTAGTGAGAAGGCATGAGCAATTTAGCTGGCCAGCGCACGTTTATTATTAACAGACAGAAATTGAGGTTTCCTTTCCGTCGCCATTGTTCCTAAGGACAGGCCGATCAGAGTCGCGGAGAAATTAGGCACGCTAAATGCGCAAGAAGCCCCACAGCCTGTACTAGCCAAGCGTCAGACGGCATTCGTGTTCGATACTCACTGAGGCAGTGTTACCTTTCGGCGGAACCTCTGCCTCTTCAGGATCTTCCCCAAGAAGCTCGGAAGGCGCATATGCATCCTTCTGTTTGCCGTTGCGGACGGACGCGATCTCTATGCCACTCTTGCCCTGACGGATCGTCAAAACGAACGGATTGAGCACTATGCGTCGAGTTCCGGGAAAGAGCGGTACGCATCGCATCGCTGCGGCGGCCCCGAAATCCCGCTCAGCAAGGTTTGTACGTTGCGCCGGCCTGAACCGGCTGGCCGCAGAGAATTCCGCCCTGCGTAAGTATGGTGGCCAAATCTTCCCCCTCAGCTGTCAGGCACTGCACAACAAGGGTATCGCCAACCCTGGAAGCGATCTTGCCGTCGCAAGGTGTTCCGGCACCTACAGGTTTTTGCAGGCCAGGACGAGCCCCTGATAGTCTCGGCGCGCCGCTTCCGTGACCAGGAGGCGCATAGCCTGAGGCCTGGAAAACGCCGCCCCGCACAGCAGGATCTTGCGACCGCCGACGCGCAGATCATCGACCGATGGAATGGCGAGCTTGCCGTCAAACGGCTCGAGCGCGGCTACCGGCTTCGTGGGGGACGAGCCGCCCCTCTGCAGGACGATTATGCCTAGAAAGCCAACACCAAACAAAACAGCCACGACGGCAAGCAACGCTATGCTCCTGACTGACAAAACCATCCTCCATCCGACCCTGTGCGGCCGGTCCGCTCATTTCGTCGCAAGGGCGCTCAGTCTTTCTATCTGCTGCATGTACTTCTCGATGACGATCGTTTCCGAAAACTGCCGCTCGACCTTGTTTCTGCTCCGGGCCCCCATCCTGTCCCTGGACGAGCCGTCCAGCCGCGCAAACTCGACCATCTTGCTCGCAAGGTCATCAGGGTCCCTCACCTTACACAGGAAGCCATTGACGGCGTGGTCCACCACTTCCCTGCATCCTGGCACGTCGGTTGCGATCAGCGGCTTGCCCATCGCAGCCGCCTCAAGCAGCGAGCGCGGCGTTCCCTCCCTGTAGGAGGGCAACACGACACAATCGGCGGCACGCATGAAAGGCCGCACATCGTCGGTGGAGCCGAGATATTCGACCAATCCCTCGGCAACCCATTTTTCCACGTGCTCGCGGCTGACCGCGGTCCGGTTTTCGACATCAAGAAAGCCGAGCAGCTGGAAACGCACTCCGGGCACCTCACGGCAAACCCGACGGGCCGCCGTGATGAACTCGCCGACACCCTTGTCCCAGAGAAGCCGGGCCACGAGAAGAAAGACGATGGCGCCAGACCCGGTGCGCGCTTCGGACGACGGGGCAAAACGCACGAGGTCGATGCCGGAGCCAGGCAAAAGCGCGGTTCGATCCTTGCGAACCAGTCGTTCATCGACGAACAGCATCCGGTCATCGTCGTTCTGGAAGAAAACCATTTTGGAACGGGCCAACGCTACCCGGTACAAGACCTTGGCAATCCTGAGCAGCAGACCACCGCGGACGAACGCCGTCCCCAATCCCGAAATGTTGTTGATGACGGGAATGCCGTTCAGATTGGCCGCGATGGAGCCGAACACGTTGGGCTTGATCGTGAAGCCGACAAACGCCAGCGGTCTCTCGCGCCGCAAGATACGCCAGTAGCGCCACAGAAGGACCAGATCCCGCAACGGTGACGTGCCGGAATTGTCCATGTCGAGTTCGACATAGCGGCAGCCCATGGCCGCAATCAGCGAAGAATACGCGTCTTTCGGCGCGACGACGACCACCTCATAGCCACGGCTCCGCAGCGCCTCGATCAATCCCTTGCGGAAATTGACGACATTCCAGGATGTGTTTATCGAGACGATTATCTTGTCGCGAGCAACGGGCGTCATCTCTGCCCACCCGGATATGACGACGGCGCTCTCAACAGCATATCCGCAAACCGATCCGGCGATCTTTCCGACAAGGTCTTTCCGTACAAGGCCGACCGATCGCCGCCTTGGATGACCTTCAGCAGTGCTTCCGCAACTTCCGACGCGCCAAAGCCGGCTGAAATCTCCAGACCCGACAGCATGTCCAGATCTCCCGCACAGGGGGTGGTGACGATGCCAGGAATCCGGCAAGCCATCATTTCCAGAAGGACGTTGGGAAATCCCTCCGTCGCCGACGTGAGCATGCCGGCACGCGCTGCGCGAAACAGTGGAAACGGGTTGTCTCTCTGGCCGAGCAGATTTAGTCGCGAGGCCAGCTCAAGCTCGCCAGCGCGGGCTCTCAACTCCGCTTGCATGGGTCCAGAGCCAACCATGGTCAGCTCATAATCCTCGCCGGTCCTTCGTCTGACCTCGGCCAGCACATCAACCGCGATCGTCGGACGCTTCACATCAATCAGCCGACCGCACCAGACTATCTGCGGACGGCGGGAAAGTATCTCGGCGTCGTGCCCGGGCAATGCCTCCATGGACATTTGACGATGAGATCTTCATCGACCGGGTTGGGCAAAGTACGCAGCTTGGCGATTGCTCGGCGGGGCAATACGTCACGCAGGCGTTCATTCATATAGCTCGTTTGCGCGACTATCATGTCCTGGCTGCCATAGGCAGCGTAGAGCGCCTTGTAAGCGAGCGCGCGAGGACCCTTGAAGCGGTCCAGAAGCACCGTGGACTCGCGGGCGACCAGCCTGTGGCTGCGGAGAAGTCCAACGCTTCGGGCGGCAGCCAGAAACGAGTTTACCCGTGCGTGGCTCGAGAACACCAAATCGTACCGATGCCGGATCAGCCGCGGAGCGAGCAAAACCTCGCTCATGGCCTTACCGCCGCCAAAGCCGTAGCTGCACCGAATTCCCTTCTGGTGTGATCCAGCGGCCTCGCCCGCCGCCTGGCCACCCAAGAAGCCGATTTCGACGTCCCAGTCGGGTCGTCTCGCGAGTGCGCGCGCAACAAGTTTCAAGATGGTTTCGGCACCGCCTCTTCTGTCGAGCGGAATGGCGATCAGCGCGAGCTTCCTTTTCATGAGCCGCGGGAACTCACTGTTTTCGCCGAAAGACATAGGCGTAGGTTTCAGCGGCATCCTTGCGGAGAAGCAGGGCCGAAACGCCTAACCAGATGCGCCAGGCAAGAAAGGCCGGCACGAAAAAATAGAAGTAGGAGCTTTTCCAGAACAGACGGCGCTCGACAAGTTCCAGGTCGTTCCGTTTTGCGATTGTCTCGACGTCACTGGGCAAGCACTTGTCGTAGAAGGCCGGAAACCCGTCATGACCCATGCCCTTTTCAGGATAGATCGCAAAAAGCAGCCGTCGTTTCATCCCCTCCGGCAGGACCCGATTCAATCTGGCAAAAACAGCGTTGCGCGAGGGCGAGAAAATGGCAACCACGCCTCCCGGCTTCACGCAACTGGCAATGCCGCGCAAGGCACCCTCGCCATCACGGACGTGTTCGAGCGTTGCCTGGCAAATGACGACGTCAGCATCGCCCCTCCCCCTAAACGAGGTAAGGTCCGCTTCAATCTCCTCGTCGTATATTCCGCGCGGCGCTTTCGACAACTCTTCCGCGTCGAGGTCGAGCCCAACGACAAAAAGCCTCAGGCGCCGCTTCTCCGAAAGACTGACGAACGGCCTGGCGCCCCCGCCAAGGTCGTAAACCCGTGCGTTTGAGGTAAGTAAGGGAGGTGCTATCTCCGTCGCAAAGGTCCGGTTGCCGTCGATGCGAAGGCGTCGCGGCAGAGCTCTGTCCAGGAACTCGGAAATAGCCACATTCGCACGAACAAACTTTCGCAATATCGATACTGCTTCACCACCGGTTTCGTTTGGCGATCTGCGCCCACTCGGATTGGACATCCGCGCTATATCCTGTGGAAGACGTAGAGCCGCGTATGATGCGAAAATGGGCCGAGCAACCGGTCCGCGGCAGCACGCAAACCTCTCAGGATTCCATTCTTGCTGTCGTACCAGGCCTGCATCGGCTTGGAGAAAAATGTCTCGTCCTTCAGCCCCTTGAAGCCTCCCCTTGGCTGGGATCCCAGAAGCTTGAAGCCGTGCTGTTCGAAACTGGAAACAATCGAAGACGGCCCAAGAACGAACTGGTAAAATCCGGCCTGTTCACCTGAAAACCTGGGATAGAGACCCATGCTGATCTTCAACTGTCGGAGAGGAGAAATGCTCGGCACTGTCACGAAGGCAACTCCTCCTGACCGGATGATGCGCCTCATCTCCAATGCGATCTCATCGTAACCGTCGAAGAAGTGCTCGATCACCCCCAGGGACCACACCCCATCGAAGAATCCGTCCGCGAAGCCCGTTGCTCGAACATCCCCCACGGTCACTTGCAAATGGGGCGCGGCACGGTTCACCATCCCCACGGTCTTCTGCGCGAAGTCGATCCCGTAGGCGGAAAAGCCTGCCTGGTGGAGGCCATGGACCGTATTGGCCAAACCACATCCAGCGTCCAGGACCTTGGCCGATCCGGTCAGATATCGCTTGGTGGTTTCAACGACAAAGCGATCCGGCCTCAAGACAATCCCGTCGGCCCAGTGAGAATCCCAATAGTCGTCATCGGCCACCGTGCCGACATGGACGATGCGCCTGTTTTTCTCGTCGTAGAATGCTTTCTTCTCATTCATTTCTGGCATCCGGCCCGACCATCAAAACCGTGCGCTGTTTCGCACCAGGCCCTTGGTCTGCAATCACATTCCTCAATGCGAAAAAGGAACAGGCCGCGGCAACGACATATCCGAACAAAAATGCCATTTCACTGCCAAGCGGCACCCGCCACCAAAGGCCCAATGCCGCCAGACAACAGCAAGCCAACGCCCCTATCGCGTAGGAATAAGTCAACGTCATCGCTTTGTTCGACCGAAGCGCAAACGGGTCGATGATCACTTTTTTGGTCCTGTTGACCAGAACAGCACAAGAAACGATCCCGAACACCGCAGGATCAAAAGACTTCCCCAGCCATCCGGAGGCATGGCCCGAGAAAAACAGGCCAACTATTCCGGCCGCAGCCGCAGCCGCAAAAATGAGTGCGATGGCCGCTCCTTCGAACAGTCCGCGCCGAAACTCCCTGACGTTTCCATTTGCGGCACTGAGAAACGCCCTTGGCACGAAAACGAAGCTGGCCGCGTTCATGAAGAAGCCGACAGACCGTTGTGAAAGATCGACACAAAACGAGAAGACACCGAGATGGGTCTCGGAGCCAAGCAACAAAACAATGTATCGAATGCCGACAAACACGCCGCTCTCGGCCAGATTGCTCAACACAAATCCCCAGCCTGTGACCAGAGACCCGGCAAGATAGGAAAAGCCAGGTCGTCTCAGATTCCTGGGTCCCAGCAAGGCAAATGAAATCAGCGCTCCGACGAAATAGGAGAGCGAAAAGGCGGCAAGAGCCGATCCTACTTTCGCATCGCCGACAAGCAGGATTATGGCTCCTGCCTGGTATGCTACGGCCTGGCCAATCGCCGACCAACCGTACGCCCACAAACGCAGTTGTGACCTCAAAATCTCTTGAAGTGCGGTGTGCAAGCCGAAAGAAATGATGATGGTCGCGGCAACGGCATTGCCAAATCCCAGCCACGTCAGTGCCAGCCCAGCCACGACGACAAACAACGCCACAACTGCAAGCACGGTCAAAATGGACGATACGTACTCTCTACCCATTCCCGCGGCATGCATTTTTGCGGAAACCGGCATTATCGAATAGGTCGCGACTCCAAAAACAAGTGTCGAAATAAATGAAACTGTCGCAATCGTCGTGCTGAAAATACCGTACTGTCCAGTCTCCAGATGGCTTCCGATGTACAGCAATGTCGCTATGTTCAGAAGACCAGGAACAATTCGTATTACGATGGCTTCCACCAACTTCCACAGGCTGGCTTCTTTCATGAAGTCACCCGCACGAATGATCTCTTGAGCAAGAACGGGAAACTCAAGATACCAAAGCTCAAACAGGCAAGAACCGCCTTACCTAGGAACCGAACCGACCGATATCGTCCTAGCCAGAATGCCTTGATGTAGATCAAGTTCAGCAACAACATCGGGTATGCATTTTGTCGCTGAAGAAGCCGAATCCTTGCCGTCATCCCCTCCGGCAAATATCGTTTTCGTCCAATCTCGATATTGACACAGATAACGTCGTATTCGATCGCCAATCTGGACCAGAGAAGAGATGTTGGAACACGGCGGAACCGTCCCGCAGGGGGCACGGCAACCCGTTTAAGCAAAGGAGTTCTGATGACCTCCTTCTTGTCGCCGACCACCCGTTCGTCGGCCCGCATCTTTATCAGGTTTGTCCGCTCCAACGGAAACGGCTCTGCTGCCGTCTCTGGGTGGCCAAGAGCCATCGAGAACACAAAACCCGCAATCTTCTCATCGACACCTCTCTGCGAAAGGTGCTCACAGACTTCCGGCAAGCGATCGGCGAAGAGATCGTCGTCATCATCGAAGACCATGCAATAGTCGCCAGTGGCGGAAGCAATCGCCGAAAACATTGCGCGGCCTCTGCCGTCATTCGGGCCAGTGGTGACCACCAAACTGGAATCGCGAGACGCGATTTTCGCAAGCGCTTCGTTCGTTCCGTCGGTCGAACCGTCGACATGGACGCATATCTGCAATGGGCAGTCCGCACGTAGCAGTTGCTGAACCAGCGCCGCAACGCGATCCCGCCGATTGAACGTGGGGATGCAGACGCTCAATAGCGCCTTGGACTGCAACGGATTGCAGACTGCCTGTTTGCGAGCCGTGTCGATTCCATCTGCTCCTGGTTGCGTGATCATGGAACAGCGCGGATCAGCCGAGAAACACCGAGCCTTATCCCCGCCCGAAGTAAGCCTTGTACCACTCGACGAACCGCCCGACGCCCTCGGTCACTGTCGTCGTCGGGCGGTAGCCGACCGCCTGCTCCAGCGCCGAGGTGTCGGCAAAGGTATCGGGCACATCGCCGGGCTGCAGCGGCAAGAGTTCGACGATGGCTTTGCGGCCGAGCGCGTTTTCCAGCGCCTCGACATAGGCGGTCAACTTAACCGGGTTGTTGTTGCCGATGTTGAAGATGCGCCAGGGGGCGCTGCTTGTGGCCGGATCCGGACGGCTGGAGTCCCAGGCGGCATTGCCCGTGGCCGGGCTGTCGCTGGCACGGATCACGCCTTCGGCGATGTCGTCGACATAGGTGAAGTCGCGCGTGTGGTTGCCGTTGTTGAACAGTTTGATCGGCTCGCCAGCAAGAATGTTTTTGGTGAACAGGAATAGCGCCATGTCCGGGCGCCCCCAGGGGCCATAGACGGTGAAGAAGCGAAGCCCGGTCGTCGGCAGCCCGAACAGATGGCTGTAGCTGTGCGCCATCAGCTCGTTGGCGCGCTTGGTCGCGGCGTAGAACTGGAGCGGGTGGTCGGCCGGACGATGCTCGGAAAACGGCATGTCGGTGTTGGCGCCGTAGACACTCGAGGTGCTGGCATAGGTCAGGTGCGCGACGGCGCTGTTGCGGCAGGCCTCCAGCATGTTGGTGTAGGCGATGATGTTGCTTTCGACATAGGCATGCGGATTTTCCAGGCTGTAGCGAACCCCGGCCTGGGCGGCGAGATGGATCACCCGGTCGAATGCGTGGTCGGCAAAGCAGGCGTCGACCACGCTCTTGTCGGCGAGATTGCCGCGGATGAAATGGTATCCGGCATTGGTCTTGCGGCTCGCTTCGTCCAGGAGCTGCAGTCTCGCCTCCTTGATTTCCGGATCGTAGTAGTCGTTGACGTTGTCGATGCCGACGACCTCGTCACCGCGCTCCAGCAGCCGCTTGGCTACGTGATACCCTATGAAGCCGGCCGCGCCGGTGACCAGAACCTTCATCAGAAGCGCCCATCCGTGACATGCCTGGGAAACAGACCCTTGATGTCGTAAATGACGCCGGGGGTCTTGCAAAGAGCCTGCAGGCCGTCGACGCCCAGAGCGCGGAACTGCCTGTGGCCGACGGCCACGATAACGCCGTCATAGCGCTGGTCGGGAATGTCCTTCATGCTCGCTACGCCGAAGGCACGCGCGCATTCCTGCGCGTCGACCCAGGGGTCCCATATGTCGATGCCGGCATTGTATTCCTTCAGTTGGGCAACGATATCGGCGACCTTGGAATTCCTCAGGTCCGGACAATTTTCCTTGAAGGCCGCGCCCATCACCAGAATCCGGCTGCCAACGACAGGTATTCCCTTGCGCATCATCAGGCGGGCCGTCTGATCCGCCGCATGCTGAGCCATGCCGTCATTGATACGGCGGCCGGCAAGAATCACCTCCGGATGATAGCCGAGTTCCTGGGCCTTGTGGGTGAGATAGTAGGGATCGACGCCGATGCAGTGGCCGCCGACCAGACCAGGCGTGAAGCGAAGGAAATTCCATTTGGTGCCGGCGGCTTCCAGCACTTCGGAGGTGTCGATGCCGAGCTTGCCGAAGATAAGCGACAGCTCGTTCATCAGCGCGATGTTGAGGTCGCGCTGAGTGTTCTCGATGACCTTGGCCGCTTCGGCGACCGCAATGCTCGAGGTACGGTGTGTGCCTGCCGGCACGATCGAGGCATAGAGCGCATCGATACCTTTGGCCGCTTCCGGCGTCGAGCCGCTGGTGACCTTAACGATCGTTTGCAACCGATGCTCCCGGTCGCCCGGGTTGATGCGCTCGGGACTGTAGCCGAGGAAGAACCCCTCATTGTAGCGCAGGCCCGAATGTTTCTCGATCAGCGGAGCGCACACCTCTTCCGTGCAGCCGGGGTAGACCGTCGATTCGAAGATCACCACCGCGCCTGGCGAGATGACCTCACCGACCAAAGTCGAGGCCATGATCAACGGTTTCAGATCCGGACGGTTGGCCCTGTCGATCGGCGTCGGAACCGTGACGATGAAAATCCCGCAATCGCGCAGATCGGCCTTGTCGGTGGTGAATGTCAGCCGCGACGCGGCATTGATCTCATCGCTGCTGGCTTCCAGCGTATGGTCGTCGCCACGCTTCAGCGCGTCCACCCTCGACTGGTTGATGTCGAAGCCGACGACATCCCTGGTGACGCCGAAGGCGACCGCCAGCGGCAGACCGACATAGCCAAGCCCGATGATTGCTATTTTCCTGGAGGCGAGATCCATCTGCTTCCTGCGCTTGCTATTCCAGAGCCATGCTTCGCATTGGTCATCTCGCACCAAAGCCGGTAAGCATCGTTTTCATTGTCTTGAGAGTTATCAAAACATCCAGCCAAGGCGAAAAGTTCTTTATGTAATAGAAATCATAGTGCAATTTTTCCATAACGTCATCGACAGCAGCCACATGCCCCTGATTTACTTGTGCCCACCCGCTTATGCCTGGCCTGACGATATGTCTGTAGCGATAGAATGGCAGCTCAGCCTCGTACCACTGTGACAGCACGACAGCTTCCGGTCGCGGTCCGATCCAACTCATTTCGCCACGCAGGATGTTGATGACCTGCGGCAGTTCGTCGATCCTGGATTTTCGCAGAAAACGCCCGACTCGGGTGATGCGATCATCGTCGTGCCTGGTGATCGCCCTCTCCTTGTCGCTGCCGGCGCCAGAGTGCTGGCGCATCGAGCGAAACTTGTAGACCGTGCAGATCTTGCCCCGGTAGCCCATGCGTTGCTGGCGAAACAGCGCGGGACCATCGGAATCCAGCCGGATCAGCAGCGCAATCAACGCCAGAACGGGGCAAAGAACGATAGTCAAGACAAGTGCCGAGACCCAGTCGACCGCCTGCTTGATCTTGAGGTAGGCCTGGTTCGGATTGAGCGAACCAAGCGTGTTTTCCGACAGGTGCTCGATCTCGACCCGACCGGTCAGCGACTCGCTGACCTGCTTGACGTGGTATACGGGCGTTCCCGAAAGGGCCCGATCCGCGATGTATCGTTCCCACTCCGCGCCAAGATCGGCACGCAGATCAACGACCACGCCGCTGGCTCTTTCGATTATCGTACTGGTCGACTTGATCCAAAACCAATGCACACCCGGTAATGTCTTGAGGCGCTCAACATCTCCGCCGGGAATCACGACGAGCCGGTACGGATCGAGACGCCGCGTCAACAGGCTCAGGCCGAAATACCAGAGCGTGGACTGCGTGAAACTGGCGGCGGCCTGAAACCGGCTGTATTCGAACCGAAAAAAGAAGATGGTCAGGAAAACAGCCCCGTAGGACAGGGCAAATGTCGGCAAGATGTAACTTGCGGCGGCCACGCCCGGGAAATTTCCGATGCGGCGATAAGATAAGAAGCCCACAAGGTGAGCGATGACCGCAGCGGCTACTGTTACCTGAAGATTGGCCGAATAGATAAATTCAGGATTGAAGACAATCCGGATAATCGCCGGCGCAAAAATCGCGAATGTCAGTCCGCCAAGCAGTTGAAACCGAATCCTGAACAGGAAGTGCCGGCTTCCGACGATAGTCGACGCTGCGACATTCAATGTCTTCCCCCCTTCCCCAAGGCTGCCGTGTCGGCGACAGACCAGCGCGATAGTGCATCTGACCTGCTCGCGCACAAAAACGAATCGGACGTCTCGCCCCCCGGCGATTCGATACAGTCGGAGACCAAGAGCTACGACAGCGCGGCTGCTCCAGCAAGCATCTATTTCTCGGATCAACAGTGCGGGAACTTTTGATCAACAGCATTGCTTGATGCGATTGAAAAGATACCGTCTGCAACGCACCAACGCCGAACGATAGGGCCAATAATGGGATGTAATTTCCAGCACCGCCTCGGCGATCAACCCCTTGGCAAGTCGCCTGGGAGCCGAGACAGATCGATCTAGAGAGCGGAGATATTGCGTTCCGAAGCAGCTGTATGTTGGTGTCGTCGGGACGGCAACCTAATCAGATGCGTAGGCCGGCGGAGGGTACCGATCATCGGCCATAAGATCGGCCAAATATCCGGGCAAATTCGAAATATATCTTTATAATTACGTATTTAGCAGAAGCCAAGATCGGCCAGACATGGAAGAAAGCGTTTCAACTACATTCACCCGTTCCCCGACGGCAATGGCCGCGTCAGCCGTTTGATGAGCCACGCCATGGCCCATGAGGCTGGGATCGCCGCGCACGGGCTGTGGTCGATCTCACGCGGTCTAGCGCGCGGCGTGAAAAGCCGCACGGACTACAAGCGCATGATGGATCATGCCGATATGCCCCGCCAGGGTGATCTCGACGGACGGGGCAACCTCTCCGAGCGCGCACTCGGCGACTATACGCTATGGTTCATGCAGGTGTGCATCGATCAGGTGAACTTTATGACCGGCTTGTTCGATCTCGACACGCTCGCGAAGCGGCTGCGTCGCTACGTCGAGCGCAGTGGCCTCAAACCCGAAGCCGCCCGCCTCCTGGAGGAAGCGCTAATGCGCGGCGAATTTGAACGCGGCGAAGCGTCTCGCATTAGCGGACTACCCGAACGCACGGCGCGTCGCGTGTTCAATGAGGTGATCGCGCTCGGTCTGTTGGCGTCGGAAACACCCAAAGGTCCGGTTGTCGCTACGCTTTCCGGCCGACGCATTGGATCACTGTTTCCGAAGCTGTTTCCAGAAACCTAAGTGTGACTACTTGGCAGACGCCACGCTGAAATCCGCCAATCACCCCATGCCAGCCAAGGCTTGATTGCTCAAGCCGCTGGCCTGCTCGGGCTTCAGCCGCGCTTGAGCAGCGTCCAGACGGCCGGCACCAGGCTTGCCGCGAGAGCCACCTTGATCAGGTCGCCGACGATGAACGGCACGACGCCGAACTGCCACGACTTTTCCGGACCGATGAGCAGCGCCAGCCAGGCAAAGCCCATCGCGATCATGACGACTTCGCCAACCAGCATGGCGTTGAAAAGCTTGATCGGGTGGCGGTCCCAGCCGCGATCCGCCGCCCAGCCGACAATGGCCGCCATGACCACGAAGCCGGCGAGATAGCCGCCGGTCGAGCCGAGCATGTAGGCAATGCCGAGACCCTTTTCAGGCGTGCTCTGGAAGACGGGGAAGCCCATGGCGCCCTCGGCCATGTAGAGCAGCAGGGTGGCGACGCCGAGACGCATGCCGAAAGCGGCGGCAATCAGCAGCACGGCCAGCGTCTGCATCGAAATGTCGACCGGCCCGAGCATCACCTTGGTCTTGGCCGACAAGGTCAGCACAAGCGTTCCGGCGATGGCCAGGAAAAGCTGCGTTGCCAGCCGCGCCCCGCCGCTTTGCGGCAGAGCCAGAGAAACAAGCGGACGCATCGTAGTTGCAATTGCCATGGTATTTCCCCAATCCGATTGCCGCTACCAGATGTTCGCGGCCTCACATCCTCCTATATTGGCTTGCGTGTTATGCGGCAATCGGTTTTGCCGTTTCCCGAAACAAGGCACCGATGCATGGCACTGAAGTTCGATACCGGCTTCGACCCCCTCTATGGCCAGGGGGTGAGCGTCGCCCCCGATGTCCAGCGCATCACGGCCCGCAATCCAAGCCCCTTCACCTTTCACGGCACCAACAGCTACATTGTTGGCCGCGATACGCTGGCGGTGATCGATCCGGGGCCGGATGACGAGGCGCATCTGCGGACCCTGCTCGAGGTGATCGCAGGCCGGCCGGTCAGCCATATCTTCGTCAGCCATACGCATCGCGACCACTCCCCGCTGGCGGCCCGGCTGAAAGAGCGCACCGGCGCCATCGTGCTGGCCGAGGGGCCGCACCGGCCGGCAAGAGCCCTGCACATCGGCGAGACCAATGCGCTCGACGCCAGTGCAGACATGCCTTTCGTTCCCGACATCGCCCTTTCCGACGGCGAGGCGGTCGATGGCGACGGCTGGTCGATCAGGACGGTTCTGACCCCGGGCCACACCGCCAATCATGCGGCATTCGCGCTGGAAGGAACCGGCATCCTGTTTTCGGCCGATCATGTCATGGCCTGGGCAACCTCCATCGTCGCCCCGCCGGATGGGGCGATGGCCGATTACATGGCCTCGCTGGACCGTCTGATCGACCGCGAGGACCGCTTGCTGCTGCCCGGACATGGCGGGCCGGTGACCGCACCGCGCGCTTTCATGCGCGGGCTGAAGACGCACCGCAAAATGCGCGAGCGCGCCATTCTGGAGCGGGTCCGGGCCGGCGACCGGACGATCGTGGACATGGTCAAGGCGATCTACAGGGATACCGATCCGCGGCTGCATGGCGCCGCCGGATTGTCGGTGCTTGCCCATCTCGAGGATCTGACGGCGCGCGGTCTGGTTGTGACCGATTCCGCACCGGCCATCGACGGCATTTTCACGCCGGCCGGATAGGCAACGCAGCCCACTGCCAAGTGCCCGTGCCTCACTCGGCCGGCGCGGCGCCAACCTGACCGGCGACTTCCTGGTCGAGCTCGGCAAGGAAATCGACAATACGCGCGGCATTGTCGCCAAGGTCGTAGCGACCGTAGCGGGACGCCGACCGCATGTCGACGATGACCGTATCGCCATCGTCCGTCACGCGGATCGCCACATCGGCGGGAAGGCCGATCACGAAGCCCTTGGCGACGGCGGTGATGGTCACCTCGCTTTGCCCGGCGAGATCAGGATAGGGTTCCGATAGATCCCAGTCGCGCCGGTCGAGTACAGTTTCGACGGCATTGACGACAGTCTCGAACGGCAGGTCGTAGCTGCGTGCGCTGACCAGCGGATAGCTATCGGTCTGCAGCCGCTGTTCCCCAGGCGTCGACGGCGCAAGCACGTTCATATCCTTCGTGCGGTCGCTCACGTCGAGCGCCGGCGGTTCGTCGAAATCCGTCGAGATATCCCTGAGCGGCGGATAGATCGTCGCCCAGTAGGCGGCGACGCCGTAGGGTGCGAGCACCAGCAGCGCCAGCAGCGCGCCGACCGTCAGGTCGCGACCGCCGCGGTCGCCGAAATTCCAGAGCCGCGAAAAGGCAAACCCGGCAAACAACAGCGCCATCGCCGCCAGCAGCGCGACAATGCCGAGCACCCACAGAAAGACAGGTGTTTCGACGAGATCGAAGCGATGGCCGACAAAGACCGTCAGCAGCAGCACCAACGAAAAAGCGGCCGTGCGCCGCGACCATCCGGCCGCCCTCGACGTTTGCCGTTCAGGAATACTTGCCATCGATTGCCGCACCACCCCAACCCGAACGGAGACTTAGAACCTTTTTGCGATGCCATGAAGCCGAAACATGCGACATCGCGTCAATCCGTCGGCAGGCGATAATTCTTGAACTGCTGGCGCAAGGTGATCTTCTGGATCTTGCCGGTGGCGGTGTGCGGAATTTCACCGACGAAGGCGACATCGTCCGGCATCCACCATTTGGCCACCTTGCCGTCCATGAAGTCGAGAATATCAGCCTTGCTCGGTTCCTTGCCCGGTTTGCGGACGACGACCAGCAGCGGCCGTTCGCCCCATTTCGAATGGTGGACGCCGATGGCTGCCGCCTCGGCGACATCGGGGTGACCGACAGCCAGGTTCTCGAGGTCGATGGTCGAAATCCATTCGCCGCCGGACTTGATGACGTCCTTGGCACGATCGGTGATCTGCATATAGCCGCCGGCGTCGATGTGGGCGACGTCGCCGGTGTCGAACCAGCCGTCCTCGTCGAACTGCTCCACGCCGGCGCCGCCATAATAGGCACGGGCAACGGCCGGCCCACGCACTTTCAGGCGGCCAAATGTCTTGCCGTCCCAGGGTTGCGCATTGTTGTCGTCGTCGGTCACCTTCATTTCGACGCCGAACGGCGGATAGCCCTGTTTCTGCTGGACATCGAGCCGGGCTTCGCCCTCAAGACCAGCATAGTCCGGCTTCAGGGTGCACAGCGTGCCGAGCGGCGACATTTCGGTCATGCCCCAGGCATGGATGACCTGAACATCGTAGTTCTGCTGAAACTTCGTCATGATCGCGCGCGGGCAGGACGAGCCGCCGATGACGACCTTATTGAGATAGGGAAGCTTCTTGCCGGTCTCCTCCAGATGCTGCAGCAGCATCATCCAGACGGTCGGCACGGCCGCACTGAAGGTCACCTTCTCGGTATCGAGCAGTTCATAGATCGAGGCGCCGTCCATCTTGCAGCCGGGCATGACCAGCTTGGCGCCGATCATCGGCCCGCTCTGGCCAAGGCCCCAGGCATTGGCGTGAAACATCGGCACGACAGGCAGGATCGTGTCGCGCGACGACAACCCCATGGCGTCGGGCATGGCAGCGATCATGGCGTGCAGCACGTTCGAACGGTGGCTGTAGACGACGCCCTTGGGATCGCCCGTGGTCCCGGAGGTGTAACACATGCCTGCGGCGGTGCTTTCGTCGAAGGTCTTCCAGGCGAAGTCGCCATCCGCCTCCTCAAGCCACTCTTCATAGGCGACCACATTTGGCAACGTCGTCTGCGGCATGTGTGCCTTGTCGGTCAGCACGATCACCTGTTTCAGCGACTTGACGGCGCCGGCGATCTTCTCGAGCAGCGGCACGAAAGTCAGGTCGACGAAGACTGCCTTGTCCTCGGCATGGTTCATGATCCAGACGATCTGCTCGGGAAACAGCCGCGGATTGAGCGTGTGGTAGATGGCGCCGATGCCCATGATGCCGTACCAGGCCTCGATGTGGCGGGCGGTGTTCCAGGCCAGCGTCGCGATGCGGTCGCCCAACCCATAGCCGTCGCGTTCCAGCCGCTGGGCGACCTTCAGGGCGCGACGATGGATGTCGGCGTAGGTGGTGCGCACGATCGGCCCTTCGATCGAGCGTGACACGATCTCGCGCACGCCATGCTGCCGCTCGGCATTGTCGATGAGCTTATGGCAAAGCAGCGGCCATTCCTGCATCAGTCCCAGCATTCGATCCTCCCTCACGCTTTTGCGTTGTGCTTTTTGTCCCATTGTGGAGCGAACCGACGGATTGTCCAGCCGCCAATACGGCCGAGCACTGCATTGGGAACAACCGCCACAATCCGGCCATCGTCGGCGTTAAGCTTCGTTAACGGGCAAAGGGGTGCGATTGGCGACTGAAAGAGGTTCGCATGGACGCGCAGCTCGACGACAAGGCTCTCGAGAGTACGCTTGCCGAAAGTCTGGCCGATCTGGTGCCGGACACAAAGACTGTTTCCGAAGATGAATTTGTTGAAGTTGTCGGCGGCGCGCTGGAAGCGGTCGGCGGCACGTTGCTGTTCAAGATGTGCGTCCAGAACCAGGGCGAGGACCAGCACGTCGCAGCCGCGTCAGTCGGCGATGGCGGAAACCGCCAGTTCCTGCTGCTCACCTTGCCGACCGGCGGTGGTTCCCTGAAGGTCGAGACCGTATCGAGAAGCAGCAACCCGGTCGCCGGTATTGCTGCCGCCTATGCCGGTCTCATGGACGTGTTCAAGGCCGCTGCCTGACAGCTGACGACAAGTATCGAGGATATTCGGAGGCGCGATCCGGCAGTGCCGGCCTGGGCAGGTGTTTGCGTGTTGCATGGCGACGGCAGGCCTTGAACAATGCGTTTGCGCGACACATCTCAAAGTCGACGCAAGGAGAGCCGCCGCATGGATCAGATCGCCAACCCCGCACCCGGTTTCCAACGCAACCCGGACAAAATCATCACCATCGAGCCCTATGCCGGCACCGTTACCGTGCGCGCCGGAGACGTGGTCATCGCTTCAACAGCGAAGGCCAAGGTGCTGACCGAAGCTCCCTATCCGGCGGCCTTCTACATTCCGTTCGCCGACATCGATTTCGGCAAGCTTGGCCGCACCGACCACTCGACCCATTGCCCCTACAAGGGCGATGCAAGCTATTGGAGCGTGCTGCCTGCCGGCGAGACCGGCCAGAACGCCATGTGGGCCTATGAACGGCCTTTCGACGAGATGGCTGAAATCGGCAACCACGGCGCATTCTACGCCCAGCAAGGTCACGATCGAAGCCAAACCGGACTGAGCCAACGCCGAAGCGGGATACGCTCGGCTGGCCACTCACTCCGTGGTGCCGTTATTGCCGATGCCCTCGGCATCGTCGAGCCGCACAAAGGTCAAGCCCTTGGCCTTGAGCGCCAGCAGCCCCTGCACCACGCCTTCGCCTGCCGCATGGGTCGGCTGGTTGATATGCGAGATAATGACGTCGCCGTCCTTGGCCGCCGCAATGCGCCGCGCGGTTTCCTTGGCGCCGAGCAAGGAGCCGCCGTCGCCGTTTATCGAGAATCCCGCGACCTTGAAGCCAAGCTTGCGGATCATGGCGATTGCCGACGGGCTGTATTCGGCGGTTGCGCCACGAAACCATTTCGGCGCCGGCTCGCCGGTCCCGGCAAGAGCGGCGGCCCCCGATTCGACCTCGGCCAGCACCGCATCCGGGCTGCCGGCGCTGCGGATGCCGTAGATTTTCCGCGGCGTGTCGACCGCCGGGATGTGGTGACCGCCGTGATTTTCCAGTTCGAACAGATCGGGATGCGCCCGCATGATCTCGACGGCGGCGGCGTTTCGCTTCAGCCAGATGCCGGTCACGAAAATGGTGGCGGGGATCTTGTTGTCCACCAGCGCCGAAAGGATCCGGCTGTCGGTCTGTCCGCCGCAGGCATCGAGCGTGAGTGCCACACGGCCGGCGCCGCTCGCCTGCGGCCTGATGTGCAGCGTCGGCTCGACGAGCGGCGCGGCATGGCCGGCGGATGCCATCGCCAACGACATGGCGATCATCCAGAGATTTTTTTGCAGCAGGCGCATCAAACCGATTTCCTGACCCGTCATTTCAAGCAGGCATCCCAAAGACCCGCATGAAGGCGGAAATCAGGATGATGCATAGCAGAAAAGCGCTCCACGCGACAATGTGACCGTGCCTGTGGCGAAGGGGTCATTCCACCGCGTCGAGAGTCGTGCATGCGACCCATGATCTCAGATGACGCATTCCAGCTGCATTTCGGTGCGCGAAAGAACCTCGCGCACCGCGTCGACCACCGGCTTGACTTCCAGGCCCCAGACGCAGCATGCCTTGCTGGGATCCGGCGCGCGGCAAAGGTCCTCGGCCATGCAGGCGCAAGGCATCGGCGGCTGGAGCGAGATGCTGGGCACGCCGACGGGACCCCAGCGCGACGGCTCCGTCAGACCGAACAGCCCGACAACCGGGGTCCCAGTGGCTGCCGCCATGTGCATCGGGCCGCTCTCATTGCCGAGAAACAGCCGGGCCTGTTTCAGCACCGCCAGCAGGCTTTCAAGCGACAGGTCACCGACGAGATTGACGACCGGCGGCGCGGTCCTGGCGACGATGCGTTCGGCGATCTCGCGCTCGTCCGGGCCGCCCACCAGGACGACGTCCAGGCCGGTCTCGCCGGCAATCTCGACGATCGCTGCTGCAAACCGCTCCGGCTGCCAACGTCGCCCCTCGAAGCTTGCACCCGCATGCACGGCGATGAAGGCATTTGGCCGCAGATGGTGTTTATCCAGGAGCGCCAATGCTTTCGCCGTCTCCAATGGCAGCGGCTGAAGGTTCGGAATCACCGTGCGAAGTTCAATGCCGAGCGCTTCGAGCGGCGAGAGGTAGCGGTACAGGAAATGCTGGCCATCAAAGCCGTAGGGCTTGGCAAGGACGTTGGCGGGCTGCCGCTCCAGCATACGCAAGGGTCTTTCGGAGGGATTGTATCCGACACGGGTCTTTGCGTGGACGAGCCCGGTGAGGATGCGCGACGTCTTCGAATCGGTCAGGTCGATGGTCAGGTCGAAGCGGAAGCGGCGCAACGCCCGCACCATGGCGTAGAGCTCCTTCCCGCGCTCCAAGGGCGTGCCGCGCATGCGGTCGCGCCTGAATGCGACCACCTCGGAAGCGATACCATGGGCGATCACGAAGCTCTCGAAGCGGGCCTCGCACAGAAAGACGATGCTGGCGCCGGGGAATTCGAGCCGCAGGTTCTTGGCGAGCGCCGAGGCGAGGACGAGATCTCCTATGAACTTGGTTTGAATGACCAGGATCGAGCGGAGCGGCGCGGGAGAGATCTGCAGCATCTGTTTCCGGGAGCAATTTGCGGATGGCCGCAAATTGGGCAGGAACAATGTCGAGATTACGCGGCGCGGCCAGCACGTTCGCGTGAATTGTCTTACAAAACGGTAAGCTGGATGGATCCTATCCGCGGCCTGTTTTCGCAACCAGCACCGCTGCCTGCGCTGCCGCCAGCCTGGCGATCGGCACGCGATAGGGCGAACAGGACACGTAGTCGAGGCCGACCTCTTCGCAAAAGCGGATCGAGGCCGGATCGCCGCCATGTTCGCCGCAGATGCCGAGCTTGATGTCGGGCCGCGTCGCCTTGCCCTTTTGCGCGGCCATGCGCACCAGTTCGCCGACGCCCTCGATGTCGAGCGAGACGAACGGGTCCTGATCGATAATGCCCTTCTGGCGGTAGGTTTCCAGGAACGAGGCCGCATCGTCGCGCGAGATGCCGAAGGTCGTCTGGGTCAGGTCGTTGGTGCCGAAGGAGAAGAATTCGGCTGATTCTGCAATGACATGCGCGCGGATGGCGGCGCGGGGAAGCTCGATCATCGTGCCAGTGAGATAGTCGATCTTGACGCCGGTTTCCTCCATGACGCTCTTGGCAACCGCATCGATGCGCGCCTTGACGTAGTCGAGTTCCTTCACCAGGCCGACGAGCGGCACCATGATCTCGGGGACCACCAGGGCGCCGGCCTTCCTGCCGGCCTCCACGGCCGCCTCGAAAATGGCCCGTGCCTGCATCTCGGCGATCTCGGGGTAGGAGACGGCCAGGCGGCAGCCACGATGGCCGAGCATCGGGTTGAACTCGTGCAGTGCCTCGGTGCGCTGCCTGAGCTTGTCGGGCGACACGTTCATGGCGGCGGCGACCTCGGCGATTTCAGCCTCGGTCTTGGGGAGGAATTCGTGCAGCGGCGGATCGAGCAGTCGGATCGTCACCGGCAGGCCGGCCATGATCTCGAACAGTTCGAGGAAATCCGAGCGCTGCATGGGCAGAAGCTTGGCGAGTGCGGCGCGCCGGTCCTTTTCGGTGTCGGCCAGGATCATCTCGCGCATGGCGACGATGCGGTCGCCGTCGAAGAACATGTGCTCCGTGCGGCAAAGCCCGATGCCTTCGGCGCCGAAGGAGCGCGCCATGCGCGCATCGAGCGGTGTTTCGGCATTGGTGCGCACCTTCATGCGCCGCACCGCGTCCGCCCATTCCATGATGGCGGCAAAATCGCCTGACAGTTCAGGCTGCAGCATGGCAACCGCGCCCTTCAGCACCTGGCCGTTGCCGCCATCGATGGTGATGATGTCGCCTTTGCGGAAGGTCTGCCCCATCGAGAGCAGCGTGCCGGCCCTATAGTCGACGCGCAGCGAGCCGGCACCCGAGACGCAAGGCTTGCCCATGCCGCGCGCCACCACCGCGGCGTGGCTGGTCATGCCGCCGCGCGTGGTCAGGATGCCTTCCGCCGCATGCATGCCGTGGATGTCTTCGGGACTGGTCTCGATGCGCACTAGGATCGCCTTGCGCCCTTGTGTCTTCAAGTCCTCGGCGTCAGCTGAGGAAAAGACGATCTCGCCGGTAGCGGCACCGGGCGAGGCCGGCAGTCCGATGCCGATGACGTCGCGCGCGGCCTTGGGGTCGATGGTGGGATGCAGCAACTGGTCGAGCGAGGCCGGGTCGATACGGGCAACGGCTTCCTCTTTCGTGATGAGCCTGTCGCGCGCCATCTCGACGGCAATTTTCAGCGCCGCCTTGGCGGTGCGCTTGCCGGAGCGGGTCTGCAGCATCCACAATTTGCCGCGCTCGATGGTGAATTCGAGATCCTGCATGTCGCGGTAGTGCTTCTCCAGACTATCGGAGATGGTGACGAAGGACTGGAACGCGTCAGGCATCAGCTTCTGCAGCGACGGCTTGTCCGAGCCTGCTGCGATACGCGCCGCTTCGGTGATGTTCTGCGGCGTGCGGATGCCGGCAACGACGTCCTCGCCCTGCGCGTTCACCAGGAACTCGCCATAGAGCATCTTTTCGCCGGTCGATGGGTTGCGCGTGAAGGCAACGCCGGTGGCCGAGGTTTCGCCCATATTGCCGAACACCATGGCCTGGACGTTGACCGCCGTGCCCCAGCTTTCGGGAATATCGTGCAGGCGGCGATAGGTGATGGCGCGGTTGTTCATCCAGCTCGAGAACACGGCTGATATCGCGCCCCAGAGCTGCTCATGCGGATCCTGCGGAAACGGCCTGCCAAGCTCTTCCTCGACTTTGGCCTTGTAGAGCGCGATGACGCCCTGCCATTCGAGCGCCGTCAGTTCGGTGTCGAGCTCGTGCCCGAGCCCGCCCTTCTGGTCCTCCAGGATTTCCTCGAACACTTCGTGGTCGAGACCCATGACGACATCGGAATACATCTGGATGAAGCGGCGGTAGCTGTCATAGGCAAAGCGCGCATCGCCGGAATCGGCGGCCAGCGCCTCGACCGTCTCGTCGTTCAGGCCGAGATTGAGGACGGTGTCCATCATGCCGGGCATCGAGGCGCGAGCGCCAGAACGCACCGACACCAGCAGCAGTTTCGACGGGTCGCCGAACCGACGACCGGTCAGCCGGCCGATGTGATCGAGCGCGACCGCGACATCGGCTTCCAACCCGGCCGGATAAATACGGCCGTTGGCGTAGTAGGCGTTGCAGACCTCCGTGGTGATGGTGAAGCCCGGCGGCACCGGCAGCCCCAGGCTGCACATCTCGGCTAGGTTGGCGCCTTTGCCGCCCAGGAGATTCTTGTCGCTGGCACGGCCCTCCGCCGCACCATCGCCAAAGGTGAAAACCCATTTGGTCATGCATCGCTCTCCGGTTGCAGGAGATTGGAAAGATTGGCGAAACGGAAAGTTCCGCCGGTCCGCCCTTGGAGCGATATGATGCTGCAGTGCGAAAGGCAAGGCGTCGGCAAAGCCGCCCGGCCACTACAATCGATTAAGCAAAGCCGTGCCTCAGGATGCGGCAAAAAGACTTGCTATGCCGGGGATTCTGGAGTAGAACATACAGTGAACAAAGAGGTGGCTATGAAACTGTCCGGAAAACTCGACTATCTGGAAATGCCGGCTACGGGCGGAACGCTGGACCGGCTGAAGGCCTTCTACAGTTCCGCCTTTGCCTGGTCGTTCACTGACTATGGGCCGACCTATTCGGCCTTTGCCGAAGGCCTGGACGGGGGTTTTCAGGCCGACGCCGCCGAAGCGCCATCGAAGCCGCTGCCGGTGCTGTACAGCAGGGATCTGGAGGCGACCCTCGAGGCTGTCGAAAACGCCGGCGGCACGGTCGTCAAACCGATCTTCGCGTTCCCTGGCGGCCGCCGTTTCCACTTTGCCGATCCGGCCGGCAACGAGATGGCGGTGTGGTCCGAATAGCCAGCTGGTGCCGTCTGGCGGCGTTGCTTTTGCTGCCCAAACAGGCGTTCTCACCACCATTCATGGGGCATTGTGCTTTTTGGCTGCTCTGCTAATAACGCGCCGCACAAGCGACTCTGACGGCAATTGGGGCGTCGCCAAGTGGTAAGGCATCGGTTTTTGGTACCGACATTCCCAGGTTCGAATCCTGGCGCCCCAGCCATCCCGCTCAGGTCCGTTCCGGACACTTAGGACCGAGAGTACCTTTGCGATCTTCCATGAAGCCGATCGGCTAACAGTTCGATTGTGTCATAAATTCAGATGAGCCAAAGCCGTCGCGGCAAATTCAGGTCTTGCACATGATCTGGACAGTGTCGCCTTGAACATCTCCTTCTTTCCATACATAGGTCGGCCGGGTGGGTGGCGGCTCAACATGGAACTTCAATGAACCTTCCTATCTTCGCCATCAACCTCGATCGCGAGACCCAGCGCTGGAGCGAATTGCTCGCCAGCGCCGAAGCGGCAGGCCTGACCTTGCAGCGCATTGCCGCCGTCGACGGCCATGCGCTTGCCAAAGAGGCCTGGACGGAGATCGATCTGCCAGCCGCACGCAAGCTGAGCGGGCGCGACATCCTTTCCGGCGAATATGCCTGTTACCGCAGCCATATCCAGGCGCTGGAAACGTTCGTGGCCGGTGGCAGCGCCCATGGCCTGATCGTCGAGGACGACGTCCTCTTCAGCGAAGACACCATGCGGCGCATCGAGGCCGTCATCGCGGCGGTGCCGGATTTCGACGTCATCAAACTGATCAACCATCGCATCAGCTTCTTCATGCGCGCCGTCGAGACGGCGGAAGGCGACGAGATCGGTCGTGCGCTGCATGGCCCGCAAGGCTCGGCCGCCGCCTATCTGGTGACGCGGGAGGGCGCGCAGGGTCTGTTGTCGGCGCTCGCCGTCATGAAAATGCCATGGGACGTCGCGCTCGAACGCTTTTGGGATACCGGTCTGAAGGTCTATTCGGCCCGCCAAAACGTGCTTGGCTTCGCCGCCAGCAGCGAGATCTCCGGCATAGCCGGTCCCTCGGGAAGCTACAAATCCGCAAGGTTGGGGGGGCCGAGCCGGCTACGTGCCGGGGTGTTGCGGGCCAGTGACGAGCTGCGCCGCCTGCATCACGTCCTGCTGCGGCCCCCTTTGCCGCGAGATACCCTGGACTATGCCAAGGACAACGCGCCGCGCCACACCTTGCTTCTGTTGCTTGCGGCACTCGCCGTTCTCGCCATGGTTTCCGCGGTGTGGCGCGAGGCAGACACCTACCGCTATGCGGGCCTGGCGCTGGCCCTGGTCGCGGTCATCCGCTGGTTCAGGGTGGATTTGTGGACCTACAGCAAACCACTGATCGGTTGGGTCGGCTTCCTGTGTCTGGGCTGGTCGCTCTATGTCTTCATCCGACTGGCGATCGTCTATTTCGGCACCCACCAGTTGGGTGGCGCCGAAGGCATTTACATGTTTCCGCTGTTCTATGCGACGACCGGATTCGCCTTTCTGCTGTTTGTCAGGCAGCCCGCACGGCTGGTCCTCTGGTTCATGATCCTCAGTCTTGTCTTCCTGGCGGCGGACACCGCCTGTTCGAACATGTTTCAGGATATCCAACCGGCCCCGTGGCTTTTCAACAATCCCATCCACGCGTCGGTGGCGGCCGGTTTCATCTTCCTCTGCACGCTGCAATTCATGGCTTACACGGCCCAGAGAACGGACCTCGGGAAAGCAACCAAGAACCTTTATTGGGCGCTGTCGACAGCCGTCCTGCTGCTTGCCGTCGTCAATATCATCGAGATGCGGTCAAAGGGCGTGTGGCTTGCGCTTGCGCTTGCGCTGCTCCTGTTGACGGTCATGACCCTGGCGAGAGGCCATCGCCGCGAACTGTTGGTTTCGGGTGGCGTGCTGGCGATCGTGGCGGCCGGCATTGTCGCAACACACAACATCTTCTCGTCCACCGCCGGCGACACCATGACCTTCGTCAAAACCCTGGTTCCGGATGTGTTCAGGCATGGCGTCCTTCCCGCATTCGACCGCGCCATCGCGAGCGATGCGGTTCCGCTTGCAGCCAAGGAAAGGCTGATGCTGTGGGCGGATGCGATCGATATCTGGAAACGCCACCCGATCTTCGGAGCCAGTTCCAGCTGGCTGACCGAGTGGGAGAACAGAACCTATCATCCCATGATCTTAAACGTCTTCCACAATGGTTATCTGGAAATTGCCGTGCGCTATGGTCTGGTCGGACTGGTGTTCTTTGCCTTTCTCTACACCTGGTCGGCCAGGCAGGTTCTGCTGGCCATGCGAGCCAAGCTTGTCGCTCCGGCGGCATGGTCCTGCTACATCTCCACACTGGTTTTCTTCGCCCTCAGCATCCTTACCAATTCCAACAACCGGCTGGCCATGGGTGAGGCCTTCATGTGGTTTGCCGCGGCGTTCGGCTTCTATTGTTTTTATGTTCGCCAGCAGAAGAACCTTGTCGCGCCGCGAACCTATTTTTAGGGCCTGCCGGCGCAGCACGTATCTGATCAGCCGGTTGCGCCCAATGCACCTTTGAGGCCCCGCTCAATTTCCCGATAATCGGGAAAGTCGATGCCAAAATCCACGGCTTATCGCCGGCAACCCGTTTGTTACGATCGACACAGATCACAGACGGGGGTTGTCACGGATATGCTGACGGACAGGCAGGCACGCGAAGCGGTGGAGCAGTACCGCGAGGAAGGATATGCGGTCGTTCGACAATTTGTCGACGGCGACGAGATGATCCGGCTGAAGAAGGAAACCGATGCGGTCTATGCCGAAGGCCTCAAGCATCACGCCACTTTCCGGCACGGCAACCTGAATTTCCAGATCCTGCCTGAATCGGACTTTGGCCAACGCTATGTGCTGCAGGCTTACTGGTTTTCCTGGATCAATTCCTATTTCGAGCAGTTCCGCCGCAATCCCGACTATCTGAAGCTGCTCGAGGGTCTGATCGGCCGCGACATAAAACAGATCGCCCAACAGCTGCACTGGAAGCCGCCCGGCGCCAATGTCACGGGTTATCGCTTCCACCAGGATCTGCGCTTTCGTAACCAGGCCGCCTTCGACAATGTCGCCGACGCCACCGTGACAACAGGCCTCGCGGTCGATCGGGCGACGCTGGACAATGGCTGCCTTCAGGTCGTGCCCGGCAGCCACAAGCTCGGCTATCTCGGCCTGTCGGACGAGGGAACCGGCGAGCTGATGAAGGGTCTGACCGCCGAAGAAGAGTTGCGCAAGGTCGGCATCGACCCGGCGACCATCGTTCCGCTGGTGCTGGAGCCGGGCGATCTTGCTTTATGGGGGCTGCTCACCGTGCACGGCTCCTCGCCCAACAGGTCACAGCACGACCGCGCCTTTGCACTGTCCAGCTATGTGCGGGCGGATACGACGCAACGTGGCGAATGGGCGTTCAGGGACGGTGTTTCGGTACCGCTCGGCAAGACGCCGGCATTGTGCAAATACGAAAAGCTCTTCGAGGAGCCGGGACCGATGTACGACACCACCGCCTGGTGGAAATGACGCTGCCGCGTCGGGCGACGGGGGCAGCAGGGGCCGGGCGTTCGCGCCAGGCCCCTGACGGCGTTGGCCGGCAACCGGGCAGCATTTCAGGCGGTGAAGTCGGCCGACAGTTCGCGGATCAGGAAATCGACGAACGCGCGCACCTTGGCCGCAATATAGGTGCGGTGCGGATAGAGTGCGTAGATCGGGCTGGAGCCGGGGCGAAACTCATCCAGCTGCACTTCCAGCCGGCCGTCGCTGATCGCAGCATCGACCAGCAGGCTGGGCAGATTGCCGATGCCGAAACCGGCGGTGGTCATCTGGTAGGCGGCCTCGACGCTGTTGGTCGAGATGCGCCCGCCGACAGCCGCATCGAAAGGGCCGTCTGGTCCGATGAAAGGCCATGTGCCAAGCCGCTTGGCGAAATTGCTCAGCACGCAGGAATGGCTTGCCAGCTCATCCGGGTGGACCGGGCGGCCGTTTGTGTCCCAATAATCGGGCGTGGCGCAGACATAGTTGCGAACTTCCCCAAGCCGGCGGGCAATCAAGGCGGAATCGGCCTGACCGCCGAAGCGGATGGCGACATCGTAGCCTTCCTCGACAATGCCGACGACATAACGCGCGGTGAGGTCGAACTCGATCGTGGTGAGCGGGTTCTCTTCGAGGAATTTCGGCACCAGCTTGGTTATGCGCGTGTGGCCCAGAACATTGGAGCAGGAAACCCGGATCAGGCCGCGCGTCTCCTTGTGCAGGCCGCGCGTCGAATCCTGCAGTTCGGAAATGTCGTCGAGCAGGATGCGGGCACGCGGAGCATAGTCGCGGCCCGCCTCTGTGAGGCTGAGGCGCCTTGTGGTGCGATTGATGAGCCGGACGCCGAGGTCGTCTTCCAGTTCCTTGATGGTGCGGCTGACGGCCGTCGTCGACATGTTGAGATCGCGCGCCGCCGCCGACAGGCTGCCCAGCAGGCAGACCCGATCGAACACCCGCATCGCCGTCAGAAGATTCATCTTGCCTTCCCCTCGCCGTCGCGGCCCCGCCGCCATCGGCTGCGTCTTGTAGAAAACAGCGCCCAGCAACGACGCGGCAAGGGCATTCCACCGAATTTCGGCGTAAAATCAACAATGGGAGAACCGATATGACATCCAGACCTCTTCATCCGGCGATCGGCACATTTGCGAAAGGCGCGACGAGCGGCGCGCTTGGCCGCCGCGAGTTCCTGGCGTTGGCCAGCGCCTTCGGCGCCAGCACGGCGATTGCCTATGGGCTCATCGGTCAACCGGTCCCGGCGCGGTCCGAGGAAGCCGCCCAACCCAGAAAGGGCGGCGTGCTGCGTGTTGCCATGCAGGTGATGGAGCTGGAAGACCCGCGCAAGTTCAAGATTTCGCAGATGGGCAACATCGCCATGCAGTTTCTCGAACCGCTGGTGCGCTGGAAGCCGGATTTCACCTTCGAGCCGGTGCTGCTGCAGAGCTGGGAGATCAATGCGGACGCCACGGAATATGTGCTCAAGGTGCGCCCAGGGGTGAAGTGGTCGAACGGCGACGATTTCACCGCCACGGATGTCGCCTTCAACATCACGCGCTGGTGTGAGAAGGATGCCGCTGGCAACTCGATGGCGGGGCGCATGACCGCCCTGATCGATCCCGACACCAAGGTGGCGCGCACTGGTGCCATCGAGGTTCGCGACGACCACACCGTGGTCCTGAAACTGTCGCAGCCCGACATCACCATTATCCCTGCGATGACCGACTACCCGGCATTGATCGTCCACCGCACGTTCAATCCGAAGGCAGCGCCACTGTCGGCCAACCCCGTTTCCACGGGTCCGTTCGAGCTTAAAAAACTCGATGTCGGCGTTGCTGCCTCGGTGCGCAAGCGGCCGGACGGGTCGTGGTGGGGCGGCGAGGTGTTCCTCGACGGCATCGACTGGACCGACTACGGCACCGACTCGGCCGCCACCGTCTCCGCCTTCGAATCCGGTGAGATCGACCTGAACGGCCAGACGCAGTCCTATGATGTCGCCATGCTCGACAGGCTGGGCCTGAAGAAAAGCGAGATCGTCACCGCCGCCACCCTGGTCTCGCGCTGCAACGTCAACGCCAAACCTTATGACGACAAGCGCGTGCGCAACGCCATACAGCTTGCGGTCGACAACGAAGCGGTGCTGCAACTGGGCGCCGACGGCATGGGCATCGTCGCGCAGAACGATCATGTCGGACCGATGCATCCCGAACACGCCGACCTGCCGCCGATCAAACGTGATCCGGCCCGGGCCAGGGCATTGCTCGAGGAAGCCGGCCAGCTCGATTTCGAGTTCGATCTGATCTCGGTCGAAGCCGACTACCGCAAGGAAAGCTCCGATGCCGTCGCCCAGCAGATGCGCGACGCCGGCTTCAAGGTGAAACGCACCGTCATCCCGGAATCGGCGTTCTGGAACGACTGGACGAAGTATCCCTTCGCGACGACCAATTGGAACGCCCGACCGCTCGGCATCCAGACCTATGCGCTTGCCTATCAGACCGGTTCGGCATGGAACGAGACGGGGTTCGCCGATCCAGACTTCGATGCCAAGGTCCACAAGGCCAATTCCATCGCCGATCCGGAGCAGCGCCGTGTGGTAATGAAGGAACTCCAGGTCATGCTGCAGGATTCCGGCATCATCGTTCAGCCTTACTGGCGAAAGCTGTTCTGTCATATGAAACCTGCTTTGATGGGCTACCAGATGCATCAGGCCTATGAGCAGGATTTCACACGGGCCTGGCTCGCCGCCTGATCGCGGACGACCCCTCCGACAGGGCGGCGCATTTCGGGCGCCGCCCTTAGAGCAGTTCACCGTTTCACGGAAATGGCGAGTTGCTCTAACTCTTTGTTTTGAGGCAATTTTGGCCGGAAAACCGCTTCACACTTTTCCTAGAATTGCTCTAGCCTGCTCACCGGGGACGTTGCGCCGAAGCGTCGGCCTCAAGGGCGTTCGAGGAGCAGTGCGGGCTTTGTATCGGGCATGATGCGCAGATGCGCCCACACATGCCCTGCCTTGTCAGGTCGGCCGGAATTGCAGGCCGCCGCACCGGACCGGCTGGCACATCAAGTGTGTGAAACATTCTGGTTTCTGCCTCTGTCATCATCTAGCTCCGGTTCATGGCTGGAGCTTACTTTTGACTGGGGGAAGCGAAACCCGCTTTCCCGGGCAACGACCTTCCCGAAAACCGGGAGAATTCGTGCTCTTGGTGCCGAGAGGGACCCGAAGCAGCAAGACGACCCCATGAGCGGTCTGCCGCACCGGGTTCTATTGCCGGATCTCGACAGGTCTCTGCCGCTCAGTTGAAGTGAATTCGCCTGCCTATTGTGCGGAACTCTAGCCTGTCTTGGACGTTAGACCCGCCATCTGAAAGATATTTCCTACCGACGCGATAGGCAGTATTACGAAGCGGGTGGGACGCCCCGAGCCACACGGCCTGTCGGATATGAAGCAATTTTGCGGTTGAGATCGCGGAACATGCAGCGTTATTTCCATCCGATCTGGAGATCTTAAATTGCCAGCTCGAATATGCTGCGTCTTTGGCAGCTGGCAATTGCTCAGCCTGGTTGCCTCACTTCGCCAATCAACAATGGATGGAAGCTCCCCGGCGGATCAGGAGCATGAGGACTATCTCCTGCTTTATGAAACGGCCGGCGTTTCCGAGCATTTCAAGACCGGTCTTGCTGAACTTGCGTCTAAAGTATGGACCTGGAGACGGATCATATGGGCGTACGACCTTCTGACGTCCGAGCGTAAATATGGGCAACTGCAAATTTTCCGGATCCATCGTCTGATCCGAGACACAATTGGTCTCGACGCGAGTTCCGTAGCTGAAATCTGGGCCTGCTTCGTTAACCGGCCGTCGGAAAAAATACTGCTGGATTCATACCCTGAAGCCAAGATCGTTTTGTATGAGGATGGCTTGACGTCATACCTTCCATTCGAGATGGCAACCATGTCACGGCCGCCGGGCACAAGGTTTCGACGACGCATCACCGCGGTCTTGATTGCAGGACTCTCTACAATTTCACCGGCGTTCCGATTGAGGAAAGCGGCCGACAGGATAGAAAGACACCATCTGAGACGGGTGACGAAGTTTTATTCTTTGCTTCACGAAATCCCCATTCACGATGCGCTGGAGAACGTACCAAGATTTCAGGTCGGCGCTTCGCTGATGCGCGACGTAATAGGTGAAGCCTGCAGGGATGCGCTTTCCGGCGGCGATGAACATTGCCGTGCGTCAGCCAACCCACGGATCCTGCTGCTCGGCCAGGCATTGTCGCGAAACCGCATAATGTCGTACGCGCAAGAGGCGGCGATCTATAGACGAATTGCGGAGCAGATCGTCGAGAGGGGATACGACGTCGTCTGGAAGGAACATCCCAGAATAAGCAAGCCCTTCTTCCCCGAATTGCTGGATGCAGTTGGCAATGTGACGGCCGACGCCAACACCAGGATCATGGAAGCTAACCTGCCACACATATATCCGATAGAGCTTGTCGTATCCCGAATGAACATCGTTGGCTGCGTCTCCGGCACGTCAGCTGCCCTTCTTTACCTGAAGTGGCTTTACGGCATCAAAACATACACATTTGCGGAAACCCTGGTCCCCCTCATGACTGGCGCGGATATTCTAATGAGCGAAATGGTAAAAGCCCATGCGGAGCCCTTTTCAACGCTCCAATCTTTGAACGAGACGCAGAAAGGGATCCGTTGAAAGGCGGTAACCCGAACAGGTTGAACACGATCCTCGCTGTCCAAATTCGGACAAACTCGATCTGGGCACCATCGATGTCAAAGCCGCTTTCAGTCCTTCAACGAGCCACCAAGGCCGACGTTCGATCGGAGCCGTTTCCACACATCATCCTGCCTGACGCCTTCCCCTCGATCTCTACCAGGAATTGGCCGGCACGTTTCCCGCTCCGGAAACGCTCGAAATCGATACACGCCGCAACAACACCAGGTGGGATTATGAGGCCCACCGCGTTCGGTCGAACGAAGCCGTGCCGCAAATATGGCGCGATTTTATCGCCTACCATGTATCGCAAGCATTTTTCGGCGAGGTCGCCGACCTGTTCTATGACGATATTCACAAACTTTACCCTGATTATTACCCCAATTATGAACGCCTCAAGAATATGAAAGCGGGCATCAGGTTTAGTGACACCTATGCAACACGCGACATACTGATGGATGCGATGCTCAGCGGGAACACGCCGGTGACCAATGCCGGCTCGGTGCGGACAAGCCACATCGACAATGGCGACAAGCTATTTTCTGGCCTGTTTTATATGAGGCCGGAAGATTATGATGCCGTTGGCGGGGACCTGACAATTAGTCGTTTCCAGTCCAAATACGCCACGCTGAAAGCCAAAGCGACACTCTTCAATGATGCCTATGTCGACGACACCCATTTGGAATGCGTCGAAACAGTTCAATACGACAAGAACATTCTTGTATTGTTCATCAACTCGATTGAATCGGTCCACGGCGTCACAGTCCGCCAACCCACCAACAAATCCCGGCTTTTCGTCAATCTGGTTGGAGAAGTCGAAAAGCCATTCTACATCAAAGGAAAAAAGATACGGCCGCGCTACGTCCCGGCGCATCAAAATCAGGATGAGGCGGAACAGACCTGGCTGAAAAAGCTCAAGCAAAAATTGCGGCTTTAGAAGAACAACGCCGTCGATCCGAGTTTCAGCCTGAACTGCCAATACCGAGCCGGATTCGACTTTCCCGGCGGCTAGGCAAAGATTGGAACAGAATGAGATTTTATCCAGCCGTCGAACGGATCGCCTTTTTCGCCACGCTTGCCGCTGTTCTTGCCCTTGCACTGCTGCCTATACCCCGACTTGAAGAGTACGGGATCGATATCGGTTTCCGTTCCGACAAGCTGAACCACGCCAGCGCCTTTGCCGTCATGACTTTCCTTGGAGGGCTCGGCTGGCCCGATCGAAAAGCAAGACTAATCGTCTTCCTGGCCATGATTGGAGCGGCGATCGAGGTCCTGCAGGGCACGGCGCTGATACGGCGCGATCTGGATGTGTTCGACTGGTTTGCCGATTGCGCCGGCATCGCATGTGGCCTCGTGGCCGTGATCTGTGTGAACTGGATCTTGCGGCGCAGAGGTTGAGCCCGCTCTCAAGCCTTATCTGCACGGCGCCGATAGCCACAGGAGTTCGCCCTCGGCTCCATTGACTCAGCGAAATCGGATTGCAACGATCCGATCCGAGAGTGAGCGATTTTTCTAACTTGGCCGGACAGATATTTTGGGCGCGGCACCCAGGAAGTGCGCCATCAGTATTGAGGGACGATGACGATCAAGATCAGGCTTCCGGGCGGTGTATTGAAGGTCAAGCAACGTTATGAGTTGCGGCGGCGAGAGTACAAGGGCGAAGTCCCGGTCTGGCAGTTTGGCAAATATTTCGTCATCTGGTGGCCCAGTACAATTCCTGATCGCCCCTCCAGGAGCTCGAATACTGATGAGGAACTTGAAATGAATCTTTCATCGTCTGGAGAAAGCACGTAAGCTCTATGCATCATGGCTTTGCGAATCAGATTGCCGGGGGGCACACTGAAGGTGAAGACCTACCGGGAACTGCGTGATCGCGAGCGGGATCACAGGGTGCCTGTGCTGAAACTGGGCTCGCTCTATTTCGTCTGGTCCCCGGCCAAACATCATTCGCACAGGCACAGTCCGCGGCCCTGACATTTTTTGCCGAGCGAGAACCGCTTGCACCCTTTTCCTGAAATTGCTCCGGTGCGGCCCATTCCAGCCAGCGCTGACCTGGGTCAGCTTGCCTCGCGCATGGCCTCGGCCGCCTGCAGGTCGACCGACACCAATTGGCTGACGCCCTGTTCGGCCATGGTGACGCCGAACAGCCGGTTCATGCGCGCCATGGTGATGGGATTGTGGGTGATGATGACGAAGCGCGTCTCGGTGGTGGCGGCCATTTCGTCCATCAGGTTGCAGAAGCGCTCGACATTGTGGTCGTCGAGCGGGGCGTCGACTTCGTCGAGCACGCAGATCGGCGCCGGATTGGTCAGGAACACCGCGAAGATCAGCGACATCGCCGTCAACGCCTGCTCGCCGCCCGACAGCAGCGTCATGGTCTGCGGCTTCTTGCCGGGCGGGCGGGCCAGGATTTCGAGGCCGGCCTCGAGCGGATCGTCGGATTCGATCAGCTGCAATTCCGCCGTGCCGCCGCCGAACAGATGCGAGAACAGCCGCTGGAAATGGCCGTTGACGACATCGAAGGCGGCAAGCAGCCGCTCGCGGCCTTCGCGGTTGAGGCTCTGGATCGCCTGCCTGAGCTTGCGGATCGCCTCGATGATGTCCTCGCGCTCCGACACGATCGCCTCCAGCCGGTCGGAAAGCTCCTTCTGCTCTTCCTCTGCGCGCAGATTGACGGCGCCCAGCCGTTCGCGCTCGATCTTCAGCCGGTCCAGCTGACGCTCGATCTCGGGCATCTCAGGCATCGGGCTGTCAGCCTCCAGACCGGTATGGCGAATAACCAGATGCGGCGGTGTGTTCAGCGTTTCCTGGATGCGCGCCTCGACCTCCAGCCGGCGTTCGTCGGCCGCGGTCAGCCGCTCTTCGGCGCGAACGCGGCTCTCGCGCGCCTCAGCCAGGAACTGGATGGCGCCGGTGGCGGCCTTGTCCAGTTCGGATTGCCGGTTCTCCGCTTCCTGCAGACGGTCGGCCGCCGCCTTGCGCAAGGTTTCGGCCTCGGTGAGCTGCGACAGCAGGGCGCGCCGCTTGGCGTCGATTTCATCGGGCGCATCCGCCAGCCGCTCGCGTTCGGCCTCGGCCTCGGCCTTGCGTTCGCCAAGCGAGGCGATCTGCGTCGAGGCGTTTTCGGCCCGCTCCAGCCAATTGCTGCGTTCGGCGCCAATGGCATCGAGCCGGCGCGCGCGCGCCTCGGCTTCGCGGCGCAGCCCCTCATGCACCGCACGCGCATCGGCAAGCGCGGCGCGGTCGCGGGCGACATTGGCCGAGGACTGTTCGAGCTGCAATTGCAGATCGCCAAGATCGGGCGCGTCCTGCAGCAGCATTTCCGCCTCGGCGAAGGCGGCCGAAATCTCCTCATGGCTGTCGACGATGCGGGCGCGCGCTTCATCGAGTGCTGCGCGCCGGCTCTGCAATTCGCCGCCGGCCCTCTCGGCCTCAGCCAGTGCATTGCGGGCGGCGTCCAGCCGATGCTGTGCGTCACGACCGGCCTGGCGCGTGTTGCGCTCGGCCTCGCTTGCCAGGCGGAGCGCCTGTTCGGCCTCTCCCAGCGCCTCCTCGGCCTGGCGCAGGACGAGCGTCGCCTGTATCGCCTCGGCATCGAGCTCAGCCAGCCGGTTCTTCTGCGCCAGCCGTTGCGCCGCGGCGGTCGGCGCGTCGGCACTGGCGGTAAAGCCGTCCCAGCGCCACAGCGCGCCCTCGCGGCTGACCAGCCGCTGGCCGGGAGCAAGCAGCGGCTGCAACCGGCGGCCATCGCCGGCGGCATCGACGATACCGATCTGCGCCAGGCGGCGGGCGAGCTGTGCCGGCGCGTGGACCACGCTGGCCAGGCTCTTCACGCCTTCCGGCAGAGCCGCGTCGCCGGGTTGGATCGCGCCTTCGCCCCAATGCACCGGCGCGCTGCGGTCGAGCGGCACGTCGAGGTCTTCGCCAAGGGCTGCACCCAGCGCCGTTTCGAAACCGCGATCGACGCTGATCTGCTCCAGCACGGCCGGGAAGAGATCGCCGCTGGCGGCATTGAGGATTTTTGCCAGCGTGCGCGCTTCGGTTTCGATCCTTGCCAGCTCGGCCCTGGCATCCTGAAGCGGTGGCCGGGCAGCGCTTTCGGCAGCGCGGGCATCGATGACCGACTGCTCGGCCTCGGACACGGCAGCCTCGGCCTCCTCCAGCAGCGCCATGGCCTGTTCGACCAGCACCCGCTTCTCGGCCGGATCGGGCAGGCCAGCGACCTTGGAGAGTATCTCCGACAATTCCCGGTCGACATCGGCAAGCTGACGCGCGAAGCGGTCGCGGCGCTCGGCGGTATCGCGCAGCGTCCGTTCGATCTGGTTGCGCGAGGCGGCAGCCTCGGCCCGCTCGGCAGTCAGCGCGGCGAGTTTGGCTTCGCTTTGTGAAAGCGTAGATGCCGCTTGTTCGAAAGCCGCGCGGGTGGTGGCCTCGCGCTCGGCGGCACCAGCATTTTCCGAATTGAGTGCCGCCTCTTCGGCGCGCAGGCGCTCGAGAATGTCCGCGTTGTCGCGGACCATGCGCTCCTCACGCGCGATATCGCCGTCGAGCTGCTGCAGCCGGCGCTCGAGTTCGCTCTGACGGGCGCGGATGCGGCCGGCTTCCTCTTCGATCTGCGACTTGGCGATCGAGAGGCGCTGGAAGGCAGCGGCGGCGGCGGCTTCCGCGTCGCGCAGGTCCGGCAGCCGATGGGCGCCTATGCCTTGCTCCCTGGCGGCGGCCATCTGGGCCGCGGCGCGGTCGCCGACCAGTGCCGTGGCAACCGCCAGCGCCGATCGCGCCTCGCCTTCCTGGGTTTTGGCCAGCGTCCAGCGCAGATGCAACAGCGTTGCTTCGGCCTTGCGGATATCGGCCGACAGGTTCTTGAAGCGGGAGGCCTGGCGCGCCTGGCGCTTCAGGCTTTCGATCTGGCTTTCCAGCTCGCCGACGACGTCGTCCAGTCGTTCGAGGTTCTGCTCGGCCGCCTTCAGCCGCAGTTCTGCCTCGTGGCGGCGGGTGTGCAGGCCGGAAATGCCTGCCGCCTCTTCGAGCAGGGCGCGGCGTGCCTGGGGCTTGGCCTGGATCAGTTCGCCGATGCGGCCCTGGCCGACCATCGACGGGGAACGCGCACCGGTCGACTGGTCGGCGAACAGAAGCTGCACGTCCTTGGCGCGGGCCTCCTTGCCGTTGATACGGTAAAGCGAGCCGGCCTCGCGCTCGATGCGGCGCGACACCTGCAGTTCGTCGGCATCGTTGAAGGCAGCAGGCGCCGAGCGGTCACTGTTGTCGAGGAAAAGCGTGACTTCGGCGGTGTTGCGGGCGGGCCGAGTGCCCGAGCCGGAAAAGATGACGTCGTCCATGCCGGACGCGCGCATGTTCTTGTAGGAGCTTTCGCCCATCACCCAGCGCAGCGCCTCGACAAGGTTCGACTTGCCGCAGCCATTGGGCCCGACAATGCCGGTCAGGCCGCGTTCGATGACGAACTCGCCAGGCTCGACGAAAGATTTGAAACCAAGGAGGCGAAGGCGCGAAAACTTCATTCGCGCCGCCCGCTAAGCGGATTTCCGTGGTTTTGCGAAAGGAAGTCGCGGCACGACGAGAAGCCGCGCACGCCGAAGCGCCGCCGCCTCAGGGCTGACTGGACGTCAGAGCAGAGGGTCGATGATGGCCGACATTTCCTCAATCGACATCGCCCCCTTGTAGGTCTTACCGTTGATGAAGAAGGTCGGTGTCGAGTCGACCTTGAATTCATTGGCGCCGCGCTTCTGGACCGATCTCACATCGTCCAGAAGTTTCTGGTCCGTCAAGCAGGCCTCGAAGGACTCCTGTGTAAAACCGGCGAGCTTCGAGATTTGCAGCAGCGCATCCTTGGTATTCTGGACGCCAACCCAGTTCGCCTGCTGCCGGAACAGGACGTCGACCATGGGGTAATAGTTATCCTTGGCGCAGCGCGCCAGCATAAAACCGGCTTCGGCGCTCGGGTCGAACGGGAATTCGCGCAGGATGTAGCGAACCTTGCCGGTGTCGATGTACTTGGTCTTCAGGTCCGGAAAGGTGGTCTCGGCGAAATGCGCGCAATGCGGGCAGGTCATCGAGGCGTATTCGACGATGGTGACCTTGGCGTCGTCCTTGCCAAGCTGCTTGTCGGGCAGCGCGCCCGGCTTCATCAGTTCCGTCATGTCCACGGTGCCCTGGGCTTCCGGCGCGGTGGCGGCGGCCGGCGTGGCCGGCTTTGCGGGAGCGGCCGGCTCAGCGGGCTTCACATTCGCGGCCTTCGCCTCCTCGCCAGAGTCGCTGCAAGCCGCGAGCAGGGCCACCGCCGGAATGGCGGCCAGCGAAGACAGGACGTTTCTGCGAGACAAGCTTTGGCCAAACGGGGGACGGTTCATACGAATCACCTGACAAGGGTTGGATTTTGCAATGCAAAGACACGAAAAGGCGAGAGTTGGCGCGAATTAAGGCATCTCGATCCCCAATCCAATCGCGAGACCTGACAAGGGCGATCACGAATGCGAGATATAGACGACGAATCCATGACTTTCTTCAAGACGCCTATGATTTTCTCTCCCCAATAATGGTCGCGCCAAGTTTCTCCAGCGAGGCGCGCAGTCCTTCATTATCGACCAGGCCGACAGTCCCCGACAATTTCGTCTTCTCAGCCGCGGTCAGCGGTCTCAGGGCCGGTCTGCGCTTTCCTTTGTCGGCTGTCACCGGCTTCTGCAGGATCCGGATGCGGTTGATGGCGGTGAAGCCGAGGAAGGCGTTGACCCGGTTGATGATCTCGCCCGTCTCGTGCTGCAGATGAAGTGCCGCCATGCCTTCGCAGGCAATGACCAGCACGGCCGGCTCGAACGGATCGTCCTCATGCATACGGCGCGGCCACTGGATTTTTTCGGGGCGCGAATGGCTGGCCAGCCGCGGGCCAGCGATCTCGTCCCATGACTGGACGAGGCCGATCGAAATGCCGGCCCGCTTGCGCAGCACCGGATCGAGGATCCTGGTCGCGAGATCGCTGACCGGGACGGGATTGCCGTAGGGCGTTCTCCCTGCCATGTACGTCCTCCAGCGACGACCCAGCAGATACCGGCCAGGCCAATACAAGATCAATGGCACCAGCAGACCAGACCCGCAAGACCGCATCCTGGGATAGTGGCAAAGCCACATCCGGAGATATCGCATCCCGCCTGCTAGACTGGTACGACGTTCATCACCGTGAATTGCCGTGGCGCATCACGCCCCGTGAGCATGCACGCGGCGTGCGGCCTGATCCCTACCGTATCTGGCTCTCCGAGGTGATGCTGCAGCAGACCACCGTCGAAGCGGTGAAGGCTTATTTCCGGATTTTCGTCGAGAAATGGCCCGATGTCGAGGCGCTGGCCGCGGCGCCGGCGGAGGACGTGATGAAGGCCTGGGCCGGGCTCGGCTACTACTCCCGCGCCCGCAATCTCAAGGCCTGTGCCGATCTTGTGGCTGCGCGTGGCGGCCGGTTTCCCGACACGGAGACTCGTTTGAGAGAATTGCCCGGCATCGGCGCCTATACGTCGGCGGCCATCACGGCGATTGCCTTCGACCGCCCCGCCGCCGTTGTCGACGGCAATGTCGAACGCGTCATCTCCCGGCTGTTTTCGATCGCAACGCCGTTGAGCGAAGCCAAGCCCGAGATCCGCGCCCATGTCGAGCGCATGGTGCCCGGGATAAGGCCTGGCGACTTCGCCCAGGCGATGATGGATCTCGGCGCCACCATCTGCACGCCACGCCGGCCACGCTGCATGCTGTGCCCGCTGCGCGAAGACTGCGACGCCGTCGTTTCAGGCGATCCCGAGCACTTCCCGGTGCGCCTGCCCAAAGCCGACAAGCCGCAGCGGCACGGCGCGGCCTTTGTCGCCGTGCGGGCCGACGGCGCCATCCTTCTGCGCAAACGGGCGGAGAAGGGCTTGCTCGGCGGCATGACCGAGGTGCCGACGACAGGCTGGACCGCGCGGATCGATGGGGCAACCACGCAAGCGGCCGCGCCGTTTCCCGCCGACTGGCGGCATGCGGGCCGCATTGCGCATGTCTTCACGCATTTCGCTCTCGAACTCGAAGTCTTTCACGCTCACATCAAAGGTGATGCGCCAGACGGGCATTTCTGGTCGCTCGCTCACGAGATTTCCGGCGAGGCGCTGCCGACTGTCATGAAAAAGGCAATCGAGGCTGCGATACCCGGCGCGACGAAAAAGCCGTCGCCATACAGTGCAAAGAGGCCCCATGACTGAAATACGCCACATCGTTTTCGACATCGGCCGCGTGCTGATCCACTACGATCCCAACATTCCGTTCAGCCGCCTCATTCCGGATGCCGAAGAGAGAAAGTGGTTTTTCGACAATGTCTGCACGCATGATTGGAACATCGAGCAGGATCGCGGCCGGACCTGGGCAGAGGCCGAGGCGCTGCTGATCGCGGACCATCCCGATCACGCGGAAAACATCCGCGGTTTCCGCCGCCACTGGCACGAGATGGTGCCGCATGCCTATGAGGACAGCGTCGCCATCATGGTCGGTCTGATCGAGAGCGGCCACGACGTGACCATGCTGACCAATTTTGCCAGCGACACGCTGGCCGAGGCACGCGAACGCTTCGATTTTCTCAATCGTCCGCGCGGCGTGACGGTGTCGGCTGACATCCGCCAGATCAAGCCCGACCGAGCCATCTACGATCACCACGTCGCCGCATTCGGCCTCGAACCGGCCGCGACGCTGTTCATCGATGACAGCCAGAAGAATGTCGACGGCGCCAAGGCGGCAGGCTGGCAATCGGTGCTGTTCACCGACGCAAGGACGCTTCAAGCAAACCTTGAACGTCTCGGAATCAAGGCCTGATTTGAATCGCTTCGCGCGATCCGTTGAGCCTTTGAATCAACGGCATTCGAAGCAATTGGCAGGGGCTCAGGCCCCTGCCCGCTCCATGCCGAGCCGCGCGATGCGGCGAAGCTCGTCGATCGGGGTCAGGCCACCGCTGCGCTCATAATGCCAGAAGGTCCAGCCGTTGCAGGCATCCAGCCCCTGCACTTCGGCGCCGACCTTGTGGATCGAACCGGCGCTGTCGCCGATCGCCACCGTGCCGTCGGCCCGCACCTTGGCCGCCCAGCGCTTCTTGGCATCGTAGAGCGTCGCACCCGGCATCATCAGGCCGGTGTCGATCAGGCTGACGAAGGCAACGCGCGGCTCGGCGCGCTTGCCCGTGAGAACGGTGAGATCGGCACCATCCAGCGGCCGCACCGCGTCGATGCGCTCGTTGGCGGCGTCGATGTAGGCCTGCTCGCGCTCGATGCCGACGAAATGGCGGCCGAGGCGCTTGGCCACCGCGCCGGTGGTGCCGGAGCCGAAGAACGGATCGAGCACGATGTCGCCCGGTTTGGTCGAGGCCATCATGATGCGGGCAAGCAGCGCTTCCGGCTTCTGCGTCGGGTGCAGCTTGTCGCCATTGTCGTTCTTCAGCCGCTCGCCGCCGGTGCAGATCGGAAACAGCCAGTCGGAGCGCATCTGGATATCGTCGTTGGACGCCTTCATGGCTTCGTAGTTGAAGGTGTAACCCTTGCCCTTCTGGTCGCGCGTGGCCCAGATCATCGTCTCATGCGCGTTCTGGAAGCGGCGGCCGCGGAAATTCGGCATTGGGTTGGTCTTGCGCCAGACGACGTCGTTGAGGATCCAGAAGCCGAGATCCTGCATCTTGGCGCCGACACGGAAGATGTTGTGATAGGAGCCGATGACCCAGATGGTGCCGTTGGGCTTCAGCACCCGGCGCGCCGCCAGCAGCCAGGCACGCGTGAAAGCATCATAGGCCTCGAAACTCTCGAACTGGTCCCAATCGTCGTCAACGGCGTCGACCTTCGACTGATCAGGGCGGTGCAGGTCGCCGTCGAGCTGCAGATTGTAGGGCGGATCGGCGAAGATGACGTCGATCGATTTTTCGGGCAGCCGGTCTAGCGCGGCGACGCAGTCGCCCTTGAGGATCGTGTCCAGCCATTCGGATTGCTGGGGAGCGTGGGAAAGCTCGTCGAGAAGACGCACGGCAGACATTCTGACACCCAAGGCACGCGTTACTGTTTACTCCTGGTTATGGTTACCGATCAGCGTAAATATTCCGTGAAGGCAAGGGACTGGTGTGGCGAATTTGCGAAGGCGGCCCTGTTGGTGTATGCCGCGCCGCCTGAGCCTTCCGAGGCCACTTCGCCCTCCCATTGTCCGGATCACCATGCCCCAGCCAGACCTTGTCATCTTCGATTGCGACGGCGTGCTCGTCGATTCCGAGATCATCGCCGCCCGCGTCGACGCCGAGCTTTTGACCTTGGCCGGATACGAGATATCGGCTGAGGAGATTTCGGAGAGCTATGCCGGCCTGACCTTCAAGGACATCATGCTGCGGGTCGAGGAAAAGTCCCGCATTCCCTTCCAAGCCTCTCTGATCGACAGGGAGGAACAATTGGTCGACCGCAAACTGCGCAGTGACGTCCGCGCCATCGATGGCGCGCGCGAGGCCGTTGCCGCGGTAACCGTGCCGCGCTGTGTCTGCTCGAATTCACGCTCCGAGAGGATCGAATTCATGCTGGAGAAGGTGCATCTTCTGCCGTTTTTCGCCGACCGGATTTTTTCGGCGATGGAAACACCGACCGCGAAAACGAAACCGGCGCCGGACGTGTTCCTGTTTGCGGCGGAGAAACTCGGCGCCGACCCGGCGAACACTTTCGTTATCGAGGATTCCGTGCACGGCGTCCACGGCGCAAGGGCGGCGGGCATGCGGGTGATCGGCTTCACCGGCGCGGGACACAGTTATCCCGGCCATGCCGACGCGCTCACCGAGGCCGGCGCCGAAACGGTGATCCGCCGCTGGGCGGAGCTGAAAAGCGTGATCGCCGCGCTGTCGGAGTGGTCGGACGCCTGAGAAGCGTGCGCCGCGACGCACGCCTCATGCAACTGCCGAGACCTAGTTCGTCGCGGCAGCCCTCTTGCGGCGGGTCTTCTTCGACTTGTCGGCCGTTGCCTGATGCGCGGTTTCGTCATAGCCGGCAAAGGCCTGATAATCCTGGGCCGTCGGCTCGGGCACGACGACATTGGAATCGGTGAAGACGAACTGCGTGGCAACCGAAGGATCGGTGACCTGGACCTGATACTGGTGGAGCTGCGAGTAGAGGACCTCGGTGCCGTGCATCACCGCCGTTCGGATCGGCATGGTGATCGTGCCTGGAGAAAACTTCGGTCCGGGGACAATCTTGCCGGCGACCGCAATCTTCATCGTCAACTGGCCGTTGGCACGGCTGCAGTCGCGTGTCACGTCGCTGACCGACGCCTGGTAGATGATGTTGGCCGATTCGTCGGGCGGCGTTGCAGCAGCGGCGTCAGCCTCGGCCTGGGCCGCGGCATCCTGCGCGGCATCGCCGGTCTTCTTGATCCTGGGCTTGGGCTTCTGAGCTTCCCTGGAATAGGTGTTGAAGAAGGCCGTGCCGTCGCGCACGGTCACCCTGGGACAATAGGCCTGCAACTGGCTGGCCAGGATCTTGGGATCCTGCGGCGGCGGTGGCGCCGTCGGGTCCTCCTTCTTGCCGATGCCGAGGTTCAGGATGCCATTGTCGCCCGATTGGCAGCCGGCGGCGGCAAGCATAAAGCCGGTGAGCGCAAGACCCGCCAAAAAGCGACCACTGAATGTACGAAACGCCATGAAACTGCACTTCCCTCTCGCAAAGCTGGTGACGTATATCAACCGCGCGGCAAAAATGCGACTGAGCCAGCGCAGAATTAACCACCTTGCGGTGGACGGAAAAAGCCAGGCAGTAACGGAATTGTGACATGCACTATGTGAGTACCCGCGGGGAAGCCCCCGTTCTTGGATTTTCCGACGCCGTGCTGGCTGGGCTGGCGCGCGACGGCGGGCTCTACGTGCCGCGCGAGTGGCCACAGTTTTCCGCCGCCGAGATCCGCGCCATGCGCGGCCTTGCCTATCCCGACCTTGCCCTCCGCGTGCTGTCGCCGTTCCTTGGCGGCGAAATCCCGGCGCCCGTCTTCGAGCGGCTGGTCCGCGAAGCCTATGCCACCTTCCGCCACGAGGCCGTCTGCCCGCTGGTGCAGACCGGCCCCAACACCTTCGTCCTGGAACTCTTCCACGGGCCGACGCTCGCCTTCAAGGACGTGGCGATGCAGCTTCTGGCCCGGCTGATGGACCATGTGCTTGCCGAACGCGACCAGCACGCCACCATCGTCGGCGCCACCTCGGGCGATACCGGCGGGGCGGCCATCGATGCCTTTGCCGGTCGCAGCCGGACCGACATCTTCATCCTTTTCCCGCATGGCCGCGTCTCGCCGGTGCAGCAGCGGCAAATGACGACGTCGACGGCTGCAAACGTCCATGCGCTGGCGATCGAAGGCAATTTCGACGATTGCCAGGGCCTGCTCAAGGACATGTTCAACGATCACGGCTTTCGCGACCGGGTGGCGCTTTCGGGCGTCAATTCGATCAATTGGGCCCGCATCATGGCCCAGATCGTCTATTATTTCTCCTCGGCGCTGTCGCTCGGCGCGCCGGACAGGCAGGTTTCCTTCACCGTGCCGACCGGCAATTTCGGCGATATCTTTGCCGGCTATGCCGCCAAGAAGATGGGCTTGCCGATCGATCGGCTGGTCATTGCCACCAATGACAACGACATCCTGGCGCGCACTTTTTCGACCGGCGAATACCGCACCAAGGGCGTCTTTGCGACCACGTCGCCGTCGATGGATATCCAGGTGTCGTCGAATTTCGAACGCTTGCTGTTCGAGGCCTCCGGCCGTGACGCCGCGATCGTCCGGCGCTACATGGACGGCCTGAAGCAGTCCGGTGCTTTCACCATCGAACCCCACCAAATCGCCGGGATGCGTTCCGAATTCGACGCCGGCCGCGCTGATATGGACGAGGTCGCCGCCACCATCCGCTCGACGCTCGCGACCAGCAACTATCTGCTCGATCCGCACACTGCGGCAGCCGTGCATGTCGCCGCAGGCAAGGCGTCAGGCGCCGTGCCTATGGTGGTGCTGGGTACAGCGCACCCGGCAAAATTCCCGGCCGCCGTCGAAGCCGCCAGCGGCGTGTCGCCCGCACTGCCCGCGTGGCTAGGTGGGTTGATGACATCGGAGGAAAAATACACGGTACTTCCATCCGACCTGAAAATGGTGGAAGATTACGTCGGCCGCCGCGCGCGGGCGGCGTGTTAGGGAGTAGTAGCCATATGGGTGTTGAGGTAAGCCGTCTGTCGAACGGCCTGACAGTCGCCACCGAAACCCTTCAAAGCATCGAATCGGTTGCCCTTGGTGCCTGGGTGAAGTCGGGTGCCCGCAATGAACGTGACGACGAGCATGGCATGGCCCATCTGCTCGAGCACATGGCGTTCAAGGGCACGAAAAGGCGGAGCGCCTTCGAAATCGCCTCGGAGATCGAGGACGTCGGCGGCGAAATCAACGCCGCCACCAGCGTCGAGACCACCTCCTACTATGCCAGGGTGCTCTCCGACGACGTGCCGCTAGCCGTCGACATTCTTGCCGACATCCTGCAGGAGTCCGAATTCGACCCGCAGGAACTCGAACGCGAACAGCATGTGATCCTGCAGGAGATCGGCGCCGCGCACGACACGCCCGACGACATCGTCTTCGACCGTTTCACGGAAACCGCCTATCGCCATCAGACGATTGGGCGCTCCATTCTCGGCACGCCCGAAACGGTCAAATCCTTCACCTCGAAACAACTTCACGACTTCATAGAGCGGCAATATGGCGCCGAGCGCATGGTGATTGTCGCCGCCGGCGACATCAAGCATGACAATTTCGTGCGCGAGGTCGAAAAGCAGCTCGGCGGCTTCCGCAGCAAGGCCGACAGCACCATCCCGCAATATGCGCAATATGTCGGCGGCGATTTTCGCGAGGACCGCGACCTGATGGACGCGCAGATCGTGCTGGGGTTCGAAGGCCGGGCCTATCATGTGCGCGACTTCTACGCCTCGCAGGTGCTGTCGATGATCCTCGGCGGCGGCATGTCGTCGCGCCTGTTCCAGGAGGTCCGCGAGAAGCGCGGCCTGTGTTACTCGGTCTATGCCTTCCATTGGGGCTTTTCCGACACCGGCGTCTTCGGCGTCCATGCAGCGACCGGCCAGAGCGACATCGCCGAACTGGTGCCTGTCATCATCGACGAACTGCAGAAGGCCGGCGAGAAGATCCTGCAGGAAGAACTCGACCGGGCGCGCGCCCAATATCGCGCCGGACTGATCATGTCAGCCGAAAGCCCGGCCAGCCGCGCTTCGCAGATCGCACGGCAACTGCTTCTGTTCGGCCGGCCGATCGCCAAGGAGGAACTGATGGAACGGCTGTCGGCGCTGACGATCGAGCGGCTGACCGATCTATCGTCGCGTTTGTTCTCGACCAAGCCGACGCTTACCGCTGTCGGGCCTGTGGGCACACTGGCGCCCTACGAGGCGATTCTCGAATCGCTCGCGGGCACGCAGACCGCGGCCCGCAAGCTCGCCGTCTAAGCCCCTCAAAGCGCCATGTTCGCGCTCCCTTTCTTTCGCCGTGACCTGCCGGCACTGAAAGGCGACCGTGTCACGCTGCGCGTGCCGTTCACCAACGACTATCGCGAGTGGGCGGCGGTGCGCGGGGAAAGCCGCGCTTTCCTCGAACCATGGGAGCCACGCTGGACTCCCGATGAACTCGACCGCAACGCATGGCGGCTGCGCATCAGCCGCTACCGCGAGGATTATGCTCAGGGAACCGCTATCGCCTTCTTTATCTTCGAGAGGAGCAGCGGCAAGCTTGCCGGCGGCATCACGCTCGGCAACATACGCCATGGCGTCTCGCAAAGCGGCCATGTCGGCTACTGGATCGGCGAGCGCTTCGGCGGCCGCGGCCTGATGACCGACGCGGTCAAGGTGGTGACCCGCTTCGCCTTCGATACGCTGAGGTTGCACCGGATCGAAGCGGCCTGTATTCCCGACAATATCAGGTCGATCCGCGTGCTTGAAAAAGCCGGATTTCGGCGCGAAGGACTGCTGCGATCCTATCTCAGGATCAACGGCATCTGGCAGGACCACTACCTCTACGCCCGGATCGCGGACGATCCGCCGGGCGTTGGAACGAAGGACTGATTTTTGACGAAATTCCTGCGCAACGGGCCGCTGTTCGCCATTGTCCTCGCGACACTCCTGACGCTGTGGGCGGCATCGTCGGCCTTCGCCGTCGAGCCGATCAAGATCGCCCGCGACGACGTCGCGCTCGACCTTTCCGGCGCCGTCGAGATCTACCGCAACCAGGGCGAGAATTTCCAGGTGTCGACCGCGCCGGGTCCGGACGGCATCGTGCGGCGCATCGAAGTCGAGGCCAATGATGCCCGTTCGACCGGCGACTGGGCTGTCTTCGCGCTCGCCAACACCACCGACCAGCAGCTCGACCGGCTGATCGTCGCACCGCATTTCCGCCTGGTGAATTCCGGCATCTTCTGGCCGGATCTGGGCTCGACCCGCATCGCTGCCATCACGCCCAGCGAAGGCTTCGCGCTCGACCGCCAGACCAGCCCCGACGCCGACGTTTTCCGGGTGACGCTGAACCCCGGCACGGTGATCACCTTCATCGCCGAACTGGCCTCGCCGAAGCTGCCGCAGGTCTACCTCTGGGATCCCGAATCCTACAAGGACTCGGTCAATTCCTACACGCTGTTTCGCGGCATCGTCATCGGCATTGCGGGCCTGCTGGCGCTGTTCCTGACCATCCTTTTCGTGGTCAAGGGGACCTCGATGTTCCCCGCGACCGCCGCGCTTGCCTGGGCGGTACTGGCCTATATCTGCGTCGATTTCGGCTTCCTCAACAAGGTCATCGAGATCTCGCCCGGCAATGAGCAGATGTGGCGGGCGGGAACGGAGGTGGCGCTGGCGGGAACCTTCGTGGTGTTCCTGTTCGCCTATCTCAACCTCAACCGATGGCACGGCCATTTCAGTTATGGCGCACTGGTCTGGATCCTCGGGCTGGTGCTGATCGCCGGCGTCGCGATCGTCGATCCGGCGGTCGCCGCCGGCATCGCCAGGCTGTCCTTCGCCGCCACCGCACTGACGGGGCTTGGCCTGATCATTTTCCTCGGGATTCGTGGTTATGATCGTGCGATCATGCTGGTGCCCAGTTGGGTCATGGTGCTGTTGTGGCTATGCGGATCGTGGATGGCGATCACCGGCATGCTCGACAACGACATCGCCCAGCCGGCCCTGGGCGGCGGGCTGATCCTGATCATCCTGCTGATCGGCTTCACTGTCATGCAGCATGCCTTTGCCGGCGGCGCGCTGCATCAGGGCCTGTTCTCCGACCTGGAGCGGCAGGCGCTTGCCGTCGCCGGATCGGGCGACACGGTATGGGACTGGGACGTGCTGCGCGACCGCGTCGTCACCAAGCCCGATGTCAGCATCCAACTCGGGCTGGCACCGAACAGCCTCGGCGGTGCGGCGCGTAACTGGCTGCCGGTGCTGCATGCCGACGACCGCGACACGTTCCGCACGACGCTCGACGTCGTGCTCGAGCACCGGCGCGGCCGCGTGTCGCAGAACTTCCGACTGCGCGGCGCTGACGGCCACTATCACTGGTTCTCGCTGCGCGCGCGCCCGGTCATCGGATCCGATGGAGAGGTCATCCGCTGCGTCGGCACCATGGTCGACGTGACGGAGCAGAAAAAGTCCGAGGAAAGGCTGCTGCACGATGCCGTGCACGACAACCTGACCGGCCTGCCGAACCGCGAACTTTTGATGAACCGGCTGGAAGCGATCATCTCGATCGCGCGCACCGAAGAGAAGGTGCGCCCGACCGTCTTCGTCATCGACATCGACCGTTTCAAGCAGGTCAATGACGGGCTCGGCATCTCGGCCGGCGACACCATCCTCTTGACCATCGCGCGTCGCCTGCACCGGCTGCTCAAGCCGAAGGACTCGCTGTCGCGCTTTGCCGGCGACCAGTTCGCGCTGATGCTGTTGTCCGAACAGGACCCGGCCCGCATCGCCGCCGTGGCGGATGCCATCAAGCATGCCATCAACAATCCGATCACCTTTGCCAAGCGCGAGATCGTGCTGACCGCCTCGATCGGATTGATCACCTGGAATTCGCCACAGATGTCGGCCGAGGACATGGTCAAGGATGCCGAGCTTGCCATGCATCAGGCCAAGCGCTTCGGCGGCGACAGGATCGAGCCGTTCCGTCCGGCTTTCCGCACTGTCGGCACCGACAGGCTGCAGTTCGAATCCGACCTGCGCCGCGCCATCGAGCGACGCGAATTCACGCTTGCCTACCAGCCGATCGTGCGGCTCGAGGACGGCAGTGTCGCCGGCTTCGAGGCGCTGCTGCGCTGGGACCACCCGCGCCGCGGCATGATCCCGCCGGCGGATTTCATCCCGGTCGCCGAAAGCTGCGGCCTGATCGTGCAGCTCGGCCTGTTTGCCATGCAGCAAGCGGCGGAAGACCTCGCCAGCTGGCAAAAGCAGATCGGCGACGCGCCGCTGTCGGTCTCGGTGAATTTGTCCAGCCGCCAGTTGATCCGCCGCGACCTGGTCAGCGACGTCCGCTCGGTCATCGCTCGGGCCAACCTGAAGCCGCGCTGCTTCCGGCTCGAACTCACCGAATCGCTTGTCATGGACAATCCCGAGCAGACCGCCCATGTGCTGACCAAGCTGAAGCAGCTCGGCATCGGCCTGTCGCTGGACGATTTCGGCACCGGCTATTCCTCATTGGCCTATCTGACGCGTTTCCCCTTCGACACCATCAAGATCGACAAGAGCTTCGTCGACGACAACACGCCCAAGCGCGCGGTGCTGCTGAAATCGATGGTCAACATGGCGCATGAACTCGGCCTGTCCGTCGTCGCCGAGGGCATTTCGGACGAGAGCGACGCGCTGGAACTGCGCCAGATGGGCTGCGAATATGTCCAGAGCTTCATGTTCGGCGCGCCGATGCCGGGCGACCAGGTGCTGAAGACGCTGAAAGAGCAGTATCCGCTGACGCAAGCGTAAACGGATCAGGCGTGTCCGGCAGCGAGGCTGAGATGCGCAAGGTCGATACCGATCGAGGCGAGGATCCGGTCGTATTTGCGCTCGATATCGGTGTCGAACAGAAGCTCGGCACTGGCCGGACAGGTCAGCCAGCCATTTTCTGCGATCTCGGTCTCCAGCTGGCCGGCGCCCCAGCCGGAATAGCCGAGCGCCATCAGCGCATGACGGGGTCCGCGGCCGGACGATATGGCGCGCAATATGTCGACGGTCGCCGTCAGGCAGATGTCGTCGGAAACGGTCAGCGACGATTCCACCCGATAGTCGCCCGAATGCAGGACGAAGCCCCGGCTGCGATCCACGGGGCCGCCATTGCGCACGACGAAATCGCGGGCCTGAGCCGGCAAGCGGATTGCCTCCTGCTCGTTCATGATGCCCAGTTGCACGAGCAAGTCCGGAAACAGCATCTGCTGCGTCTGGTTGATGATCAGGCCCATGGCGCCTTCATCGGAATGGGCGCAGACATAGATGACCGAGCGCGTGAAACGGTCGTCCTTCATGCCGGGCATGGCAATCAGGAACTGATCGTCGAGAAAGCCGCGGCTGGCGACCGTCTTCTTGTGGCGCAACAAGTCCATGAAGGGAGCGTAACGCGTTTCCAAAGCGCCGAAAAGATGCGCCGTGCTGGATTCGACCAAAGCCTGTGGCGGCGGCTCGAACATTCTTCTCCCTCGAAGTCACGCAAATATGATACCGGCAAGGCCATGAAATCATTGCGCGGCCACGAACGGACGATCAAATCACCGCCATGCGAACCTTGAAAATCCTGCTGCTCGGCGCCGCCATCGGATCGGCCACCGCTCTTCCCGCCGCCGCCTCTTCGTCGGCGTGGTACAACAGCGAAGGCGGCAAGGTCCGGCTGGTTACATCAGGCAAAGCCGACGATGCCGGCCGCATACAGGGCGTTCTCGACATAGCGCTCAAGCCCGGCTGGAAGACATATTGGCGCGATCCGGGAGACGCGGGCGTGCCGCCGCAACTCGACATTTCGGCCAGCACCAACATCGCCGACGCCGCTCTGTCGTTTCCGGCGCCGCAGCGCCATGACGACGGCTATGGCAAATGGGCGGGCTACAACTATCCGGTCTCTCTGCCGGTGACATTCACGCTGGCGACGCCGAACCAGCCGGCGGTGATCGATGCCGACATCTTTCTCGGCATCTGCGAAACGATCTGCATTCCGGTGCAGACGCGGCTGACCGTCGACCCCGCCTCCGATCCGGACAATGCCGAGGACGCGGCGCTGGTGAAGGCGAGTTTTACGGCACTGCCAGCGCCCGCGAGGTCCGATTTCGGCATCAATGTGCTGCCGGGCGACCATGAGACGCTGATTGTCGAGGCGAGCTTTCCCGGCGATCCGGCGGCGGCGGATTTCTTCGTTGCCGGCGAGCGGGATTACATGTTCGGCACCCCGGCCCGCAGCGAAAAGGACGGCAAGCTGATTTTCACCGTGCCGATCCTCGACCGCCCCTCGACGACGCCGACCGATGGCGGGCTTCACTATACGCTGACGAGTGCGGCGGGCGCTGTCGAAGGGGTTCTGCCTTTCCCTTGATCCAGCCCATCGCAACGGTTGCAGGAAGCCGTTGGGTTCGCTACGCAAAGACACGCCCTTCCCCATTTTCCCAAGCGAGGAATCCATGACCATTTCCGTTGGCGACAAGCTGCCTGACGTGACCTTCAAGACGATGACCGACGACGGCGCCAAGCCGATCACCGGGGCCGAGATCTTCCCGGGCAAAAAGGTCGTTCTGTTTGGAGTTCCCGGCGCCTTCACGCCGACCTGCAGCAACAACCACTTGCCCGGCTATCTCGAGAACCATGACGCCATCCTGGCGCGCGGCGTCGACACCATCGCCGTCGTTTCGGTCAATGACGTCCATGTCATGGGCGCCTGGGCGCGCTTCACCGGCGGCGAGGGCAAGATCCTGTTCCTGGCCGACGGCAGTGGCGATTTCGCCAAGGCAGTGGGCCTCGACAATGACCTTTCCGCCAGCGGCATGGGGCTGCGTTCGAAGCGATTTTCGATGATCGTCGACGACGGCAAGGTCACCGCGCTCAATGTCGAGACCAAGCCCGGTGTCGACGAGTCCGGCGCGGCCCATATTCTGGGACAGCTCTGAACTTCAGTGCGCCTTCGGCCGCAACGGCGATGGCGCTTGTGGTTCATGGGTTGCTTTGGGGGGATCCTAGCGATGTTTGACATCTTCTGGCGCGCTATCGCGATCGGCGTCGGCGCCACCGTGCTGATGGATCTCTGGGCCATCTTCCTGCACAAGGCGTTCGGCCAGCCACGGCCGAACTGGGGGCCGGTCGGCCGCTGGGTCTGGCATCTCCGTGACAAGGTCTTTCACGACGATATCGGCGATACAGCACCATACGCGCATGAAAAGGCGCTGGGTTGGGCCTTTCACTATTTTGTCGGCATCATCTACGGCATCATCCTGGTGGTGCTGGCCGGAGCGGGCTGGCTTGCCGCGCCGACATTTCTGCCGGCCTTCATCCTCGGCATTGTCACCGTCGGCGCCGGCTGGTTCCTGCTGGCACCCGGCATGGGCGCCGGCTGGGCCGCCTCGAAGCAGCCCAACCCGATGCGGATCCGGGCGCTGAACCTGGTGTCGCACACGGTGTTCGCACTTGGGCTTTGGGGCACGGCGCTGCTGATACGATAAGCGCTTACGGCTGTGTCGGCCTGTCGATCGGCTGCCAGCCGTAGACAACGGAATGCGCGCCGATATCGTAGTAGTTGCCGCCGCCCGCTGGCTGATCCGCTTCTTCGTACCCGAGCCGCGCCGCTCCTGAAATTCAATAGCTCTGGGTCGAGCGCCGCACCTTCGCGATTGCCGGCGCAGCAGGCTTTGGCGCTGCTGCAGGCTTGAACGGGCCTTTCTTGAACGGCGCCATGCCTTCGCGCGCGAGTTCGTCGGCGCGCTCGTTCTCGACATGGCCGTCATGGCCCTTGACCCAGTTCCAGGTGACCTTGTGGCGCTTGTTGGCCTCGTCGAGCGCCTGCCAGAGTTCACCGTTCTTGACAGGCTTCTTGTCGGCGGTCTTCCAGCCGTTCTTCTTCCAGCCGTGGATCCACTTGGAAATGCCGTCCATGACGTATTTGCTGTCGGTGTGAAGCTCGACCGTGCACGGTTCCTTCAGCGCGTTCAGCGCCGAGATAGCGGCCAACAGTTCCATCCGGTTGTTGGTCGTCTCGGCCTCACCGCCGGAAAGCTCCTTGGTGGTGCCGTTGAAGCGCAGGATCGCGCCCCAGCCGCCAGGGCCGGGATTGCCCGAACAAGCGCCGTCGGTGAAGATCTCAACCTGTTTGCTCATGATATCAGGCCAATCCATATTCCGAAGGAGATTTGATCGCCCGGTGGAACCGCATCCTTCTGATGTATTCGGTCGGATCGCGTTTCATCACCAGCCCGCCATCGGGGACGGTCAGCCAGTCGTATAGCCGGGTCAGCATGAAGCGCAACGCCGAACCGCGCGCCAGCATCGGCAGCGCAGCCTTTTCCTGATCGCTCAGGGGCCGGACGCTCTGGTAGCCGGCGAGCAGCGCCTTGCCCTTGGTCAGGTTGAAGGAAAAATCCTTCTCGAAGCACCAGGCGTTGAGGCAGGTGGCGACATCGTAGGCATAGAGGTCGTCGCAGGCGAAATAGAAGTCGATCAGGCCGGAGAGCTTTTCGCCGAGGAAGAAAACGTTGTCCGGGAAAAGATCGGCATGAATGATGCCTTGCGGCAGGTCTTTGGGCCAGTTGCGCTCAAAATCGGCAAAGTCGGCATCAACCTCGGCCGCCAGGCCCGGCTCGACCTCGTCGGCGCGGTCGCGCGCTGCGTCCCAGAGCTTGCGCCAGCCGTCGATGGCCAGGGCATTCGGACGCGTCATCGAAAAATCGGCGCCGGCCAGATGCAATTGCGCCAACGCCTTGCCGACCTCGGCACAATGCGTGGCTGTGGGCCGCCGCAACGAAAGCCCTTCCAGGAAGGTGATGATGACCGCCGGCCGGCCGGCGAGCGTGCCGATGACGCTGCCGTCATGGGCGGTCACCGGCAGCGGGCAGGACACGCCCTTGTAGGCGAGATGGCCCATCAGCCCGAGGAAAAACGGCAGATCCGCCTTCTCGACGCGTTTCTCATAGAGCGTCAGGATGTAGGAGCCGCTCGAGGTGTGCAGCAGGAAGTTCGAGTTCTCGGTGCCTTCGGCGATGCCCTTGTAGGACAGGAGATCGCCGACCGGATAGTGCTTCAGGAATGCGCCGAGTTCGCCTTCCGCGACGTCAGTGTAGACCGCCATGTGCCTTACGCGGCTCCATTGACGAAGGCCATGTCGGCCCGCGTCAGTTCGACATCGCGCAGTACCCGCATGACCGGAAAATCCTCCGTTTCCGTGGCCGTGATGGCCAGATCGATCGTGACATCGAAGCGCTGCCGGAACGCGTCGATGATCTCGTCGACGATGATTTCGGGCGCCGACGCGCCGGCCGACAGGCCGAGCGTCGAAATGTTGCCGATGTCATTCCACGGAATCTCGGCGGCGCGCTGCACGAGAAGCGACATGGTGGCGCCTGCACGCTCCGCCACTTCGACAAGTCGTCGCGAATTGGATGAATTCGGCGCGCCGACGATCAGATAGAGATCGGCGCCCGGCGCGGTGTCCTTGACGGCTTCCTGGCGGTTGGTGGTGGCATAGCAGATCGATTCCGCCGCTGGCGCCTGCAGCGCCGGAAAGCGATCCTGCAAGGCGCGGATGATGCCGGCGGTGTCCTCGACCGACAATGTGGTCTGGGTAACGAAGCCTAGCGCCTGCGGATCGACGGGCGAGAGCTTTGCGGCATCGGCTTCGGTTTCGATCAGGGTCACCGCTCCGTCCGGGAGCTGGCCCATGGTGCCGATCACCTCGGGATGTCCGGCGTGACCAATCAACAGCACATGACGGCCGAGCCGCTGATGGCGCATCGCCTGCTTGTGGACCTTCGACACCAGCGGGCAAGTGGCATCGAGATAGAAGAGATTGCGCGCCTTCGCATCCGCCGGCACCGATTTCGGCACGCCATGCGCCGAGAACACGACGGGCGACTGCCGATGTTCGGCCGGGATCTCGGAGAGTTCCTCGATGAAGACGGCGCCAAGGCTTTGCAGCCCCTCGACGACGTAGCGGTTGTGCACGATTTCATGGCGGACGTAGACCGGCGCGCCATATTTCTTCAGCGCCAGCACGACGATCTGGATGGCACGGTCGACACCGGCGCAAAAACCGCGCGGCTGGCAGAGCCGGATCGTCAGAGGTGGTTTGGTGGTTGTCTGAAGCATTAAATCCGGGCCGGTTGATCAAAGCCGAAATGAGGTGCGCACCCCTGCCCTGTCAAGGGCATCGGTAGAAAGGGGGCGTCGCTCGCGTTCATTCCTTTTTCGCGGGGCGACGAAGCCGCAGGATGAGCACGGCGGCGAGCGCTGCGGCAAGCCCGTACCAGGTGACGGCATATTGCAGATGGCTGTTCGGCAGGTCGATGATGGTGACGCCGCCAACCGGCAATCCGCCTGGATTTGGAGTCTTGTCTGCGTCGATGAAGATCGGCACCAGCGTGAACCCAGCCGGCAGGCCCGCGCTCGCCGCCATGACGTCGCGGTCCTTCCAGTAGAAGATGTTCTTCGCCACATCGTTGTCGGGCAGCATCATCGACGGCTTTGCTGGCAGGGGGTTGCGGGCGAGCCCCGTGACCGTCACTCTGCCAGTCACCTGTCCCTTGGCGCGCTTGGCGGCATCCTTCAGATCGTAAGGCACGAAGCCGCGATTGATCAGGACGAAGCGGCCGTCGTCGAGCGCCAGCGGCGTGTAGACATTGAAGCCGGCATCGCCTTCCCAGGTCGCGTAAAAATGCCGTTCGCCTTGATGCAGGAACGTCCCGGTGACGGCGACGGGCGTATAATCGACGTCCCCGGTGGCTGCGAATTCTTTCTCGACCTCGGCCAGCGGCCGCGGCGCTGAATGAGTGCGCTGGTCGATGGTCTGCAGAAGGCCTTCCTTCCAATACAGGCGCTGGACCTGCCAGGTGCCGAGCGCCAGCAGGATCAGGAACAGCACAAGGCCAAGGCCGAGCAGCAATGCCGTCCTAGGCCGCGATCGGCCATCGGCTTTAACGGTTGCCTCGCTCATTCGCCGCGATCCAACCGGCCTTCGGCCGCCTTGTTGCGGTATTGCAGCGTCAGCAGCACGCCTTTGATCAGCCGCAGCGCCGCCAGGCACAGCACGACAGCCAGCGGAATCCAGACCAGCAGATGCAGCCAGAGCGGCGGGCTAAGCGTGACTTCAACCCAGAGCGCCAGGCCGACGATAAGGAAGCCTATGATCAGGATGACGAACACCGCCGGCCCGTCGCCGGCATCGGCGTAGGAATAATCGAGGCCGCAATTGACGCAGCGCTTGCCGACAGTGAGGAAGCCGGAGAACAACCGCCCCTCGCCGCAGCGCGGGCAGCGGCCATGCAGGCCGGCCGAGATCGGATCGATCGGCGGCCAGATCGCTCTGTCTTCACTCATAGGAGCGTCGTCGCTCATTGCTTACCGCTCGATTTCGATCGGTGTGCCATCGGCCACCAGCGCCCAGATTTCGTCCATGTCGGAGTCCGTAACCGCAATGCAGCCGTCGGTCCAGTCGACCAATTGAAGCAGCCAGCCCCACCAGCCATAACCATTCGGCTGGCCGTGGATCATGATCATGCCGCCCGCGCCGACATTGCGCGCCTTGGCGGCGGCCTCATCGTCGGCATTGGGGTACGAAATATGGATCGATTTATGCGCGATGCTGTTCGGGTTGCGCCAGTCGAGGACATAGTTCCCCTCGGGCGTGCGTTGATCGCCCTCCTGGTGCTTGTGCCCGACGGGATCGCCGCCGGGGGCGATGCCGTAGTTTCGCAGGACCTTGCCGTCGCCGATCAGTTCCAGCCGGCGTTCGGCCTTGTGAACACGCACCAGGTCCGCTTCTCGCCGGCAAAGGCCGGGAGTGCCGCGATCATCAATGCGCAAATAGCCCGGAAGATTGTCAGTCGCATTGGCTATCGATCAGCGATCATTGCGCCAAAAAGAAGAAGGCGGCCACGTTGCCGCGGCCGCCTCCAGAAATGAAAATCCCTCAGGCCTGGATCAGTGGCCCTCGATCACCGCGCCGACCGATCCCCAGACGTAGATCGAGGCGAACAGGAACAGCCAGACCACGTCGACGAAGTGCCAGTACCAGGCGGCCGCCTCGAAGCCGAAATGCTGCTTGGGGGTGAAATCACCCTTCATCGCCCGGATCAGGCAGACCAACAGGAAGATGGTGCCGATGATGACGTGGAACCCGTGGAAGCCGGTCGCCATGAAGAAGGTGGCGCCATAGATGGAATCCTTGAAAGCGAACGGAGCGTGCATGTACTCGTAGGCCTGCACCATGGTGAACAGCATGCCGAGGCCAACGGTCAGCACCAGGCCGTTGATCAGCCCCTTGCGGTCGCCGTGAAGAAGCGAATGGTGCGCCCAGGTCACCGTGGTGCCCGACAGCAGCAGGATGACGGTGTTGTAGAGCGGCAAATGGAAGGGATCGAGAACCTCCATGCCCTTCGGCGGCCAGACGCCACCAGTAAATGTGGCGCGCGCGTAGTTCTGTGCCTCACCGGCAAAAAGGCTGGCATCGAAATAGGCCCAGAACCAGGCAACGAAGAACATCACCTCCGAGGCGATGAACATGATCATGCCATAGCGCAGGTGCAGCGACACGACCCGCGTATGATGACCCTCATGCGCTTCCTTGATCGTGTCCGACCACCAGGCGAACATGGTGTAGAGGACGATCACGAGGCCGATGAAGAACAGCCACGGATTGGCGATGTTGAAGCCGAAGATCGGGAACGACCCGCCCTTCAGATATTCCATCAGGGCGACACCGCCAAAGGCCATGACGAGCGCCCCTACCGAGCCTAGGAAAGGCCATGGGCTCGGGTCGACGAGATGATAGTCATGCTGTGGTTTTGCGTGCGCGTCTGCCATATCAACCCCCGAGATTTGCTTCGGTATTCGAAATTGTCTTGCTGTTGCCATCGGTCGGCGCCGAGGAGGCGACCGGCTTGGTCTTCTCGACCGGGAACATCGTGTAGGACAGCGTGATCGTCTTCACGTCCTTGAGCTCCGGCACATTGACGATGTCGGGGTCCACGTAGAACAGGACCGGCATGTCCAGCGTCTCGCCGGGCTTCAGCGTCGTGTCGGTGAAGCAGAAGCACTCGACCTTGTTGAAATAGGGGCCCGCCAGTTCAGGCTGCACGTTGAAGGTGGCGCGGCCGGTCACGGAACGATCGAACTTGTTGGTCGCCTGGTAGTGCGCCTGCACGGTCTCGCCGATCTTCATCGTCATCGAGCGCTGGACCGGCTGGAACTCCCATGGCACGCCGGCGACGTTCGCATCGAAGCGGACGGTGATCTCGCGGTCGAGCACGCGGCCGGCATACTGCTTCTCGGCACGTTGCGTCGTGCCGCCATAGCCGGTCGCCTGGCAAAACATCTTGTAGAGCGGCACCGCGGCATAGGCCATGCCGATCATGCCGGTGAAGAAGGCGAGGCAGACAGCCGCGACGATGACGTTGCTGTTCTTGCCCGCCGCTTTCCTGGACTTCTCGACGCTCATCACATCGTGCCCAGATTGTGGCCGAACTTCACGATCGTCGCGATGTAGAAAATGACCACCAGCAGCGCCAGCGCCACGCCGATGGCGATGGAACGGCTGCGCTGCGCCTTCTTCTGACGCTCGGTCAACGTGACGGTCTCGAGCTTTTCCTCGATCATGGTCATGCTCCACCCATGGCAAGCGCGCGTTCGACAACGCTGTCGGCCAGATAGGCAGCGAAGATGGCGAAGAGATAAAGCAGCGAATAGGCGAACAGGGCCTTGGCCGGTTTCATGACGCGGTCATCGTCGGCCATGCCAAGCACTTTCCACGCGTACCAAGCAAAACCGACCCCGAGCAACAGGGCGGCCACGCCATAGAAGGGCGTGGTGTAGCCGAGCATCCACGGCAGCACGCCGACCGGGGCAAGCACCAGCGCATAGGCGAAGATCTGGCGGCGCGTCGAAGCGTGGCCGGCGACGTTGGGCATCATCGGAATGCCGGCCTTGGCGTAGTCCTCGGATTTGAAAAGCGCCAGCGCCCAGAAATGCGGCGGCGTCCAAAGGAAGATGATCAGGAACAAGACAACGCTTTCGAGGCTGACCGTCCCGGTCACCGCGGCCCAGCCGATCACGGGCGGAATGGCACCGGCGGCCCCGCCGATGACGATGTTCTGCGGCGTCCAGCGCTTCAGCCACATCGTGTAGACGACGGCGTAGAAAAAGATGGTAAAGGCCAGCAGCGTCGCCGCCAGCCAGTTGACCAGCACGCCGAGCGTCATCACCGACAGCACCGACAGCACCAGCCCGAAGGTCAGCGCTTCGTGCGGCTGGATGCGACCGGCCGGGACCGGGCGGCTGGCGGTCCTGGTCATCACGGCATCGATGTCGGCATCGTACCACATGTTGAGTGCGCCGGAGGCGCCAGCACCTATCGCAATAGCCAGGATGGCGATCACCGCCAGCAGAGGGTTGATGGTCACGGGTGCGGCGACCAGGCCGACAAAGGCGGTGAACACCACCAGCGACATGACGCGCGGCTTCAGCAGCGCGAAGAAATCGCCCGCCGTCGCTTCCGACATGCGAAAGCCCGCTTCGTCAATCAATGGGTCGTCGACAAGGGCCATGCGTACTTAAGTCCATCATCCGTTGGCCAAAACCGCCGGCGGACCGGCGGTTTCGTATTCGAGCGGGCAGCCGCCTTACTTGATCTTCGGCAGCTGTTCCCACTGGTGGAAGGGCGGCGGCGAAGGCAGCTGCCATTCGAGCGTCGTTGCGCCCTCGCCCCATGGGTTGGCGCCGGCGATCCGCTTCTTCTGGAAGGCCTCGAACACGCCATAGAGGAAGATCAGGACGCCGACGGCCGAGATGTAGGAGCCGATGGACGACACATAGTTCCAGCCGGCAAACGCATCGGGGTAGTCGATGGTGCGGCGCGGCATGCCGGCGAGACCGAGGAAGTGCTGCGGGAAGAAGATCAGGTTCACGCCGACGAAGGTGACCCAGAAGTGGGTGTTGGCGATGACGGGCGAATACATGTAGCCGGTCATCTTCGGGAACCAGTAGTACCAGCCGGCGAAGATGGCGAACACCGCGCCCAGCGACAGCACGTAGTGGAAGTGGGCGATGACGAAATAGGTGTCATGCAGCGAGCGGTCGAGGCCGGCATTGGCCAGCTGGACGCCGGTGACGCCGCCTATGGTGAACAGGAAGATGAAGCCCAGCGCCCACAGCATCGGCGTCTTGAACGAGATCGACCCGCCCCACATCGTCGCGATCCAGGAGAAGATCTTCACGCCTGTCGGCACCGCGATGACCATGGTGGCGAAGACGAAATAGCGCTGCGTATCGAGCGACAGGCCGGTCGTGTACATGTGGTGCGCCCAGACGATGAAGCCGACGGCGCCGATCGCCACCATGGCGTAGGCCATGCCGAGGTAACCGAACACCGGCTTCCTCGAGAAGGTCGAGATGACGTGGCTGATGATGCCGAAGCCCGGCAGGATCAGGATGTACACTTCAGGGTGACCGAAGAACCAGAACAGGTGCTGGAACAGGATCGGGTCGCCGCCGCCATCGGGCGCAAAGAAGGTGGTGCCGAAATTGCGGTCGGTGAGCAGCATGGTGATGCCGCCGGCCAGAACCGGCAGCGACAGCAGGAGCAGGAAGGCGGTGATCAGCACCGACCAGGCAAACAGCGGCATCTTGTGCAGCGTCATGCCAGGCGCGCGCATATTGAAGATGGTGGTGATGAAGTTGATGGCGCCGAGGATCGACGAGGCACCGGCAATGTGGATCGACAGGATCGCCAGATCCATGGCCGGCCCGGGCTGGCCCGAGGTCGACAACGGCGGATAAAGCGTCCAGCCGCCCCCGACGCCATAGGCACCCGGAGCGCTCGGCATGAACATCGAGGTGAGCAGCAGGATGAAGGCCGGCGGCAGCAGCCAGAAGGAGATGTTGTTCATGCGCGGGAACGCCATGTCGGGCGCGCCGATCATGATCGGGACCATCCAGTTGGCAAAACCGCCGATCAGCGCCGGCATGACCATGAAGAAGATCATGATCAGGGCGTGCGCGGTGGCGAAGGCATTGTACATGCTCTTGCCGCCGTCGATCGCGGCGTCACCGTTCATGCCGTAGACCATCTGCGCCAGACCGCTGAAGATCTGGATGCCAGGCTCCTGCAGCTCCATGCGGATGGCGACCGACAAGGCGCCGCCGATGATGCCGGCCATGATCGCGAAGATCAGGTAGAGCGTGCCGATGTCCTTGTGGTTGGTCGAATAAACCCAGCGCACCCAGCCGTGATAAGGCTTGTGGTCGTGCCCGTCGTGAGCTGCAGCGTCTGCCATGTTCCGCTCCGTTCCCTAAATCTTGCTAACCCGCGGCATCAGTTGCCGGCGGCCGCTACCTTGTTCTGGCCGTCGACCTCGGCCATCAGCGTCTTGTTGGCGCCGGGCAGATCGGTCTTGGCTGCCGCCAGCCAGGTCTTGAACTGCGCATCGGAGACGACGCGGATGGCGATCGGCATGAAGGCATGGTCCTTGCCGCAGAGCTGCGAGCACTGGCCGTAAAAAATACCTTCCTTCTCCGCCTTGAACCAGGTCTCGTTGGTGCGACCCGGAACGGCGTCTATCTTGATGCCGAACGACGGCATGGCGAAGGAGTGGATCACGTCGGTCGCGGTGACGAGCACGCGGGTCATGGTGTTGACCGGCACGACCAGCTCGTTGTCGACGGCCAGCAGGCGTGGGTAGACCTTGCGGTCCTCCTTGCCGGCAGCGGCGCGTTCGGCGTCCTGGAGGATCGCGGAGTTGAAAGAGAGCGTGTTGTCGGTCTGGTATTCGTAGTCCCAGTTCCACTGGTTGCCGGTCGCCTTGACGGTCAGCTTTGCTTCTTCCGGCGGCGTGTATTGCGCGGTCAGCAGCTGGAACGAGGGGATAGCGATGAGGAGCAGGATGACGACAGGTCCGATCGTCCAGATCAACTCGATCCACGTGTTGTGGCTGGTCTTGGACGGAACCGGGTTGGCGCTCGCGCGGAATCTGATGATGCAATAGGCGAGAAGAATCAGCACCAGGATGGTGATCGGGACGATGAACCACATCGTGTAGTTCCCGAACCACTCGATCTGCCGCATCATGTCGGTCGCCGGCGCCTGGAAGGTTGTCTCCCAGTTCTTGGGCTGGTCGGCATGGGCGGATGCGCCGGCGAAAAACGTGATAGCGGCACAAGCACTTAGAAACTTGGCACTTGCTGGAACCTTGGCGTTTGCCAGGAAATTTCTCATCGCCCTCATCGTCTCCCAGTTCCTCGCTGTGGTACCCACGAGAATAACGAACAATGCCGGGACGGGAATCCCGACAGTTTCAAGCTGGTTCAAACCATACTCTTTTTCCCTCCGCAAGAAAGGAGCGGACGAAACCGTGCGGCATTTTTGCGCGCAAGCCCGGATGTGCCTTTGGAGGCAGCCGCGGCAGCCCCGAATCGCCTACATTGAACCCACAGCGGCATTCCCGCGGGCCGCACGTGCCGAACGTCGCAATTCGGGCGAAATTGGCAGGGAAAAGCGCCGTATTGGCTTTTTCGGGGCAGACCTGGTGCGGTCTCGTCCTTTACTTGGCTTTGGCGCGGCTTAAAGTGCCGTGATTCGCAATGGAGCCGTCATGAATTACTGGCTTTCGAGAAACTCTCGGTTTTCGAGAAACTGGGCGAAGGTCATCTTTTTCGCCGCCCTGTCTGGCATCGGCTTGTCCGCGATCGTGTCCGGCACGGCGAACGCCGCGCAACCGAGCGGTACCGTTCGCTCGACGCATGGCGCATGGTCGATCATCTGCGACACGCCGGCCGGTGCCACCTCGGAACAATGCGTGATGATGCAGAACGTCGTCGCCGAGGACCGTCCGGAGATGGGACTATCGGTCGTCGTGCTGCGCACCGCCGACAACAAGGCGGAGATCCTGCGCGTGCTGGCGCCGCTCGGCGTGCTTTTGCCCAACGGGCTTGGCCTCAATGTCGACGGCAAGGACATCGGTCGCGCCTATTTCGTGCGCTGTTTCCAGGACGGCTGCTATGCCGAGGTTATCCTCGAAAAGCCGCTTCTCGACACGCTGAAGACCGGCACGTCGGCCACCTTCATTGTCTTCCAGACCCCGGAAGAAGGCATCGGCATCCCGGTCGACCTCAAGGGTTTTGCCGACGGCTTCGCCGCCCTCCCCTGAAAGTCCGGCGACATCACCGGCTTCATCAACCAGAAGTGACGTCGACGGTCTGCTGGCAAACCGCTTTTGTCTTCACAATGCGGCTGAGCGATTGTCTCGGCGCACCTTCGCGCCTACATCGTGGCAAAGACCCATTCCTCCTGTGAACGGACGCGCCATGAACAGCCTGATCGGCCAATTCGACATTTCAGACGATCGCATCAAGCAGATCGTCGCCGAAACTATCAACGGCGCCGATGACGGCGAGCTGTTCCTCGAATACAGCGAGAGCGAAGCGCTGATGTTCGACAATGGCCGGCTGAAGACCGCCAACTTCAACACCGACCAAGGGTTTGGCCTGCGCGCGGTTGCCGGCGAAGCCAGCGGCTATGCCCATTCCAGCGAACTCTCCGAAGCTTCGCTGCTGCGCGCGGCCGATGCCGTTTCGACCGTCAAGGGCGGCTATTCCGGCACGCTTGCCGCCGCACCCGCCCGCACCAACCGCCATCTCTATGGCGAAGAGAACCCGATCCCCTCGCCCTCCTTCGAGGCCAAGGCAAAGCTCCTGCAGGAAATCGACGCCTGGCTGCGCGCCGAGGACCCACGCGTGCGGCAGGTTTCGGCATCGCTCGCCGCATCCTGGCAGCATGTCGAGATCGTGCGCGCCGACGGCCAAATGGTGCGCGACATCCGCCCGCTTGTCCGCGTCAACGTCTCCGTCGTTGTCGGCAATGGCGACCGCCAGGAGAGCGGCTCCTACGGCATGGGCGGCCGCAAGGCGTTTGGCGAATTCCTGGTCGAGGACAGCTGGAAGCACGCCGCCAAGGAGGCGCTCAGGCAAGCCCTGGTCAATCTCGAGGCGATACCGGCGCCGGCCGGCACTTTCGACATCGTCTTGTCCAGCGGCTGGCCGGGCGTCATGCTGCACGAGGCCGTCGGCCATGGGCTGGAAGGCGATTTCAACCGCAAGAAGACCTCGGCCTTCGCCGGACTGCTCGGCCAGCAGGTCGCCGCCAAGGGGGTGACCGTCGTCGACGACGGTACGATGCCCGAGCGGCGCGGCTCGCTGACAGTCGACGACGAAGGCACGCCTTCGGCCCGCAATGTGCTGATCGAGGACGGCAAGCTGGTCGGCTACATGCAGGATCGCCAGAACGCCCGGCTGATGGGCATGAAGGCAACCGGCAACGGCCGCCGCGAAGGCTACGCACACCAGCCGATGCCGCGCATGACCAACACCTATATGACGGCGGGCGACATGGAGCCGGACGAAATCATCGCCTCGGTCAAGAACGGCATCTATGCCGTCTCCTTCGGTGGCGGCCAGGTCGACATCACCTCGGGCAAATTCGTGTTCGGCTGCACCGAGGCCTACATGATCGAGAACGGCAAGGTGACGCAGCCGATCAAGGGCGCGATGCTGATAGGCAACGGTCCGGACGCCATGCATCGCGTCTCGATGATCGGCAAAGACATGGAGCTCGACACCGGCATCGGCATGTGCGGCAAGGCCGGACAGGGCGTGCCGGTCGGCGTCGGCCAGCCGCATCTGCGCATGAACCAGATGACGGTGGGCGGCACGCGGGTCTGAGCGAACGGCCCAACTGGCCGGGCCGTTATGCCTTGCCGATAGACCGGCGCGAAGTCGTGTAGAGAATCAGGAAGGCGATGACGCCACCGATCGCATATTTGACCCAAGCACTCAGGTAGTCGACGGTCCCGTCATGGCCGGAGACATACAGCGCAGCTGCGACAAACGTCATGGCCGCGATGCCAAGTGCATAGGACGGCAATAGCCCGGTTCGAGCGATCTTTCGCAAAATCCAGGCGACGAGCGCACCCGAGAGCGCCATCATGAGAGCTGCGCCGGCGCTACGGTTATGCGGCGCCTGACATCGCGCTGCGGACATTTGGCGGGCTCCCAACAGTAGAGGTCGCGGACAGCGCGGTGGTGTCGTCCGCACTCGACCTCGCGAAGAAGGGAATGGATTTCGCAGATGCTCTGCATCTGGGGAAATCAGCTCATGGCGCTGGCTTTGCAACCTTTGATCGTAATTTCCTCAAGGCTGCAAAGACGGCGGGATATGACAGCTTGCAGGAAGCATGACAAAGGTCCGTCGCTGGCGCCCTGATGGTCGAGTCAGACCGAATGCGCCCGCTGATGCTTGCGTTTTCCAGTTTGAATTCCCCGGCTGCACCTTGAAGTGAACACAATCGGCATTAGGAAATTGTTAGGTGTTTAACTGCCTGGGCTGCCGTTTCCGCACGAACGCAGTGCCGGCCCTCTGGTTGCGGTGGTGTTGGCAATGCGGCATTTCCCCGGCGTCCTGACCTCCTCTTTCCTGCTTGGCTTCGTTTCGTTGATTGGCGCGACATCGTTGCAAGCCAGTCCGGCGGCGGCACAGTCGACATTGTTCAAGTCGCGATCGACGCAATCTGCCGCAGTTGGTGGAAGCACCAGCGTCCCCTACGGTTGGGTCGATTTCTGCCATCGCCGGCCAAAGGAGTGCAAGGTGCCCGCTCTGCCGGCGGCGAATATCAAGCTGACCGCGCAGAACCTACGCATCCTCAAACGGATAAATCAGAAGGCGAACAGCGCCATCAAACCCGTCAGCAATTTCGATCACTGGGGTACGATGGCGGATCACTGGGACTATCCGGTGGACGGCAAGGGCGACTGCAAGATCTACGCGCTCTACAAGCGCAAGCTTCTTCTGGCAGCGGGATTCCCCCGGCAGGCGTTGCTGATGACCGTGGTGCGCGACCTGGACAATGAAGGCCACACCATTCTGACGGTGAAAACCGACAAGGGCGATCTTGTCCTGGACAATCTGGTCAATGAGATCAGGCCCTGGAACGCGACGGGCTATTACTTCGTGAAACGCCAGTGGCAGCAGAACCCAAACACCTGGGTGTCGATCAACCAACGCGGCGGCACGTCGAAACGACTGTCGCCAAGTTCGTAGGGCCGAAGCCTCCAGGCTATCGCCGCTACTTCGGCTTCTCCAGCAGTGCCACCGCTTCGACATGCGGCGACCACAGGAACTGGTCGATCGGCGTCACGCTCTTCAAGGCGTAGCCGCCGTCGATGAGGGTGCGCAGGTCGCGAGCCAGCGTCACCGGATTGCAGGATACCGCAGCAACGTAGGGAACATCCGAGCGGGCGATCTGCTTCGACTGGTCCTCGGCGCCGGCGCGCGGCGGGTCGAACACCACACCGTCGAACGCATTCAACTCCTTGAACGTCAGCGGCCGGCGGAACAGGTCGCGGCGTTCGCCCGTCACCCGCTTCAAGCCGGTGGCGAAGCGCGATCCACGGTCGAGCGCTGAAAGCGCTGCCGCATCGCCTTCCACCGCATGGACTTCCGACTTCGCGGCCAGGCGCAGAGCAAAGCTACCGCAACCGGCGAAAAGATCCGCCACCTTCTTGGCACGCTTCAGATGTCCGCCGACGATGTCGGCCATCGCCTGTTCGGCGGCCTCGGTTGCCTGCAGGAACGCGCCCGGCGGCAAGGCGACAGCGACGCTGCCGAACATGACCACCGGCTTTTTCGGCTCGATGATGATTTCGTCATCGATGGACAGCCTGGCAAAGCCCTGCGCCATGACGAAGTTAGCCGCGATCCGGCGCTGGTGCTCCCCGAGCTTGCCGGATTCGTGAACCGCGACATCGAGCCCCGAACCGGTCACGGTGACCGCCAGCCGGAACGATTTGGTGGTTGCGCAGACCAATTCGGCGAGCGCCTTCAAGCGATCGAGGGCGGCAACGATCTCCGGCAGCGAGATCGGGCATTCCGATATGGCGACGATCTCCGGCGACAGATGGCGATGGAAGCCGAGCAGCATGCCTGTCTCGGTGCGCCGGGCGGCAAGCACGACACGGCGGCGCGTCTGCGGTGCGCAGGCGACCAGGTCACCGATCTCGCAATCGATGCCCTTGCCCTTCAGGATGTGCGCCGCTTTTTCGCGCTTCCACTGGCGATAGGCTTCGGCTTCGAAATGCTGGAGCGCGCAACCGCCGCATTCGGTGAAGTGGCGGCAGGCGGGATCGATGCGCAGCGGCGATGCTTCCAGCACCGCCATCAGCATGGCGCGATCCCGTTCGCGCGCGGCGGTGACCGTTTCACCGGGCAGTGTGAAGGGAATGAACAGATCGCCTGTCTCGGTCTCGGCGACACCGTCGCCCTGAGCGCCAAGTTTCCTGATGCTGAAGCGCGCGCTCATCGGTCCTTGATCCCACCGAGCAGGAATTCGCGATTGCCGTCGCCGCCATCGATCGGCGACAGATGCAGCCCCAGCGAGCGCCAGCCGGGAACGGAGTCCAGCCAATCCTGCAGCAGGCCGGCGACACGGGCGGCATCGAAGGGATCCTTCAACAGACCACCCTTGCCGATCGCTTCCCTGCCGGCCTCGAATTGCGGCTTGACCAGAAACATGGCCTTTGCGCCAGCCTTGGCCAGACCAAGGGCCGGCGGCAGCGCCAGTTTCAGCGAGATGAAGCTGACGTCGGAGACGATGAAATCCGGAATACGCCCGCCGAGATCGGTGACGGCGAGGTCGCGGGCGTTCAGCCCTTCGATCACCGTCACACGCGGGTCGCCGCCGATATCAGGATGCATCTGGCCACGACCGACATCGACGGCGGTGACATGGGCCACGCCGCGCTCGAGCAACACCTGGGTGAAGCCGCCGGTCGAGGCGCCGATGTCGAGCGCTTCACGGCCGGCAGGATCGAGGCCGAAATGATCGAGCCCGCCGATCAGCTTGAGTGCCGCGCGCGACACATAGCCTTGCGCCGGATCATCGATGGTAACGTGACATTGCGGCAAAACGCTCTGGCCGGGCTTGCGCGCAATGAGGCCGTCGACGGTCACAGTGCCGCGCTCGACCGCGTCGCGGGCACGCGAGCGGCTGGCAAACAGCCCGCGCTGGACGAGCAGGTCGTCGAGCCGCTGGCGTGCGCTGGCTGGCAGAGGCGAATTCATCGGCCTTCATGGCGAAAGCCGACGACGATGGCAAGAGCGCCAGCTGGAAGCATTTCGTCTCCCGTTCCCATCATCACGCTCAGCATCTTGCACGGCGACGATGGTGAGGCGTCCCGTCCCGCCGACCATCCTTATGAATACCCATGCGTTACGCCCGTTGAGACGGATGACCGCCGAAGCATGAGGTCTCACCGCCTGCGGGTAAATACCAACAATCTAGAAAGCCTCATGATTTCTTAACCAATTTTCATCGCATTTGCTTGAGGACTTCAATGTTATGACCGCGACGACGGGAAAACCCGGATGAAGAGGCGGCAACTTTGGCCAGCGACATCGTCTACAAGGTTCTTGACCGGATTTCCGGCGCCGGCCTGCTGGCGACCGGACTTCTGTTGCTGACTGCTTTGGCCAGTGCCCTGGTCGCCTATTGGCGCACGGTCGAGAAAAAGAGCTGGAAAGAGTTCTTCGAGTTCGCGGTCCCGCATGAGGTCATCACGCATCCTTCGGCGAAAGCCGACCTTTTGTTCTGGGTGACGCGGAAGGCGCTGATGCCATTCCTCATGCTGCCCGCCGGCGTCGTCTTCGTCAGCGCCGTCGGCTATGCGACGAACTGGTTGCTCTCCACGCTGCTGGCAATCCAGCCGCCTCTGATCGAGGGGCCGGCGGGGCCTGTGACGGTGACGATCTTCACCCTCACCATGCTGCTTGCCTACGACATTTCGTACTATCTCTATCATGTCGCCCAGCACCGCTACCCGGTGCTCTGGGAACTGCACAAGGTGCACCATTCGGCCGAGGTGATGGTCGGCATCACCAAGGATCGCGTCCACCCGCTCGACGAATTGATGAACCGGGCCTGGGACGGCGTCATTCCCGGCATCTGCTTCGGCATCTGGTCGCTGGTGTCGCTGAACCTGGTTGAACTGACGGTCTTCGGCGTCAACGTCTACATCATACGCAACATCCTGATGATGGATTTCGTCAGGCACACGCATTTCAAGATCTCGTTTGGGCCGTTGAACAATCTGATCCTGTGCCCACACTGGCATCAGTTGCACCACAGCACCGACCCGCGCCATTACGACAAGAACTTCGGGCTGCTCTTCTCGTTCTGGGATCGGCTCTTCGGAACTCTGTGCGTTCCGAAACCCGACGAGGACTTCAAGTTCGGTTTGATCGAACGCAACGTGCGCGACTACCAGTCGCTCGCAGGCCTCTATGTCATGCCGCTGCAGCGGATGTGGCGGCAGATCGCCAGACATTTCCGCGCCGACAAGCCCGAGCCACAGCAATCGCCGCAGGGGGGCAAGCCATGAACGGACCGGCCGTGTTCCGGATGCAGCAAGCGCACCGGATCGAAATTGCAACCTCGCCAGAGCGACTGGCAGAAATCGCGCCCGCCTGGGCAGCGCTCTGGCAACGCGCCGGCGGCCTCGTTTTCCAGCATCCCGACTGGATCTCGGCCTGGTGGCACACCACACCGCATCAGGACCGCCGCGGCCTCAGGATCGGCCTGGTCTGGAGCGGCGAGCGCCTTGAGGCGGTCATTGCGCTCGCGACCTTCTGGCGCTCGGGCATCCGTATGCTGGAATGGGCGGCGAAGGATCACTGCGACTATGGCGATGTCCTGCTTGCTCCCGATGCAGAGCCACAGATCCTGCCGCAACTCTGGCAACATATCCTCGACGATGGCGGCTTCGATCTTGCGTATCTCAATCGGCTGTTGCCCGATGCTCGATTCCGGACCCTGCTTGGTCCCGCCGCCCCAGGCCAGGGCAGCATTTTGCAGCCGAGCCACCGCAGCGAGGTCAGCTACCGAGTTTCCAGCGCCGGACAACGCGGCGCACAATGGTTTGAAAGCCAGTCGAAGAAAACCCGGCAAAACTATCGCCGTGGTTACAAATTCATGGAGGAAGGCGGCGCGCTGCGTTTCCGCCTGATGGATGCGCACGAAGCCCGCGAGCCGGTGCTGGAACGCGTCGCGGCGCTGAAGCGGCTATGGCTCGCAAAACACGGCCGCGTCTCGGACCTGTTCGACGAAGGTTCCCCCGCGCTGCCGGCACTGATCTCGGTTCTGGCCGGGCTTGGGTTGCTGCGCATTTTCGTGCTCGAACGCGAAGACGAGATCATCGCCATATCGATCAATTTCGAGCAGCATGGAACGATGATGGCTTTCGTCACCACCTATGATCCGGCCTTCGAACGGGCCTCGCCGGGCATGGTCTTGATGATGGATTACATCCAGTGGTCGTTCGACAGGGGCTTGACCACGATCGATTTTCTCTGCGGCGGCGAGGATTTCAAGCGCCGCTTTGCGACGCATTCGGTGATCTTGTCGTCAGTGGTGGGTGGACGAAACCTGCGCGGACGCCTTGCCGCCCTGGCAGACCGCGCCCGCCACGCGGCGCAATCCTGGCGCCCCGAGAAACCGGCGCAACAAGCGGAGCTGGTGGCGGCGGAGTAGCAGTGCCGACGCCTTTAGATCACCCGCACAGCGGCAAAGCACGATGAAACGATCGGGCAATCCCGATCAGGGCTTGCTGGTCTCTAGCTCAGAATACGCTTCGCGAAACCGGGCGCTCGACGGCCGGAGACAACCCATCCGCACGCCCTCCCGACGCTTGCTCGCGTGAAGGCTCGATGGCAACCGCAGGTGCGGGAACGGGGGCCGGCAGAACCACCAGTTGCGGCACCTGCTTGAAGGAAAAGCCGCCGCGGATGTCGCCCATCTTGCCGGCGACGATGCCCATGGCCGCCTTTTCGAGGCTGCGATCATAGCGCGTTTCGGCTGTGGCCGGCGCGACGACGACGCCGCAAAGCGCTGCGCCGCACAGAAGCGTTTTCATTGTTGCTGTCTCCCTGCCTGATCACGATCTAGCAGGGCGCGGTTGAAAAACGGCCAAGAGACACGGTAAGCAAAGCGCCAAACGGCAGCGTAAACAACGCGTTAAGAACGTTGGCCGGCAAACTGATTCAAGTCACTGAGACTTTGATTCAGGCGCGCTGGGCGCGAACCGTATGCCCGAGCGCGACGAACACGGTGCGCACGATGCCGGCAGCATCGAGCCCGGCATCGGCATACATCTTTTCCGGCTTGGCGTGGTCGGTGAACGCGTCGGGCAGCACCAGCGGGCGCACCTTCAGGCCGCTTTCCAGCAGGCCTTCATGGGCGAGGAACTGCAGCACATGGCTGGCGAAGCCGCCGACGGCGCCCTCCTCCACCGTCACCAGAACCTCATGCGAGCGGGCCAGCCGCCGGATCAGATCCTCGTCGAGCGGCTTGGCGAAACGGGCGTCGGCGACCGTGGTGGAGAGCCCGGCAGCCCCTAGCTCCTCGGCGGCGATCAGGCAATCCTGCAGCCGTGTGCCGAACGACAGCAATGCTACCTTGGTGCCCTCCCTGACGATGCGGCCCTTGCCGATTTCGAGCACGGAGCCACGCTCCGGCATGTCGACGCCGACGCCATTGCCGCGCGGATAGCGAAAGGCGATCGGGCCGTCATCATAGCTTGCCGCGGTGCGTACCATGTGGCGCAGCTCCGCCTCGTCGGCCGCCGCCATCACCACGAAGCCCGGCAGTGTCGCCAGGAAGGTGGTGTCGAAGGCGCCGCAATGGGTGGCGCCATCGGCGCCGACGAAGCCGGCGCGGTCGATGGGAAAGCGCACCGGTAATTTCTGGATGGCGACGTCGTGGACGACCTGGTCGTAGGCGCGCTGCAGGAAGGTGGAATAGATGGCCGCGAACGGCTTGTAGCCTTCGGTGGCGAGGCCGGCGGCGAAGGTCACCGCGTGCTGTTCGGCGATGCCGACATCGAAGGTCCTCGACGGGAACGCTTCGCCGAACAGGTCGAGGCCGGTACCGCTCGGCATGGCTGCGGTGACGGCGACGATGCGGTCGTCCTCGCGGCCCTCCTGGACCAGGCTTTCGGCGAACACCTTGGTGTAGGCCGGTGCGTTGGCCGGCGCCTTGGCCTGCGCGCCGGTGATGACGTCGAACTTGTTGACGCCGTGATATTTGTCGGCGGCGGCTTCCGCCGGCGCATAGCCCTTGCCCTTCTGGGTGACGACATGGATGAGCACCGGGCCTTCGCCATTGTCTCGGACATTTTTCAGGACCGGGATCAGATGCTCCAGATTGTGGCCGTCGATCGGGCCGATGTGATAGAAGCCGAGTTCCTCGAACAGCGTGCCGCCGGTGACGTAGCCGCGTGCATGCTCGACCGCCCTTGTGATCGCACGATCCGCACGCTTGCCGAGATAAGACGTCAGTTTTTTGCCGAAATCGCGCAGGCCGATATAGGCCTTGCCGGAGGCCAGCCGCGCCAGATAGGCGCTCATGGCGCCGGTTGGCGGCGCGATCGACATGTCGTTGTCGTTGAGAATGACGATCAGCCGTGCATCGAGCGCGCCGGCATTGTTCATCGCCTCGTAGGCCATGCCGGCAGACATGGCGCCGTCGCCGATGACGGCGATGACATTGTTGCGGCCGCCGGAGAGATCGCGGGCCGCGGCCATGCCGAGGCCGGCCGATATCGATGTCGAGGAGTGGGCAGCGCCGAATGGATCGTACTCGCTCTCGGCGCGGCGGGTGAAGCCGGATAGGCCGCCTTCCTGGCGCAGCGTGCGGATACGGTCGCGGCGGCCGGTCAGGATCTTGTGCGGATAGGCCTGGTGGCCGACATCCCAGATCAGCCGGTCGTCCGGGGTGTTGAAGACATAGTGCAGCGCCACCGTCAGCTCGACCACGCCAAGGCCGGCGCCCAGATGACCACCCGTGCGGGATACCGCGTCGACCAGTTCGGCGCGAAGCTCGGACGCCAGTTGCGGCAGCTCACTCTCGGCAAGCATGCGCAGGTCGGCCGGGATGCGGGCCTTGTCGAGAAGCGGCGTATGCGGCGTTGCGTTCACGGTGCTCAGGCTTTCGGTTGATGGGCGAAATAGGCCGCCGGCCGGCGAAAGTAAATGCGTGTCAGTGACGCGGATCAGACTGTGGTCTTTTGCTTCTATGCAGGTCGTTTCCCCAAAACCGGGCCACTTTGGGCGACAGGCATCAGCTTTCCGGCAGCGGAATGAACTCTTCCTCGTCTCCTGGAACGATGTCGAAGCGGCCTGTCTTCCATTCCTCTTTCGCCTGTTCGATACGCTCTTTCGACGACGAGACGAAATTCCACCAGATGTAACGCTTCGAACCAAGAGAGGCGCCGCCGAACAGCATGAAATGCGCCCCGGTCTGCGACGACACGACGATCTCGTCACCGGGACGGAACACCAGCAGCCGTTCGGCTGGGAACACATCGCCCGAAATCGAGACCTCGCCTTCCAGCGTGTAAATGGCGCGCTCTTCCGCATCGGCAGGGATTTTCACGCTGGCGCCGGGCGCCAGGCGCAGGTCGGCGTAGAGCGTCTCCGAATCGGCCCTGACCGGGGACCGTAATCCTTGGAAATCGCCGATGATGAGGCGCCCGTTGACGCCTTCGGCATCAATCTCGGGAAGCCTGACCGCTCCTGTGTTCTCGAACACAGGAGCCACCTCTTCCTTGTCGTCCGGCAGCGCCAGCCATGTCTGCAGGCCGGATACCGACATCGGCGCGCCACGCAGTTCCTCCGGCGTACGCTCCGAATGGACGATGCCGCGGCCGGCGGTCATCAAATTCACGTCGCCGGGCTGAATGACCATTTCGGTGCCGAGGGAGTCGCGGTGCCGGATCTTGCCGTCGAACAGATAGGTGACCGTCGACAGTCCGATATGCGGATGCGGACGGACGTCCAGCGCCTGGCCGGCCCGCAGGATCGCGGGACCCATGCGGTCGAAGAAGATGAACGGACCGACCAACCGCCTTTTTGCCGTTGGCAGGGCACGGCGCACCTGAAAACCACCGATGTCCTTGGCGTTCGGAACGACCATCAATTCGATCTGATCGCTGGCGAACGCATCGCCCACCTCAGGGTCTTTCCCGGGGAAGAAGCTCATGGACTCTCCTTGTCGGTGGTCGAAGGCCGCCTGGCCGCATCAGGCAAAGCGGATGGCCGCCTTTGCCCGCAGCTTGGCCGCCACCTCTTCGCGATTGCGCGGATGCTGATGGGTTTCCAGGGAATCGAGCAGTTCGCGCGCCGAGGCCGCGATGGCGTCGACGGCATGATCGAAGGCGTGCTGGTTCTGCTTCGAGGGTCGCGTCGTTCCGCTCAGCTTGCGGACGAACTGAAGGGCCGCGTCGCGCACCTCGTCATTGGTTGCCGGCGGATCAAAATTGAACAGGGTCTTGATGTTTCTGCACATCGCTTCCGTATCTCCTCTTGTCCTTGAGCTGTTTCAATCGCAACGAGTTATAGCCTCGATCATGATCATGTCCAAAAACCGGTGAGGCGAGGCCATCGTTCGGACCGGCCTCAATCCGCGTCGAGGGGCTCCGTTCCAACCGGCTTGCCGTCGCGCGACAGCCTGATCTTCTCGACCTTGTCCTCGGCGGCCTTCAGCAGCCGGTCGCAATGCGCCTTCAGCGCCTCGCCACGTTCATAGATCCTGATCGACTGGTCGAGCGGCACGTCGCCACGCTCCAGATCATCGACGATCTTCTCCAGCGCATCGAGTGCCTGCTCGAAGCTCATCGCCTTGACGTCTTCGTTGGTCTCACCAGCCATCATTCATCCTTTCATCAGTCGCCCGACATGGGCGGCGACCGAAAATGCCAATCCCTGCAGATCGTAGCCGCCCTCGAGCAGGCTGACGAGCCGGTTGCCGCTGTGGCGTGCCGCGCGCTGCATCAACTGGCCGGTCGCCCAATCGAAATCATCCTCGGTCAGATTGATCTCGGCCAGCGGATCGCGGTGGTGCGCGTCGAACCCGGCCGAAATGATGATCAGGTCGGGCGCGAAATTGTCGAGCGCGGGCAGGACGCGCGACAGGAAGGCATCGCGAAACACTTCGCTGCCGGTCTGCGGCGCCAGCGGTGCGTTGACGATGTTGCCGGCGCCCGTTTCGGTCTTCGCTCCGGTGCCGGGATAAAGCGGCATCTGGTGTGTCGAGCAATAGAGCACCGAGGGATCGTCCCAGAAAATATCCTGCGTGCCATTGCCGTGATGCACGTCCCAGTCGACGATGGCAACGCGCTCGACACCGTGTTTCTTCTGCGCATAACGCGCCGCGATCGCCGCCGTGTTGAACAGGCAGAAGCCCATGGCCGTGGTCTTTTCGGCATGATGGCCGGGCGGCCGGGCGGCGACGAAGACGTTGTCGGCGCGGCCCGAAAAGACATCATCGACGGCGGCGTTGGCGGCGCCGATCGCGGTGATCGCCGCTTGCCAGCTCTTCGGACTGGCAGTGGTGTCGGCATCGATGCGGGCAATCCCCTCGTCGGGAATGGCGGCGCGCACGCGGGCGACGAAATCGGCGGGATGCGCGTAGAGGATGGTGGCCTCGTCGCCTTCCGGCGCCTGGATACGATCGAGCCCGGCAAAGGCTTCCTCATCGAGCACGCGCTCGATGGCACGCAGGCGGTCGGGCCGCTCGGGATGTCCGGGCGGCGTGAGATGCTCGAGGAAGATCGGATGCGTGTAGAGACGGGTGGTCATCGTCCTAATCTAGTGACCCGGATCGACAAAGGCCATGCACGGCCGGCCGATGACTGGGGAAAATCGCGCCTGCGTCCATTCGTGTCGCCGCAGGCATTGGCCTCGCCGGCGCTTCGGCGTAAAGTCCTTGGCACTGCCTGGTGCCCGCCGCAAGCGGGAGAATCGGGAACACGGTTGAATTCCGTGGCGTGCCCAACGCTGTGAGGGGGACCGCGCCGGTAAATGCCACTGTCGATGACGGGAAGGCACCGGACGCGGGTTGATCCCAAGCCAGAAGACCGGCCTGGCAGGCATCGTCATCCGCATGGTCAGGCGGATGACATCAGAGCGACGTGCGTCCATTTGGACGCACAACGTACGCTCTGACCGTTTTGAATCTGCAATCGCAAGGGGACAAGCGATGCCGGAACATATGACCGCTGCCATTGACGATGGATTTGACCAGAATGCGCGCGATGCGGTCTATCGCGCCATGTTCACGCGGCGCGACGTGCGCAGCCATTTCCTGCCCACCGCGATCGATGACGACGTGCTGGCGCGGCTGCTGCTTGCCGCCCATCACGCGCCATCGGTCGGCTTCATGCAGCCATGGAATTTCATTGTCATTCGTGACATCGAGCGACGCGAAAGGGTGCGCGACCTGTTCCTGGCCGCGCGCGAGCAGGAACTGCCGGCGATCGAGGCGGAAAAACAGGCGCTGTACCGCAAGCTCAAGCTGGAAGGCATCTGCGAAAGCGCGCTCAACATCTGCATCACTTGCGACCGGCAGCGCTCGAAAGGTTCGCCGCTGGGACGCTGGCACAATCCGGAGATGGATCTCTACAGCACCGTCTGCGCAGTGCAGAATTTCTGGCTGGCCGCGCGTGCCGAGGGCGTTGGCGTCGGCTGGGTGAGCATCATCGAGGCTGAGGCGCTGAAGCGGCTGTTGGCCATTCCGGATCACGTAACGCCAATCGCCTATCTCTGCGTCGGCCGTGTTTCCGAGTTCGCTTCCAAACCGGACCTTGAAACGCATGGTTGGGGACGGCGGCTGCCGCTGCCGGAACTGATCATGAGCGAGACGTTTTCCGGGCAAGGCGAGACACAGCTGAAGTCCACCGTGGCGCGCCTCAACACCGTTTCTGCCGCACCAGACACCACCTGCCCGGCCGATCAGGGTGTGGCGCCGGCCGTACCCCAGCGCGAACCGCCGAAGGAGGCGAGCGCCTTGTCCTTGAGCTCCCTGAACTTCGACGACGCCTCGGCCAACCGGGCGTCCCAGGCCGGATCCGGCATCTGGCCCGCGATGGTCTTGAAATAGACCTGCATCAGGCAAGCGATGGCGAAAGGCTCGATGAAGGCCGCCTTGAACGCCCAGGCGAAGACGATGGCGAGCACGAAGGCCCAGCCGGCGAGCTGGCCGGGCATCAGGAACAGAATGGCGCCGGCAGGCGCCAGCATCATCAGAAAGATGACGAACGACACGCCCCACATGATGACCGCCAGCCAGACGGCGTTCTTGACCATGACCTTGCCGTTCTGGGCATAGAGCACGACGCCTTGGCGCGCCGTCTCGAAGGGTGAGGCTGAATTGATGCGGATGTTGTAGCCGAGGATGATCTCGTCGACATAGGTCAGCGACAGGCGGATCACCGTGTTGATGAAGGAGACCAGGCCGCTCAGGCCCGGTATCGGCAGGAAGGCGGCGATACCGCCGAGCAGGCCGGTGATGGCGCGGATGGCACCCTTGACGAGTTGGTCGACGACGAAAAGGATATTGGCCTCGGCAAAACGCTGGGTCACGACATCCCTGGCGTAGGCGATCTGGTCCTGACCGCCGGGAATGTCGCGGCCGTCGATCAGATGAACCATGACGGCGATGTGGCCGGCCTTGACGATATAGAGGATGTATTCGCGGATCCAGTAGACCGCGATCGAGACGATGCCAAACCCGACCACGCCGCCCCACAGGGCAAAGGACATGGGCCCATCGGGATCGGTGGAGATATGGCCGACACCATAGCCGACCGAGGCACCGGTGCCGGTCGCCATGATGTAGGCCAGCGTGATGCCGAAATAGACGATCATACGAAAGACGATGAACGGCCAGGTCCGCATCATGATGGACACCGACCGGCCGATCTCGAAATCCCACATGTGCCCCGAATCTCCGCCTCAGAGATGGTGGAAGAGGATGAACTCAACCCGGCGATTGTCAATTGCCGGCCCCTGACGCCGAAGCGCGACGAATTCGGGGCAACGGTTTTCTTTCGCAGCCTTTCGCCGGCGCGTTGTCTGACGGAGCATCAAACGAAAAACCCGCCTGTGCGGCGGGTCACCGGCGCAAATCAGCACCATGGACGAATATGTACCTTAGCTGAGGGCAGGTGTCAAGAAAAAATTCCTATCGGGAACAGATGCCGGCACGAAAGCTCCGGTGGGAACTCAATTCGACTGCGGATCCGGCTTCTTGAGCAGGCCTTCGAGCAGTTGCTTGAACGCCGTCACCACCTTCTTGGACGTCGCTTCGGGGTCGTCCGAATTGGCGATCCGTTGCGCTGCCTGGCTGCTCGCTCCGTTGATCAGTCGCGAGGCCGTCTCGGGGTCGAGGCTCGAGACAACGACCCCCTCCTCCTGCAGCGCGGTCAGATGGTCGGTCATTGACACGATGCACGCACTGGCATTCGGCCATTGCGCTGGATCCCCCAGCACGGCCGGGCCATCCCGGAACATGATGCGCTGGATTTCCGGCTCCAGCGCCATCTCGATATAGGTCGAGCACTCGTCGACGAAATGCTGCCAGCGGGTCGGCGCTCTCGACGCGACCTCATTGATGCGCGCCGCCATCTCGCCGTCGATCTGGGCTATGACCGCCTGCAGCAGCCCCTTCTTGTCGCCAAAATGATGATAGAGCGCGCCGCGCGTCAGCCCGGCCGAAGCGGTGAAATCATCCATCGAGGCTTCCGCATAGCCTGTTGTGCCGAAGGCATGGCGGGCCGCCGCGATCAGCTTTGCGCGCGTCTCGGCGATCATCTCCTTGCGGGGTCTGTGCATGGCTTCTGGCCCTATTCACATACGTAACGTATGCCAATTGACATACGCGGCGTATGCTCTATTTAACAATCATACGCTTCGTATGTAATTGCCGAATCGTCCTTTGTCGAGGAACCACCCATGCAAAATCCCTATTCGGAAATCTTTCGTGCCCCCGGAGCCAAGGGCTTTGCGGCCGCCGGATTCATGGCGCGCCTGCCGATCGCCATGGCGCCCATCGGCATCGTGGCGATGCTGTCGCAGACGCGTGGCGAATACTGGCTGGCCGGAGCCGTCTCGGCAACATACGCTCTGGCCAACGCTTTCGTTGCGCCGCAGATATCGAGACTGGTGGACCGCCTGGGCCAGACACGGATCGTCGTGCCCACCACCATCATCGCGGTGCTGGCTTTCGCCGTCCTGATAGCGGCGGCCAACCAGGACTGGCCGGTGTGGACGCTGTTCGTGTCGGCCCTACTGGCCGCGGCCATGCCAAGCATGCCGGCGATGGTGCGGGCGCGCTGGACAGAGATTTTCCGCGGACGGCCGCAGATGAACACCGCATTCGCCTTCGAGTCCGCGGCCGATGAACTGGTCTATATCGCCGGGGCATCGCTATCGGTCGGTCTCAGTGCTGCCCTGTTCCCGGAAGCCGGCGTTCTGGTGAGCACATTATTTCTCGCATTCGGATCAGCGGCCTTCATCCTGCAACGCTCGACGGAGCCGCAAGTGCGGCCGGTGGACCATGGCTCAAGCGGCTCGGCGATCCGCCTGCGGCCGGTTCAGATCATCACCTTCGCCCTGATCTTCATCGGCGCGACCTTCGCGACGACGGAAGTCAGCACCGTGGCGATCACCAAGGAGCTTGGCCAGCCCGGCGCCGCCAGCCTTGTCATCGGCGTTTACGCGCTGGGATCGTTCGTGCTCGGCATCATCGTCGGCGCGCTCAGCCTGAAGGCGCCGCTGCAACGCCAGTTGGCCATCGCAGTCGCCCTCGTCGCGCTCGGCACGCTGTTGCCGCTCACCGCCGACACCGTGCCACTGCTGGCGCTGACTGTGTTCATCAGCGGCGTGGCGATCTCGCCGACCTTCATCACCGCCTTCGGCCTGATCGAGCGGCATGTGCCGGAGGCGATGCTGACCGAAGGCATTACCTGGGTCATGACCGGCATCGGCATCGGCATGGCGCTCGGCTCGTTCGCGGCCGGCGCGGTGGTCGATGCGTTCGGTGCCCAGAACGGGTTCTGGGTCTCTGTGGCTTCAGGCACGATCGCGCTGGCCACGGTGCTGCTTGGCCAGCGCAGCCTTGCCACGGCTGAGTGCGAGATGGACGGATGCGAAGCAGCCGCGATTGCTGCGGAATAGTTCCGGCGCGCCCGGGCCTTAGGCCGGGCGCGCCGCTCTAGGCGGCCGGGCCTGAAATATTGACTCTTCTTGGGTGCGCCAATGCCAAAACTATCGTTGGCGCCCCATGCAACATCACCTCTTTTTCGAAGACGAAGCCACATTTCTCCAGCACCCGTCGCGAAGCCGGATTGGCGGGGCGGACGAGGCCGACAACCCGATCGGCACGCAAGGGGCCGAACGCGGTGCGCAGTGCTTCCGTCACCAATTCCGTGGCATAGCCATGTCCCCAGCTCGCCGGATGAAGATGATAGGACAGGTTCAGACCGTCGAAATCCGCCGATACCGTGACGCCGCCGAAGCCGACCAGCTTTTCGTCCGCCTCGACCGCCCAGCGGCCAAAGCCGTGCTTGTCCCAATGACCGATGTCGCGCGTCAGCCGCGCGGCGCTCTGCTGGGCTGTATCCGGGACAGGGTCCGGACGATGAGCAACAAGCTCCCGGCGCGAAAAGAGGTCGATCAGGAAATCCAGATCAGCCTCTTCTGGGCGGCGCAGCAAAAGCCGCTCGCTGCGCTGGCTGGAAGGCAGAGACGCATTCATCCGTCTTCTCCGGCAACCGGATCGGCGGGAGGCTCAGAGGATCTCCGTCTTGGCGATGTGGATGCCAAAACCTTCGAGGCCGACATAGTGGCGTTCGCGCGAGGCGATCAGGTTGATCGAGGAGATGCCGAGATCCTTGAGGATCTGGGCGCCTAGCCCGATCTCGCGCCACTCGTTTTCGCGGCGGCGCGCCTCTTCGTGATCCTCGCGGTCGCCGCTTGCCGGCCGCTTGCGCTCCTGATGCGCAACGCCGACGGAGCCTTCTCTGAGATAGACGATGACACCGCGCCTGCGCTCGCCCATTGTCTTCATGATGGCGTCGAGCCGGTGGCTGGTGCCGAAGACATCGGTCACCACATCCTCGGAATGCAGACGCACCGGCACGTCCTCGCCGTCACGAATGTCGCCGAAGACGATGGCGACGTGATGCATGGAGTCCCACGGCAGCGTGTAGGTGAAGACCTGTGCCTTGCCGCCGAGCGTGTCGATTTCCGAGCAGGCGACGCGTTCGACCAGCGTTTCCTTGCGCTGCCGGTAGGCGATGAGGTCGGCGACCGAAACCTGCTTGAGGCCATGCTCCTCGGCGAAAGCCTGCACCTGCGGACCGCGCTTGACGGTGCCGTCATCATTGACCAGCTCGGAAATGACACCGACCGGCGGCAGGCCGGCGAGCTTGCACAGATCGACCGCTGCTTCGGTATGGCCTGAGCGCATCAGCACGCCGCCTTCGCGCGCAATCAGCGGAAAGATGTGGCCGGGCCGGACGAAATCCGAGCCACCGACATTGCCGTTGGCAAGATTGCGAACGGTCAAAGTGCGATCTTCGGCCGAGATGCCGGTCGTGGTGCCATGCTTGAAATCGACACTGACGGTGAAAGCGGTGGTGTGGGCGGAATCGTTGTCGGCGACCATGGGGGCAAGGTTCAGCCGCTTGGCTTCTTCGCGCGGCATCGGCGTACAGACGATGCCGGAGGTGTGGCGAACGATGAACGCCATCTTTTCGGGCGTGCAGTGGACAGCGGCGACGATCAGGTCGCCCTCGTTCTCGCGCCCGTCATCATCCATGACGACGACGATCTCGCCGCGTTCGAAAGCACGCAGGGCTTCGACGATTTTCTTCTGGTCGTAAGGCATAAGTGCTCGCTTTGCTCGCAGGGGAATAAGGGAGTAGGGCAGTAAGGGAGTAGGGAAAAGCAAAAAGATTTGGCCGGCCGGGCTAAGAGCGCAACATATTCCCCTATTCCCCTATTCCCCTATTC